>NZ_FMTT01000018.1 GCF_900100345.1 Paenibacillus tianmuensis | reverse complement strand
TCTTTCGTTAAGCGAACAGGTGCTCCTGGTGAATGATTCATTTTCAAAGCGGAAAGACCACCTGTTTGATAAGCTTGAATATAGCCTTTTACCGTTTGAACGCTTCGGTTTAAAATAGGCGCAATCGCTTCCGCCCGGGTACCTTGCAAATATAAATATAGCGCCTGATAACGCTCGTACATGCGGCGATCTTTTGCTTTTTTCATCGCTTGCTTAACTTCTTCTAATTTTTGTGCGTTTTCCATCTTCATTCCCTGCCTGTCTGTTCATGTTTCATTACTTATTCGACAAGTAGGTATGAATTTCCTTACCATAGATTTCTAAGGTCTTTAGTTCAACTTATATAGATTGGTTTGTATTAATTGCTCAGACGTTAGATTCATTTGAATTCCTATCGCGGCGACGAGACCTTCGAAAGTTGCTGTTGCAATGTTAGCAATAATGCACATAAAGAAAGAAAAAATAATAGGAAGTCTGAAGAACAGCATGATTAACACGATTTCTGATGCCAGGATTGATAAATACGCAAGGTTAAATTGTCCTAGAAAATCACGTACATAAAACGAAATTAAAGATAAGATTATAGCGATAAAAAATACTTTATGTAGTGCATAACGGAAGTATATACGGAAAGAAGATAAAACCAACAATACCATTGCGAAAAATTCGATAGTCGTAAACACCGTTTTTACAAGAAAAGTAACCATGAGGAATCCCCTTTAAAAAACTAGTTGTTAGATAGTTCTTACAAGTTATCATATATGGTAAAAAAGTCCTATCACATGACAAAATTGTTTGGAAAACTTTAGAATCATCTTGCTTCAAGATAAGTTTAATATACACATAATAAGTACACAAGAAAATTTTTGTCGAAAATTATCGAATTTTAACTGTTATAATTTTGCTTTTTACCTATTTAATGTTATTTCTAAAATGGAAATATAGTTTAATGAGGCATGAGTTAGCATTGCCGGGAATAGATTGCCTGCCTTATTTTTTAATGAAAAAGCGTGATACTGAGCATTGAAATATAAAAACTAGTACGCCGTCAATACTAAAATAGTGGTCAGCCGCGGCTTCGATGTATGGAAATGCGTCGTTTGCACCTCACAGATTAAGCGTTGAAGGCGTACTAGCAACAACTGCATAATATTTAAGCTTATTTTCCGTAATACTTTTGCTTTTTGGTAATGATGAAAAGAAAGAAAACTAAATCCAATACGCTTTTTGAATAATAAGAAAGATAAAGCGTAATTACAGCTACCAATAAATAATGCTGGCAAAACAACGAGTTTCTTCGCATACGTTACAAATAATTCTGAATTAAAATTTGAAATGATCAAATTAAGCACTGCTTCTTCTAACGATGCGAGTAAATAAGTTATGACCGACATTAAAAATGAAGGAAAGATTCTTATTCAAAAACATAGATGAAGCAAAGAATTAAAAAGAATAATTGAATTACTGCAATCAAGGATTGTAAGTTACAGATGTGAATAATAAAGGTTATACAGTAATGACAAATTTATCTCAGTTGAGAGCTTACACAATTTATTTTACAGACCCGGCGGTCAAAAGAACGGTTTGGGATTAAATTGAACGAAGGTAAGTCCCACACGCTTCTTAGAGAGTATCACTGCTGTTATCGAATTTAGCGAACTTAAGAAAATCGCAGGTACGTTTAATTCAAGCCATAATGGCAAAGAAGCCTGGACTTTGGTAGTGTAAGAGATAGAGGACTGCACGCAACCAAAGCAGGCTTTTTTTGCTCTAAAGCTACAGTGTACAAGAGTCCGTGCTGAACTTCAAGCGAATTTATGCCATGTTTTGGCATAGGAACGGCTTGGTCCAAAGAGGGATGGAGCGATGATCTGGAGGCAAAGAGAGGATACGCCTAATGACGGTTGACGTATATAGCGGAGCATGGTGGGACGAATTCAGCACCTTCTTTTCAAATGAAGACTTATGGGACAACGGCAGCCGAAGTTTGCTACTGAAGTATTTTGCGAAATTTGCGGTCCGGGATGGAGGGCGGCGCGTGCTTGACGTCGGCTGTGGGCCGGGGATCGGTACGAAGCGCTTGAACGGGATGGGCTTTCTCGCGAAAGGCATCGATATTTCTCCAGCCATGGTCGAGAGCGCCAAGGCAAGGCGGGTCGAGGCGTATTTATCGGATTGCGACCCGATTCCCGAGGAAGACGGGACTTTCGACTATGTCTTCTGCTGCACGGTGGTGGAGTGGGTGCGGAATCCGTACGGGATGATCCGTGAAATGGCCCGGGTGATCAAGCCGGGAGGCGGAATAGTCATCGCTTGTCTGGGTCCTGGCAATTTGCCTCACGAAGAAGCGTTGAAGCGCTTGCGGGGCGAGCCCACCAATTACAATATGCTGATGCCGGTCGAACTGCATCGGCTGCTCTTGGATTGCGGGCTGAAGATCCGATCCATGACCGGCGCGCGAAGCTATCATATCTCCCAAGAGACGTATGCCAATCTTGACTGGATCACCAAATCGTACTGCAGCAATCTATGGATGATTGGAGCGGATAAGGAGGGAAGCTTGCTATGAACCTGGATCATTTCGGGCAACTCATTCGCTCGAGGCGCGAAGCCGTCCCGATGCTGCAAAAGGAGCTTTCCGAAGGAATTTGTACCCGCAGTATGATTTCACGGATTGAAAATGAGGACTATTTTCCGCACATCACGATCGTCGAAAAGCTGCTGGGTCGGCTTGGGATGCCGATTCTCGATTGGCTGGAACGGATGAGTGTGAAGGACCCCGATCAGAAAGCGCTGGGGCTTATTCTCGATTACCTTCAGGAGAGGTACGAGAAGGAACGGGACTACGAGACGATCCAGAAGTGGATCGAGCACTTGAAGGGGATACGGTTCGAGGTAAAACCGGTGTACCGGGCCGACCTGCATGCTCTACGGGCATTTGTCGAGGACGTTCGTCAAAATTTCAAGGAAGCCGAGAGCGAGTACAAGCAATGGATTGACCTAGCCCGGGAGCTGCAAGACATTCCCATGCTCGCCGCTGGCTTAAACCGGCTTTCGTTCATGTATGTGAACATCGATCCGGGCCATGCGTCCGAATGGATTGAAGAAGCTTACGCCCTTGTGCAGCGGCACAGCGTCCCGCAGGAGCTTGCGATTTCGGTTCAGCTGACGATGTCCGCTTATCGCTACGGAATCGGAGAATACCATACGGCCATTTCGCTCCTTCAGGCTGTCAAAAGCAGAAAGAGGCTTTCCCCGGTCTCCCGGTTCCGCTCGCATAATTTGCGGGGCAAAAGCTACCAGGCCGTTGGAAAGGTTGCGGATGCGGAGGAAGAATACAAGCAGACTGCCGCTTATTTTGCGTATCATCCGTCGTTTGAGTTGATCTTTAACAATAATATTGGGGATTTGTATGCCGATATGGGAGAGTACAAGCTGGCCTTTGAGCATCAGCGCCGTTCCTTGGAAATCGGAGAGGCGACCAAGCAGCCCTATTTTGTCGAGATCGCGCGGCTGCGGCTGGCGAAGCTGCATAACCGATGTGGAGAATACGAAGAAGCGGAAACGGTCTGCCGACAGATTATTGAGCATAGCTGGAATAACCGCAACATACATATGGCCAAGCTGATTTTATCTGAAACACGCTTCGCTCTGGGGGACGACAGTTGTACCGGGATGCTGCTGGAAGTCGTTCAGTTTTTTCAAGAGCAGCCGGGAACGGATTCCGTCGAATACTTGAAGGAGGCGTTTAAGCTGCTGGCCAAAATCAACATGGCGTCCGAGGACACGGAGAAGCTGTTCCGTACCCAGGTGCGAATTTATTAACAGGGAGGTTACACATTTGAGGGGGTGACAAACATCGTAACGTGGATTAATTTGGAGTATGGCAGCAATCAAGAAGGACAGCCTTCAGGGCGAGCGGCTAAAAAACTATGAACACTCTCAGCGAATGCATTCTAAACAGGAGCCGGAAGCATAGAATAATACTAACAACGATTCACTCCCGCTCCTACTGGCAGAATCGGATACAAAAATAGCCCGCGGCAGTCGTTCGCGCTCGCGGGCGGTGATAGATACAATGGTGCAGGACGCAACTAGACGTTCTTCTCCAGTGAGGAGAAAGCTGCCGATTTGCTGCTTTTACTGAAGGAAAATTCTAAGCTTTTTTTGGTGTTGATCGCCACTTTGCGCAGAAGATGTTCGTGGTATTTCCGTTGCCGGATTGCTGAGATGGTGACGTGCGGGTCCTCGCCGTTTTCATTAAAATAAAGCCGGCCGCGCCGTTCGTCATATTTGCGGATGTGATTGAAATTGACGTAAAGATCGGTGTCCATCTTCTTGAAATCGTTCTCTTCCAATCGGTCCAAAAAGCTGCTGAAATCAAGCAGCGACTCGATGCTCCTCGTCATTGTCGCTCCTTCCAGATAATAAGTAATTTCATTCAAGCCGATCTCGATGAAGTAGACGCTCGACAGGTCTATATCCTCGTTTCGCTTGGGGGCGAAAGACGAAGAAATATGACTGCTCATCAGATGTCCTGCTTTAATCATCAAATCGGTATAGGGGTAGCCGTATGCAGCCGACAGCTTCTGAAGCGTATCCGGCGACGGGGTTATTTTGTCATTGGTGGAACGGTTTCGCTCAAGCTCAAGATCTCGGATGTAGGCATGGGAAAGACCGCTTTTGCGAGCCGCTTCTCGCAAAGACATCGAGCCTCGAAGCCCCTCAAGAAATTTTCCGAAATCGGGAATAGGTTGTCCCAAACCTGGTCACTCCTCTCTGAAACTATTGTAATGGACAAACGTATGAAAGGAAATAGCAATTTCTAAAAAAGCGTTTATGTGGTGTGTCTGCCTCTTGACTCTATGTAATACGAATACTACATTAGAAGTAGTACACTTTTTTAGCGTTACAAAAGGGGGTGGGATTGTAATGAGAGACAAAGTTATGAACCGTTGGAGCACCTACGAACCTTACTATATTGAATTTAATGGTTATAAAGTAGCAGATATTGTCATTACCAGCCATGCGCTCAGTCGATGGTCGGAGCGGGTGGAGAACGAGCAGGGCGGAATTGGGCATATTTGCTCCTTTTTGTGGGAAAGACTGAAAAACTGTAAAGTCCAACCTTATTATGCAAATGAAAAAGACGTTTACCTGATTGACGATGACCTTGTGATGGTCGCCGAGTTTATCGAATTGAAGGATGAAACCGATATCGCAGGCGATCCTCTTCATAAAATGATTGTCGTTACGTTCTTGGGCCGCGTGTCTCAGGATATTCAACTTCGTGATCTGAAAGCTTATTACTCCTGGCTGCGCCATACCCGTCGCATGACCTTAGTGAAACACGGAAGAAAACGCAAATAAGTGGCACTTGCCCATAACCATTTTCATACCAAAGGCTGGCCTCTACAGGTCGGCCTTTTCATGCTTACTTGAGTATACCATAATATACCAAGGATGCGAAGGGTTTTTATGTCGAATGCATAAATTACTTCCACTCATGGGGAAAATTAGGATGAGTAGGAAGGGGATGAAGACGTTATGGCCCGTGATTTGCCTATAGGCAACGGCAATGTGCTTATTAATTTTGACGTCCATTACAATGTTCGGGATGTTTATTTCCCTTATGTGGGTCAGGAGAATCAAGCGCTCGATCATTTATCGCATTTTGGTGTGTGGACGGCGGAAGATTTTTTCTGGATCGACCATCCTGAGCTGAAGAAGCAGTCCGGCTATTTGAACGACAAGATGATTACGAACGTCGCCTGCACGCACGAGCGGCTCGGCCTCAAGCTGCAGCTCCGCGACGGCGTGGATGTGCAGGAGAATGTATTCATCCGCAAGGTGATCGTGGAAAACGACTGGGACCTGGAACGCGAGGTGAAGCTGTTTTTCCATCTGGATCTGCATTTGTACGGCAACGGTGTGGGCGATACGGTATACTACGACCCGGAACTGAGATCGCTAGTCTTTTACAAGGGGCATCGGTACGTGTCGTTGTCGTGCCGGGGGCAGGATCAGAAGGAGGCGGGGGTTACTTCGTACGCAACCGGGCAAAAGGAAATGAACCGGCTCGAAGGAACATGGCGGGATGCGGAAGACGGGCGGCTCAGCGGCAATCCGATTGCGCAAGGATCGGTTGACGGAACGGTCGAACTGGCCTTGCGCGTGCCGGCCAAGGGGGCGAAGGAGGCTTGGTTCTGGATTTGCTTCGCCCGGGGCGACCAGGAAATCCGCAAGCTGGAGCGCACGGTCCGGTCGGCTACGCCGCATGCGCTGCTGCAGCGCACGTACAATTACTGGGGACAGTGGCTCGGACACGACCGGCACGATTTGAAGCTGCTTGAGCCGGACATGGCTTCCTTCTACAAGCGGAGTCTGCTCGTGGTCCGCACGAATACGGACAACCGGGGGGCTATTCTGGCAGCCAACGATTCGGACATTTTGAAGTTTGCGCGCGACACGTATTCGTATATGTGGCCGCGGGACGGCGCGCTGATTGCACATGCGCTCGACCGAAGCGGCTATCATGCGCTGACGAAACGATTTTTCCAGTTTTGCAAGCGGGGATTGTCGGAGGACGGCTACTTGCTCCACAAGTACAACCCGGATGGCTCCGTCGGTTCGAGCTGGCACCCGTGGGTCAATGCCCGCGGCGAGAAGCAGCTTGCCATCCAGGAGGACGAGACGGCGCTTGTGCTGTTCGCGTTGTGGCATCATCACCGGCAGGCCCGGACGCTGGACGAAGCGCGCGACGACTACGACAACCTCGTCCTGCCTGCGGCCGATTTTATGGCGCGTTATACCGATGCTTCCGGATTGCCGCTGCCCTCGTACGACCTGTGGGAGGAACGCTACGGCGTGCATTTGTTCACGGTCGCGAGCGTCTATGCGGGGCTGCTCGCCGCCGCGGGCTTCGCCGAGCATTTCGGGGATAAGCTGAGGGCACTGCATTACCGGGATAAGGCGGGCAGCGTAAAGCAGGCGGTTGAGCACTCGCTTTATTCCGAACAGGAGCAGCGGTTTATTCGTTCACTCTATTGGAATGACGAGAAGCAGGCGTACGAGCCGGATTTAACTCTGGATGCGAGCATGTACGCGATATTCGACTTCGGGATGTTTGCGCCGGACGACCCGCGGGTCGTTTCTACCATGAAAGCAATCCGTCAGCAGCTTTGGGTGCAGACGGAGGTGGGAGGGCTCGCCCGGTATTCCAACGATTATTATCATCAGGTGACGAAGGATGTCGTCAAGGTGCCGGGCAATCCGTGGTTTATTTGCACACTCTGGTATGCGGAATACGTAATTGCCGCGGCGAAGGGCGAAGAGGAGCTGAAGGAGGCGGCGGATTTGCTGCGATGGACGATGAGCCATGCGCTGCCTTCGGGAATTTTGGCCGAGCAGGTGCATCCGTTCAGCGGCGAGCCGATGTCCGTTTCGCCGTTGACCTGGTCCCATGCGACGTTCGTCAAGGTGGTGCAGGAATACTTGGCGAAGCTGAAGCTGTTCCGGCACCGGGAACGCGGCCGCGAGGATCAGAGCGACGCGAAGCTGCTCCATGCGACAGGAGAGAAGCGATGAAGGCGGTGCGCCTAACCGGCCTGACGCCTGCGGGCGGAGCGGGGGCGCCGAAGCTGGAGCTGGTCGAGATCGAGCGTCCCGTGCGGCAGACGAAGACGGACGTGCTCGTCCGCGTGCTCTGCATCGGCCTTGACGGGACGGACCGCGAGATTATGAACGAAAAGTACGGCGTGCCGCCGGCGGGCGAAACGTCGCTGACGATCGGGCACGAATCGCTCGGCGTCGTGGAAGAGGCGGACCCGGCCACGGGATTCGCGCCGGGAGACGCGGTCTGCGCCTTGGTGCGCAGGCCGTGCGCGGACCCGGGATGCGTCAACTGCCGCAACGGGCAGCAGGACTTCTGCGAAACGGGGCAGTATACGGAACGCGGTATCCGCGGCGCGCACGGGTATTTGTCGGACTATTATGTCGAGGATGCGAGATATTTGGTCAAGGTGCCCGCGGGAAGTCTTGCCTACGGGATCTTGGCTGAGCCGCAGAGCATTGTCGAGAAGGTGTGGAACGAGGTGCAGCGCATTCAGCAGCGGCTCGTCTGGCAGCCGAGGACGGCTGTAGTGCTCGGCTCGGGACCGCTTGGGCTGCTTGCTGCGCTAACGTGCCGGTGTCTGGGTCTGGATACCGTGGTATGGTCCAAGTCGCCGGACGATTCGATCGGGGCCGAGCTTGTGCGAGCCTGCGGAGCGATGTACGCGCGGGCGGAAGACGAAGCAGCCGCCCCGGCGGGCTCCGGGAGCGCTTCTGCCGTACCCGCGTTGGGAGCGTTCCTGCAGCGAAACAGCCGGCGCGCGGACCTCATCTTCGAATGCACGGGCTACAGCCCGCTCGCGTTTGACGCGATGGCCGCCTTGGGGCCGAACGGCGTGTTGGCGCTCCTCGGCGTAACCCCGGGCAACCGGAGCATCCGGATTTCCTCCGATCAGATTAACCAGGAGCTGGTGCTGGAGAATAAATGCGTGCTCGGCTCGGTGAACGCGTCGCGCAAGGACTTTGAAACCGGACTGTATCGGCTGAAGCAGATGGAAGCCCGTTTTCCCGGCCTGCTGGGCAGACTGATGACCGACCGGCTGACGCTTGAGCAGGTGCCGCAGTTGGATTTCGGCCGGATCGCCGTCAAAGCCGTGGTCGATCTTGTGCCGCGGGAGCAATGGACCGGACTGGTCCGGCACGAAGCGGACGAGGTGGCGTACAGCTTCTCGGTGTAAGGGCGTGCTGTTCTACCATACACGGAAAATATAAGCGGGCAGCGCCTTCGACTGTGAAAGCGGCTGTCCGCTTATTTTAGTTTGGGATCGCTATGCTGGCGGCGAAAATTCCGCCTGGCCCGAAACGACCGTATGCACCAAATGATACTCAAGTACCTGTGGTCCGACCTTGTGCTGCGCTGCGGACTGGGCGTGGACTGCAAACAGTACGGTCAACCCGACTTTACCGGAATGAGGGTTAAACACTGCCTCGTGATAGACGTGAGCCATGTGATGGTACACCTCTGTCAGTTCTGATATGATGTAGACAAAATGAAGGGAGAGATGGACGATTGAATTGGAAACAGACCATTCGGGAGAACGGGCACCATATGTCATGGGTTGTGGCGCTCACGGCTACGCTGGGGAGCCTGTATTTTTCGGAGATTATGCAGTTTACCCCATGCAAGCTGTGCTGGTACCAGCGCATCCTGATGTATCCGCTCGTGATTATATTGGGCATCGCGGCCGTGCGCAAAGAACGACATATGTACCTGTATGTTCTGCCGATGTCCATTTGGGGCGGGGGCATTTCGTTATACCATTACCTCATGCAGAAGACCGACTGGTTCAAGACCGGAGCAGCGGCGTGCGGCCCGGTTCCATGCGACTTGGACTATATCGATTGGTTCGGGTTCGTCACGATTCCGTTTCTGGCGCTGGTCGCATTCGTGCTAATCACGGTTCTGCAAATTTTGATGTGGGTGGCTGAAAAGAAATAAGGCGAACTACATTTTTCCACACGAAAGTGGTTTGGGTCCATATGCATTCCCGGCGAAGCGGCGTATAGTCAAGACAGGCAAGACAATGACGTTTCCACAAGCGGGGAGGGACCTCTGCGGTTTCCCCGCGGGGGTCTTTTCTTTGTCTGTTTTGCATGAATGGCCTAGCGATATTTACGTTAGTTTGCCACATGTTACGTCGTTTGGTAAAATATATACGAACAATTATTCGTGTTCGATCCATTGATTTTCGACCGCACCAAATGACTCCACGACCAACGAAATGGGGAACAGCGATGAACAACAAGACAAAGGCGACCTGGATGCTTGCTGCGGCATTGTCTCTCATGCTCACAGCTTGCGGCAATGAGCGCGCCGCCGAGCCACCTGCGCCAACGGAGTCGCCGAAGCCGGCTGAAACACCGAAGCCGGCTGAATCCAAGAAGTCATCCGCCTCGACGGGCGACTCTTCGGTTGTCCCGGCCCCGCCGGCGACCTCCGTCAACTCGGAGTCAGCCAAGGACGCGAAAGCGGAGAAAGACACAAAAGAAGCAAAAGAGACGAAGGAAACGAAAGCGGCGAAGGACAAACCGAACCCATCCGAGCCTGCGGACAAACAAAGCCAGCCGTCTGGCGCGACAGGAGCTGTCAACGATAACGGCAAAACGGGCGCATCCGGACCGAAAAATCCGGCCGCAGCCGTCACGGGCGGCAAAACGAAGGAACCGTCGGCGGCAGGTACCGGAGACCGCAAGGCACTCTCGTGGTATTATATGAAGAAACCCAAAGGCCAGGTTCCGAATTTCCCGGCGGAGACGAAAAGCTATACGAAAGACATGAAGGCGCTCTGGGTCGGGACCGGAAAAAAAGTATATTTGACCATCGATACCGGCGGTCCGCTCGGAGATATCGATACGTTGGTCAAGTCGCTGAAGGACAACAAGGTGAAGGCGAACTTCTTTATCGCGGGGTACAACGTCAAGAAAAATCCCGATTTCATCCGGACGCTTGTGGCCGACGGGCATCTGATCGCCAACCATACGATGACGCATACGGATATGAATACGCAAACCGATGAGCAGGTGCGCAAAGAAATCGAAGATTACGAGAAGCTTTATAAAGATGTGACCGGCAAGGACATCCAGCCGTATTTTCGTTTTCCGTACGGCCGCTATAATATGCACTTATTGAAAATGGTATCCGATATGGGGTACACGTCCGTCTTCTGGTCTACGGCCATGCGCGACTGGGAGCCCCGCAAGAACGGTGCGGAGGACCCCTACAACGACATTATGAACAATTTGCACGACGGCAACATTATCTTAATGCATCAAGGTTCGCCGGAAAACATTCAGGCGCTGGATAAAATCGTCAAAGCCGTCAAAAAAGCGGGCTACGAGTTTGCGCTGTTAAGCGATATCGAGCCTCCGAAGTAGTTTTGTCCGGCACGCTCCGTTCTGAGCCGTGACCCGCCTCAGGGCGGGTTTTATTTTTGGCCGGGGTCTGTTAAGATAAAATGATCCGAATGGGGAAACAAGCCGAAGCGGACACCTTTCCTTTTCGCTCTACATACCATAACCCTAGAAGTGAACAGACCAACATAAAGGAAGCGAATAACCGTGCAGCAAGCGATAGCCATATTGGATTCAGGAGTCGGCGGATTGACGGTCGTCAAAGAGGTCATGCGCCAACTGCCGCAGGAGAAAATCGTTTATTTCGGAGATACCGCCCGGACGCCTTACGGACCGAGGCCGGCCGAGGAGGTTGCTCGCTTCACGCATCAGATCGTCGATTATTTGCTTCAGTTTCACCCCAAAATGGTGGTCATCGCCTGCAATACGGCAACGGCCGTCGCCTTGGAGGAAATTCGCGCGAGATTGGCCGTTCCCGTGGTGGGCGTCATTCATCCCGGAGCCCGGGCAGCGATTAAAATGACCCGCAACCAAAAGATCGGCGTCATCGGAACGATCGGAACGATCCAAAGCAATGCTTACGAAACGGCGCTGCGCCAAATTTCCCCTCACATTGAAGTCGTGAGCCGGGCCTGTCCTTTGTTCGTGCCTTTGGTCGAGAAGGGCGTATTCCGCGGTGAACAAACCCGGCAGGTCGTCGAGGAATCGCTTAGCGAGCTGAAGGAATCCCCGATGGATTGCCTGATTCTCGGGTGTACGCATTACCCGTTCCTTACGGATACGATTGCTTCGGTCATGGGACCGCAAGTTGCTTTGATTAACTCGGCGGAAGAGACCGCGCGGGAAATCAGCACCATCCTGTATCATAAGGGAATGCTGGCGACCTCCAATAAGCTGCCGGTTCATCAATTTTTTTGCAGCGGAGATTCGTGGATGTTCAAGATGATTGCGCAAGGATGGCTGAACGAGCAAATCAAGGTGACGCCCGTCGTCTGGCAGGTTCCGAATATTATATAGCTCTCCGGCATATGCATTAGCGAACCCCGGGCCTTTGCGTCCGGGCAGTAAGCTGAGGAGGGCTGTCGGATGACATTTCCTTACGTCGTCAAGCGCGGAGATACGCTCCATCGGGTCGCACGACGGTATGGTATGAACGTGACGGCGCTTTATGGGGCAAATCCACATTTAAAAGAGCACAACTATTTGTATCCCGGCCAAGTCGTCCACATTCCCGTAAGAACGACGAGCCGCTACGTCATTCAAGCGGGGGACACGCTGTGGGATCTGGCCCTGCGGTTCAACATTTCGTTGACGGAGCTCCAGTCGGCCAACCCCGATGCGGACCCGCGCCGTCTGCGGATCGGACAAACTATCGTGCTTCCCGTAAGCAAAGGCTTGACGATTGTCGAAACGGATGTGGAATACGGTTATGCGGAGCTCATGGACAATTTGGACCGGTTGCTGGAAGCGTATCCCTTTCTGGAAATGACGCTCATCGGTCAATCCGTGCTCGGAAAAGATATTCCGGCGGTGCGCATAGGCACTGGCCCTCGGGAAGTGCATTATAACGGGGCGTTTCATGCGAACGAATGGATGACATCGCTGCTGCTGATAAAATTTATCGAGGATTATGCAGCGGCCTATGCCGGAAGGAAGCCGCTGCGCAACCGGGATATGACCGCACTGTATGAGCAAACCTCGCTGTGGGTTGTGCCTATGGTCAATCCGGACGGCGTGGAGCTTGTGCAGCAAGGGGCTACGCCGGGGCATCCTTATTATAAGGAACTGCTCCGGTGGAATTACGATTCGCAGCAGTTCTCCCGCTGGAAAGCGAATATCCGCGGCGTCGATCTGAACGACCAGTTTCCGGCTCATTGGGAGGCGGAGCGCGACAGGCGGGAAGTGCCCGGTCCGGGTCCGCGGGACTATGCGGGGCCTGCGCCGCTGTCCGAGCCGGAAGCGCAGGCGATAGAAGCGTTCACCCGCGGGCATTCGTTTCGCCTGGCAATGGCGTTTCATACGCAGGGCAGGGAAATTTATTGGAACTACCGGGGGCAGGAGCCACCGGAGGCTGAAGAAGCGGCACGCCGGCTGGCGAAGGCGAGCGGTTATCGGGCCGTCGAGCTGACCGGCAGCGATGCCGGGTATAAAGATTGGTTTATTCAGGAGTTCGGCCGCCTGGGGTTCACCATCGAAGCGGGAATCGGCATCAACCCTCTTCCGATCGGGCAGTTCCCGCAAATGTACGACGAGGTGATCGGCATTATGCTGGAAGGATTGAAGCTGTAGCTGCGGCTCCGATGTCGTAAAAAAAGAAGTGCTTCCGCGAAGGATTGACCTGGGACGGGAGCACTTCTTTTCCGTTTACTTCAAGAGCTTCAAAAATTCGCGCATGAAGCCCGGCAGATCGGGCCAGGCGTGCCCGGTGACGAGCTTTCCGTCCACATGAAGCGTGTCCGGGCCATAGGTGGCGCCGAGGCGCTCGATATCGGGACGGCAAGCCGTATACGCGGTCATGGTGCGGCCTTGGAAATAGCTGTAGTCGGGCAGCGAGACGAACACTTGGGCCGCATGGCATATGGCCCCGACAGGCTTATCCGCTTCCAGAAAATGAGCGATGATGCGGGGGACGTTGACGTCGGAACGGATGTATTCCGGCGCTCTGCCGCCCGGAATGATCAACGCGTCATATTCGGACGGGTCCACCTCCGCAAAGGCAATATGAGACGGAAGCCGGTGACCGAGTTTCTCCGTGTAGGTCTCCCAACCTTCGACGAAATCGTGTACGACGGTGTGAAGCGTCTTCTTCGTCGGCGAGGCAATAACCGCTTCGTACCCTTCCTCCAACAGCCGGTAGTACGGGTAATACACCTCCAATACTTCAACCGCGTCTCCTGTCAGCACAAGTACTTTCTTAGACATGGAATCACTCCTTGATAAAGGTTGGAACGTCACTTTATCATTATGCTGGATAGGGGAAAAGCTGTAAACGGGTTGAAATTGTCGAAGTTTGTCGGACTCTTTCGGGATTGCCGAAAGATGGTGTATACTGTAGAGAGAGGCCATTCGTACAAGGAAAGGGGACGATTCGTCATGTGGAAACGATTGTGGTCGCTGCGGCATTGGGGTCATGTATTCCGCCGAATTATCCCGCTGCTGCGCTCGCCCAAAGTGCCGATAGGGGAAAAGCTGCTGTTTTTCGTCCCTGCGCTCGTGTATTGGGTTATGCCCGATGCGCTGCCATTCATTCCGCTGGACGATATCGCCGTTACGATGCTGCTCATGAACTGGTTCACCGACCGGGCAGAGCGCAAATACGGCGCCACCTGATAAATACGAAAAGAGCTGCCCGCAGGCAGCTCTTTTCTTCTCCTAATAGAGTCTATCGAGGAACGCTATTTGCTCTTCGGAAGCTCCGGCTCATACTCCTCTGCCGGCATGCGGATCCATTGTTTCAAATAGCCTTGCTCGTACAGCGCTTTGATCAGGATGATGAGAATCGGCGACAAAATCAGTCCGGCCGCGCCGAATAGAGACAGCGACACCATCATGAAGGAAAGCATCGTAAAAGCGGAAACCCCGAGCGAATCGCCCGTAATTTTCGGCTCCAGGATTTGCCTGACGGAGATTACGACCGCGAGCAAGACGGAGAGCCAGATAGCCAGCGTCGTTTGGCCGACCACGAACAGGTAAATGATCCACGGAATGAACAGCGTCGAGACGCCGAGCAGCGGCAGTACGTCGAAGAAGGCAGCCAGCAGTGCGACGGAAAACGCATTTTTGATATTCATGACGAGCAGTGCGACGAAGATGACGACAAACGTCACGCTGATCAGCTTGGCCTGCGCCTTGATATAGGTGACGATGCCGTTCAGCACGTTTTCGCGGACGAAGTGGAACGCTTTCTTGAACGTGTTGGGCGTCTTATTCTCCGCGATCCGCTTCCAGGATTCGATTTCGATGCTTAGAAAATACGCCAAAATGATCGCAATGACGAAGTTCACCAAGAAAGCCGAAAAGGACGTAAGGACCGTAAACGTGCTGCTCAGGAACGAACGGACGATTTCGGTCGCTTTTTTCGCGATTTCCGTCGAATATTCCTTGGCTTTATTCACGATGTCTTCCGTCGGGAGCGTGCCGAAGCGGTCTTGCAGAGTGTCCGATTGCTTGGCGATTTCCCGTGTCAGCACCGCGGTGTATTCGGGCAGCTTGTCTTTCAGGCTGATGATCTGGCTCGTGAAGATAACCCCGGCGCCGGTAATCGCGCCCAGAATGACGAGCACGAATATCATGGTCGAAATCGCGGACGCAATCGCCTTCTTGATGCCTCTGCGGTGCAGGAAACGCGCAAACGGCTCAATAATCATGTAAACGACAAAAGCCAGAAAGATCGGGGTTGCAATGCGGTACAGGTAACTGAAGGCCAACATGAACAGGTACACGGTCATCACAAGCAAAGCGATGTCGAAGACCGTTTTGTAATATTTGCGGTAAAAAGAAATCATAGGTCACCTCGGAATATTAGCGGGTCAGCGCCATTTGGCCGCCCATAGCTTCATTTCTTCTTAGTACTCGGTACAAATCCTCGCCCTTGGCGTCAGCGTATATTTGACCGTGAAGGGGACGGTTGGGCAAGCCGTCCGTTCGAGCACGCTGTTTTTCCTCCAAGCGGCGCAAGGTGTCCGTCAGCGAGTTGGGGCTGATGGCCGCCAGTCACGTCAAGCGTTTCTCAATCGAGCATTCGATGTGAACCGGCTGTTTTGTTTGCTTTCCGTCAATGACATCTCGCTGTCTCCTCGCTTTCCCTTCGTGCGTGAGTTCATATACTTGTAATCATATCAGAAATGAACGGCTTCTTACCAGCATTTGTGAAACGGCTGCGGAAGGTTGCTTTCGTTCCCGGGTTTATATACAATAAGGTGAAAATGCTTAATAGTGGGAGATGTAACTGGACATGAACTGCAAGATTTCGCGCAACGCCGTCAAGATGCTTTTGGCCGAGATGGAACAAGAGGAAAACAAAGATTTGAAGCTTCGCGTATATGTAACGCACAAGCACGGCGAACATGCGCACTACGGACTCGGAATGGACACGCCTACGGAAAATGACGTGGTCGTAACCACCGACAGCGGGATCGACGTTATTTTGCAGAAGGACGAGCCGCTGCTGGACGGCGTGCGCGTCGACTACTTCTATGTGCCGGAGGAAGGCTTTGCGGTCACCAATCCGAGCAAAGGCAACCACGGCGACCATTAATCCGCCGCCCGGCTGCCTCAGAAAGGATAACTCCGCATGGCCAATGATATTCGCGTTTGTGATAAATGCAAGCATATGAAAATGAAAACCACGCTGCCGAAGCTGCAGAAGCTGGCGCCTGACGCCGACATCAAGGTCGGCTGCAAGTCCTATTGCGGCCCGTGCTCGCGGTTTGCCTTCATTTATATTAACGGCCGGTACGTGACCGGCGCGACGGAAGACGAAGCGATCGAGAAAGCGAGCAAGTATATTAAGAAGAAATGACGGACGAACCTCCTGACGCACCGGCTCAAGGAGATGCCGAAGATCGCAGCCGTACACGAGTGGAAAAATCCGGGGACGCTGGTCGGTAGCCTGAAAGAGGGCGGCTTCTCGGGGCTGATCCATCTGCCGGGCGACCCGGCCGACGTGTTCTATACGCTGGCTGACCGCGGGCCGAACGGGGAGTTCGGCAAGGACAAGCTGCGTACGTTCCCGAACGAGACGTATGTGCCGCGCATTTACAAGATTAAAGCGGCCGGCGGAACGATCGAAGTGCTCGAAACGATCAAGCTGCATTTGCCGGCCGGCAAGGAGCTGATCGTGGACGTGGCGAAGCTGGGTTATCCGCACGAGAAGCTGGAAGGGCTCGCGGTGGTGGACAAGCATACGATCGCCGTTGTAAACGACAACGATTTCGGCGTGGACGGCTACGACGACCAAGGCCAGTTGAAGGTGAACGGCAACCCGACGCAAATGTACATCATTCAGGTCAGCGAAGAATTAAAATAAAATCGTCAGTGTAGAAAGAGCTCATCCCAGGCGGACGGGCTCTTTACCGTTACGCCATATTTTTTTGCCGAATGACTGGGCAGGCTCGACCAATTGCTGTATAATGAAATCCAGTTTCACTCTGTGGTTTATTTGCCGGTGGTTAATAATGCCAGGAGTTATATATGGAGAGAAGGTCGGCACGATGTTCGCAACTGTAAAGTCTCGATTGCTTCATTTCTTACGCGAGTATCATCCAATCGTGCATGTGCTGCTTGTGGGAACCGCTCTGGCGCGGATCGCTTCGTCCATGAGCATGCCATTTCTGGCCATTTATTTGTCCCGGGAGTCGGGGCTGCATCCGATCATGATCGGCGCGATCATCGGCATCGGCTCGCTTGCCGGCATGGCGGGCGGCTTCGTTGGCGGAGCTTTGTCGGATCGCCTGGGGCGTAAGTTCATCATGATGATTGCCTTGATCGGCTGGGTGATCGTCTTCGCCGGCTTTGCGTTTGCCAAAGCGCCGCTGCTCTTCATGCTGTTCAATATGCTGAACGGGCTCTGCCGTTCGCTCTACGAACCGGTATCGCAAGCGCTGATGGCCGACGTGACGGTGAAAGAAAAGCGGCTTAACGTCTTCTCGATGCGTTATCTTGCGATCAATGTCGGCGTAGCCGTCGGACCGCTGCTCGGCGCTTACTTCGCCATGTTCGAAGCCTGGCTGCCGTTTCTGGTCACAGCCTTCGTTTATTTGCTCTATGCCGCTTTGCTCTATGCGCTGCTTCAGGCTTTCGGCATTCGTCAGATCGAAGGCGAGCGCCGCGGCGGAGTGACGGTTCGCTCGGCATGGCGGATCATCGCGAGCGACCGCGTATTCCGTTATTATATTGCCGGCGGAATCATCGCCGCGATCGGCTATTCGCAGATGATGTCCACTCTGTCGCAGTATGTGCAGCAAAGCGTAGCCGACGGGGCGACGCTGTTCGCGCTGCTGATGACGATCAATGCGGTGACGGTCGTCCTGCTGCAGGTGCCGCTGTCGAAAATGTTCGAAAGCCGCGGTCCGATGGCTGCGATTGTGGTAGGCGGTCTCATGTTTGCGCTCGGGGATATCGGCTATGCGGTTTCTACCGGCTGGATCGGGTTTATGATCTCCATGGTGCTGTTCACGATCGGGGAAGCGCTGAATTTTCCGGCAACGAACATGCTGATTGACCGATTGGCGCCGGATGGAATGCGAGGCACGTATTACGGCGCGCAGTCGTTTACGAATCTCGGGCATTTTATCGGTCCCTTGGCGGGCGGCGTGCTTTTGTCGGAATGGGGAGGCGGTCCGCTGTTCTCCGTTATGGCTGCCGTTACGGTGGCGGGAATCTATTTTTATTGGAAAGGCCAGCAAGTATCTAAAATGTTTCATAATTCACATAAAAATCCATGAAAATAGTCCATAAGAACTATGTATTATGCAGGGTTGATCTTTTATCCTAAGAGATGAGATTCAATTATACACAAAAAGACAATTTTCGAGCGTGCTCGATAAAGGCAAACCGAGCGGAAGCACGCGGGCGCAAAGCTATTGGGCTAAGGCGCCGAGGTTGCGTGATGCCAGCCAGTTTACCGATGGCACGGAGACGCGCGATGAGAGATGCGGACTCCCGTACCGTTAGCGGAGAGTCTTTTTGTTTGCATATAAAGGAGTGAGAACGGATGGCAGATCAGAGCCAAGGACGGAGCATCATGACGAAGCAAGGCTTCTATACCAAAGTGGGCAACGATTTCGTCGGCGTCTTTTTGTCGAGCGAAGGCCCGAAAATGTTCATCAATCGCGAGGTGTACGAGCTCGCTTCCTCTTGCTGGGACGTGGAAATGGTTAAGGGGCGCAGCCGGCAGGTCATTACATTTTATTGGCGCGGCGAAGTAAAGCTTTCCGTGCGGTGCGAAGCGGACAATGAAGTGTTCATGTCGCTCTTCGATTATTGGAGCTGCCGGGCGCAGGATCTTCGTCACGCCTAGCAACCGCTTGCCGATCCCGATCCTTACTTCCCAAATAGGCACTCGCCCCGGTCGTGGTGCATACGATGCTTGTAGCACATGACGGCTTCATCGGCCGACGGGGGGAGGCAGGGATAGGGATGGTAACGGATTTCGAGACATCCGCGGCGTTCGAACACCGGTTCTGGCTGCAGGTGATGGGGGATCATGCCCGGTTTATTAATGATTCGCTGTCTGCGGGCGAATCCGAAGAGGTAACGCGGGCCCGGACGATGATCGCAGCCTTCGACGGTCTGCTTCATCAGGCCCACCAGACGCAAGAGCGCGAGCGGCTAAGCGAGATTACGCGGGAAGCTTACCGCTTGACGCAGCTATTGCGCAGCTTCAAGCTGCATCTGCTGCAGAGGCAGTTGATCGGGAAGATCACGATCGGGCTGTCGGCTTCGTTTCTGAGCCATATGGTGAACGAGGCGGAGGAATATTTGCGAGTGCTGAGGAGTCTGCTTTCCGATCAACCGGCCCCCGTGTTCCATGAGCTGCATCATCATCTGGTTTGGCTGCAGGACGCGTACGGGCATGCGAGCTCGATTGCAGGTGATCTCGATATGGCGGAATCGCGTTTGACCGAGATGGCCAGGACGTTCGATCAGCATTTTCGCGAGTTTTATTTGAAAGCGGTCGAGCTGGCCGGCTATTTGCGTGCAAACCTGAAGAAGTTTCCGGCTTTGACGCGTTTCGGCAAAGACGTAGAGCTTGAAATGGTGCTGTTCATGCAGTTTCTGCGGGAGCTGGAGGAGCTTCGGCTTAGCAAGCAGGCGCTCGGGATCTTGTCGCCTTTGATGGCCGATCATATGTCCCGTGAGGAATGCTACTACTTGACAAAGCTTGCTCAAGCATCGGAGTATAAAGCGCCCCTCTGCGACCCGGCCCGTCCCCGCGTCGAGGCTTAGAGCGAACGAATCGAATACATCCTTACAAGGCCCAAGCTGAATCAGTGCTCCGGTCTCGTAAGGATTTTTTGCCTTTTGCCAAAAGGGGCTGCTTTTGATGTGGATCGCCAGCGCGCTGCAAAATCAAACCCTGAGCTTACCGCTCAGGGTTTGGGTTCGCCGCTTGGTCCTTGCGCCATGCGTATAGGCCGCCCGGTGCGAAGTACTGGTACAATTGGCATTCGATGCGTCCGTTAAACAGCTTCCGCTTCTTGTCTGCCGGGCGGTTCACGTAGTGCTCGAACTGCTTGGCCGGGGTCAGGACAAAAGCGGACCAAGTGGAGAGCTGCGAATACAAATGCCCGAAATCGCGGACGGCGCGTTCCGCTTCACTCCGGTCGCCAAGCCGTTCGCCGTAAGGCGGGTTCGTAATGATGCAGCCGTAATCCCCTTGGGGCTGCGCTTTGGCCACCGGCAACGTCTGCAAGCTGAGCTCCTTGGCCAGTCCGGCTGCTTTGGCCGACGCTTGGGCAACCTCGATCGCGCTGCGGTCGATGTCCGAGCCTGCGATTTGCAGCGGCACGTCGTCGCGCACGAGATCGTAGGCCTCTTCGCGCGCTTCCTGCCACAGGGACTCAGGGACGAGCGGCCACGCCTCTGCATTGAAGCTGCGTCTCAGGCCCGGCGCCAGATTCCAGCCGATCATGGCCGCTTCGACCGGGATCGTTCCGGAGCCGCAGAACGGATCGTATAGCGGACGCTCCGGCTGCCAGCGGCTGAGCAGGATCATGGCTGCCGCCAGCGTTTCCTTCAGCGGCGCTTCGGTGACCAGCTTGCGGTAGCCGCGCTTGTGCAGCCCGGGCCCCGTCGTGTCCAGCGTAATCGTCGCGATATCGTTCAACAGCGCGACTTCAATGACGAAGCGGCCGCCCGTCTCGCGGAACCATTCGGTCCCATAGCGCAGCTTCATGCTTTCGACGACGGCTTTCTTCACGATGCCCTGACAGGCGGGAACGCTCGACAGCTGCGATTTATGCGAGCGTCCTTCGACCGGAAACTCGCCATCCTCGGGAATCCATTCCGGCCAAGGCAGCGCTTTGACCCCTTCGAACAGCTCGTCGAAGGTGCGTGCCGGGAATTGTCCCATTTTGACCAGCACGCGGTCGGCGGTCCGCAGCCACAGGTTCGCCCGGGCGATCGCCAGCGCGTCTCCGACGAACGTGACGCGGCCGTTCTCAACCGTCACCTGATCGTATCCCAGGTCGCGGACTTCCCGGGCGACAACGGCTTCCAGGCCCATGGGGGCGGTAGCAATCAATTCAATGGTGTTCGATGTCAACGCTTGCTCACTCCTTGGAAAAGCCATACAATAAACTAGTATAGGCGATTGGCCCCGATTATACAACGGCGGCGGGAACGAATGTAAGCAATGGTACAGCCGTACGCCCTACGAGGACCAAACGGAGGAGGAAGCACGGATATGACGGAGATGCCATTATCGGCGGAAGCGTATTTGGAAGGTTTGTTCAAGCCCGATGCGGTGCTTGAGCGGGTGAAGGAGGGCATCCGGGAGAACGGGATGCCGGAAATTTCGATCGCGCCGGGGTACGGCCGGCTGCTGACGATGCTCACGCGGCTCGTTCGCGCGGAACAGGTGCTGGAGATCGGGGCGCTCGGCGGCTACAGCGGCATTTGCTTGGCGCGCGGTTTGTCCGCCGGCGGCAAGCTGGTATCGCTGGAGCTGAAGCAGGAGTATGCGGACTTGGCGCACAAGCATTTGCGCGAAGCGGGGCTCGGCGACAAGGTCGAATACCGGATCGGCGAGGCGCTGGATAGTCTGGAGGCGCTGTCGGCGGAAGGCCGGCGGTTCGACCTGTTTTTTATCGATGCGGACAAGGGCAACTATCCGAATTATTTGGAATGGGCGATCAAGCTGGCCCGGCCAGGCGCGCTCATCCTTGGCGACAACCTGCTGATGCGCGGCAAGACGACCGATCCCGAGCAGTTCGGCAATGCCGTGACGAAGATGCGCCAATTTAACGAAAGTGTGGCACGCGACCCGCGTCTGGAAGGCGTGCTGCTGCCGGCGTACGACGGCCTCGCCATAGCGAGAGTGCGGGGATAGAGGCGGACAGGTGAAGATGTAAACTTGCGTAAGTAATAAAAGAAGGCCGGGAAGCGCGTCAAGCGTTCCTGGCCTTCTTTATATACACCGCTGCTTATACGCTAAGGGGCCTGTCGATCAGCTCGTTGGACGAAATGCCCAGAAATACGTAGGCTTCCTTTTTCATGACGCTCGGATCGTCGTTCCAGAAGCTCTGCAACACGTCGATAAATCCGGAAGCCCGCGCGATGCGGTCCATTTGCATTTTCATAATCGTTCCGCTGCATAGCACGGCGCATTGGGATACTTGAGACAAAATGCTGCTCTGAAGCTGCTCCCAGATCGCGTTCACTTCAGGAGAGAAGACAACCGGCCGTCCGTTCTTGATCATGAAACGGTTATCGACGAGGAGCTTGGCACCGTTCAGCGAAGAAAGGCCGCTTTTTACCAGCTCGCTTGCTTTGGTGGCGTCCTCCACTGTCAACGAATCGAGTACTTGCCAGGACAAAACATGATTCGTGCGGTCAATGTGATACTTAAAAGCGTCTTCGAATGCCATATCTATCATCTTCCTCCTATTTAAACCAGGACGCGAGCATGATATCGAGCGATCGGCACGTATATCGAATCAAATGCTCGGCTTCCTTTAGTTCATTATCGTTCATAGCTTGAATGAGATGATAGACGTTGCTGTGCTCCTCGTCCGCCTCGCAGTGAATTTCCCAATACTCCAGATTCGTAAATCCGGCTTTTTTCAAAATGGCATAGGCGTGCAGGTACATGGCGTGGGCGTAGCCTTCCGCTGTACTGTTCACAAGAAGAAGCGACAAATTTTCGCTCATGGAGCTGACAGCGCGGTACTGGAGCGAAATGAAGTCCTCGGTCTCATAATTCGGATACGATTGTTCGGGGTCGTCCAGCCCCAAATCCATCATCCATTTGCGGAGCATTTCGGCGTGGTCCTTCTCTTCCTCGTAATGGGTGAAGAAGACTTCGTGCCCGACATTCGGGAACCGTTCCCAGCGCAGCTTAAGAAGCTCTCCGAAATGCTTGGACAAGTGGTATAAGTGCATGCACCATTTGAAATTTTCCGGTTGCGCGCTCTCGGGAAATCGGGTGAAAAAAGGATTCGACATTTTTGCTTTCTCAAGTTCCTCTGCGATGATCGTCGAAACCGTTTCGACAACTTGTGATTGCGTCATAAGTATCTTCCTCTTTTTTCTGTAGAATGGGATACTTCCCGAAACACCATCAATAAGGCAAGTAGAAGGAAAAAAATATTTAATTTTCATTACTATTTCTTAGATTCTTATTATCTATTGCATTTTCCTTCATCTTAGGAAAAATGGCATAATTTATTTTCTTAGTTTTCGATATAATTCACTAATTTGTCAAAATTTCAGGTATTATGGGAGGGGAATCGGAGGTTTTTGACAAAAAAATCCTGCAAGCCTAGGATGACAAAGCACCAAAGGCTTACAGGCTGATCGTAACAAAGTGTGGTTATGAAGGGGAGTGGGTCGATTTTTGTCGGAGCAGAATCGATTTTCGGGCCCACAAGCCGTTAATCAGGAGAAGGACGGCCGAAACAAGAAAAAGCTGCTGGATCGTCACCACATCGGAGATCGCTCCGCCTACGACGGGGCCCAGCATGTTCCCGAGCGCAAGCGCGCTCGTATTGAAGCTGTAGGAGCGGCTTTCCATCCCGTTCGGCGTATATTTCCGGATAAGCGCGTTCACTGTAGGAAGCAGCCCGCCGAGAAAAATGCCAAGAAAAAACCGGGCCGCACAGAGCTGCCACACGTTCTGCACGAAGGCTTGGGGGACCGCAGCCACAGCGGCGCCGAGCAGGCACGTCACGAGAATTTTCTCCGGTCCGATCCGGTCGGACAATTTGCCGAATATCGGCGAAGCAATCATATTGGAGAAGCCGGTCATCGATCCGACCAGACCGGCGTAGAACGCCAGCATCTCGTCTTGTCCGTGAAGCTGCTGGACGAACAGCGGGAGAAGCGGCATGACGCTGAGCAGCGAGAACTGGATCAAGAAGGTGACGGAGTACAGCGAAGGAAGCTGCGAAATGCGCCGCAGCTCGTTGAACGCCGACATCATGGACTGCTTCGGCTTCTGAAGCGCTTTTTTCACGTCGAACGATTCCTTCACCAGCAGCGCTGCAAGCAGTGAGGCAGCGAAAAGCGTAGCGCCTGTCACGAAGAAAATGTTGCGGAATCCGATCCATTCCGCGAGCAGCCCGCCGAGAAACGGCCCGAGAATCGATCCGGCGACAGAGCCGGATTGCAGCGTGCCCATCGCGAAGCCGACCTTCTCCCGCGGCGTGGTGGCGGACATAAGCGCGACTCCTGCGGGCACGAAGCCGGACACCGTACCGTTCAAGAGCCGGAGCAGCAGCAGATGCCAGGCGCTGGTCGAGAAGCCCATCAGCGTCATGACGATCGCCATGCCGAAGCCGGAGCGCAGCAGCATCACCTTGCGTCCGTACCGGTCGGCGAGTCCGCCCCAGATCGGTTGAAATATAAAGGCGGTGACGAAATTCCCCGCAAAGATGACCCCGGCCCAAGTCGCAACACTATGAGGGTCATGAAGTCCCAGCTCCTGCAAATACAAAGGCAAAAAAGGAACAATCATCGTCATGCCGGCCATGACCAAAAATTGTCCCACCCATAATACGATTAAGTTAACCTGCCATTTCGCCACGCGAGCTCGCCTCTTTTCAAGCTGACCATCGCATGCAAACCGCATAACATGTTTGCCGTCTTCTGTGTGCTGGTCTATGTAATGTAACGTTCGACATGCTTCGAGTATACTCTCATTACTTCTGCGATGCAAACGTGTTTGGGGGCAAGGAGACATGTAGTGTGTCGGATGTGATGACGAATGTCGAAAAGTATGGCAAGCAGGGGTCCGGATCGTTATTTCTGCTCGATCCCGCTGCGAA
The DNA here is from genome assembly GCF_900100345.1 of Paenibacillus tianmuensis. Taxonomy (GTDB): domain Bacteria; phylum Bacillota; class Bacilli; order Paenibacillales; family NBRC-103111; genus Paenibacillus_G; species Paenibacillus_G tianmuensis. Next base: position 76,548 of record NZ_FMTT01000018.1, on the reverse strand, counting down.
TTTCGCTGACGAACCGCTCCAGATTGGGCAGGCCGACGCGTTCGGCGAAGGCGACGGCTTGCTCGACGTCATAAGGCACGCGGACGAGCTGTACGGAGAACGGGGCAGGCTCCAGGCAGGCCGGATGCGACGTCTGTCCTTCCAGAATGGCATAGCTCGCATAAGGGAGCCCGTCGTAAGGCGCGCCTACGCTGCCGGTGTTGAACAGCAGCAGACCTTGTCCCGCCTTCGACTTCAGCGTTTGGACGTAAGGCACATGAATATCTCCGTATCCGATGACGTCCGGCGTCAGCTCCGTGCCCGCAAAGCCGCCCGTTTGATCCGTATTCTCGAACATCGCAAGCTTTTCTTTTTTGCCAGCCTTACGGAGCACGCGATGATAAATGCTTTTGGCGGAAGCATGAAAAAGACGGACGCGACGTCCGCTTAGCCGGAGCTCCGCGGAAAACGGCAGCTAGCGCAAGTAGCGGAGCCGTTCGGTCCCGAGCAGGCGCTGCTGCCATAGGCCGGTTTCCTTGTCCTGCGGGTTGTTGATACCGTGATCCCAGTTGCCTTGTACCGTCGTTTCGCACAGCTCGCGAATGCGGTCCACCGCCTCGCACGGCTGCGGCCCTTTGCCGACCAGATCGCCGAGACAGACGATACGCCGGATATGGCGGCGGCGAATATCCCGAACCACCGCCTCCAGTGCAGGCAAGTTGCTGTGAATGTCGGAAATGACGGCAATTTTGTCCATGATGTATAGGTTCCTCCTGTTTCTGCTTCTTCAGAGTGACTGATTGTTCCATTATAGCACAAGGGTGCCGTTAGATAAGCCTTCTTTATAGAAGCGTTAGCACCTAATACACTTTATGAATGATCTCTTCGAAATCGGGCTCCTCCATATGGACGTCCCGGGCCGTTCCGTACCGCTCCAGCCGGCGGAGCACCTCCAAGGCGGGCAGCTCGTGCCGGTTGAAATGGACGGTCAGCTCGCAGCCGTTCGCTTCCGCGACGGTGAAACCCAACTCCGGTTCCGCGACATCGTCCACAGAAACCTTGGCTTGAAACGATACGCGTAGAATCGTCGGCAGTCCGATGCGCTCCCGCAACTCGCCGATCGTTCCGTCGTACGCCAGCGACCCGTGGTTGATCACCATGACGCGGTTGCAGAGCTGCTCGATGTCGTCCATATCGTGAGTCGTCAGCAGCACCGTTTTGCCGAGCTCCCGGTTTACTTTGGACAGCAATCCGCGAATGTTGCGTTTGGCGATGACGTCCAGTCCGATAGTCGGCTCGTCGAGGAACAGGATGTCCGGCTCGTGCAGCAGTGCAGCGGCAAGGTCGGCCCGCATCCGCTGGCCGAGCGACAGCTTGCGGACCGGCGTATCGGCGAATTCGCCGAGGCCGAGCAGCCCGTCCAGCTCCGCCAGCGTCCGCTGCTGCCGCTGCCGGTCGATGCGGTACATAGCGCACAAAATATCGAACGAATCGCGCACCGGCAAGTCCCACCACAGCTGGCTGCGCTGGCCGAAGACGACGCCGAGCCGGGAAACGACTCGGCGGCGGTCCTTATGCGGGCTCATGCCGTCGATCCGCACCTCGCCCGAGGTCGGGTGCAGAATGCCGGTCAGCATTTTGATCGTCGTCGATTTCCCGGCGCCATTCGGACCGATATAGCCGACGAACTCGCCGGGGCCGACCGTGAAGCTGATATCCCGGACCGCCATTTTTTCCGCTCCGCCTCCGGTCACGGCCGCTTTGATCCGTTCCCACCGGCTTAAATGGGGGGCGGGGATGCGAAAGCTTTTATGTAAATGCTTAACCTCAATCATCGGTTCATTCGCTCCTTTCAGTTCTGGAAGTTATGGAAGTCCTAGTAAAATCAACTTCCGCTGCTTTGGTAGCGGCTCAGGCCGAACCGCCAGAAGCGCAGCATGAGCCACAGGAAGACGACGGCAAACGCCATAACGGCCGGCAGCAGCCACCAGCCGAATTCACCCCTCACGATGTAAAGCGCCGGCATGTAGTTCGCCATTCCGACAGGGATCAAGGTGAGCAGCAATGTCCGCAGCCATCCGGGATACAGCTCCATCGGATACTGCACGGCTTTGTTTGCGGCATCTTCCGTCAAATTTTGCAGATCGCCGACCCGCGTCGTCCAGAAGCCGATCGTTGCGGTACCGAGTCCGATGGCGAACAATAACGCCGCGCCCGTCACCAGAACGACGAAGGTGAGCGGTATGGCGGCAGCGGTCACCTGTCCCGAGCTTATTAGTTGTCCTAAGCAGAGCGTCAGGATGATGCTACCCTGCACCCATTCGCCGAGCATCGGGCGGAAATTTTGCGACATCAGCGCCAGCAAGACGGGAATCGGTCGGACGAGCAGTTGGTCCAAATCGCCGGAGACCAAATACTTTTCCAGATGATGCACGTCGTTGGCGAAGCTGCGGTAGAGCGCTTTGGACAGCAGGATTGTGGCGTACAAATAGCCGATTTCGTACAAGCTCCAGCCTTGAATCGAGTCGAATTTCCATAAAATGACCGAGAGCAGCAGAAAATCCGTCGCACTGACAAGGGCCGCGAGCACGGAGGATAGCCAGAAGTTGAATTTGTACTGCATCCGGCTGCGGACGCTGGCTTTGACCAGCAGCAAAAACATGCGCACCGTGCTCATCCGCCCTGCACCTCCACTTTATTCCGCACCATAGCGGTTGCGGCGAGGCAAAGCGCAGTGAACAGCACGCACCATAAAAGCCCGCCGTACATCTCGGACGGGGAAGCCAGGCCCAAATAAATTTTGCTTGGAATGTACTGCATGTATGGATAAGGCGTCAAGTAAGCAATGCGCTGAAGCCAGTGCGGAAGCCATTCGATCGGAATGAGAAAGCCGGAAAGCACGCTTGAGATGGAATGGTGAACCCAAAACAGCCAAGTCGATTCGGTAGTCCAGAGGGCCGTTACGCCGATGAGGTAATTCACGCAAATATTCATATAGGCGGCCATCGCAAGCGCCGTGGCGAAAGCAAGCCAGGTGCCGGTATTGCGCGGAACGGGCAGCGAAAGCATCCATACGTAAATCAGGTAGATGGGGATCGTCTTGTAGAGCAATTGGTAGCCGATTTGTCCCCATTCGCGGCACATGAGCTGGTAAAACAGATGAACCGGACGCATCAAGTCGGTTGCGATCTGTCCGGTACGTACGGAGCGTTCGATCCCAAGCCCATTGGTCAAGAACAACGTGACCCACAGGATCGCCTGGTTCAATGCGACATAATGGATAACGGTTTGCAGGCTGTAGCCGTGCATGCCGTCCTGCTGTCCGATGCCCTGCCAGATCGAGACGTAAATCAGCCCGAAGACGACGCTGGCGACCGTATTGACCGCATGGGACAAGCGATATTGCAGATTCCGCGCAAACGCTTTCTTCATTAAAACAGGGAAAAGCATAGAAACCTCCGTGAGCTTGGATTGGAGCTTTGCTGGTAACGGCAGCGAAGCCCGATTCGCCGGGTTCGGCGAGGGATGAGGCGGATTGAGGTGGGTTGCCTAAAAAATCGAGAGAAAATCTATATTACCAGAACAAGGGGGTGCATGGCAATCGTTTTTTTTAGGTAATTGTGCCCCATGACCACAGGCGGGCGATTTGCTATAATGGGAAAAGAGAACATATGCGCTGATTCGCAGCGGGATAGGATAGGGGTAGGTTAAGATTCAGAAGGAACCGGTTGATACGGAGCAATCGCGTAAGGAAAAACATGAACAGGAGAAGGAGCAGAAGCAGAAAAGAACGCTCTGGATAAAAATTGGCTTGTTAAGCCTCATCACGGTTGGCGCCTTCGCATATTTGATTCAAAAGCTGGACCCTCCCCGGGAGGGGGACAAAGGGGGAGGGCTGGCTCTGCCTCCCAAGATTGAAGCGATGTCCAAGCCGCCTGCGACGACGATTCCGGTCACTCCAGAGAAGCCGCCGGCAACGGAGAGCGGTGCGGCGACGGCGCCTCCGGAGCAATCCCCTGGAGTCAAGCTCACGTTCGTCGGCGATGTCATGTTCGGCAGTAAGGTGGACGATCTGCTCCAAAAGAACGGCTACGATTATCCGTACAAGCATGTCAAGCCGTACTTGGAGAAGGCGGATATTACCGTGGCGAATCTGGAAACGCCGATCACGACAAGAGGCGCGGCTCAGGAGAAAGAATACGTGTACCGGTCGTCGCCGCAATCGCTGCCCGAATTGAAGCGTGTGGGCGTCGATCTGGTCAATCTGGCCAACAACCACAGCATGGACTATGGCGTCGAAGGGCTGCTCGATACGCTGGATTATCTGGATGCCCAGGACATCAAGCACGTCGGCGCGGGCCGGAATTCGGACGAAGCGTATAGGTACGTGATTATGGAGCAAAAAGGCATGAAGATCGCCTTCCTCGGCTTCAGCCGGGTCATTCCCGATACGAGCTGGTACGCCGGCAAATCGAATCCGGGGATGGCGGAAACCTACAGCACGAAGCTGGCGTTTGAATCCATCGGCAAAGCGAGAGCCGAGGCGGATCTGGTTGTCGTCATTGCCCATTGGGGAGAAGAGCGCAAGGCGTATCCGGTCAAGTCCCAGACCGATCTGGCAAGGCAGTATATCGACCATGGCGCAGATCTTATCGTCGCCAGCCACCCGCATGTCGTTCAAGGCTTCGAGCAGTACAAGGGCAAATGGATCGCCTACAGCATGGGCAATTTTATATTTACGACCAATGACAATCCGAACACTTGGGAAAGCATGATTTTGGAAGCCTCCTGCACCAAGGAACGAAGCTGCGACCTGAGCATGGTGCCGATCCTGACCAAGTGGGCCCAGCCGATCCCGATGGTCGACGAAGCCCGCGACAAGCTGCTCGAGAAGCTGACGAACTTGTCCGTCAATGCGCAGATTGACAAGGAAGGGCGGATTACGCTTGGGCCGACCCGCACGGTTCCGATAGAAGCGGAAGAGATGCCGCCTGTGAAGAAGGAGACGGGCATCGTCGACGGAACGTCCAAAACAGCCGTCAAACCGCCTGCCAACGGGACGAAAAAGCCATCTGATTCCGATAAAGCCGCCGATCCGAAGAAGGCCGAGCAGAGCAAAAAGTCCGAGGCTGGGAAGACAACGGAAACGAGCAAGAAGCCGGATGCGGATAAAACGCAGGCCGGGAAGACTGGAGAATCGGGCAAGACGCAGGGAACCGGCAAGAATACCGAGGGCAAGAAAACGACCGGGGACGGCGCCAAATCGTCCGAGGGCGGTAAAAAATCGCCCGAAAGCACCAAGAAATCTGCCGAAGATCCGAAGAAATCGACCGATTCCAAGAAAACGAACGAATCTTCGAAGTCCTCCGGCGAAGCTCGTAAGACGGAAAAAGACCGGAAAACATCTGGCTGAACGTAAAACGGCTGCTCCATACATTTGGGGCGGCCGTTTTTTACAATGCGCAGGCGTTGAGATTCCCCCAAACCGGGCTTATAATGAAGGCGGGTCTTATTTTAACGGAAAAGGAACGATCCGAATATGAACGAATCGATTCGCAACATTTATTGCGTAGGACGCAATTACGGACGGCATGCGGCGGAGCTCGGCAACGATATTCCGGAGGAGCCGATGATTTTTACGAAGCCGACGCACGCGCTGGCGGCAATTGACGGCGGCGAAATCGAGCTGCCCGGAGGACGGGGCGAGGTTCGCTACGAAGCCGAGCTGGTGCTCCGCGTCGGACAACCGTATGAGCACGGCATCACCGTGGACGAGCTGGTGGACAAGGTGGCGCTGGGCATTGATTTTACCCTGCGGGACGTGCAATCGGCGTTGAAAAAGAAAGGCTATCCCTGGCTCCCGGCCAAAGGGTTTAAAGGCTCGGCCGCGCTGACCGGGTTCCATCCTTTTCCCGGCTTCGGGCTAGTCAAGCAGGTAGAATACGCTTTGCACCGGAACGGTCTGGAAGTACAGCGGGGGAACCTGAACGACATGATTTTTGATCTGCAGGTGATCGTGGATTATATCGCCGCACATTACGGCTTGGGCGAAGGGGATGTCATTTACACCGGCACGCCTGCGGGCGTTGGGGCGGTGAACGACGGAGACCGTTTCGAGCTGTTCTGGGGAGAGCAGGCTTTCGGCGCTTTTACAGCAAGGATCGGGAAGTGATCTGCTGCACCCGGCTTCCGGACATTCACGCCTCGGAGGTCGGGGTGGGCAGGGCTGCATCAAAAAAAGGGAATTTTGGGGTCTGTATTCATGGGGGTTGGAAGGGGGTTCGGATGAATTGCAGCATTGGATCATCGGATTGGCGGGAAGTGTTCTGATTGCCGGAGCGGCGTACAGGAAACGCTCGCTGTCCGGCTCGGGGTTCGCCGCTGCGGTCCTGCTCGGTACGCTGATGTACGGGACTGGAAGCTTGGCTTGGTTCGGGACGCTGATTGCTTTTTTTATTTCTTCCTCGCTGGTGTCGAAGTGGAAGAGCAAGAAGAAGGCGGCAGCCGAGAGCGGCTACGCCAATTCCGGACGGAGGGATGCCGGCCAGGTGCTCGCCAACGGAGGCTTGGGGCTCGCTCTTTGTCTGGGAGCCGCCCTCGTACCACATCCGGCTTGGTGGGCCGCCTTCATCGGCGTGATGGCAACGGTGACTGCGGACACGTGGGCGACGGAGATCGGCGGCCTCAGCCGTACGGCCCCGCGCTCCATCGTCAGCGGCCGTCCAGTGCCGCCAGGCACTTCCGGCGGCGTATCGCCGCTCGGACTTGCCGCATCCGCGGCCGGCGGCTTGTTTATCGGAGCCGTCGCATGGGCGTTGGCGGCGCTGCAGCCGGAGCAGGCAGCAGACGCTTCTGCGTGGGAGGCCTCCGTCCGGTCGGCGGCCGGCCTGTGCGTCCTTGGGCTGGTTGGGGGCCTCGCCGGGTCGCTGGCTGACTCATGGCTCGGGGCGGTGTATCAGGTCATGTACCGCTGCCGCGTCTGCGGCAAAGAAATCGAAAAAAACCGCCACTGCGAGGCAGCGGCGGCTCGAAGCCGGGGGTTGGCGTTCATGACCAACGACACGGTTAATGCTGTAAGCTCGGCGTTTGGCGGTGCCGTAACTCTCGTACTCTCACTGTGGCTGTAACAGCGGTTTAATCCTCTTCCTTGCGGGAATAAGCGAGCTTCGTTACGTACATGGTAATGCCCGAGATAAGCAACGCGACAATAATGCTGATGACAATAACTGTAGTTACCATGGCTTAAGCAGTCCTCCAAGCGGATAAATGTCATTTCGGACATTGTACCTCATGGAGGACAAAAAGCCAACCGTTACGGATTGCGCGGCTTCCAAGTCGGAAGCTGCAGCGAGCCGACTTCGCGCAGTGTGTTCAAATCGTTCGCTTTCAGCATGTCGGGCGAGGACGAATAAAGCGTATCGCCGATGTACAGCAGGCGTTCGATATTGCGTTCGCTGCCGTACCAATGCTGGCCTGCTTTGTTCATATCTTCTCCCGTCAAGTGCGTAATCTTGCCGCGAAGCTGGAAGCCTTTTTGCAGATCCAGCCTGTAAACGTAAGCGCCTTGGAAGGTGAAATCCCCGTATTTCGATGCGTTTTCCGGCGTGTTGGCGCCGGTCTTATCTTTTAATTCCGCAACAGTAACCGGGAAGGCCAGCAACTGCTTCTCCTTGGAAAACAGCAGCGCTTTATGATTGTGCAGCAGCGGTGATTCGGTCCCCCGGTCGCCGATCGTTTCCTTGAACAGCTCCTTCGGATTCGCCACATCGGATACATCGAACAGGGCGAGCTTCATGCCTTGATAGAAAGCGACCGTATCCGAGCCGTCGCCTTTCTTGTTAGCCACCTCCACGGCTTCCTTGCCAAAGCCGATCAGATGGTTCTCGTCGTACGGATGCAAGTAGTCGCTGTAGCCCGGAATTTTCAGCTTGCCGAGCATGGCCGGCGCTTGAGGCTTGCTCAGATCCAGAACGAACAGCGGATCGGTATTTTTGAACGTAACCATATACGCGCGGTTCCCGGCATAGCGTACGGAATAGATGCGCTCGCCCGGGGCCAAGCCTTCCAGCTTGCCGACGACGCTTAGCGATTCGTTCAGCACATACACGTTGTTTTTCGACGTATGCTCGTCGTTCCGCCACATGTCGCCGCTTGTGGTGGCGATGCGGAAATAGCCGTTGTGCTCATCCATCGAAAACTGGTTCAGCGCATGTCCCGGCACCTTGCCGCGTCCGACATACCGGACCGTTCCGTTATCCATGCCGAATTTATAAATGGCGCTTGTCATATCAAGCGATGCGGGTCTGACGATGGTTTTGCCGTCCGTCTGCACCGTCTGCTCGTTCTCTTTCACCGGCTCGTATTCGCTGACAGTGACATACAGGTTGTCGGGAGAAGCGTAGACGTTTTGACCGGAGCCGAGATAGCTCGTCACTTGCATTTTTTGATCGGGCTTGCTGAGCTTGAGGCCGCCAATCAGCAAATAGTTCGGCTCGACGGCTTTCGGGAAGTAGCGGATATCCTCATAGCCGATCGTAATAAATTGGGCTCCGGCAGCGGAGTCCCGATAGGCCGGCAGCGATTCGTTCGCTTGCTTCGAGGCGGAGTCCGCCTCTTGGCGCATGATCCAAAAATAATTCATCGATTTGTTTGTTACTACATACAACGAGTCGCCGATTTTGCGCGAGGAGACGTAATGCCCTTCCAGCTCCGCCTCGCGGACTTGTTTCAGTTGGGTTCGGTCGCCAAGCCCGTAAACGATCGTTTTCGTGGTTGAGCGGGTCGGGCGTCCCGGCCATATGACCATCTTCTTGGCCTCTCCGATGCCCGGCTCTGCGGAAACCGAAGGGCTTGCCTCATAAGGAATCGGTCCCGGCTTCTCGTACGTCGGATAGGATGTGTTGCCGACAACGACGAGATAGTTGTTATCGACGTATAGCTCTTGCGGATAAAAATTCGGGTCCGCCCAGTAGACGGTGCTGACGACGCTCATGTTCTCAGACGGGTAGGCTTTCGTTACGAGGACGCGGTCGCGATTCACCTGATAGATGTAAGTGCCGTCGGTCTTGATGACATCCGCTTCATCGACGCCCTGCACCTGCACGTTCGTACCGGAGTAAGAGGGCGCTGCGTCGGAAGACTGCTTTGCGGCGCTGCCGGCAGCTTGCGGTGCGGCAGCGAACGATTTCTCGGTGACCGCGATCGCATTATCGCTACCTAAGTTGATGCCGCTTCCGTTGCCGTGAACTGAGGCAGATTCCTTGAGCAGCGCTTCCATCCGCTCCCGCGAACCGACGGTCGGCAAGCTTTTGTCTGCATCTACAATCGTTACGCGCTTGTTCGCACCGTCCCAATAAACGTTAAAATCGAACGACTCGCTGAAAAAGCGAAGCGGGACCATAATATTTCCGTTATCGAGCGCAGGCGCTTCGTCCAACGCGACGGCTTCGCTTCCGCGAAAAGCTTCCTTGCTGTCCAGTCGGAGCTTGATCGAGCGCTCCGCTTTGGTTGCCGCGGCCGAGCGTTCGGCTTCGTCCCACTGCACCTTCACTCCGAGCGCTTCCGACAGCTCGCGGAGCGGCACCATCAGCGTGTTTCCGATCAAACGGGGCTGCACGGACAAGCTGACGGGCTGTCCGTTTAGCGTCAGCGCGATGGTCGGCCCCGCATCCGCCCCCAGGGATACCGGCGCCGGAGAGACGGAAGTAAGGAGTGTCAATGCCAACAAGCCTGCAAAGAGTGTTCTTTTCTGCACTTGATTTTCCTCCTTTGATGTGTCGTACCCTCTTTGTATCCTTTTTGGAGTTTTTTCTTGTTCACCCCTACTGACGCGCCCCTCGAAGAAATTGTTTCATCAAAAACCGCCCTTTTCCAAAAAGAAAAGAGCGGTGTGCCGATTTATTCGTCACTATAAGCTACAGCCCGGTTCCGCCCTTCCTGCTTGGCCCGATAGAGCGCCTTGTCCGCGTGGATAATCAGCTCCCGCGGCGAGACGTCGCGGACGGGAATCATCGTGGCGACTCCCAAACTCGCAGTGACGAAGGAAGAAACGGCAGAGCCGCGATGAGGGATGCGCAGCTGTTCCACCTCCGAGCGCATTCGCTCGGCCACGTGAAGTGCGCCCGGGCCGTCCGTCACCGGCAGTACGATCACGAATTCCTCGCCGCCGTATCTTGCAATCATGTCGCCCGGGCGCTTGGCCGCGCGCCGCATGGCTTCGGCCGCATACTTGAGGCAGGCGTCTCCGTCATGATGTCCATACGTGTCGTTATACCGCTTGAAATAGTCGATATCGAGCAGTATAACGGAAAGCGGCGTTGAGAAACGCATGGCATGCCGCCATTCCTTGGCAAACCGCTCATCGAAAAACCGCCGGTTGGCGAGTCCGGTCAGCGCGTCGATCGAAGAAATTTTTTGCAGCAGCTCGTTGGTTTTCTTCAACTGCTGCTCCGTTTGCTTGCGCAAAGAGATGTCCCGGGAGGTGCAGATCACCGTTTGTTCGTTTTCCAAGTCGTGTTCGTCCCCAGTAATCCGTCCGCTTGTTTCGAACCAGACGTAGCCGCCGTTTTTCGTGCGAATCCGGTACGAGATCAAAGGCAGCTCCGGCGCCGTCTCCATTGCGGATATAGCTCCGGGGATTTTCACCAAATCCTCGGGATGAAGCAAATCGAAGGCGCTGGTTCCGATCAAATCTTCGGGCTCGTACCCAAGCAGAACACGGCAAGAAGGGGAGATGTGCAAAATACGGCCGGACAAATCGTGCATCGACACAACGTCCGTGCATTGCTCCACAAGAGTCCGGTAAAGAGAATCGCTGCCTATTCCGACCGGCTCACGCGTCGTTTCCCGTTCGGGAGCCGGAGTCGCGAACCGGCTCTGTGCATCGCTCTCCAGAATTTGCACGAAAAGAGGAGCTGGCAATCCGTTTGACCAGGGGGCGACGGGCGCCGTGACGGAACACCGGACCGGCGTGCCGTCGCGGCGGATAAGCCTTCCTTCGAACGGCTGAAATACGGGCGTCCCGTTGGCCAAATCCTTCATTATTCTACGAATCGGTTTTCTATCGTCGGGATGAATAAAAGGTTCCCAAGGCATGTCGTTCAACGCCTCTTCGGGATAGCCGATTTGCTTGCCGAATGCAGGATTGACGCGAAGAAATAGGCCTTCTTCCGAGAAGAAAGCCATGCCGTTCGCGGATAGCCTAAACGCGCTGAAATATAATTGAGTTTGCTCTGTATCCGTCCATTGATCAACCATGCTGCCGGCATCCTTCCTGCATGGATTACGTCCTATGTAACTAGGAAAATCGTTCCATAAACTCGCACTTACTATATTAATGAAAGTGGGGTTTTTGATCAATGAGGATGGGGAGGTTATGGCAGATTTAATATAAATTTTACTATTTCTTGACTATTAAAAAAACGGTCGGCAAAAACCGCCGCTATTTGCTCGAATGATTTTTTTCTTCCGGATGCTCCAAGTCCGTATCTGCGGAAAGGAACGATGGGCTTCCCGCCTCTTCGGAAACGGCCAGAGCCTGCTCGGGTGACGCTTCGCTCAGCTGTTTCTCAAGCTGCTTGATCTTACGCTGCAGCTTGATCTCGCGGAACAAGCCGATCAGGAAGGCGATCAAGCCGCCGAGTAGGGTAGAACCCAGAATGACCAGAATAAGCGGGATGTCGGCTTGGGTGAACAAAAAATTCACGCGGACGGGCTTCACGTTAATCACGGCGAATACCGCGGTAATAAGGGCGAAAAGCAGCGTGCTGATCAACATCCATTGGGCTTTCATCGAAATCGTCTCCTTTTGACTGCTGCATGAAGGGCAAAAAGGCCGAGTCGGGCAACACCGGACTCGGCCTGCGTCGGCGGCTTACTTCGCCAGCGCTTCCATTTGCTCCAGAAGCTCTTTGAATACACTCATCGCCTGTTTGATCGGTTCCGGCGTCGACATATCCACGCCTGCCTTCTTCAAGATGTTGATGGAGTAGTCGCTGCCCCCGCTTTTCAAGAAGCCGAGGTAGCGGTCGACGGCCGGCTGGCCCTCGTCCAAAATCTGCTTCGCAAAGCTGGTGGCCGCCGAGAAGCCGGTGGCGTATTTGTACACGTAGAAGCTGTTGTAGAAATGAGGAATGCGCGCCCATTCCATCTCGATGTCCTGATCTACCGCCATATCCTTGCCGTAATACTGCACGTTCAGATCATAGTAGATTTGGCTCAACAACTGCGGGGTAAGCGTTTCGCCTTGCTCCGCTTTTTCGTGAATGATTTTCTCGAACTCGGCAAACATGGTTTGCCGGAAGACCGTCGTCCGGAACTGATCCATGTAGTAGGTGAGCAGATACATTTTTTCTTTCTTGTCCGTCGACTTCTCCAGCAGGTAATCCATCAGCAGCGCTTCGTTCAGCGTGGATGCGACTTCCGCGAGGAAGATCGTATACTGCGCGTAGCGGTAAGGCTGATTCGCATCCGACAAGTAAGAGTGGAGCGCGTGGCCCATCTCATGCGTCAGCGTGAACATGCTGTTCAGGTTGTCCTTGTGATTCAGGAGCACATACGGGTGGGTGCCGAATGCGCCCCAGCTGTAGGCCCCGTTGCGCTTGCCCTCGTTCTCGTAAATATCGATCCAGCTGCCTTCGAAGCCCTCTTGCAGGGTCTTCAAATACTCTTCGCCGAGCGGCTTCAAGCTTTCCTTGACCGTTTTCTTCGCTTCCTCGTACGTAATCTCCAGGTCGTATTCGTCGACCAACGGAGCGAACAGGTCGTACATGTGCAGCTTATCGACCTTCATCAGCTTGCGGCGCAGCTCCATGTAGCGGTGCATGAGCGGCAGCGATTCATGAATGGTGTCGATCAGGTTCGTGTACACTTCCTTCTTGATGTTGTCCCCGAACAGCGACATTTCAAGCGTGGAAGGGTACTTACGGACCTTGGAGTAAAAAATGTTTTTCGTTACGTTAGCGGCAAGCGTCGAGCCGATCGTGTTCTTTTGCTTCGCATAGGTGGCATACATCGCTTCGAAAGCTTGCTTGCGAACGTCGCGGTTGCGGCTTTCGAGGAATTGGATGTAGCGGCCGTGCGTGAGCTCGACTTCCTCGCCTTTTTCGTTTTTCACCTTCGGGAACTTGATATCCGCGTTGTTGATCATGCCGTAAATCGTGCCCGGCGCTTGCGACAGGTTGCCGACTTGGGCCAGCAGCGCCTCCTCCGCTTTGCTAAGCACATGCTGCTTCTCGCGGATCAGCTCTTCGAGCGTCCTTTTATAGAAGGCAAGCTGGGGATCGTTCACCAGCTTGCGCAGTTGGTCGTCCGACAAGCTCAAAATTTCCGGGGAAATGAACGAGGTCGCTTCACCGGCTTCGACGCTTAATTTTTTCGATTTATCGGATAAGGCCTGATATGTAGGGTCCGCCATGTCCTCGTGATGCTTCATGTTGGCGTAAACGTACATACGTTCGGTATGTAGGGAGATTTTATCCTCCAGCTCAAAGCACTGCTTGATGGCCGCCGGGTCGTTCAGCTTGCCGTGAAAGCGGCCGATTTCCTTCAGCGCGGTTCTCACTTCTTGATGCTCTTGATCCCAGGCCTGCTGGTTCGGAAAAAGGTCCTCCAGGTTCCAACGGTGTTCCGCAGGAACGTTGCTCCGCTTCGGTAGTTGATTCATGGGAGCCCTCCTTGTCAAATGATGTGGTTTGGCCGCTTGATTCGCAGCCGCCGCCGATCCGATCACAACACCGGAGAGCAGCGCGCCGGACAGCAGCAACGGCAACAATCGCATTACCCGTTCACGCTCCAAGCTTTTTATGGGTCCATTGGAAAGCTCTAGTTAGTATGGCCGGAGCGCGGGTCAAATATAAGTATAGGGAATTCAAGGAAAGAAGTCTATTCGCTTACTTCGCGCCGGAAAAAAAACTAAAGATCATCAGCACGAACGAAAACGAAACCATCACCAGCGCCAAAATGGCCAGCGGCCGTTTCACGTTTGCCGGAAGGGTATCTTTCTTCATGATTAAGATTAGCGCGAGGGAAAACGAAATAATCATGAACGTCAAGATCGATGCGCCATTGCTCAAAACTTATCACCTCTTACTGTCTATGTTCGCCAACTCAGGCGGTTTTCCTTTTACTCTTCATGAAAAAAATGCAATGGGAAGCGCTCCATAGGGAACGCTATACCGGAAAACAGAAAGGAGTGATTCCCATGAGTCCTTCCACACTTGTGGATGCTGCCGCACCCCCGGTGCTTGCCGACAAGAACCAGCCTACAGCGGGCTTATCCGTATCGCAGTTCGTCCTAGAGCAGCTGAAGGCTTGGAAGGCTGAGCGGATCTACGGCGTGATCGGCGACGGCAATTTAAGTTTATTGGATGAGCTCGGAAAACAGAACGCGATCCGGTATGTGGCCTGCCGGCATGAGAGCGGCGCCGCGCTGATGGCTTCCGCCGAGGCCAAGCTGACGGAAAGGACGGCGGTGTGTCTGGCAACAAGCGGCCCGGGCGTAACGAATATGTTGAACGGCCTGGCCGATGCCGCTATGGATCGGGCGCCGGTCCTGGCGCTGTCGGGACAGGTCGAAACGTCGAAGATCGGCACCCGGGCCAAGCAGTATGTAGACCAGCAAAAGCTCAATACTGCCGTTGCGGGGAAATCCGATCTGGTCACGCATGCGGACGCGTTGCCCGAATTGATGGAGCAGGCGCTTGTCCGCGGTTTGCTCCAAGGGCAGGTGACCCATCTATCCATTCCGAAGGACTTATACCCGGTGAAGGTAAAAGGCGGGATAAAGCCGTACGCGGCCCATCTGCATCAGCCGCTGGCCGCTCCCGAGAGCGAAATCGCAGAATTGGCGGCCTTGCTCGCTTCGGCCGAGCGGCCGGTCCTGTACATTGGCCGCGGCGTGAAACAGACAGCGGAGGATGTCCTTCAGCTCGCGGAGAAGCTGTCTGCCGCCGTCATCACCACGCTGCCTGCCCGGCCGTTGTTTCCGAACGACCACGGATGTTATGCGGGGGGCCTCGGTCAGGCCGGCAGCGAAGCGTCCAGTGTCCTGCTGGCCGAGAGCGATCTGATCGTCATGCTCGGCGCGACATGGTGGCCGGACGATTACGTGCCGACGCAGGCGCGGATCGTTCAGGTCGACCGGAACCGGGAAGCGATCGGCCTCGGTCACCCGCTGCATAAGGGCGTCGTCGGCGATCTCCGGCAGATTGTACCCAAACTCGCCGCTGCCGAGCACCTCTTGGCCAAAGACCGCAGCGTTTGGCGCGCCCTGGTTCGCGACGTATGTACGGGCTGGAAACGGCAGATCGAGGCCGAGGCCCGGGCCGATGGTACGCCGATACCGCCGCAGCGGGTCATAAAGACGATTGCGGATCACGTATCGGACCAAGCGATCATCGCCGTCGATACCGGCGATCATACGCTATGGTTCAATCGGATTTTTCAAGCCAAGGCGGGGCAGGCTATCTTGATTTCCGGCCGGTGGCGTACGCTTGGCTTTGCTTTGCCGGCAGCAATCGCCGCCAAGCTTTGCTATCCGGACCGTCAAGCGATCGCGGTAGCAGGGGATGGGGGAGTCGTCCAGACGCTGATGGAATTCCAAACGGCGGCCGAGCAGAGGCTCCCGCTCGTGCTGGTTGTTCTCAACAACGGCACATACGCGATGGAGCAGGACCGAATGAATGTCGCCGGCATGAACCTGACCGGCAGCGCGATTCAGAGTCCCGATTTCGCGGCTATCGCCGAAGCCTGCGGCGGCTCCGGTTATCGGGCGTCCAGCTCCGACGAATTCGAGCAATCTCTCACTCAGGCGCTGACCGGCAACAAGCCCGCGCTGATCGACGTTCGCACTGCAGCAATCCCGGTTCCGCATGCAAAAATTTGAGCTTAAATGCAGCAAAGCCGGCACTAGTGGAATGTGCCGGCTTTTGATAGTTACCTCACCATAAAAGCCCCGAGGCTGATTTTTGTTTTTGAACTTACTTTTGAAATAATGCAGAGAGAGGGTAGAGTAACTGTCGGAGAGCTTGCGTGCCGCCTTTGAAAACGGATTATTTGCAAATATATCCAATTCATTTAACCCGTTTTCAACAGCGGCCGGAGGCAGTTGCTTTACCGCTTAGCGAGCACTTTATTTCACTGTTCAAGAACAACCCGCTCAGCCTCGCGACTTCACCAAGATCATACGTCCTTTTTCATCGCGCTTCGCTTCGAAGCTATCGTTCGGTTGGATGTCCGCCCCCTGCTCCAGATCGGGCGGGATCGTCAAATGGCCGCTCTCGTTAATCGATACCAAAGAGCCGTAAATCTTTTTCCAGTAGCCCGCCAGGAGGACGCCCAGGACGACGATGGCAACCAAGCCCCACTTCACGATCGGATTGGCGATAAACCATTCCTTCACAAGTAGGTCGCCCGTCAGCATCGAACCCGCGGTATAAGCGAGTACGCCGGAACCGATGTAGATGATCCAAGGAAATCTTTCCAGCAGCCGGATAAACAAGGTGCTGCCCCATACCATGATCGGCACGCTGATAATGAGGCCGAGCACCACCAGAAGGAAGCTGCCGTGAGAAGCGCCGGCAACCGCCATGACGTTGTCGAAGCCCATGGCTGCGTCAGCGATGATAATCGTACGAATAGCAGGCCAGAGCTGCGGCTTGGCTTCGATGGCATGGTCTTTCTTGTCCACCAGCAGCTTGTAGGCGATCCAGATTAGCACGACTCCGCCGATGAGCAGCAGGGCAGGCAGCTTCAGCAGCCAGACGACGGCGAGTGTGGCGATGACACGAATGATAACGGCGCCGACCGTTCCCCAGAGGACGGCGCCTTTTTGCTGTGCTTTCGGCAAATTGCGGGCTGCGAGTGCGATGACGATGGCATTGTCCCCGGCAAGTACGAGGTCGATTAAGACAATGTTCATCAGGGCAATTAAAAAATCTACGGACAACCATTCCATGTCCAACCACTCCTTCTTACGTTGTTGTTGGTGTTAGTATTTACACAAAAATGACCTCTACCATATCGGTACAGGTCATTTTTCCACCAAAAAGACCTTTACTTCAATGGCAAAGGTCTTGCTAACAACGTTTCGTTGCCAATAAAGCCGGGGCTCTTCCCAGAACCCGAACTGACGACTTTACTGTGACAGCTACTCCCCTTTGGAGGACATCCTTATGTAATTGCCCTCATTATACCGAATGGACAAGCCGGGCGTCAAGCAAAAAGATGTCCAAATTCGTATTAAACTTGACGGAAAGCTTCCATAATACTCTCAAGCTCTTCGTCGGTGCCTTGGAACCGTTCCTTCGAGAAGCGTTCGTTCACCCAATGCATCATCTCCGGGCGGCTGAGAAACGTATGGCAATCCTCGCCCCACTGGTCGGAAATTTCTCTTAAAATCAACTGCTTTCCGTTGACCTCGACCGTCAGCATGTTCCATTTGTCTTTTTTGTAGATCGTATGTTTTTTAATCCCCTGATTTTTCAAGGCAGTTACCTCTTTCTATTCCATTGGTTGCGGGCGATTGAGAGACCCATCGCTACCTCTTTACCTTAGCATGAATTGATCTTGGCTTCAACCAAGCGGGCAACCATATAGCGATTGTCAATCACCATAGCCCGTGATAAAATGCCAATAAGCTCCAGCACCAGCCGAAGGGCGGGTGGGGGCCAAGTTATTCCATACATGAGCAGAGGAGAAAAATGAGCAGAGGGTATGAGCAGATTGGAGTGGCAATGACCTGCCGGTCGTTTGCCGAGTACGAACGCATGTTTAGGCTGAAGCCGGAGCTGATGGAGGCGGGTCCGATTTTGGACGTGGCCGCGGGAGCATCGTCGTTTGTAGCGGAAGCCGCTGCCCGCGGATTGGCGGCTAAAGCGGCCGATCCGATGTACGAGCTGTCGGCAGAAGGAATTTACCGCCACGGGATGACGGAAATCGAAGTGTCGACCGGAAAATTGACCAAGCTGCCTCACCTTCCATATGAGGACGAATCGTTCGGGCTTGTGCTGTGCAGCCACTTTTTATTTCTGTACCATGAGCAATTCGACTATGACTTTCACACCCGCGCACTGCGTGAGCTGCTAAGGGTGTGCCGTGCAGGCGGAGAGGTGCGGGTATATCCCGTCATTACGCTGCAATGGGACCGGTATCCGATGCTGGACCTGCTTCTGGAAGAGCTGCGGACGGCCGGATTCGAGGCGTCTCTGGAGCTCTCCGAATTGCCTTTTATTCCCGGTTCCAAAGAGCTGCTGCGCGTACAAAAATAAGGCTGCGTATAATTTAGGTCTTGTTGATTTATCCTGATAAGGGTGATATACTTGAACCATTCGCCCTTGATGGCGATACATCTAGGAGGTTGTTTTCATTGAAAGGTACAGTAAAATGGTTTAACGCAGAAAAAGGCTACGGATTCCTTCAAGTAGAAGGCGGCGACGACGTATTCGTACATTTCTCCGCAATCCAAGGCGACGGCTTCAAAACTTTGGAAGAAGGCCAATCGGTTGAGTTCGAAATCGTTCAAGGCAACCGTGGTGCGCAAGCGGCTAACGTTCACAAACTGTAAGACGAAACTAACTACGATGCCTGGTCGACAATCGGTTGACGGGTTTTGATATAAGCTTTCTTTTAGAAATCAAAACGATGAAACTTCTTGAATTCGCTTCTTGATTTCGCAAGAAAACTTACCGCTGCGGCGGTTCATCTCATCGTTAGATAGTTTAAGTTTCGATGCCAAATGAAAAGCCACAAAGCGGTTCTTGGAATAATCGTTCCAGGAACCGCTTTTTTTGCAGGGCTAACAGCCAGATGCATATAATCAAACAAAGAACGCCCCGGATACCGTTGGTCCGAGGCGTTCTTTGTCGTTTCCGTAATTAGTCGACGATACGCAGAATGTCGTCGATTTCCTTGCGCGGCAGGCGGGCGGGCCGCTCGGAAGGATAGCCGAGGGCAATGACCATGTTGATCTGGCATTCCGGCCGGATGTCCAAATATTCGCGAAGCTGGTCCTGGGCGAGCAGCACAGGGCCGGTCATCGGGCATGTGCCAAGCCCGCGGGCATGCGCGGCCAGCATCAGGTTTTGCGCGGCGAGGCAGCTGCTCTTGATGCCTTCTTCCGCCCACACCGCATCGTCGACCAGCTCGACGGGATCGAAGATACGCTCCCGGAACTTGGAGTTGTACGGCGTCGCAAGACATACGATCAGCACAGGCGCATTGGAGAAAGCCGTGGCGTAAGGTCCGAACGACTTGGTCAGCAAGCGGCCTTCCTTGGACAAGCCGCGCTGCTCCGCTTCGGCAGCTCTGCGGTGCAGCTGCTCCCAAGTAATCTGTTCGATTTCTTTAATCTTGTCGCGATTCATCACGGCAATGAATTCCCACGTTTGCGAGTTCGTATCGCTTGGGGCGTAACGGGCGCAATCGATGATTTCGCGAATATCTTCGACGGCAACGGGCTGATCCGTATATTTACGGATGCTGCGGCGGTCAAGCGCAATCGTTTTGAATTCATGGTAGGACAGTGTAGATGTATCGGTCATTGCGGGTCATCCTCTCTTTTTAACTTGCGGTATTTCTTAGGACTTGGTACTAAAAGCTCTTTTCCATTATAACGGCGCCGCATGAAATTGACAACCGTATGGCATGGCTGCCGTCATCCCGGATAGGAGAAAGGGGAGTTATTGAAGCACGACGGACTCGCCTTCGTTCAGGCCGCTCAGCACTTCCGTCTTGTAAGGCGTTTCCAGGCCGATTTTGACGACGCGCTTTTCCAAGCTGCCGTCAGCGGCTTCGACCATGACGTAGTAGTCGTCTTTGTCACGATTAATCGTCAACGTCGGCACGACCAGCGCGCCGCCTTTTTTATCCGTTTGAATCGAGGCAGTCAAGCTGAGTCCGGCAATCAGCCGCTCGTTCGGCTCCAAAGAGATTGTAACCTCGAACTGGGCGGCCGTCGTGTTCGAAGACTCGCTGCTGCTGCCGGTGGCGGCTTTGGCGAACTTGGACAGCCGCTCGATCTTGCCCTTCAACTTGACGTCCTTCAGCGCATCGACGCGCACCTCAACATCCATGCCTTCCTTGATGCGGAACAAGTCGTATTCGCCGACATTGCAAATCAACTGCAGCTTCGTCAGATCGACGATTTTGCCGATCCGCTCGTTATCCTTCACCGATTTTGGTTCCTTGGTGCCATCGAACAGGAAAATGCCGTTTTCCGGCGCCGCAAAGCCTGCGGCTTGAAGCTTCTTCGTTTTCTCCGTGAGCTGCGAGCGGGTATGCTCAAGAGTAACCTGCGTAATCTCGTTTTGCATTTTACGGCTCTCCGACGCGGCAAAGCGCTTTTTGGCGTCCGTTTCGGTAATGCCCTCGACTTCCGCGTCGGCGATACCGGTCTTTTCCTGAATTTGATTCAAGCGTATATCCATCTCCTGCTTCTTGACGTTCGCTTGAAGCTGGGCGATTTCGTTGCGGAGCCCTGTATCGTCAAGCTGGAACAGCACATCGCCTTTGGCCACTTGGGAGCCGTCTTTGACGGGCCACGTTGTGACAGAGGCGCCGAACGGAGCGTTTATGTACGTTTCCTTCTGGTAGGAAGACTTTCCTTTTACCTCGACAATGTTGGTCAGATCCTCCCGGACGGCTTTGAATTTCAGCGCGTTCGTTGTTTGCGAAACCGCCGGACGGGATGCGTTCTGCGGCCGGCTCTGCCAATATAACAGCCCCGTAATGCCGATGACAAGCACCGCGCCTACGGCGAAGAACCATGTTCTTTTTTTCATAGCTGCATAACTCCTAAACGTTTAGTCTCGTTTGATGGCGGTCAGCGCGTCCGTACGCGACGCTTTGATGGCCGGATAAATACCGGACAGCACGCCGGTCATGATGGCAAAGAACAGACCGACCGGCAAGATCCATGGACTGATAAACAAAATGTTCTCCTGAGGTCCCGGCCCTGGAGGATTAAAGTGCATGATGGCAATACTGATCCCCCAAATAACCCAATACGACACCAGAATGCCCACCAGGCCCCCGAGCAGTCCGAGCAGCGCCGATTCGACCATAAACATGTTGCGGATTTGGCCGAGGTTGGCGCCCAGCACCTTCATGATGCCGATCTGCCGTTTACGCTGATAGGTTGACATCGTCATGGCGACGATGATTGAGATCGAAGCGACGAGCAAAATAAAGACGCCGGCGCCGCCGAAGATCAGCCGGACGGTGAACAGCTGGTTTTGCATGCTTTCCTCGCGTTGAAGATTTGTCGAAGTGGTGAGCTTCAGCTTTTTGAGCAGCGATTCCACTTCTTTGACATGGGCGCTGCTGTCGACTTTAATTTGGACCTTGTTATAGTCGGCCGTTTGCGAGGAGTTCTTACCTTCCTTGACCTTGCCGCCGTTCATTTGAACGATCGCTTCCTGAAGCCGTTTGCCGAGCGCCGGCGATACGTACGCCGTTTTTTGACGCATCAGCATATCGTCGGTAAAGCCCTCCGGCTTCTTGAGGATGCCAACGACCCGTACGGGAATTTGGATGTCCACCGTTTCTCCGACGTCGTTTGAACGGAAAATTCGCGGCTTCAGCACGATTTGCTTCTGATACACGGGATATGCGATATATTGCTGTTCCTGCCAAGCATTCCGGGCCTCACGCTCGCTCGTACTCTGAAGCTGCTGCTGGCGGGTTTTGGATAGTTGACTGTCGAACAGCCCCATCGTTGCCCCGTAGCTCAAAATAATGGTGTTCTCCTGCTCCGAAGGTCCGCCTTGCTGCAGTTCATGGCCGAAAGCAGGCAGCGTGTCCAGCTCGGTGGCGAAGATTTCATCGATATAGCCTTTTTTGCTGTCCACTTCAAATTCGAATTGGTTTAACGTCCGGTATGTAGCCAGCGCCTTAATATGTGGGAAGGTGCGCATCATGCCGATCTTGGCTTTCGTAAGCTCGTATGGCTTCGCGCTGTTCGGATCGTTCGGATCGGCTCCTTCGGCACGGCCTCCGCCGGTTACTATAATCTCGTCCGACATCAGGAGTTTGCTCATCTGCTTCTGGCTGTATTGGTGGAGCGACTCCCCGAAGGAGATGGCGACTACAATGGAAGCCGAACCGATGGCAATGCCCATTGTACACAGCAGGGTGACGACGACGCGCCGTTTGAGCTGATCCCAGCCGAGCTTGAAATAATCAAGCAGCTTCATTCGGCGTCACCTGCCCAGGCGCCGTCTTCGACCAAGTACCCGTCGCGCAGTTGAATGACTCTCCGGGTTCGCTTGGCGACCTCCAGCTCGTGGGTAACGATGACAAAGGTGATGCCGAGCGTCTGATTCAAATCGACCAGCAGATCGATAATTTCTTTCTCCGTCTTCGTATCGAGGTTCCCGGTCGGCTCGTCCGCGAATACGATAGTCGGCTGCGTAATGAGCGAACGGGCGATGCTAACCCGCTGCTGCTGCCCGCCGGATAACTGCGAGGGGAACATCTCGGTCTTTTCCCCGAGGCCAACCTTGGCGAGTAGCGCGATCGCTTTTTCTTGGCGGTGCTTGCCTCGCAAGCCTTGAAAGACAAGCGGCAGCTCGACGTTCTCGCGGACGGTCAAATGCGGAATCAATTCGTACGATTGAAAAATAAAGCCGATATGCGTCCGGCGGAATTCCGCAAGCTGGTTTTCACTCATTTTCTCGATCGCCTGGCCACTGATCAGAATGCTTCCGGACGTCGGCTTCATCAAGCCGGCCATCAGGTTCAGCAGCGTCGATTTTCCCGAGCCGGAGCTGCCGAGCAGGGCGATCATTTCTCCTTTGTCCACTCGGAAGTCAATTTTGTGCAGGACAGGCGTGTTTTCGCTGCCGCTGCGAAAGCTGTGTGACAAATGTTCTACCGCAAGCACATAACCCCTCCGTTGTCGAATTTTTCTAATTCAGTATAAACGACCGGTCAAGTTAGAAGTGGAAAATTCATGAAAAGTTAAGAAAACCTTAAGAGTGCAGGCAAAAAAAGCCGCCGGAACGTCTTCTTGATAGTAGACGTTTGCCAAGGCGGCCCATCCTGCAGCTATTGCAATGAATCTTGCCCTGCCCCTGCCGCAGCGTTCTTCGCTTTGGCGTACAGGGCAAGAAATCCGAGCATGGCGACGAACGAGAGCACGGAGCCGACCGCATACACGGCGTGCGGGCTCCAGCTGTTGAATAACCAGCCACCAATCGTGCCGCTGAGCAGACCGGCTAGTCCGGACCAAGTAATCGCAAAGACTGCCTGGCCGCTGGCCCGGAAATGATCGGGAACCACGCTTTGAATGTACCGGATGGTCGTAAACAAAAACACGCCGAACGTGATCGAATGCATCATCTGAATGGCAATCACCCACATCGGGTTATCCACCAGGCTCATGAGCAGGAAGCGTACGGCATAAGCAAGACAGCAGAGCGCCAGCAGCGGCAGCTCTTTCAGCTTGTGGCCGTATTTGCTGAGCAGAAAGAAAACCGGAATTTCGCTGAGCGCCGACATCATCCACGACCAGCCGACGACGGATTGATCTCCGCCGAGTCGCTGCAAGAATAGCGCGAGAAAGCCGTCATTCATCCGGTGGGCGATGGACACCGTCAGTACCGTGAGCAGGAACGCTAGAAACGAACGGGAGCCGATGATCGGGAGGAGCCCGGAAAAGTCCGGCTTTTTCACGTTGACGTCCCGCGTATCCTTCAGCAGGAACGATTGCAGCAGGGAGCAGGCAATCGTGCCGAGACAGAGCGCCACGGTCAAGCCGGCGCCGTAGCTTTTGAGCAGCTGGCCGAAGACGAGGGCCGCGAAGGCGAAGCCGATCGAGCCCCAGACCCGGAACGACGCGTAGCTTTTGCCGTTTTGGCTTACGGTAAGCAGAATCAAGCTGTCGGTCAGCGAGGTGGTCGGCGACTGGAAAAAGAAGAAGGCGGCCATCAACACCATCAGAAGCCCGAACGTATCGGTCTGAAACGTCCAAGCCGCCATCAGCAGCTGCCCGATAAAAATGACGTTCAAAATCTTTTTCACGCTACGGACTTTATCGCTGGCCACACCCCAAAATAAGTTCGAGAAGATCCCGATCATCGGCCCGACCGAATACAAAAGTCCGATTTGCAGCGTGGAAAATCCTTTCGATTGGAAATATAAAGGAAAAAACGATGTGATCACGGCCATCGTCATGTAATACGTAAACGTAAAACTGCGCAGCACAACCTCGTTGTACGGGGGTTTGGACATACTCATAAGCTTTCACTCGATTCGTTAGGTTTTCGGTCCGCGACCGGCAGCGGCCTTGGAATGGCTTCGTCCGCCCGCAGAGCCGAGCGCAGCACGACCCAGACGACCGCCGCTTCCGCCGCGACGCCGAGCGATTGAGCCAGGGCGCCGATCATACCGCTCCAGCCCGGAGTCCAGGCGACGCATAGCACTTTCCGAGAAAAGCGCTGATCGCCGGTCCCGAAATGACCGCAATGACCGACGAGTACAGCAGCGGCCGATAGAATGAGAATACTTGCGACGGCTTCTCGATCGGATGGTCCGGCTGCTTCTCCGGAATTTCGTGTTTTAACAAAGCTCTTCCTTCCCAGAAGCTCACGTCGGCTTCGATGCAGCGTCGACCCCGAACAAACGCAAAAACACCCACAGTCCGGCGGGGGTGTAGCTGATGACTGCGCCGATGAGGAAGATGGCCCCGAGTACATAAAGGCTTACCGCCGTCAATGCGCGAAACGAGAGGCGGTCGCGCACCAAAGTGGAACACGTCTGCCGCAGCAGGACCGCCGGTCTCTCGGTAATGCCCAGAATGCTCATCGGCAGGGCGTAGCTTGCAATGACAATTTCGGGGGAGCCGCGCGCGCCAGCGTGCTGTTGATGATGACATGGGAGATCGTTACAAGGCTCGCCGACATTCCGAGGGGGACAAAGAAGGCAAGCAGCTGCCGAAACGTAATACGGGTTTGCTGCAGATCGTTCATGTTGACTTCCCTCTTTTCACATGCCACACATTATAACATGGATAGGGGAGTCAAGGGAGAAAAATTTACGTACCTACTGGAAGCGACTCATCGTTCGTGATACATTTATATAGATAAACGGATCGATCAAACGGTGCGTGCCTTTTGCATAATCGAGAAAAGGTGAGAAAGGTGGAAACGGAGATGACTTACACGTTTGAACTGGACGAACGTCTCGGCATTCCGCTGCCCCGTCTTGAACAGGAATTTGAGGACTTCGGCCAGCAGGAACAAGCGGAGATGCTTCTGCGCTGGGAAGAAATCCGCGGCGGCATTCCCGATCGGATCAAGCAATTGGAGCGGGTCATTATCGCGAAGCAGGAGCTGCTCAATGTGGAAGAGCATTTTCCGACGTCCTGCCGCTTAAACAGTGAAATCGCCGATCTGGCCAGCACGATCAACGAGCTGCACTTATGGTTCCGGGTTCATCAGGACATGCCCGATCGTGCGGTTCATCACTGATTGCGCGGCCCATTACCGAATATAATGGGGGGAACCCCGATGCATGCAAAGCTATAGAAAGGCAACACGGTACGCAGAAGGAGGTTGTAAGCTTGAGTTGGACCGATAGTCTCAGCAGGCTCGCAGCGCAGCTGACGTCGCATAAACCTTCGCTTTATCCCGACGAAGAGCTCGACGACTTGGCCGATATCAGGATCGGAAAGCTGTCGTTGGATGTCTTCGAAGGGGAGCGGAAAGCTTATGCGCTCACGGTGAAAGCGGGGCTGCATTTGTTTAACGAGAGCTTGGAGAAATCACATACGCTGTCCCAGGAAATTCATAATCCCGCAGGCAGCTACTGGCACGGAATCATGCACCGGATGGAAGGCGATTATCCTAACGCCGACTACTGGTTTCGTATGGCGCGCAGCCTGCCGGTCTATGCGGAGTTCGCGGACCGGGTCTACGGTTATGTGCGGACGGCAGACCTGCAAGGCATTAAAAATACGGCGTTCAGGGAACGGCTGGAGGAGTGGGCATCCGGGTCCGGTTGGGATCCCTGCGCGTTTAACGAGCTGATCGAGCGGCACGTCACCCTGATACGGGACGAGCAGGCCGAGGAGCTGCTGAAGCATATCCAATGGCTGGAGATGCGCCTGCTTCTCGAATACGGCTATGTCCAAAGCGGAGGCGGAGGATCGTTGCTTGAGGCGCCGTAGTTCGTCAATTGACGTGCCCCAACGCCCGATGGGACTTATGCTGCGCGTGTATCGCTTTTTGCTGCCGGGGGTGCGGGAGCAGCTTCGCCACTGGCGTGTCAAAGCCGAAGCCATACCTGATCCCGAGCTCCAAAAGCAAGCGATCGCAAGCATGACCAGCAAGCAGTTTCACTGTGAGGGCGGTGCTGTCTATGCCGTTGCGAATCTGCCCATGCGTCATGTGCTCATTCCGTTGATCGTGGCTTTCCAGACGATCAGCGATTATTTGGATAACTTGTGCGACCGGAGCACTTCGCTCGATCCGGAAGATTTTCGGCGTCTGCACCAGTCGATGCTCGATGCGGTCGACCCGGCGGAGCCGCTGCACGATTATTACGAATTCCGGGAAGAGAAGGACGACGCCGGTTATTTGAACGAACTGGTCAAGACGTGTCAAGCCAGCCTCCGGCTGCTGCCTTCTTACCCGCTTGCAGCCGATTCGGTGCGTGAGCTTGTCGGTCTGTATTGCGATTTGCAGGTGTATAAGCACATTCACCGGGAGCTGCGCGAGGATGCGCTGCTGTCCTGGTGGGAGCAGCACCGGGCACGGTTTCCTGCGGTCGCGTGGAACGAATTTGCCGCCGCTACGGGATCGACGCTTGGCGTTTTCATGTTGTTTTTGGCTGCTTCCGATCCGGAACTGCAGCCGGAAACGGTCCGGCAAATTCACGAGGCGTATTTCCCGTACATTTGCGGACTTCACATTTTGCTTGATTATTTGATAGACCAAGAGGAAGATCTGGCCGGCGGCGATCTTAATTTCTGCAGCTACTACGATAATATGGATCGGACCGTCGAACGCATTGCCTTCATTGTGGAGGAGGCGAAGAGCAAGTCGGAACAGCTCGAGCATCCGGGGTTTCACCGGATGATTATCGAAGGATTGCTGGCGCTGTACCTGTCTGACCCTAAAGTCAGCAAGCAGCGGCAAGTGAAGACGATATCCCGGAAGTTGATGAAGGACAGTCCGCTGATGCGCTTGTTTTTCTTCATTAACAGTATTTGGATCCGCAAAACCTCTTGATTCTATATACAATTAAAGAGACAGTCAAGATGACGAGGAGGAACCACCATGTCTGTAAAAAAAATTGCTGTACTTACGAGCGGCGGCGATTCCCAGGGGATGAACGCGGCCGTTCGCGCCGTTGTGCGCAGCGGCTTGTATCACGGTCTGGAAGTATTCGCCGTGCAGCGCGGCTACGCCGGGCTGATCAACGACGATATCCGCGAGATGGACCTGCGGAGCGTCGGCGACATCATTCAGCGCGGCGGAACGATTCTGCAAACGGCACGCTGTAAGGAGTTCGTCACGCCGGAAGGGCAACAGCTCGCGGCGGACAACCTGCGCAAGCGCGGAATCGACGGGCTCGTCGTCCTCGGCGGGGATGGCTCGTATCAAGGCGCGAACAAGCTGAGCAAGCTCGGGATTAATACGATGGGGCTGCCGGGAACGATCGACAACGACATCCCGTTTACCGATTTCACCATCGGGTTTGACACGGCGGTCAGCATCGTTGTCGATGCGATCAATAAACTGCGCGATACGATGAGCTCCCATGAACGCTCGTCCATTGTCGAAGTCATGGGCCGCCATTGCGGAGATATTGCCCTTTATGCCGGCCTGGCGAGCGGAGCGGAGACGATTCTGGTGCCCGAGGTGCCGTACGATCTGGACGAAATCGCCAACCGGATGTCGGAAAACTTCTCCCAAGGAAAGCGTCACAGTATTATTATTGTGGCCGAGGGCGTAGGCAAAGGGGAAGATATCTCGGCGGAAATTATGAAGCGCAACGGTATCGAGCCACGTGTGACCGTGCTCGGACATATTCAGCGGGGCGGCACGCCTACGCACAACGACCGGATTCTGGCGAGCAGCCTCGGCGATTTCGCCGTACGTCGGCTGATCGCAGGAGATTCCGGCAAAGCATGCGGCATCATCAAAGGCGAGCTTGTCGCGACCGATATCGACAAGGTAGTGAACACCAAAAAACAATTCAAGATGGAATTATACGAGCTTACGAAACGGTTATCTCAATAAAAGCAAAAAAAACATGCAGTCTTCCGTAGGCGGAAGAACTGCATGTTTTTTTTCATACGTCAGGACGATTTCGAGTCCCGGGCTAACGCAGCCACAATTTCAGCGGTAGGCCGGTTTCCTCTTGCCGCATACCGGATCGTGCCGTCCCGGCCGATCACATAGACGATGCGCCGCTGCCCAAGCAGACCGAATAACGTCTGGCCCACATCGTACAGCTGACGGATCGTCTCCCCGGAATCGGTGACAAGCGGAAAATCGTAACCGAACTTTTGCGAGAACTGCCGGTGTTCTTCGAGCGAACCGGGATTGATGCCCAGCACCAGCGCATCATAATCGGCGTACTGGGCCTTGGAATCGCGGACGGCGCAAAGCTGCTTTGTGCAGATGGGCGTATTGTCCTTCGGATAAAAAATAAGCACGACCGGCCGTTTGCCCAAATGATCGGCTAACCGGACCGTACCCTGCGTGCTGTCTGCAGCAAATGCCGGAGCCTTGGTCCCGATGGCAAGCAAAGGCTTCCCTCCTCCTAATGGATGACGAAATACATTAGTTGTATTGTAGCGAATGCTCGCATCCGGTTGCAACAAGAAAGCGGGACCTTGTTTTCCAATAGTGATAATCAACTTAAGCTTGCTTCTTCCGACCGATTTCGGTAGGATGGGGGAGCAGCCCAGAAACGTGCGGGCAACATTAAAAGAAGCAAAGGAGCAGCCAAACGATGAAAATTACGATTATTGCAGGAAGTAACCGTAAAGAGGCTACAAGCACGCAGTTATGCCGGTATATTGCGCGGGTGCTTGAAGAAAAGCATTGTCAGGTTACCCTGTTCGATTTGTATGAAAAGCCGCTGCCGTTTTACAACGGGGACCTCGATCAGACCGATGCTAATATCGTTGAACTGAGGCAGCGTCTGCTGGAAGCCGACGGCATCGTGCTGGCGACGCCGGAATACCACGGGAGCGTGTCGGGTGTCCTTAAGAACGCACTCGATTTTACCGGCTTCGACTACTTCGATGGCAAGGTGACGCTGTCAGTCAGCTCTGCTGGAGGAGCCGTCGGCGTCAGTTCGCTGCAGCAGCTGCAGACGATCGTCCGCAACGTTCACGGCATCAACTGCCCGGAATGGATCTCCATCGGCGGAGCGCAGCGCAGCTTTACGCCGGAAGGCGAACCGGAAGATGCCAAGACGCGGGAGCGCGTGCAGCGCACGGTCGGCTATTTCGCTCAGATGGTCTCGACATTTCGGAAATAATCGGGAATGAAAGGGGAGTGAGGTCGCCGTGACGGCGATATTGCACAACGACTGGGCCCCTTTGCTGGAAGACCAGTTTCAGGCGCCTTATTATAATCGGCTTAGACCGTTTTTGAAGCAGGAGTATGCCACGCGTACGGTATACCCGGATATGCACGATATTTTCAATGCCCTTCATTATACTTCTTATGCAGATACCAAAGTGGTCATACTCGGACAAGACCCGTATCATGGCCCGGGACAAGCTCACGGCCTCAGCTTCTCGGTCAAGCCTGGCATCCCGGCACCGCCTTCGCTGCAAAACATATTCAAGGAGCTGCAAAGCGACCTTGGCTGTCCGATCCCCGATAACGGCTGCCTGGTGCCTTGGGCCGAGCAGGGTGTGCTGCTGCTGAACACGGTGCTTACCGTGCGTCAGGGCGAAGCGCATTCGCACAAAGGTCAGGGTTGGGAGACGTTCACCGACCGTGTCATTTCACTGTTGAACGAGCGGGAGAAGCCGGTCGTGTTTGTGCTCTGGGGAAGCCCGGCCCAGCAAAAAATGCAGCTGATTACCGAGCGGCGCCACTTCATCGTGCGGTCCGTTCATCCGAGCCCGCTGTCGGCGCATCGCGGCTTTTTCGGCAGCCAGCCATTCTCGCAGGTCAACGATTTTCTGCGAAGCATCGGCAACGCGGAGATCGACTGGCAGCTCCCGAATCTGGGCGTGCGAAGCCACAGCAGCGGCACGGCCTGACTTTTTTTTCAAATGTAAAAGCCCGCTCCTTTCGATGAAAGGAAGCGGGCTTTCCACTTATCTCGCAGGTAAGGTTTTTTATTTGTAATCGACGTTCGACGTGTATGTATTAACGGCGTTCCATAGCAGGAACTCTTCGATGCCGTTATCTTTCAGCGCACGCACTTGATCTTCGATCTCTTTTTTGCCATAACGAATATGACCGGGTACCCATGTGGCGGTGAAGTCTTGAATCCAAGGCCGGACGACCGGCTTCAGGGCTTGAAGCGGTTCGAGCTTCTTGGCGGTATCCTTCATGGCTCCATTGATCGTTACGTATGGCGCGGCATCCGGCACCTTGGCGCCGTACCAACCGCTAGAATAATGGCTCGGATAAATCATCGGGCAGATGACGTCGACGTTCTGGGAAATCTTCTGGAAATCTTGGCCGATGCCTTCGGCGGCCGGTACGGATGCGGCATAGCCGAAGATGTCAACCGATACCCGAACGCCCAAGGGGGTGAGCTGCTCGCGCGCGTACTTCACGAATTCGGCAACGGCTTCGATACGGGAACGCTCGTCTTTATCGTACTTCAGCGTATCGGCCCGCTTCTCGAAGCCTTCCGGGAACCGGACGTAATCGAACTGGATTTCCTTGAAGCCTGCCTTGGCCGCTTCTTTCGCAATCGCGATATTATAGTCCCATACTTCTTTCTTGTACGGATTCACAAAGCTTTCCGGCGGATTTTTGCCATTGCCCCAGACGGAGCCGTCCGGATTCACAAAAGACAGGTCCGGCCGTTTTTTTGCCAGTACGGTGTCTTTGAAGACGACGATGCGGGCAATCGGGTATACCTGGTGCTCCTGCAGCGTACTCATCAGCTTCGGCATGTCGGTAATAATTTTTTGCGTCGTATCCATCGCATTCAGCTCGGGATTGCCAGTATCGTACGTTATGTACCCCCAGTCGTCCTTCAGGTCGATGACCATCGAATTCAACTCGGTGTCGTCCATCAGCTTCAGCAGCGTGTTCATACGCGAGCCGCCTGCGCTGTGCGCCGTGACGTAAATGCCTTTGACCTTCGGCGCATCCTTCTGCGGGTCCTGCTTGTCCACCGGAGTCAGCCGGTCGAACAGATTCCCGCCGGGGGAAGGCTGCTGGGCGACGGCGGTTTTGGAATTGATCGAAGCTTGGGCCACTTGCTCGAACGTCGCATCGGGATGATCGGCGCTGACGCCACCCCAGGCCATGAGGAACGCGGCCAATAAAAGTTCCATGGATAAGTCTCTCCTTGCTAGTTTGATATCTATCATTATAATAAAAGAGTCGGCAATCCGATAGAGAGCTCTGATAGATTTTAAACGACACATCAAAAAAGGACCGGTACCGGATGAACAAACAAATCTGGACGCTGCGGGGTCTGAACTTTTCATACTATGCAACCACTGCCGTCCTCCTGCCGTTTCTGCCCATTTACTTCGAAGGAAAAGGCTACTCTTCCTCGCAGATCGGACTGCTTATGATGATCGGGCCGTTTGTGACGATCTTCGCCCAGCCGATCTGGGGCTATTTGAGCGACCGCTACCGGACGCTGAAGACGACCATCTTTGGACTGTGGGTCATGACGGTATTGTCGAGCATCGGCATTTTCGAGACGAGCGGGTACACCCTTGCGCTGCTCTTTATGCTGCTGCTGTACTTCTTTATGCAATCGTCGGTGCCGCTGCTCGATACGGTGTCGATTAAATCCGCGCTGCAAGCCGGGCAAAGCTATGGATCGATCCGGATGTGGGGCTCGATGGGATTTACGCTGTTGGCGCTGTCGTCCGGTTATGTATTGGCCGCTTTGGGCGGAATGAACAGCATTCCTTATGTATATTGGAGCATCTGGGTGCTGCCTTTCGTATTGCTCGTGTTTCTTAAAGACGAGAAAGGAACCGGGGAGCGCATTTCTCTTAAGGCGCTAGGCAACTTGTTCGGAGACAAGCGCTTCTTATGGTTTCTACTGCTGATCTTCGTGCTCATGGTGCCGCACCGGATGAACGACGGGCTGTTCGTCCTGTACTTGAAAGATTTGGGGGCCACGGATTCGATGGCCGGATGGGCCTGGGCGCTTGCGGCAGGGGCGGAAATTCCGACCTTCGCGCTGCTCGGCCGCTATATGCACCGGTTTCACGAGCTGGCGCTGCTGGGGATCGTGGCGGTGCTGTACACGATTCGCTGGCTGTTGTACGGCTGGGTATCGGACCCGTTCGTCTTGATGTTATTACAAGCGACGCACTGCATTACGTTCGCCGCCTTTTGGATCGTTTCGGTCCAATACGTTGTCCGGCTTGTGCCGCAGGAACTGCAATCGACGGGGCAATCGATGCTATCTATGGTGTTTCTGGGGCTTGCGGGCATTGTCGGGGGTTCGGTCGGAGGCTGGATCAAGGATGAATGGGGAGGTTCGACCATGTATTACATGGGAGCGGGGATGGCTTGTATCGCAGCGGTGCTGCTGCTCGGCACGCATGCGTATTACCGCAAAAAAACCATCCGGCCTGATGGGACGGATGGTTTCATCGTAATAGAATTATTTATTCGTTGTCGGCTGAACGGGTTCGCTTACGGACGAAGCTGCAGGAGCCGCCAATTCTTTCTTCGGCGCTTCGGGTTCCGGAGGATTATCGTCGGAACGGCCGCCGTTGCCTGAAGTTGCATCTTTAAATTCGCGGAACATTTTGCCGAAACCGCGTCCGAGCTCCGGAAGCTTGTTCGGTCCAAACAAAAGCAAAGCGACGAGAGCGATCAGAATGATGTGCCAAGGGGAAAAGGCTCCCATAGTTAAGTACACCTCCGAAATGGTATGATCTAAGCATACCATTTAATTAATTGTACTATAACATATTCTTGTTACAAAAAGACAACGTTTTTAGGACAATCCTAAAAAAAATTAGCGGATTGCAGCTGCCTTCCGAATAGGGGCATAAAACAAAACCGCTCTTCCTGCCACCGCAGCGGGCGGTCGGAGAGCGGTCTTAACCTTGTTATGACGCTTTACTTATTCAATGAAGGAAGGCGGCCTTTTGATGTTCCGAAATGCTGTATTGAATAATTTCCATGGCATCCCCTGTTTCGAGAGCTTCCAGTCCGTTGCGCAGCACGATCTCCGATTCGAGCTCGCGCTTCTTAAGGAATGGATACAATTCCGGCGTCAGTCTCATGACAATGGTTGCCAATTTTACGGTTTCCACAAGCATCACCTTTCCCGTCATCTGTTGTTTAGAGATCAGGACTTCCGAGTAATTCAGGTTAAGCCTTGGAAAAACGGTATGAAATTACCCTTCCAGTATAGCATATTTCTGAAGTTCTATGTACCGGAAATTTTGCTTAATTGCCGGGTTCGCTCCGGTCCGAGCGGCGGAACAAACCCATGACGCCTACGGTCTCGGTGATGTTGACGAAAGCCTGCGGATCCCATTGGCGCACCAGGCTTTGCAGTTCGTTCAATTCGTAGCGTGTCGTCACCGTCATCAGCATATGCTGCGACTCCTTCGTATATGCTCCTTCGGTATCGATGACCGTGACGCCGCGCTTGAGCTTCTGCATTTTCTTCAGGAGCAAATCCTTTTTCTTGGTGATGATGAAGACGGTTACTTTTAGGTGCCGGATATGAATCGTATCGATGATTTTGCCTGTTATGAACATGGACAACATGGAGTACAAGGCCAGGTCCCAATTGTTTTTAAAAAAGCCGAGCGCTACGATAACAATGCCGTTCAGACCGAACAGAAACGTGCCGAGCGAAAAATCCCGCTTGCGCGTGAGGATGGAACCGATAATGTCAAAACCGCCGGTCGACCCGCCCGCCCGCATCGAAATGCCGGTTCCGATCCCGACCAGCACGCCCCCGGCAACGGAAGACATAATTAAATCTTTGCTGGCGGTCGTCGAAGGGATCAGCTGCATGAACCAAGTGGTCAATATAACCGAGATGACGCTCAGAATAATGAATTTGCGCCCGAGCGTCAGCAGCCCCCAAATCAGCAGCGGCGCATTAAAGATAAGAAATAAGAGCGAAATGTTCCAATCCGTAAAATAACCGACCAGCATGGATACGCCGGAAATGCCGCCGCTGAGTAATTGATGGGGAATCAAGAACAGGTTGAAGCTCGACGCGATCAGAGCCGAGCCGAGAATGCAGGCGACGAAAGAACCGATCCAGGAACGTTGAAACTGAAACATGAATGCACCTCCCGCATGCTTTTAGTATGAAGCGTTTTTACGGATTTGAACCCCGAAAGCTGAAAAAGAGCCAAGCTTCCCTTGGCTAAGGGAAAGCTTGGCGGTCTTATTTGCGCTTGAACGATCCGGAGCGCGAGCTGGTGCCCGGTTTCGAGGAACCGGAGGAAGGCGTCTTATATGTCGGTTTGGAGCCGTCGTTCTTTCTGGCCGAATCCCCTACGGTCGGTTTGCTATTCGGTGGTGTGCCGGTCTGCGGATTCGACGGTGTGGTTGTTTGTGAATTTGACGGTGTCGTAGTCTGCGGATTCGACGGCGTCGTGGTGAAGCTTCCCTTGCGGCCGGACGTCGAAGGCTGCGGCTTGGTCGCTGAGTCTGTCGACCCCGGATAAGGGGTGGATTGGTACTTGCCGTAATCGTTATAACGCTTGCTCGACGTGTACCCCTTGTAATCGGAGTCCGAACCGCGGCTGTTGTTGAACCATCCGCCTCCGAACAGGGATTGCAGCAGCGTTGCCGCAACATAACCCTGTAGGAACGAGGAATTGTAGTTTTCTTTGGCGTATTGGATGGAGTCGACCTCAACCAAGGTGTTCCCTTCGGTATTTGTATCCTTCTGTACGTTGATGATTTTATTATCGTAGACGAGGAACATCCGTTCTTCCGAATCTTTGCTCATTTCGGTCGGCTTTTCCTTGTCTGCAATTTCTTTGGCGACGGTTGGCACGTTTTTTCCGGCGACGGAATAAATTTTGGCCGTGCTCTTTCCTTGCCCTTGAACGTCAATTAACGAATAGTTGTCTTTAACATAGTTGCCGGCGTCGCCGCAGGCGGCCAGCAACGTGAATACCAGCAGGATGGCAATCCATTTGGACAATTTGTTGATCATGCGGCGGTCACCTCCGTTCCAAGCTGTTTAAGAACCCGATTATGGAAATGAAGACTGACGGTCATCGGGAGCCCTTAATAAATTTAATTTGTCCCGACGGCGTCGGGGTACCCTCCATAGCGACATATTTCCCGTCCTGCCATTGAAGGAAGAAATAACGGTTCTCCGAACCGAAATAGCGCCAGAACATGACCTCGTCTCCCGCGCGGAAATCGGTGTTGCCCTCGACCCGCACCGTATCCGTGCGGTTATGCTCCATGTGGTACGTGACTTCGCCGCCGATGTCGAGCACGGACGGCACGTCGTTCGGATCGTCAAGCGAGCCTTCCACAAATTCGCATAAAAAACATTCGTACGT
The DNA here is from genome assembly GCF_900100345.1 of Paenibacillus tianmuensis. Classification (GTDB taxonomy): domain Bacteria; phylum Bacillota; class Bacilli; order Paenibacillales; family NBRC-103111; genus Paenibacillus_G; species Paenibacillus_G tianmuensis. The sequence continues at coordinate 40,889 of NZ_FMTT01000018.1, read as the reverse complement.
GCGCCCTTTTTCCACAAGCAAACATGATATATGCTTGCCGTTTTGCAGATAATATGCAAAGCGGTGCGGCGCGAAACCGCGGTCAAAATAAACGGCCTTGCCGGATACGACATATTCTTCGAGGTCTACGTTAATAATATCGCCGACCATCGTTTCCTCCAGCGGGTTCGATGGCTTCACTTCCGGCTCCGGATTGTTGCTTTTAAGAATTGAACCGACTCTTTTCCATATGGACATGGGTATTTCGCTCCTTTTCAGAATCGACGAGTATATTTATTATATACGATATTCGGCGATTTTGGGTTTCAAGTTTGAACAATTCTGGAATATGGCTGCAGGGTATGCTATACTACTAAAGATATTCTTAAGTACGGCCTTGACTGTTCATTTTGACACGGCTTGGAAGGTGTTTCATGAAGAGATTAAAAATAGAAGATAGGAGCGCACTTAAGGGTATAGACAAAAGAACCCTAGAACAAAGGAGATTGAAATCATTTGAAAACTTTCAGTGAATTCGGCTTAGAGCCAAAGGTACTTCGCGCAATTACGGAAATGGGCTTCGAGGAGTCGACGCCGATCCAGGAAAAAGCCATTCCGATAGCGATGGAGGGACGCGACCTTATCGGCCAAGCGCAAACGGGAACGGGGAAAACCGCGGCATTCGGCATTCCGCTCATCAACAAAATCGACATTAAAGAAGAGCGTATCGTCGCTTTGATTATGTGCCCCACACGTGAATTGGCAATCCAGGTAGCGGAAGAGATCGAGAAGCTGGGACGCTTCAAGGGCATTCGCTCCCTGCCGATTTACGGCGGTCAAGATATCGTAAAGCAAATTCGCGCGCTGCGTAAAAAGCCGCAAATCATCATCGGTACACCGGGCCGTCTGCTCGATCACATCAACCGCAAAACGATTAAGCTCGACGACGTGCAAACCGTCATTTTGGACGAGGCCGACGAAATGCTCGACATGGGCTTCATGGATGATATCCAATCGATCCTGAAGCTCGTACCGGATGAGCGTCAAACGATGCTGTTCTCGGCGACGATGCCGATCAACATTCAGAAGCTGGCTCAGCAGTTTTTGACCAACCCGGAGCATGTTTCCGTTATTCCGAAGCAAGTCAGCGCGCCGCTGATCGACCAATCCTACATCGAGCTTCACGAACGCCAGAAATTCGAAGCGCTCTGCCGCTTGATCGACATGGAGGCGCCGGATCTTGCGATCATCTTCGGCCGGACGAAGCGCCGGGTCGACGAGCTCTCCGAAGCATTGCAGAAGCGCGGCTATACTGCAGAAGGCCTGCACGGGGACTTGTCCCAAAATCAGCGTGACAACGTAATGCGCAAGTTCCGCGACGGAAGCATCGACGTACTCGTTGCAACCGACGTAGCCGCACGCGGCTTGGACGTATCGGGCGTTACGCACGTCATCAACTTCGACCTGCCGCAGGACCCGGAAAGCTACGTGCACCGGATCGGCCGTACCGGCCGTGCGGGCAAGGAAGGCGCAGCCTTTACGTTCGTTACGCCGCGCGAGATCGACCATCTGCATTTTATCGAGAAAATCACGCGTCACAAAATTTCCCGCAAGCCGATGCCGAGCCTGGCGGAAGCCATCGAAGGGAAGCAAAAAATGACGGCAGAGCGCGTGCTGGAAGCGATGCAAAGCGAAGACCACAATCAATTTAAAGGTCTTGCGATTTCCCTGCTGGAGCAGCACGATTCCGTGCATCTTCTAGCTGCGGCGTTCAAGCTGCTTACCGGCGAGAAGAAAGACATCGAAATCGAGTTGACACCGGAAGATCCGCTCCGTGCGAAGAAAAGAAGACCGGACATCCGCAGCAACGGACGCAGACCGTCGGGCTCTTACGGCACGGCTGGCGGCGCACGCCGCAACGATCGTCCTTACGGCGGCGACCGCGGCGGCTATCGTGGTGGCGACCGCAACCGTCGCGACGGCGGCGGCGGATACCGTGACGGCGGACGCGACCGCGATAGCCGCGGCCGTTCGGACCGTGACAATCGCGGAGGGTACTCCCGTTCCTCCAACCGCTCGAACGAAGAAACACTCGTGTAATAAACAAGAAGCAAGCGCGCCAACTTTGGCGGGCTTGCTTCTTTTTTTGTGGAATGAAAAAGGCAGGCCATGTACGTATTCACACATGCCTGCCATTTCCTAATTAATGCACGATTAGAAAAATAAGCTGCGGCTAACGATGACCAGCAGAATAAACAGAACCAAAATAACAGCAGTAGAAGTCCCAAATCCTCCTCCGAAACCACCCATATTGACCAGCCTCCCTCCTGTATTTTACCACCAGAAACAGCGTTATCCGGGCGAATAACGGTTCTCATGTGCAAGTAGAGCTCCTCGGCATCCGGGGGCTAATTGCGGTTGGTACTTTAGCATATGTTCTTTGCAGCATTATGTATGGACGGCTACCTAGATGGATTGAAATAGGCTATAATAAAGCATATAGATGAAGGAGGGCATAGGATTTGGAATTTCGAGGAATCATGGGTGGGTTTTACCGTATTTCCGAATGGATCATGAGACTATCGGTTATCAACGTACTGTGGGTCATATGTGCCATTCCTTTCTTTTTCTTGGGGCTCGTTTTTTTGAAGTCTCAAACGGCCGATCAAGCATTGCAAACTCTTATTTTGATGGCCATTGTCGCGCCATTCACCCTCTTTCCGTCAACGACGGCGATGTTCTGCGTGACTCGCAAGTGGTTGACCGGGGAAGAGGATGTGCCGCTGTTCAAGACGTTTTTCCGCGGCTACAAGGATAACTTTGTCCAAAGCTTGCTTGGCGGTCTGATTTATGTTATCCTTGGCGTTATTTTGTATACGAATTTCCAGTTTTATGGAAATCAAACGGGGGCCTTTGGCATTTTGCGGTTTCTGGTGCTATCGCTCACCGTGCTATTGATCATTTCGTTGTTCCATTTCTTCTCGATCCTTTCGCACCTGCACATGAAAATTTTGCAAATCGTCAAAAATGCGATGTTAATTACGATCGGCAATCCTGTGCGGTCGCTTTCGATGATCGTATTGAACGGAATCGTTCTGTACATCAGTTTTAGCGTGTTTACGTTCCTGATTCCTTTTTTTATGGGAAGCTTGATCGCAGTCGTATCGTTTTGGCACTTTAACCTGATCTTCGGAAAGCTGCAGGAGAAGCAGCAGCAGTTGGCTGAGAAAGAAGCGGAACAACAGCGCCTGCAGACGGAAAATGCCGATGATCCGGAGGCGGCCGAAGCGGACCGCAAGCCGGACAAACCGTAATTTTCCCCCGGTTCCAACAAGAAGAGCGGCGAAAAGGTTTACTTTCGCCATAGAGTGGACTATAATAAGAATACAACAAAATCCTGCGATGTGCGTTTCGGTTTTACAGTTGTTTTGAACCAATGACTGTTTCTTGGGAGACCTACATTGAATCGCGGCTGTCATGCCCTCGAAAAGGGACTTCAAAACCGATTCTGCGGACACCCACCTGCGAGAGCGGGTTTGAAACACGAAATCGGACGGCATATGCGGGTTTTTTTGTTGCGTTAAAATGTTAGCGTTCACAATAAAAGAGAGGGATGTTGGAGATGAAGCTCTTTATCGACACAGCCAATGTGGAAGAAATCCGCAAAGCACATGAACTCGGCGTTATCGCAGGTGTTACGACGAACCCGTCGCTCATTGCCAAGGAAGGAAAAGATTTCTTCGAAACGGTGAAGGAGATCATCTCGATCGTCGGAAACCTGCCGATCAGCGCCGAGGTGATCAGCCTTGAAGCTGACGAGATGGTGGAACAGGGTAAAAAACTGGCCGCTCTTGGTGATGGTATTGTCGTAAAAGCTCCCATGACGGAAGAAGGACTGAAAGCGACGAAACGTTTCAGCGAGATGGGTATTAAAACGAACGTGACGCTTATTTTCAGTTCGACGCAAGCATTGCTTGCCGCACGCGCCGGAGCTACATACGTCTCCCCGTTTGTCGGACGTCTCGACGATATTAACCAAGTCGGAATGAATTTGATTAAGGAAATCAGCCAAATGTTCAAGGTACATAACATCAGCTCCGAAATTATTACGGCAAGCGTACGAACGACGACTCACGTCATTGACGCGGCCCTCCTCGGAGCGGATATTGCGACCGTTCCATATAAAGTGATTCAACAAATGATCAAGCACCCGTTAACGGATGCGGGCATCGAACGCTTCCTGAAAGACTGGGAAGGCGCCAGCCAAAGCGCATTTTAAAAGCCAAGCGGGACGGGACAACTTTTTTTCGTCAAACGTAAGCCAACAGGGCCTGAGCTGCGCATATGCGGCAGCAGGTCCTGTTTTTCTATCTTCACCTGCAATCGCAAACTTGTCTGCGATTTGAATCATAGGCTGGCTTCCATGGTAATATATTGGTAACAAGGGAATCGCAGAAATCAATTTTGTACAAAATAAGAACGGTTTTATTCGTTAGCTCTTTCTCTTCCCTGCAAACAATGATATGATAAAAGATAGTGTTAACCGGAATAGATTGTCACTTCATTGAGGAGGGAAGGCTTTGCTAAAGCGCACCTTAATCGGTCTCATTCGCAGCCACGAAACAACAGGAGAGAAGGCTAAGGACCCGGCTTTGAAGACCCGATACTATAAAATCTCCAAAGATCAGGCATGGGACGAAGTCGTAAACATGTTCAAGAAGCTAAGCGGCTACAAACTTCTCCACGAAGTCAAGAATGTCGGCGAAATCGTAGTGGAACGGCGCACCATTACCGGCCGCACGCAGGATATTACCCTTACCATGTTCGGCATTAACCCACTCAAGACGGCGATCGATATTTATTCGGCTTCCCGCGGCTCGCTCGGAGACCTCGGTTCGAACTACAGGACGATCCTTGATATCTATAGGCATATCGACAAGCGGCTGGCCGCTTATAAAATAAACGATTAAAAAAAACAGCGAGGAGCTTCATGGCTGCCCGCTGTTTTTTTGTGTATCATGACTGACGGTCGGAAACGACATTAAACGAGCTTTTTCACTGCTTCGATCGCAGCTTCGTAGTTCGGGTGCTCCGTCATTTCGCCGAGGTATTCTACGTATTGTACGGTATCGTTCGCATCGATGACGAAGATGGATCTCATCAGCAATTGCAGTTCGTCAATCAGCACGCCGTACGCTTTGCCGAACGAGCGGCTTTTGTAGTCGGAGAGCGTTACGACTTTATCGATGCCCGCAGCGCCGCACCAGCGGGATTGCGCAAACGGAAGATCCACACTGATCGTCAGGACAACGACATTGTCGCCGAGTTTGGCTGCTTCTTCATTGAAACGGCGGGTTTGCGCATCGCATACGCCGGTGTCCAAAGAAGGCACCACGCTGATCAGCTTCACTTTGCCGGCATAATCGGCAAGGGATGCGGTTTCGAGCAAGTTTTTGTTGACTGTGAAATCGGGAGCTTTATCGCCTGGCTTAACTTCCGTTCCGATGAGGGTAATCGGGTTGCCTTTGAATGTCGCTTTTGCCATGAGTACATGGGCCTCCTTCAATGTTTGAGATTGATTGGTATTTCACCAAATATATTATAAACTTTTATAAGAGAACTTGTCCAATAGGAGTGCAGAAACTTTAACATAAACAGGGGGAAGGAAGAGCATTGGAACTCAGACAGTTGCAGTATTTTGTGAAAGTGGCGCGCAAACAGCATGTAACCCAGGCAGCGGAAGAAATGCATGTGGCGCAATCAGCGGTCAGCCGTCAAATCCATCAACTGGAAGAAGAGATTGGCGTACAATTGTTTGTGCAAAAGGGCCGCAATCTGCAGTTGACTTCGGTCGGAAAGTTGTTTTTGTGCCGAGTGGAGGAGATCCTGACCGATCTGGATCGCGCGGTGGATGAGGTCCATGAATTTCTTGACCCGGAGCGGGGCGAAATTCGGATCGGTTTTCCCCACAGTCTCGGTATTAACTTGCTGCCGACGGTCGTAGCCAGCTTCCGCAAAAATTACCCGAACGTCAAGTTCCGCCTGCGTCAAGGGACGTACAACAGCTTGATCCGCGACGTCATGAAAGGCGAAATCGATCTGGCTTTCATTTCACCTTTTCCGGAGAAGCATAATCACGTCGTCGGTGAAGTGCTGCTGGAGGAAGAGCTTTACGCCATCGTGCCGGAAGGCCATGCGTTATCGGGAAACGAATCGATTAAGCTGGAGCAGCTCCGCGGCGAATCGTTCGTCATGTTCAGCGAAGAGTATTCGCTTCGCGCGATCGTATTGGAAGCTTGTGCGAAGGCGGGCTTTACACCCAAGATCGGATTTGAGGGGGAAGAGACGGATACGATCCGCGGGCTGGTAGCGGCAGGTATGGGCGTCAGCTTGTTGCCGGAAATGGCGTTGAAGGAAATTAACGAGCTTCAGCCGGTCAAAGTGCGCATTACGGAACCGATCGTTACGCGCAGCATTGGGTTGATTCGCCGGAACGGCGAAAAGCTTCCGCCCGTGGCGGAAGTGTTCCGCAAATTTTTGCTCGACTTTTTCGAGAAAAAGACCGCCCGGGCTTAAATGGTATCTTCATCGACAACCTCGCAGCAGGAGCGTTAATACCGCATGAAAAAAGCCGCCGGATCACTCCAAGGAGGAGCGGGTCCGGCGGCTTTCGTGTTCGGTGCTGCAACATTAATCGCGGTTGGTAAAAATCATAATGTACTTAATCAGCATGAGCAGCGAGATCAGTGCAGCAGCTACATAAGTAAGCGCAGCAGCGTTAAGTACCTTGGCTACGCCTCGTTCTTCATCGTTGGTGATAAAGCCTTCGGCAACCATCAAGTCGCGGGCCCGGTTGCTGGCGTTAAACTCTACCGGCAAGGTCACGAGCTGGAAGGCGACGGCGGCGGAGAAGAAAATAATCCCCAGCCCAATCAATCCGGTCCATTGGAACAAAAAGCCTGCGATTAAGAGCAGCGGCGCAATGCCGGAAGCGAAGTTCACGACCGGGAACATCCGGTGGCGGGCAACGAGCATCGGGTAATTCACTTTATGCTGAATGGCGTGACCGACCTCGTGGCAAGCGACCGATACGGCCGAGATGGTGCTCTCGTAATAAACCGGCTCCGATAGCCGCACGGCGCGGGCGATCGGATCGTAGTGATCCGTCAGCGCACCGGGAATCGGTTCGACCGGAACGTCATACAATCCGTTGGAGTCCAGCATACGGCGGGCCGCTTCGTATCCTGTCATACCGGATTGCACGGGCACTTCGGACCATTTGTTGAACGTTCCTTTGACCCGGAACTGCGCCCAAATGGAAAGTATGAACGCAATGATAATAAGGAAATCCATAGGGTGAAAAAGCATCGATTCATTCCTCCGTTTGTAAATATCGTTTCGATTAGGAAAGAGGGCCTTTACCTAATAGCAACAATAAAGCCTCAATGCATGCAGCGGTGGGCTGCGTGAGAATTTTGTTCAGGTTCTTCAATTGCGAAGGCTTCAGCTTCTCAAGCATCGGTCCGACTTCCTTCGCTTCCTTCTCAAGCTGCTTTAGTAAAAACTGCAAGGATGTCAGCTTATCTGTCACTATTTCATCTTGGCTAACTTTGTTCCATTGCAACAGGCTAGCCTTGATTTCCTCTAAGGTATACTTCTCCCTCTTCATACTTTCAATACGTTTCAGGCGCGCTAAGGTTTCATCGCTGTAGTAACGATAATTCGTATCGGATCTTTTCTCCGGCTGAATCAGTCCGAGCTTCGTATAATAATCGATCGTTCTGGGGCTGACCTCCGATAAACGCGCCAATTCGCCGATTTTGTAAAGCTTCATCTCCCCATCACTCATGTCACCTCATTTTTATATAGATACTGGATATAGGTGCTCTTGTATTCATGATACTGAATCCAAACCATACAGTCAAACGTTGTGCTTTTGCCTAGGGAATAGAAGGCCCCGATTTGAAAACAACGAATAGGTATAAAAAACCGAATTATACAAGGGATATGTTAGATTATATTTCGTAAGTTATGGTTCATCAACGAAAATCTTGTTGTCAAAACGGGTTCTCGTGTATATAATGACAATATAAATTTCATATAATGATATAAAAACTAACATTAAAGAAGGAAGTGGTCGATTTGTTAAAAAGGTTATTGTTATCCGTGGTAATGATGTCAGCTTTGTTGCCTGCAAGCCTCGCATTCGCTACGGACGAAGCGACACCCGCTCAGCTTCAAGGTGCAATCGATGCGGTATGGGTTATGCTGGCAGCGATTCTGGTCATCTTCATGCAAGCGGGCTTTGCGCTGCTGGAAGCGGGTTCCACCCGGATGAAAAACGCCGGCCACGTCGCAGGCAAGACCGTTTTGACTTTCGGCCTTTGCGCGATCGCCTTCTGGGCCGTCGGCTTCGGCTTCGCTTTCGGAGACGGCAATAGCTTCTTCGGGACGACCGGCTTCTTTGTAGACGGGACGGAGGAGCAAGCCAAAGCGGCCTTCGGTTCGTTATCGGCGTCGGACGTACCGATCGCCATCAAGTTCCTGTTCCAGCTGGCGTTCGCCGGGGTATCGCTTGCGATTGCCTGGGGCGGTTTTGCCGAACGCGGCAAGCTGGCGGTCTATTTCATCTTCGGTACGCTGTTCACGGTCGTCATTTATCCGATTGTAGCTCACTGGGTATGGGGCGGCGGCTGGCTCGCTCAAATTGGAATGCAGGATTTTGCAGGCTCCACGGTCGTTCACTTGCAAGGCGCAACGGCTGCGCTTGTCGCCACGCTGCTGCTTAAGCCGCGGATCGGTAAATATAATAAGGATAAAACGCCGAATTTGATTCCCGGGCACAACCAAGTTCTCTCGGTTCTCGGCGTGATCATTCTGTGGATCGGCTGGTTTGGCTTCAATCCTGGCTCGACGCTGAGTGCGATGAACGACGGCTTTTTCGGCTACATCGCCTTAACGACGAATCTTGCGGCAGCGGCAGGCGCGGTAGCGGCTATGATCGTGTCCTGGATGTATTTCGGCAAGGCCGATATTCCCTGCATGCTGAACGGCGTGTTGGCTGCCCTTGTGGCCATTACCGCGGCTTGCGCTTTCGTTACCCCTCGCGACGCTATCATTATCGGGGCGGTCTCCGGCATCCTGACCTTCTTCACGGCGCAATGGTTTGAAAAAGCGGGTGTCGACGACCCGATCTACGCCTTCTCCGTTCATGGAATAGCGGGCATTTGGGGAACGTTGTCTACCGGACTTTTCGCAACGCCGGAGTTGGCGGCGAAAGTAGGCGTCGGGAAAGCGGGTCTGTTCTATGGCGGCGGCTTGGAGCAGCTTGGCGTGCAAGCGCTTGGTATTTTCGGCGCTTTCCTGTTCGTCCTGATTCTGTCCTTCGTTATTTTGTACTTGATCAAAGTGACGATCGGCCTTCGGGTAACGGAAGAAGAAGAAATCATCGGTCTGGATGTATCCGAGCACGGGACTTACGGGTATCCGGAGCAAATGAAGAAAGCGGCGCATGGCAGCACAGTTACTACGGTGTAGAGCGAAAAAGCAGAAGGGGATGTCGTCATGGACCGTCTCGCCCTTGAAAGGTTTCAAGAGGAAGCGTTCCGGGTCCGGAGCTTACAGAAGCTGAGGGCGCTTCGGGATCAAGTTAACGAGGAGTTCGGGCGGCATCTCCTTTTTGGTGAAGCGCTGGAATGGAACCGGGAGGTCAACGCTTACCACGATGCGTTAATCCGTCGCGTTATCGCGCTGTCCGAGGAGCGGTTGAAGGAAGAACAGGGGAAAGGCGCACCGCTGCCCTATGCGTTCTTGCTGTTCGGCAGCGGAGGGCGGGGAGAGCAGACGTTGTGGAGCGATCAAGACAACGGCTTGATCTACGCGGACCCTTCATCGGTGGATGAGCGTCTGGAGGCGGAGCGTTACTTCGCCGAATTGGCGGCCCGTATTACGGAAGGCTTGGAAACGGTCGGGTACCCGCCCTGCCACGGGCAAGTCCTATGTACTAACGAGCAATGGCGCAAGCCGCTTCAGGATTACCGCCGGATGGTCAACGAATGGATGCAGGAGCCGGACTGGGAGCATGTGAGATATTTGTTAATTACGGTCGATGCATGTGCGGTATATGGGGATGAAACGCTCGGTCGCGCACTTGTCGAGGAAATCTATCGATATACCGCGGCCTGTCCGGCCATGCTGGAATACATGCTGTGTAATACGCTGCATCATAAAGTATCGCTCGGCGTGTTCGGACAATTGATCAAGGAGCGGTATGGCGAAGATGCCGGCGGAGTCGATGTGAAGTACGGCGCCTACATCCCGATTGTCAACGGAATCCGTTTGCTGGCAGTAGAAGCGGGGATCCGCCGTTCGTCTACTGAGGAGCGAATAAAGGCATTGATCGCAGGCGGACACGTTTCGGAAGAGATCGGCCAAGACTGGCTGGGGGCTCTGAAGCTTGCATTGAAGCTGCGCTCGATGACTCCTTATCAGATCGAGGAAGGCCGGTATGTGACCCGCGGCAAGTTGACCGCAGACCAGTTGACGAAAGAACGGGTGACGGAGCTGAAGCATTGTCTTCGCATCGGAGCGGATTTGCAGAAGTACGTCAAGAAAAGCATTCACAAGGAGATAGACAAAAGGTTAGGTGATCGCTGATGAAGGATATGCGGCCAACCGGCCGAATGTGGCATCTGTATAAAATGGGCGGGCTCACTCCGGCAATCACATCGATGTTCGATGCGCAAAGCGCGCAGCAAATGGCCTTTATCCGCTCCATCATGAAGGAACAGCGCAAAAATTCCTTATATGAAATTTCTCTAAGAACGATGGAATTGGTCGTTTTCGACTTGGAAACGACCGGTTTTTCGCCGTATAACGGGGATGAAATTATATCATTCGGGGCTGTATCCGTCGCAGGAACTGAAATAAAGGATGAGAGCACCTACTACAGCCTTGTCCATCCGAAGAAAAGCATTCCCGAGGAGATCGAAAAGCTAACGGGGATTACGAATGAAATGGTAGCGGATGCGCCGGATTTGCTGCACGCGCTGCGCGGCTTTTTGGAATTCGTCCGGCAGAAGGTGCTGGTCGCTCATGGTTCCGGTCACGACAAGCATTTTTTGAATGCGGCGCTCTGGCGGACGTCCAAAGTCAACTTAAGCCACCGTCTGCTCGATACGATGATGATTGCCAAATGGCTTCACCCGAAGCTGAACAAATACGATTTGGACACGCTGCTCGACTGTACGGCATCGAAGTGACGAAGCGTCATCACGCGCTGGAGGACGCGCGGATGACCGCTCGGTTATGGACCGGGCTCATGCGTGAAATCAAGTCGAAGGACGTGCAGACGCTAGGTGATTTGTATGCGCATTTGAGCTATCATTAAAATCAAGTCACTCCATAACGATTTCGTACGAAATCGCCTCTAGGCTAAAATTCTCCCGCTGCCTTTTCCGAAAGGCGAAGGCATTGACCTCGGGCAAAGACGGATTGCGCAGCGAAACGATCCAGTGACTAGGCGTTGTGTGCCATAAGGTCGCCAGATCTTGATCCGACGGATAAGGAGCGGCGCGGGGATGGGAATGAACGATCCCTACCAGTTCTTGCTTTCCGCTGGCGGCATATAGGGCCCGGACAAGTTCTTGCGGGTGCAGCTCGAAGCTGTGCAGCGGATTTTTCGCAGCGTTGGCGACCGGCACATAATGCTCGGCCGCAGGAATGCCTGCCGCAGACAGACAGCCAAAAAGAAGGCCGCACGCTTCGCGCGGCATTGCTTCAAGGCAGTGGCCGATCATCTCGGACCATGCTTGTCGGCGAATTTGAATCTGCAATCGATGCATTGGAAATGGCGCCTTTCATTGTCTTTGCGCCATTATACACTATATGTTCGTATTCCGCTCCCTTTTACCCTCCGATTTTCCCCTGCGGCTTAACGAAGAAGAAGGCAAGAATTAACGTCAGAAGCGACAAAGATGTAACGGTAATGAACACGATTTGATGCGACTTGTCCATCATCCACCCAAACAGCGGAGGGCCGAAGGCGACACCCAGAAAACGCAGGCTGCTGTATAACGACGTGATCATGCCCCGCTGCTCCCGCTCGACGGAGCCGGTAATCATCGTGTTCAAGCAGGGCAGAAGCATGCCGGTCCCAATACTGCTCAGAGTCAGCAGGCCGATAAATACATACATGCTTTTATTGTAGAACAAAATGCATAAACCGAGCGACACGGTCATGAGAACAAGGCCGATATTGATGAGCCAGCGCATCAGGGTGCCGTTCTTTTTGATGAGCGAGCCGGTCGTATAGGAAGTGACCACCATGCCGAGCAGCGGAATGGCGAGGACGAGCCCTTTCATCACCCCGTCGATATGATAAGGGGCGGCCTCCAGAATGTCCGATAAATAAAACAGGACGCCGAATAAGACGAACAAAGCCATGGAGCCAGCAAAAAACGAAGTGATGAGCCAACGCCCCTTTTGCTTCAAAATGGCGCCGATATTCCGCAGGTACTCGCCGAGCTTGGGCGGGGCTTGCTCCTTCTTAGGCTCCTTCAGCAGAAACATGACGGCAAGCAAAGATAACAAGCAGAACAACGGAAAAGCGAAAAAAGCGGCATACCATACGATTAATGCAAGCAGCGAGCCGAGAATCGGGCTGACCACTTTGCCGGCCCCGTTCGAAGCTTCCGTCAACCCCAGAGCCTTGCTCTCCATCCCTTCTTTGTACAAATCCCCGGCCAGCGCCATGGCAATTGGAGCGGTTCCCGCCGCGCCCAAGCCTTGAACCGCTCGTGCAATAATGATCACGGTGTATGAATTCCAAAGGGCGCCCAAGCCCGCCAAGATCCCTGCCCCTCCGTAAATGATCAACGAAGGAATCATGATCGCTTTGCGGGAAAAACGGTCGGACAAATATCCGGCGACCGGGATCACGAGACCTGCGGTGACGGAAAACAACGTGATTACCAAGCTGCTCTGGAATTTGGAAATGCCGAGGCGCTCCTGCATATCCGGCAAAATAGGTACAAGCATCGAATTGCCAAGAACCAGTACAAGCGGTACGCTGGCGATGGCGATAAATTCCCATATGACCCCTTTCGAGCCCTTGTCCTCTGCTTTCGGGCTGTCGCTGCCGGTGGTTGGATCTTCTTTTGAGGGCGAGTTATCGATATCGCTTTCGAACGTAATCCGCAGCTTTTTCGGTTTTGCTTTCTCCATACGATATTCAAACCTCCGCTAATGACCAAATCGTAAAGTTAATGTGCCCTTCCATGGAAGGCGCCATGCTTTCCGGCTTTATCCAGCGGAGCGTGATCGGCTAGAAACGTTTTCCGGCAAATTGGGAATACTGTACCGTAAGTAAGCCGGAGTATAGACAGGAGAGAGACACTTGAAGCGAAACTTGCTGATTTTCGGATTTGCATTGACTTTGGCGGGGCTGGCTCTATTTCAAAATGAACGGATCGAGCGGAAGACGTCGGTCTCGGCTGCGGGCCGGCCGGAATTAAAGGTGGAATCGCCGGTGCCTGCATTTACCCTGAAGGGACTGGATGGGGGAGAATATAAGGTCGGGGGAGCCCGAGAGAAGCCGCTCATGGTTAATTTCTGGGCTTCATGGTGTGGCCCGTGCCGTGAAGAAGCTCCTGCCTTAAAACAGGTTTACGACCGTTACAAAGGACAGTTCGATCTCTATGCGGTCAACGTCACCAGAGGGGATGAGCTGAACGCGGTTCGGCGCTTCGTCAACCAGGCGCAATTTTCGTTCCCGGTGCTGCTGGATACGAGTGGAGAGGCGGCTGACGCCTACCGGCTGTTATTCGTCCCGACAAGCTTCCTGATCGACCGGCAAGGGCGCTTGAAGGAAGTTGTTCATGTGCTGCCTCCGGACCAATTGGAGGATAAGATCAAGCGGCTCATCGCAAGTTGAACTTGGCATCCGCGCTGTTGGCGAGCCGCTAATCAAAACAAGCCGCAATGTCTCCGGCTGGAGAGGATTGCGGCTTGTTTTTTACAATAGTTAATTTAGTGATTTACGAGCCCGAGACGTTCCCGGCTTTCTTCCGGCTTGTCGGCCGCCCGGGTCATGCCGAGCAGCGCATACCGGATGCTGTCGACAAGGGCGTGCCAGCTCGCTTCGATAATATTTTCCGATACGCCGACGGTGCTCCACGTGCTATTGAAATCGGTCGATTCGATCAGCACGCGAACTTTCGCCGCCGTGGTGTCCTTCTCGTCCAAGACGCGCACTTTATAATCGGACAAATGCATGTTGTTGATATCCGGATAATATTCGACCAGACATTTGCGCAAGGCGTTGTCCAGCGCATTCACAGGACCGTTGCCTTCGGCGGCATTGTAGATTGTTTTGCCGTGAACGTTCAACTTGACGATCGCTTCGGAAAGCACCGGTTGATCGGCGGATTTGGCTACCATAATTTTAAACGAGTCGAGCGTGAACACTTCCTCCAGTTTGCCGTAGGCGTCCCGGATCAGAAGCTCCAGCGTGGCGTCCGCGCCTTCGAACTGATAGCCCTGATGCTCCATCTCTTTGATTTGCTCGATGAGCTGCTTGGTCTGCTGGTTCGTCGTATCGAAGTCCAAGCCCAGCTCCTGAGTCTTGAAGACAAGGTTGCTTTGTCCGGCAAGCTCCGAGACGAGCACGCGCTGCTTGTTGCCGACCAGTTCAGGCTTGATATGCTCGTACGTGCTGGAATCGCGCAAAATCGCCGACACGTGAATACCGCCTTTATGTGCGAATGCCGCAGAACCGACGTAAGGCTGGTTAACCGGCATATGCATGTTGGCGATTTCGCTGACATAGCGCGCCACACTGGACAGGCTGGCCAATTGCTCCGGGCTGATCACATCGTACTTCAGCTTTAACTGCAAATTCGGAATGACGGATACGAGATTGGCATTGCCGCACCGCTCCCCGTAGCCGTTGATCGTGCCCTGCACTTGCCGGGCTCCGGCCATGACGGCGGCAAGGCTGTTCGCTACGCCGAGCTCGCAATCGTTGTGCGCATGAATGCCGATCGAACAGGAGAGCGAGGTCGTCACTTTGGTCACGATGGCTGAAATTTCATGAGGCAGCGTGCCTCCGTTCGTGTCGCACAGCGCAATCCAGTCGGCGCCGGCTTCCTCGGCCTTCTTGATCGTCGCCAGAGCATATTCCGGGTTGCTCTTGTAGCCGTCGAAGAAGTGCTCCGCATCGTAAATGACTTCCAGCCCATGATTCTTCAAATAACGGACCGAATCGTAAATCATCGCCAAATTTTCTTCCAGCGTCGTCTGAATGGCCGTATGCACTTGGAAATCCCACGATTTGCCGAAGATCGCCGCGGCCTGAACGCCGATCTCGAGAATCCGGTTCAGGTTAGAGTCGTTTTCCGCCAGCGTCTCTTTGCGTCGCGTGCTGCCGAAGGCTGTAATTTTCGCATGCGTCAATTTCAGTTCCTTCACGCGCGTAAAAAATTCAATATCTTTGTTATTGCTGCCGGGCCAACCGCCTTCAATATAGGAAACGCCCAGCGCGTCCAGCTTTTGGGCGATTTTGAGTTTGTCTTCGACGGAGAGGCTGACGCCTTCGCCCTGAGTGCCGTCTCGAAGCGTAGTATCGAAAATTTTAACCGTGCCCGCCATAATGATCCTCCTGTTTGTCCAAACGTTTTATTGCGCTAAAGTATAATTAATAATTATAGCACAATGTATCTGCCGAAGGATATTGCTAATCCTGAAAATATCCCCGGCTTGACCTCGGCGCTTCGGGCGAATTATGCTGTAAGTAAGAGGACGGGAGGCGGATGCCATGGTTGAGACAAATGGGAGGGCCAACGGCTATCCCGTGAACGGCAGAGTGATTCTCCACATCGATATGAACGCGTTCTATTGCTCGGTCCATGAAGCGGTAGAACCCGATAAATACAAAGACAAACCCATTGCGGTAGCCGGGAGCGTAGAACTGCGCAAGGGTATTATCGTTACCTGCTCCTATAAGGCGAGGGCGCGCGGAGTGAAGACCGGGATGCTGGTGCGGGAAGCCGACAAGCTCTGCCCCGGTTTAATATTGATTCGCCCGGATTTTGACCTGTACAGACAGTTTTCCAGACGGTTTATGAAGATCACATACGAATATTCGCCGCTCGTTGAAGCGGTGTCGATAGACGAATGCTACGTCGATATTACCGGTTCCAAGATGTTCGGAGCCCCGCTCGAAATTGCCGAAATGATTCAAAAGCGAATCCGCGAAGAGCTTCATCTGCCTTGCTCGATCGGCGTTGCGCCGAACAAGCTGCTGGCCAAAATGGCTTCCGATATGAAAAAGCCCAACGGCATCTCGGTGCTGCGCAAACGGGACGTGTCGACCGTGTTGTGGCCGCATCCATGCGCCAGCCTGTTCGGCATCGGCAAGAAGACCGCGGAAAAGCTGAAGCGGCTGCAAATTCATACGCTCGGCCAGTTGGCCAATGCCGACGAGCGGCTGCTGAGCGACCGGTTCGGCGTGCTCGGTCCGGCATTGAAGCGGGCGGCCAACGGCGAGGACAACTCGCCGGTTAATCCGGATAAAGAACAAAGCAAATCGATCGGCCATGCGACGACCCTGCCGGTTAATTATACGGACCGGGCCGACATCCACCGGGTGTTTCTGAATTTGTCCGACCAAGTCGGGCGGCGGCTGCGCCGGCAGGGCTTGGTCGCAGAGACGGTACAAATCTCGATACGCGATCCCGATATGAAGACGATCACGCGGGCTTCGAAGCTGCCCGAGCCTTCGGAAAGCGCGGACGACATCTACCGGGCGGCCTGCCACTTGTTCGACGCTCACTGGAAGGAAGGGCTCCCGGTACGATTGCTGGGCGTGACGCTGCAGAATCTGACAGCCAAGCAAGAGCTTGCCGTCCAGCTCGATTTGTTCAGTTATCAGAAGCAGCCTGTAAAGGAGAAGCTGAATCAGGCGATGGATGCGCTTCGCGACAAGTACGGCGAAGGCGTGATTCTAACTGCGGGGATGCTTGGCAACGATCCCTCCGCGCTCATCCGCAACACCAAGAGGCGCGGCACGTCGCTACAGATGGATCATCTCCGGTTAAAGGGATTGGAGGAGGAAGATTATTGACGACAATTATCGGGTTCGCCGGTTATTCCAACAGCGGCAAAACGACGTTGATTTCACTGCTGGCTCCATATTTTGAGAAGCGGGGTGTCAAGGTTGCGGTTATAAAACACGATGCGCACGGGCATTATAAGGAAGCTCCCGCAGCGGATTCCACTATGTTTATCCGGTCCGGGGCATCGGCTTCCGTCGTCTTGTCCCCGGATGCCGTAAGAACATACGAACGCAAAACGGTCACGCTTCAGGAGACGATCGAGCGGTTAAAAGGAAGCTACGAGCTGATCTTAATAGAAGGCTTCAAATGGGAGCCGCACGATAAAATCGCCGTATTCCGGACGGAGGAGCAGGCGCGTATCGTACAACAACTCGCTGCGCCCCCGATCGCTTGCATAGCCGCGGATCAGAAGCTGGCAGAAGCCGCGGCGCCGGGCATCCCTTTCTTTTCTATGGACGCTGTAGAGTCCGTCGCCGAGTTTATCCGCTCCCGTATGAGGAATCCATAACGAAGCGGTATCATATCGTTCGCTACTTTCTATTTGAACTTTGTAAGCTTTTATATTATATTTTAGGGTGTGGTTACACAATCAAGGGAGGAAGATTAGACATGGCAAAATATACTTGGGTAGAAAAAGAAACCTGTATCGCTTGCGGTGCCTGTGGAGCAACGGCACCGGACATTTACGATTATGACGATGAGGGTCTCGCGGAAGTCATTTACGAAGCCGACGGCAACAAAGGCGTAACCGAAATTCCGGAGGATCTGTACGATGATCTGCAGGATGCTCAGGACGGCTGCCCGACAGATTCCATCAAAGTGGCAGACGCCCCTTTTAACTAATACTTCGAATACCTATAGCTTCATAGCAAAGAGCCTGTTTCCTTCGTGGAAGCAGGCTCTTTTTCTAGCGGCTCAACCTGAAATAAATAACTTCGGTTCGGCATTTTATGGTAAGATGAATAGCGGAAACCGCCAGAAAAACAGGGGGCTTTTATGAAAAAGGGATGGAGCAAAACCGGCGTTATCGCGGCGGGCAATGTGGTTATCGTGCTGCTGTGCATCGTGCTTTTGACGACCGGAGCGCTCAAGGTATTATCCGACAGTTTATATAATTTTAACGTGACGCAAACCATGACTCAAGCCCCGCATGAGGATATTGTCGTCATCGGCATCGATTCCGCCTCCATTCGGGAAGTAGGGCCTTACCCTTGGGACCGCAAAGTATACGCGGAGCTGATCAAACAGCTTGAAAGCGCGGGCGTCAAAGCGATCGGCTTCGATATCGAGTTATACTCCGAAAGTGACAAGCCGGAAAGCGACCGGGCACTGGCCGACGAATTGGCTAAACATAACAACATCGTCATTCCATCCCATGCGAACCTGGAAAATCAATTCGACCGGTCGATGAAAGTGAAGGCAGGGGAACTGCTGACTGCACGCTCGATAACGGAACCGATTCCCTCTTTCCGCCGGTCGGTTGGAAAATCGCATATCAATGCGGCCTACGACAGCGATGGCGTCATTCGCTCCAACTGGCTGCAGATCAATTCGCCTCAAGGGGTATATCCGTCGTTTGGGCTTGCGATGGCGCAGCTTGCCGGAGTCGATGTGAGCCGGTATCTGAACCTGCCTTTATTAGACGGACGTCCCAAGTCGGAGATGCTGATCCGCTGGGATGCGAAGGAATTTGATTTTGAAACGATTCCGTTCGCCAAAGTGCTGAAGGGCGGCGTGTCCCCTCAGACGTTCAAAGATCGGCTAGTGCTTGTCGGCTATACGGCTCCCGGCTCGGACGAGGGCGTTACCCCGGTGGAGAAGCACATGCATCTGGTGTATGCGCATGCCAATATTTTAAATCAGATCTTAAAGCAGCAGGTCGTGCTGCCTGTAGACAAGCGGATCGAATTTGGGCTTACACTTCTGGTCGTTCTGCTGCTCGGATGGATAACTTGGCGGCTGCGGGCCATCAGCGGAGCGGTTTTTGCGATAGGGGTCGTCGTGCTTCTGTTTGTCGGACAGTACGGGTATTTTGCGGCAACCTCGAAGTACCTGGACATTGTCGATGCGGTGGCTTGCGGGCTCCTCGCTTATTCCGGCAATTTGTCGATGAAAACCTATTTTGAGACGAAGCAAAAAAATTACATTACCAAGCAGTTCGGACGCTATATTTCTCCCGATCTGGTCAAAGAGATTGCAAGCAGCGAGCAGGAAATCCAACTCGGGGGGATCAGCAAGGAACTAACGATTCTGTTCCTCGACGTCCGCGGGTTTACTCCGCTGTCCGAGAAGCTGAAGCCCGAAGAAGTGGTCGACTTCTTGAATATGATGTTTAACTTAATCACGGAGCGGGCCCTCGAAAACCACGGCACGATCGACAAATTTATCGGGGATGCGGCGATGATCCTGTATAATGCTCCGCTGGATGTGCCGGATCATCCGTATTATGCGGTCAAAACCGCCTATGAAATTCAGCAGGGGATGGAGAATGTGCGCGCCGAGGTGCTGGAAAAATACGGCGTCTCGATCAGCATCGGCATCGGTATTAACACCGGCGATGTTGTGGTCGGCAATATCGGGTCTTACTTGCGGGTTGATTATACGGCGATTGGCGACAACGTGAATACGGCCGCCCGCATCGAGTCCAATACGCTGCCGAATCAGATTCTTGTATCCGAAGCGACTTACGAGCTGACGAAATACGCTTTCGATTATCAATTTGCCGGGGAGAAGTTAATGAAAGGCAAAAGCGTCCCGCTCAAGCTCTTTGAGGTGCTGGGAATGAAAGACGTTCATTTGCCGAATTTCGTTGAATAATGCCGGTTCTCACTTTACAATATGATTAGATTTTTGGATTCTGGAGAGGAGTTTTGTTGTGGCGAACGCAGGAAGGTTCAATCGACGGAAGCGGAAGCCGGTACTTTGGGCGCTTGTTTTCGCAATGGCGCTTCAAGGGACAACCTCGATCGCTCTCGCAAGCCCGGCGAATGCCAAATCGGCCCGGTCGGCGGCTGTCATTGAAGTAACGGGAGATGTAACCTACAAGAAATCGGGTGGCTCCAGGTCATATGCGGCGTATCAGGACTTGAATTTGAATCAGGGCGATTCGATCGTAACCGGTCCGTCCTCCTCGGTTGTGCTGCGGGTCGTGGACCACGAAGGCGAGATTACGATCGGCGCAAATTCTGAAGTATACATATCTGAACTGGTTGAAAAAAACGGCGGCAAGAAAACGAAGGTGAAATCCTGGGCAGGCAGCTTATGGGCGAAAATCAAATCCTTGGTCGGCTCGAAAGATGAATTCGAAGTCGAGACGCCGACGGCGGTCATGGGTGTCAGGGGAACGAACTTCATGACATCCGTCAATTGGAAGACAGGGAAAACGACGATGGCCGTGGCGGCGGGAATCGTTTCCGTTTCGGAGGCTGAATCCGCTGCGGACCGCAAGAAAGAGCAGGATGCGGGAATCGTGTCGGTGTACCCGGCTCAGCAGGCGAGTCTCGATTCCCCTGGGCTGAATAACGATCTGAGGACCCGGGCGGAGTACGCGGACCCCAAAGCATTGGTAGAAGCCGTGGATAAAAAAGTGCTTGAAAGCTTTATCAAGAATATCGGGGATATTCAGAAAGAACAAGATAAAATTAAAGCGCAGCTCCAGGAAAATCTGGATAAAGGCGTGAATAAGCCGGACGAGCGTTCGATTCTGAAAATCACGACGCCGGCAGGTCTGGACGCCGTAAGAAACAATTTCGACCGGTTTCTGTCCCACTTGGCCAAATCGGCCGTCGACGCAGGGAAGCTGACTCAAAAAGTGGTGAATGACGCCAACGCAAACATTGCCGACGCCTCAAGAAAGCTTGATATTCACAACCCACCTGCCCTGGATAAACATGCAGGCATCGATCCGGAAGTGGAGCAGTTGAAGAATCAGGCGGAGCAAAAAAATACGGCATTCGAGCAGGAACAAAGGCAGCTGCGCGAAAATCAGGCAAAGCTTGCGACCTTGCTGGATCGTATTGAAGCTGACAGGCAGCGTATTCGGGACCAGAACCAGAAAGCCGTTGCTGAAGCGGATCAAAAGGCAACGGATCAATATACGAGCACGCTTAGTGCGGACGAGAAGAAACAATTCGAGGAGAGCCAAAGCAAAAACACCAATCAGCCTGCGCCTGATTCATCCTCCCGTCCGACTTCGCCTCCCGCCGATTCCGGGAGCGACAGCGGTTCGGGCGGCGGTTCCACGGACGACCGTCCTTCCGCCCCCGTGCTGATCAGCCCGACAGCGGAAGCGACGGTGCGGAACCCGGTGCAAATTAAATTGAAAGCCGCCGCCGGGACAACCGTCCGTGTGCTGAACGGCACGGAGGAAGTCGGGCGCGCAGCCGGACAGGGGAATAGCGAAGTCGCCGTTACGCTTCGGGCGCTGCAGCCCGGAACCTACAATTTAACGGCACAGGCTTTCCGCGAGTCCGCAGCGAGCGTACCGGTTTCGATACCGCCGATTCATATTTTGGGGGTCGGTCTGGCGCAAGTCGGAGGCATCAAGGACGGGAAGATCGGTTTAGCGTTGACGATGAAAGGCTTTACGCCTGCTATGCCGTTCTATTCCGTGGAAGCGCACCTGCTTTACGATAAGGCGGCGCTGGATTACCGAGGTCCGGCTGATCTGACGCCCGTTCCCGGGACCGTATTCCATGGTTCACAAGCGGCAGAGACGCTTCGTCAGGTAAGCGACGCATCCAAGCGCGAATTGATTTATGCGGCGACAGCCTTTGAAACGAAGGGCTCCGGCGTCATAAAGCCTATTCAATTAAGCGGAGATACCTTGCTTGTAAACGTACCTTTATCGGTTGTCGATTCGTCTGCCGGTTCCGCCAAAGTCGACTTGGCTTATATCAAAATCATCGATAAACAAGGAAACACGGTATACGAAAGCAGAGACATTCAATCGATCAGTGTCGGTACGAAGTAAGGTGCGGGATACGGGAAGGAGCAAGCTATGAAAAAAACAACGAAACGAATCGCCGTGTCATTTCTTATGTCCGTTATGATCGGCGCATCGAGCGCACAAGCCGCCGCTTGGTCGAAGGACGCCCTGCGGGGCGAGAACGGGCAACCGTTAACGGAGATGACGACATTGGCCGGAAACGGCGGCTTGGGGAGCACGGACGGAGCGGGCGCATCCGCTTCCTTCCGGATGCCGGCAGGATTGGCCGTATTGAAGGACGGAACGGTGTTGGTTTCGGATTCCAGAAACCAGCGGATCCGCAAACTATCACAGGGGAAGATCAGCACCTTCGCGGGTACAGCTTATAAACAGGACGGCAAAGGCTTCCCTGTCGGCGCACTGTTGGACGGGCAGAGCGATGCCTCGCTTTTCAACGAGCCTCAAGGACTTGCGGCCGACGCCAAGGGCAACGTATACGTAGCCGATTCGGGAAACCATGCGATCCGTAAAATCGATACCGCCGGTCAGGTCAGCACCTTCGCCGGCAGCGGGCTGCTCGGAAAAAAGGACGGCAAAGGGAAGGATGCTTTGTTCTATCGTCCGACGGATGTAGCCGTCGCGGCCGACGGTACCTTGTACGTGGCCGACTCGCTCAATCATGCGATTCGAAGCATCTCGCCTGCGGGCGAAGTCAAGACGCTGAACGCCCTTTCGTTCCGTGTCGCAGAACTATTTCCCGGACAAGTATCGCCTGCGGGCGATTTTGCCGACGGGGATTTGAAAAACGCGAAATTTAACGAGCCGACCGCTCTTGTGCTGGACGCCAAAGGAAATTTGATCGTGAGCGATTCCGGGAACCAGCGCATCCGATATATCGATTTGCAGCAGGGGAAAGTATCGACGCTGGCAGGCGGAGGTCAGGCGGCTACGAACAAAGAGCTGCATGTTCCGGGCGGCTTCGCGGACGGAAGCGCGGCGGAGGCGCGGTTTAACTTCCCGATGGGCCTTGCTCTGACGGAGGAAGGCGGCCTTGTCATTGCCGATAGTCAGAACCATGCGATTCGCTACTTGCTGGACGGGCAAGTCAGTACGATTGCCGGAGCATCCGGCCGCACAACCGGAAATGCCGATGGGATTGAAGGAAGCGCTGCACTCCACCGCCCGATGGATGTCGCCGTTCGTGCCGACGGATCGGTGCTGATGGCCGACGCCTACAACAACAAGCTCCGCGAAGTCAGCCTGTATCGATTGCCGGACAGTCTTCCGAAGGACGGCGGCGTCAAAGTCGTCGTGGACCGGCAGCAGATCGCGTTCGAGGCCCCGCCGGAAATTGTTAGCGGAAGAACCATGGTTCCGGTCCGGGCGATTACGGAAGCGCTTGGTTATAAAGTGACGTTCGACGATGCGACTCGGGCCGTACAACTGGGCAAGGACGGCGAGACGATCGAGCTGTATATCGGAAAGACCGGGATCAAGCGGGCGATACCTGGACAGGAAGCAACCGTCAAGCCGACGGATGTCGAGCCGTTTATTTCACAAAATCTCACCTTCGTACCGGTACGTTTCTTTGCCGAAGAAATCGGAATGGATGTTCAATGGGACGTGGCGACACGTACGGCGATCCTGCGCAGCAAAACGAAATTATCAAAGTAATATGGAATCTCCGATAAAATGAGACCTGTTCCGAGGAAAGCTTAGGGCTGTTTTTCTCGAAATAGGTCTTTTCGATGATGTTTACACCGGAAGAAAGGATGCGGCAAGCGAGGCAAGAGTATTAAGAAAAGCGATTCCCCCGCCGATATAGTTTGCAGGAAGGCGGAAAGAGAGGGGCGTCCAGTGAAACCGAAAGATTCGAAGGATTCGGAAGAACAGCTTCAGCTCTTTTTCAAACAGGATCCGTTTTATTTAAAAAAATACGTCAAAGAGCATCCAAACAATAAAATGGCGTGGTACTTGCTCGGGCGCGATTATGAAGCGCAAGGGAAAAAGGGAAAAGCGCTGTACTGTTACGCGCAGGCCGGGGAAGTTTACGAAGCGTATGAAAATCAGAAGGTGGCTCTGCCTCCTGAAGAAATCGAACCGATCCATCGCTGGGGAACAGAACATCAAAAGAGCAGACGGAAGCGGCTCGCTCGATTAATGGCCGTCGGTCTGCTGGTATTTGCCGGTCTGTTGTTTGCCCCGGAGCTGGGGCGTATATTCGAGAAGACGGAAGAAAACGCCCGCACTCCGGTCATCGTGCTGCCGGAAGGGATGACGTCCTCCGAGCTGCAGGAAACGAAAGTGTACTACCTGGCCGGCGAGAAGAGTCAAGGGAATGTCGGCGCTGCGCTGCAAGAGATGCTTCTGCGGGAAAGAATTAGCAGCTACGCGATTCTGGCCCGGGGGATTCCGCTTGCCGGAACCGCTTGGATCAGCTGGCTGAAGAAGCCGGAACCGCTGCTTTCCGTCGAAGCAAACGCAAATGCGGCGCAGCAGCAGATCAATTATTATGACGCGGCTGCTTGTAGCTGCCAGCCAAGCGATCCGCAGAAGGCGGATAGCATCGTAGCCGCTTGGATGACGAAGCAGGAGCAGGATCTTGTGCTGCGCTCCGCCGTTGCGGCTTATATCCGGCGTACGGGGCAAGCGCCCGCGCAGGCTTCGCAGCTGACGGAAGCGTATCCGAACAACGTGCTGCCAGGGCTGAGTCCCTATATGAAGGAAACGTTCGACCGGGACAAGGAGGCCTTGGCTGCGGAGCTGAGCGCATGGCTCAAGCAGGCCGGTGCGCAGCCTGCGAGCGGCGACGGAAAGCCAGTGCCGCCTGGATCGGGACAGGGCAGTTTAACCAAGCCGTTAACGGAACCGATGCGAATTATTATCGATAAGCAGGCTCACCGGTTGTCGGTCGTCAGCGGCAACATCGTCGTCCGCAATTATCCGGTAGGCTTGGGAGCCGACCGAACACCGGAGGGTAGCTTCGCTATCTCGGAAAAGGTGCGTAATCCGAACGGAAAGTCGAATGGGGAGTTCGGGAGCCGGGGGATGACGCTGGGGGATACGAATTATGCGATTCACGGAACGAACCGGCCCTCCAGTATCGGCAAGGATGAGTCGCTAGGCTGCATCCGTATGGCGAAAGAGGATGTGGAGGAACTGTTCGATCTGGTGCCGCTCGGAACGAGCGTGACGATCATCGGCAAGGGCACGCTGTCCGAGGAGGAATCGCGCAGCCCCGCGCCGTATGGGGTGACGCCGCAAAGTGTCGATACGAATCCGGGGAAGAGGTATAACTGGTTGAATTAGGGAGCTTGGTCTTCCAAGCCGGCTATGGCGAAGGAACAGGGGATTTTTTAGTTCACGCCATAGCCTTTGTCAGAAGACCAAGCTTGTGCGGGAAAAGATAGAAAACGCTAACAAGTCGGTCTCAGTGATTAAATACAAGCAAAGCAATCATACCGAGAATGATGACGCCGAAGATGGAGCCGGCCCATACGATCAGCTTCTTATTAGGCTCATCCTTTGTTTTCCGCTGCGCATAGGGGGATATTTTCTTTTTTTGCATTAGACCTCAGCCCTGCCTTTTTGTTGGATTAAGCATATTTTAACATAATGCATTGTTTAAAGTCGTATGGATTTTGTGACCTGTCCCCTTTATTTTTGTTTCGTAAAGCGCTAAACTGTCAAAAGAGACTAACGAAGAGACACGTGCGGGGAGAGGACAGAAGCATGCTTTACAAGAAAATCGCAAAGCCGGTGCTGTTCGGGATGGACCCGGAGAAGGCGCATCATCTCATTATCGATGGACTGCATACGTTTGCCAAGATGCCTGGCGGACGGTGGCTGCTCCGCGCGATGTGGGGCGTTCGGGCGTACCCGGAGCTGGAAAGCGAGCTATGGGGAATCCGGTTTCCGAATCCGGTCGGCTTGGCGGCAGGGTTGGACAAGAATGCGAAAGCGGTCCCCGGATTTTCGAATATCGGCTTCGGCTTTATGGAAGTCGGGACGGTGACGCCGAAGCCGCAAGCCGGCAATGAGCTGCCGCGGCTGTTCCGGCTCCCGGAGGACGAGGCACTTATTAACCGGATGGGGTTCAACAATGTCGGAATCGAAGGTATGAAGCGAAATTTGCGCAATCAAGGCCAGCGCACGATTCCGCTCGCCATCAATATCGGGAAAAATAAAACAACGCCCAACGAGCAGGCGGAAGACGATTACCGTGCCTGTATTCAAGCGCTGTATGGGTATGGAGACTTTTTCGTCGTCAATATCAGCTCGCCGAACACGCCGGATCTGCGCAATCTGCAGCACGGGGACGACCTGTCGCGTCTGCTCGCGGCCGTGAAGGACGAGATCCGCAAACAGCATGCCCGCTTCGGCGGACAGGAGAAGCCGGTGCTCGTGAAGATTGCGCCCGATCTGGAGCCGCAGGAAATCGAGTATATGGTCGAAACGATTGTACGGAGCAATGTCTCCGGCATCATTGCAACCAATACGACGATCGCCAGAGACGGTCTGCGCCATGCGAACCGGGGGGAAACGGGCGGATTAAGCGGCCGTCCGCTGACGGAGCGCTCCACCGAGCTGATTCGAACCGTATACCGTTTAACGGACGGGAAGCTTCCGATTATCGGATCGGGAGGCATTTTTACGGCCGAGGACGCCTATGCGAAGATTCGGGCGGGAGCCAGTCTGGTCGAAGTATACACCGGCTTGATTTACGAAGGACCGGACGTGCTGCGGCGTATTAATCGCGGGCTTCGGGATTTGCTGCGGCAGGACGGATTTACGCACATATCGGAGGCGATCGGATCGGGGCATTAAGGCAAGTAAGATTTGGAGGTCGACGGAATGGACGGACGCGATTGGAAAAAATTTCTGCTGCCTTACGAACAGGCGGTCGAGGAATTGAAAGTCAAATTCAAAACATTGCGCGCGGAGCTCAAAAGCCGGGACGAATATTCGCCTATCGAATTTGTGACCGGCCGGGTTAAGAGGACTTCCAGCATTTTGGAGAAAGCCAAACGGCTGAGCGTTCCGATGGATCAGCTCGAGACCGGGATCGAAGATATTGCGGGTATCCGGATTATGTGTCAATTCGTTGAGGATATCGAATGGTTGGCCGAATTGATCCGTGCCCGGGAAGATATGACGCTATTGTACGAGAAAGACTATATTACCAACAAGAAACCGAGCGGTTATCGCAGCTACCATATGATTGTGGAATACCGAGTCCAGACGGCGCTTGGCATGAAGCGCGTGCTGGCCGAGATTCAGCTGCGGACGCTGGCAATGAATTTCTGGGCGACGATCGAGCATTCGCTGAACTACAAATACCGGGAAAGCTTGCCGGAGGACGTCGTCGCGCGGCTCAGCCGGGCGGCGGAAGCCGCTCACCAGCTCGATCAGGAGATGAGCAGCATCCGCGAAGAGATCGTCGAAGCACAGAAGCTGTTCGAGGACAAATCGAGCATCGTGGCCAAGGTGTTGAATGGCATTCAAGAGCTGTATTTTCATCTGCGGGTACGGGAAGCCGCACAGTTTCAGATGCGCTTCAACGAGTTGTGGGACACGGACGATGTCTGGCTGTTGAAGAAGCTGTCGAACGAGGTGGATCAGGCGGTGAACCGGGCGAAAAAAAATTCCTTGGCCTGAAAGTCTGATGAAGCCGGGCCAGCGGCTTGGTATTCACCGGATCTCCACTGGAGGCGACCGAAACGGAGGCGAGATGGTGACAACGTCATACGATCGTTTATATGTAGAGTTCGTGTATTATTTCAACATAGCGCGCGACTATTTCGAATGTCACGAAGTGATGGAGGAGCTTTGGCTCGAGGAAGGCCGACATCCGTTGTACCAAGGCCTGCTGCAGGTGGCAGTAGGCCTTTACCATTATCGCAACGGCAATACGAGCGGGTCGATCAAGCTGTTTACCGCAGCCTTGGACAAATTGGACAATTATCCGGAGGACGCGCTTGGGATCGACCTTGGCCGCCTTCGCGATGACAGCCGGGTATATTTGGACAAGCTGGCCCGTGCGGAGGAGCAGCCGTTTGCTTTCTACGACCTGGACATCCGCATTTTGGATGCTGGGCTGGAAGTATGGGTGGAAGAGCTGAGGCTGCATCCGCCGGAGCCGCATGAAGAGCATTAGCCCTGAATGCGGTCGGCGATGCTGGCGCTAGGACCGGCGCGAAACGAGAACAGCTTGCAGCCCAACCCTGCACACGGTTAGCCACGCCGCCCCGGCGGCAAATCCGGCGGCAACGTCGCTCGGATAATGAACCCCCAAATAAATGCGGCTTACGCCGATCATGATGACAAGACAACCGGCCGTTACGGCGATCAGCAGCTTCAGGACAGGAGATTTGACAAACATCAAGAGGAGCATGGCCAGCATGCCGTAGAAGACGATGGATGCCATGGAATGTCCGCTGGGGAAGCTGTAGCCCGTCTCTTCGACGATCCGGTGCAGCATAGGCCGCTGCCGTTCGAAAATTTGCTTCAGCAACTGGTTGAACAGCGCGCCGCCGGTGACAGCTACCATGAAAAAGAGAGCTTCCCATTTCTTCTTTCGCCACACCATCAGAGATACGCTAACGAGCAGCAGGACGAACAAGGTCTGGAACGATCCGAGCTCGGTAATCCCCTTCATCCATACGGTCAGCTCTGGACTGATAAGCGATTGAATCCAATCGATGTAGGTCCGGTCAAAGCGCTCCAATTGATTTTCCTGTAAATCGTGCGCAAACTTTATGAAGATCAGAATCGACAGTAGCACGATGATGACTGCGGTCAAGATGTATTTTCTGGTCAGTAATACTTGTTTTGGTTGCACAGAGGTCCTCACAGCTCCTTTTAAAAAAAATGAAAAAAAAGAAACAGCGGACCGCAATCCGCTACTTCGGAGAATCCCTTGGCGTCCACCGACAGCCGGCAGGATTATTTTTTATGCTTTTCGAAAAAGGCTTTGAACGTTTCGGCCTTTTGTTCGCCGACGAGACGCTCTACTTCTTTGCCGCCTTTGTAATAAATCAGGGTCGGGGTCGCTTCTATGTTGTATTTTTGCCATCCGTTCTTGAACTCTTCAAGATTGAACTGCTTGATGTCGATGTTCAGTTCCTTGGCGACCGGCATAAGCACAGGCGTTGTCACTTTGCAGTGCGGGCACGTCGAACCGAAATAATACAAGTAGAAGTCTTCCTTCGCCGTGATCTTTTTGTCGAGCGCGTCAGGCAAAATGATGTTTTGGTAGTTCGGATCGTCCAGAAGCGCGAGCGTAGCCGGATTCAGTTTGTCCGGCGCAATGCCGTACACGTTGTTTGCGTACTTTCCGAATTTCGCTTGATTAGACTGTTGATTGACAAAATAAAGGGCTCCGAACAGAACGACGATAATAGCTAAAAAGATACCTAACTTTTTCATGATTCCCCTCTTCCTACCGAGTATAAATGGTCACTCTAAAAACATTCGTTACTTATGCAAAGTTTCCTCTTTCTATCATACAATAAAATTGAAGGATTTTCGACATTGGCGTGGAATACTTGGGTAGACTTCGGGAACGCCGGGGCCGATGCAGCTGGAAGCATTAAAAAATGGAAGGCTTGCTGGAGGTCGAAATATTCGGCCTTTCCGGCGTCTTATGGGGAGGTGAACCCTAACGATGAAAGCAACGCTACGTCTGGACAAGCTGCTGGCTCATACGGGCTTCGGCACACGCAGCGAAATCAAACAGCTCGTAAAGCGCGGCGTCGTCAGCGTCGACGGCAAAACGGCGAAGGACAGCGGAATGCAGGTGAACCCCGAGCGGCATCGCATTACGGTTGACGGAGAGCTGGTGGTTTACCGCGAATTCGTCTACTTGATGCTGCATAAGCCGCAAGGCGTCGTGTCCGCCACGGAAGATAACAGGGACCAGACTGTGCTTGATCTGTTGGACGAGCAGTACTCACATTTTGACGTATTCCCGGTCGGAAGGTTGGACAAAGACACCGAAGGGTTGCTGCTGCTGACGAACGACGGCAAGCTTGCGCACAACCTGCTGTCGCCGCGAAAGCATGTTCCGAAGATGTATTATGCCGAAGTGAGCGGCGCCGTTAACGAAAGCGACATTGAAGCGTTCGCGCGCGGCGTCACACTCGATGACGGCTATGTGACGATGACGGCGGAACTGAACGTGCTGCACTGCGGCCGACCCGAAGCGGGCGAGCTTTCCCGCGTCGAATTGACCATACATGAAGGCAAATTTCATCAGGTAAAACGCATGTTTCAAGCTGTAGGCAAGCAGGTAACCTATCTGAAACGGCTGTCCATGGGGCCGCTGAAGCTGGACCCGGCGTTGCCGCTCGGGCAGTCGCGGGAATTGACGGAGGAAGAGCGGCAAAGCATGCTGGCTCATGGGGAATAGAAGCCGATTAAGTCATTAGCCATTTCAGCTAACAGGTATACAGAGAGAAGAAGTACAAGGGAGCGGAGAGAAAAATGAACTATCGCATCATTGCGCTTGACGTGGATGGTACGCTTTTGAACGACGACTATGAAGTAACGGACAAAACGGTAGAAACGCTGCGCACGGCGCACGAAGCAGGAGCCCGGATCGTGTTGTGCACCGGCCGAGGCCCGGCCAATGCGATCCCGGTTCTGGAGCGTCTGGGCCTTACCGGCGTGCTGATCACGCATAACGGGGCGGCGACCGTCGAGACGCCGGGGCCGAAGCTGCTGCATCAATTCGGCTTCGAGGTGCAGGAGCTTGCGGAGCTCGTCCAATACTGCCGCAAACAGAATGTACATTTTGACGTAAACACCGCGTTGGAAATGTTCGCCGAGAAAGTAGGCGAGCGGGAAGCGGCGATGTACGAAAAATATATGGTTTCTCCCGGGCGGGTGGAGGACGTGCTGAGCATGACCGTTCCGCTTGTGAAGTTGACGATGTTCGGATCGGAGGAAGAGATGGACGCGGTCGAGCGGGACTTGGCGCGCGTATCGCTGCCTCCGAGCGTTCATGCACTGAGAAGCGGGGCGCACTTTGTCGACGTGATGTCGAAGGAAGTATCCAAGGGCCGTGCGCTGCAGGCGCTCGTCGCCCAATGGGACATTGCTCCCGAAAACATCGTTGCCGTGGGCAACTATTACAACGATATTGATATGATCCGGTTTGCCGGGCTCGGCATAGCGATGGACAATTCGCCGGATGCGGTCAAAGAGGCCGCCGATGCTGTAACGCTGTCCAATAACGATGACGGTGTGCATGAAGCGCTGCGCCGTTACGTGCTCCCTTCGGGAGAGCTCCGCGCATAGTTTTCCGTCAGGGAAGGACATGCTATGAGGGTAGAAAACTCCGCACTGCGCGAGTGCATAACCTGATTGGAGGGACCCGAATGACGCATGTCAGCTTAAGACCGGATCTGAGGACGTCGGGCGGCGAAGTCAGCGACATCATGTTCAAAAATCGGTTTGTGGGCACGCTATCTCTCGTCTTCCGTGAATCCGACCGAATCGCAGGCGCGCTCCAATTGGAGAAAGAAGCGCTTGACGACGCGGAGAAAGACGAAGTGTTCGATGCGATCCACCGATATGTGGACTCCTTGCTGGACGCTCTGCAGGCAAAAGGGTGCGAGGTGATGGTCACCTACAGCAGCTTTGACCATGTGATCGCTTCGGAACGGGAAGCGCCTGCCTATGCCGGGATCGTCTCGACGGAAGAAGATTTCGATTACGACTCGGATTGGATCGATAACGAGACGCGTCTTGAAGACGAAACGCCTGGGGAGCGGGACGACTTCACTATGGCGGATTTCGAACTGGTGCTGGTCGGCGAAGACGAGGACGGACTGGAATACCATCTCTACGATATAGACGAAGATTTTGTCGCAGAGGTATTTCTCCAAATCGAGGACCGCGAAGTGACCGGCACGGTCTATTGGATGATCGAACCTGCCGAAGCCGAGCTGGATATCGCGGCCGATCTGCTTGTGCTCGATTTCGACGAGGACGAAGTGGATCGCTTCGAAATTGCGATGAGCTTCGACAACGAGATTTTCGAAGTGATCGAGCTGACCCACGAGGATTTGCTGGCGGAGGAAAACGACTCCGAGGTATTGTGGAGCGGAAACGACGAAGACAAGCCGTATGCGGTTATGCTCGTCCGGGATGACGGGGGAGTGCTGACGTACGAAATATATGAGCAGTCCCGGGGCGGTCTTCCGATCGGCACGGCCACGGTAGATATCAGCGAACGCCAGTTGACCGGCTTTATCGATTTCCGCGAGCCCGGCAACACAGATGACCGGGAGCTTATCGCTACCTTGCTGATGGAGGAGCTTGACAAGGAGAAAGATTACTCCGCGCTCAACTTGTCCATGATGCACAACAACCGGCTGATCGAAGAAGTGCTGTTCGAAACGGAAACGTTCCATTAATTGCATATAAGGCTTGCCGAAAGCGAAAAGCATATGATAAAATGCTTTTTAATTGAATTAGGACCTTCGGGGCAGGGTGAAAATCCCGACCGGCGGTGAAGGCTCGCTTCGGAGCCTAAGCCCGCGACTCGTCGATTTCCGCTGGCGGAACAGACGACTGACTTGGTGCAATTCCAAGGCCGACGGTATAGTCCGGATGGGAGAAGGTCACAAAGTAGGCATACCGGTTTGACTCGTTTGTAAAAAACGGCTCAAGGTGAGCTTATTTGCATATGCCCCGTTATCTTAACCGATAGCGGGGCTGACTTCTTTTCGAAGGGTCCTGTTCAAACACCTTGGGAGGTTGTTGAATATGGACAGAGCTACTGCTGTCGGATTAAACGGCCGTGCTGCCACGGCCAAAGCAAGCGCGCGGAGCGGAATATGGCTGGTCGTGCTCGGCTCGGTGTTATGGGGCGTCGACCCGTTATTCCGGATTCTGCTGCTTAAAACGTTTACTTCTGCACAAATTGTATTGATCGAGCACGTGCTGCTGCTCGTCTACGCCTTGCCGGTCGTTTGGCTGCACAGGCAGGAGCTGCGGGGCTTGAAGCTGCGCCATCTCATGGCTCTGCTGTTCATTTCGTGGGGCGGCTCGGCTCTGGCGACGATTTTGTTTACGTCCGCATTCGCTCACGGCAATCCGAATGCCGTGCTGCTGCTGCAAAAGCTGCAGCCGCTGTTTGCAATCATTCTGGCCCGGATCATTCTGAAGGAAAGCTTGCCGCGGCGTTTTGCGCTGTTCTTGATTCTTGCCTTGCTCGGTACCTATCTGCTGACGTTCGGCTGGAAGACGCCGATCGGGCATTGGGGGGATATTGCGACCTGGAGCGGATTGCTCTCCATCGGGGCGGCCGCGCTGTGGGGCGGCTCGACGGTGATGGGAAGGCTGATGCTCGGGCAAATGAAGTTCGAAACGGTGACGGCCCTCCGTTTTCTGCTGGCGCTGCCGCTGCTCCTGGCTTTGTCGGCGGGGGAGGGAATGGCGCTCGTTCATTCCGCGCAGCCGGTTGCTTGGGGTGCGGTGATCGCTAATTTGGTTATGGGCGCGTTCATTCCGGGACTGCTCAGCCTGCTGCTCTACTACCGGGGATTGACCGATACGAAAGCTTCCTATGCGACGCTAGCCGAGCTGTCTTTTCCGGCGGTCGGCTTGCTGATCAACTGGCTGGTGTTCCAACAAGCCGTCACGCCGGACCAACTGGTTGGCTTCGTGGTCATATGGGCCGCTTTGTTCGGCCTTTCCCGGCAAAGCGAATAAAAGAGACTGTCCTTTGCATAAAGGATGGAGTGTGATCAGTCCATCGATGCGGGGGACAGTCTTTTTTCGCTAAAAGCTTTTTTATGGAGGCAGGGCTTATCGGCGCAATCCTTTCGGATAATGGTTTTTAACCTGTGTTCCGGATTGCTTGCCCCAGCCGAGCGGGAAGCCGTCAACCGTGATCAGCGTCCAACCACTGCGCGCTTCGGAACCGTCTACGGTCTCGCCCCGGAGGTAGTGTTCCGCTTCGCCGCTCCCCGCGGCCAGATGAACGGCGAGCCGGGCTTGAGCGGCATCCGTCAGTGCAAGGGCCAAAGCATGCGCCGGTTCCGCGCGATCCTTCTTCACCTCGGCGAGGTGAAGGCCGGGGCGCAGCGTCTTGAGTCCCTGAAGCATCGCGCTGCCGAACGGGATGCCGGCTGGCGTGGGCAGCAGGTAGAGCTGCTCGCCGAACAAGACCGGCTCGCCAGGCGGAAGCTGGAGCCCTGCGGCAAGCGACTCCTCGGCGAACCGCTGGAACAGCCGCATGGCGGCCTCCTCGGGCCGTACGGCGCCACGCTTCTCTTTGCTTGCGTGACGGGTACGTGGGGCTGCTAAGCCCATCGCGGCGGCATGCGGCTCATCCGGCGCCCCCTCCAGTTGCAGCACGGCGACAAAATGCCCCTCGCCGCGGTGCAGGTGCGGCCAAATCCGCTCCGTCCGTTCAAGGCGCAGCTGCGAATACTGGCGGAGCAGTTCGTGAACGGTGCGCTCGTTCTCCTGCTCGTTGAACGTGCAGGTGGAATAGGCGAGCCGTCCGCCCGGCTTCAGCATGGCAACCGCCGATTGCAGAATGTCGAGCTGACGCGCCGCGCACATTTCGACGTGAGCTGGTGACCATTCGGCGATCGCCTCCGGGTCTTTGCGGAACATGCCTTCTCCCGAACAGGGAGCGTCGACCATAATTTTATCGAAAAAGCAGGGGAACCGCTCGGCAAGCTGCTGCGGCGAAGCGCTGACGACGACGGCGTTCGTGACGCCCATCCGCTCGAAATTTTCGGATAAGCTCTTCGCGCGGACAGGGTGAATTTCGTTGCTGATCAGCAGTCCTTGGCCCGCCAGCTTCCCGGCGATGTGCGTCGATTTCCCTCCCGGCGCGGCGGCGAGATCGAGAACGGCGTCTCCCGGCTGCGGGTCCAGCAGCTCAACGGCGGACATGGCGGAAGGCTCTTGAATATAATATAACCCTGCCGCGTGGTACGGATGCTTTCCGGGCTTCGTTTCTTCCCGGTAATAGAAGCCTGTCCCGCACCAGGGGACGGGCTCCAGCCCGAACGTGTCGCGCAGACGCTTCAGAATGGGGCCGCCGCTCCCCGGGTCGATTTTGGCAGGATTCATTCGCACGCCCTGCGTACGGGATTGTTCATAGCTTCGCAGGAACGCTTCGGCGCTCCCTTGAAGCTGCATTTGCATTTGTTGAATATAAGCTTCGGGCAAACGGATCATAGAGGACATGTCGAACTCCTTTTATGGCTGTCGGTATCCCTACATTATACAAGCTTCGCCATATTGTGAGAAGCTAAGACTGCATGCTATAATTGTTTGGTCCTTTTGGGAGAGGTGAACGAGAATGACTTACGAAATTCCGAAAAAAGTGCAAACGTTAGGCGAAGACATTCAGCGGAGCGAGCTTAAATATCACGACAGGGAAGTGCTCGTCTCCAAGGAATTTACGTTCGATAGCGCCCATCATTTGCATTGCTACGAGGGTAAATGCAAAAGCCTGCACGGGCATACGTATAAACTTCAGGTCGTCATGCGCGGCAAGGTCGACGACCGGGGCATTACGATCGATTTTGCGGATATCAAACGAATCGCGAAAGAGCGGATCATCGACCGGCTGGATCACCGTTACTTGAACGAGGTGCTGCCGCCGATGAATACGACCGCGGAAAATATGGTTGTTTGGATGTACGAGCAGCTTCGCGACGCGCTGCGAAGCGAAGGGCTGTTCCCGGCGGTGCGGCTGGAGGAAGTCCGCTTGTGGGAGACACCGACCAGCTATGCGGCCGTCACGGCGCGTTTGATGGGAGATGATCCGGCATGATCCGGCTGCCGATGGTGGAAATTTTCGAGACGGTCGAGGGCGAGGGCACGCGGGCCGGCTTTCCGACCGTGTTCGTGAGGCTGTTCGGCTGCAATCTGCGCTGCACGTGGTGCGATACGAAGTACAGCTATCCGCCGGCCGAGGCCGAATTTACGATGACGATCGAGGATATTGTAGTCGAGGCGGGACGTTACCATTCGCGGCACGTCTGTCTGACCGGGGGCGAGCCGCTCTTGTACGGCGATAGATCCGCGGTGCTCATCGAGGCGCTGGTTGCAACCGGCCGCTACGACGACCTGCATATCGAGACAAACGGCGCCATCGATCTAGCGCCCTTTCTGGAGCGGATCGAATCGCCCGTTGTTCGATATATTATGGACTACAAGCTGCCCGATTCGGGCGAAGAGGAACGGATGATCACGGCGAATCTGGCCAAGCTGCGCCCGCAGGACGAGTTGAAGTTCGTGATCGGGAGCGAGCGGGATTTTCATGCGGCCAAAGCGCTGCTCGAAGCGTACCCGACCCGGGCGCTGCCGCTGTTCAGCCCAGTCTGGGAAACGATGCCTCCGGCCAAGCTGGTCGGGTTGATGCTGGAGCATGGCTTGTCTCAGGTGAAACTGAACATGCAGTTACATAAAATCATTTGGGACCCTGCGGCTCGCGGGGTATAATCATGCGAATGAAGGTGAGAACGATGAAAAAAGCAGTCGTTATTTTGAGCGGGGGGCTGGATAGCACAACCTGCATGGGAATGGCTCAGGACGCCGGGTATGACGTTTACCCGATCACGTTCGATTACGGGCAGCGCCAAAGGCGCGAGATCGAGAACGCGCGGCAGGTGGCCGAATTTTATAACACGGCGAACCGCCATAAAGTGATTGCGCTCGGCTTTTTGAAAGAGTTCGGGGGCAGCGCCTTGACCGACGAATCGATAGACGTACCGCCGGCTGGTGAGAGCGGTGCGGTCGATTCCGATATTCCCGTTACTTACGTGCCGGGCCGCAATCTGCTGTTCCTCTCGATCGCGACTTCCTACGCGGAAACCATCGGAGCGGAAGCGATCTATATCGGCGTCAACGCGCTTGATTACAGCGGATATCCGGACTGCCGCCCGGAATTTATCCGGAAGGTGGAGGAAGTGATGGCACTGGCGACGCGCGTCGGCGTGGAAGGCGGCCCGATCCGCATCGAAACGCCGCTGATTCATTGGACGAAAGCCGAGATTATTCGCGAAGGAATGCGGCTCGGCGTGCCGTATCACTTGACAACCTCATGCTATAACGGGCAGGAGGAAGCGTGTGGCGTCTGCGACAGCTGCCGGCTGCGCTTGAAAGGCTTCGACGAAGCGGGAACGGCCGATCCGATAGTTTATCAATAACATATTCAAGGGGCTGCCCCCCATTCGTTTGTACGAATGGGAGCAGCCCTTTGGCTTTTGCGCTTAAAATTAGTTCACGCCGACGGCAGTGTACGCTTTTTTAACGGCCTCAACTTGGGCGGAATTCGCTCCGTACAAGTCGGTTGCCGATGAAATGGCAGCGGCGCGCATGGCCGAGAAGTCCGAAGTCTGAGTCAGGTAATTGAGGAGAGCGTTATAGAAAATTTTCTCAGCCGCATCGCGTCCGATACCGTTCACAGTGACGCCGTAGTGCGTGCCGCCTTGGGCGATCAGGTAGTAGGCTTTGTTGTTGATGCCGCTGTTCGTATGCACGCCGCCGTTATCGCCAGGACCTTGGTAACGGTCTTGATAGCGGTCGGGCTGATTGTAGAGCTTCGGATTCTCCATAGAACGGAGCGCACCTTGTCTGAGGGTTATCTTGTCGCCGATCAGCCAGTTTGTGCCTTCTAACGCATTCCCCATAATATCGGAGATCGATTCGTTCAGCGCTCCGGACTCGCCGTAGTATTCCAGATCGGCCGTCCTTGACGTAACGCCGTGAGTCAATTCGTGGCCGATGACGTCCGGATCGGCAGGGAACGCTCTGAAGGTTACGCCGTCTCCGTCTCCGTACACCATTTGCACGTTGTTCCAGAAGGCGTTGTTGTATCTGCTGCCGTAGTGTACGCTCGATTTCAGCTGGAAGCCGTTGCCGTCAATGCTGTTGCGGCCAAATTTATTTTTATAGAAATCGTACACTTTGGCGGTGTAGGCATGCGCATCGACCGCTGCGCCGTCGTTCCAAATATTGTTTGGACTGGTGAGCAGCGTTCCCGGCAGCGATGCCCGGTTGCCTGAACTGTATGTGACGATTCCTTGCCCGCGCGTCGTATCTTTCAATTGATAGGTAGAGCCGGATTGCGTGGTTGTAAACGTTTTCGAATCACCAAGCACGCCTTTTCCGGTGCCCGTAGCGTGAGTGAGGAAGTCGTACTTGAATAAAATGTTGCCGTCATCGGCGCCGATGAAGTAGCGTGTACGGATCGGCTTCGGTTCGAGAACGTTAACCTCCGTCACATAGGTAAGTACCGGCTGTCCGTTATGCATGTAAACGAACAGTTTCGCTTTTGGCGTCTCTTGCGCTTCGCCCAGCTTGCCTACGGCGGATTCGGTATCTTTCTGGGCAACGGCGATAGCTTCCGCTTCGCTGATTTGCGAGGTCAAGCCCTTCGGAAGCTGCTGATGCTGTTCGGGAAGCACGCTGCCGATCAGCGATGTGACTTTTCCTTCTTTGTTGATATGAACCGTCTGAACGCCACCGTATACGGGAACGCCTTCCACATACTGCTGCAGACGGTAATGCTGGGTTCCCGTTTTCTCGTCACTCGATTGCCCGACAATTTTCAGTTGCTTTTTCAGATCGACGGATTTGCCGATCTGGAAGCTTTCTTGCTTGGATTCAAGGTACTTCCAGATTTTGTCCTCCCCGGTTACGGCTTGCGGCGCGCTCCAGTTTTCCTCGGTAACCAATTGAGGGGCAAATCCTTTAAAGGGAGTGGACGGCTCTTGTGGAGCAGCATGCACAGCTTGCACGCTTCCGAGCAAAAATGCTCCTGTAATAATCGATGACCATACTTTTAACATAAAATTCATCTCTCCTTTTCAAATTTTTCCGATCGGTTTAGAATGAATTTGAAGCTGGTTTTTCCGGTGACGGAAAACAAACCAAAGGCAGATTTAAAGCGGGTCTCGTCAAAGGTGATAATTACAGAAGCAAAAATCTGAGGCAAGGCAAGATCAATCGAGTGGAAGCATGAGGTGTGTACAACTGAAACAGGGGCGTCGGGTGACTATACTGGGTTTTCGCTAAAAAGCATCACCTCTTTCATCAAGTGGTCAATTCTTTTCAGGTAAAACCGTAGGGGCTAATCGCAGCGTGTTGAAACGTTAGTAAAATATTCCAACGGGGACTGCTTGATAATTATATTAATACAATTTTTAAATTTTTCAATACCCTTTTTAGTAAAAAATTTCCTTCTAAACAATAAAGGTTCTTTAGGCCTAAAATATCGGATGAAATGTCATCTATTTCTTGTCGAAATTTCGATAGAAAAAGGGTCTTATGATGCATATGGGTGGACTATGGTCCCGGCCTGGTTACGATAAAGCGCGTCATTCGTTAAGGGAGCGCCAGCGGGAAGATGCCTGGGGGATGTTGGCGGGAGAGCAGGCGTTATTGTTACACGCAGAACAGAACAGCCCTTCGCTCGACAGATAGCTGCGGACAAAGGGCAGAAAGCGGTTGTGATGGAGCAGGAGGAACTATGGAGGGCTGCGGCATCGATAGGTCGTAGCTTAGTCGGTGAGCAGGAGCGGACCGTCTTCGGTAATCGCAATCTATGCTCGTATTGGGCGTCCTGCGGTCCGTCAGCCCGTCGGTGCAGGACCGAGCTCTGGATAACGTAAGTCGGGCGTCCTGCCGTCCGTACTGCTCGGTCCCATGGGCCGTATGGTTTTCCGATTGAACCTCTTATGAAAAAAAGTCCGGTTCCCCCGGAGCTGCCGGGAACCGGACTTTCCTGCCGTTCATTTTGACTCATACGAAAACTCTGCCGCTTCCCGCCGTCGGCTCGTCCTTGCCGTAAATGTTGCGCTAAAATTAGTTCACGCCGACGGCAGTATACGCTTTTTTAACGGCGGCAACTTGGGCGGAATTCGCTCCGTACAAGTCGGTTGCCGCCGAAATGGCAGCGACGCGCATGGCCGAGAAGTTCGAATACGGAGTCAGGTAATAGATGAGGGCTTTATAGAAAATTTTCTCAGCCGCATCGCGTCCGATGCCGTTCACGGTGACGCCGTAGTGTGTGCCGCCTTGGGCGATCAGGTAGTAGGCTTTGTTGTTGATGCCGCTGTTTATATGCACACCGCCTTCATCGTTTGGACCGGTGTAACGATCTTGATAGCGGTCGGGCTGTCCGTAGAGCTTCGGATTCTCCATAGAACGGAACGCGCCTTGGATGCTTATCAAGTCGCCGATCAGCCAGTTTTTGGCTTCGACCGAATTCCCCATAATATCGGCTATCGATTCGTCCAGGGCGCCGGACTCGCCGTAGTATTCCAGCTTGGCCGTCTTTGAGACAACGCCGTGAGTCAATTCGTGGCCGACGATGTCCGGATCGGCAGAGAACGCTCTGTATTCTACGCCGTCTCCGTCTCCGTACGACATTTGCTTACCGTTCCATGAGGCATTGTTCCATTTGTTGTGGACATGCACGCTCGATACAAGCTGGAAGCCGTTGCCGTCAATGCTGTTGCGGCCAAATTTATTTTTATAGAAATCGGGCTCAATCTAAAAATTAGCGGTTGAACTTTTCAACATGGTAAACGGAGTCGATTGCATTCAATTAATATACCAGCTTTGTAGCACTCACGATTACGCGTGAAGTAGTGCCGACGCTGGTAAGCCTTGATGCGATTATGCCGACCTTCAATGGTTGCGTTCGTCCACCGACAACGATGGTAGTTCACGATCTCATCCTGCCAATTGCGCATGGTTTTCAAGGTGTTTCTCACCGCGTCATGGTCTATTTTCTCACCTTGCTCTAACCAGCGGGTAAAACCCAGACGAGCTATGCAGACGTTCGTTGAACAGTCATACCACTGAGAAAATGCTTCCTTCCATTC
>NZ_FMTT01000089.1 GCF_900100345.1 Paenibacillus tianmuensis | reverse complement strand
TGCAGTTGAGGCCTGGCCGATTCCAATTCCTCTTGTACGTATTTAAGTGTGACTTTCACGCCAATCAGAAACTTCAGATGGTGCTGGTACATGGCATTGATGTTCGCTTCACTATAAAAACCGCGGTCCATGACCAGTTTGATCTTCTTGTAGGTGAAGAAGTCCATGTCCGCGAGCAACTTCTTCACCGTTTGTACATCCGAAATGTTACCAGGGAGCTTGCGGTAGTAAAACGGCAAATTCGACTGCTCGCCAAACAGCAGCGCCAGATTCATTTGCGGGAGCGGATCGTGCTCTTTGTTCATTCCGTACTTGACTTGTTTTAAGCATTCCGAATAACTCGAAAGGGTTGTCGTATCGTAGGCCCAGTATTCCTTTTCCGCCCGTCTTCTGCCCTGCAGACGAAAAAAGCGTTCCCGGGCTTCTTCTGGAATGGAAGCAAAAAAGTCGCTGCTACGCTGAGAAGGGATATCCTTACCATAAGGATGCTGATGCGTAATCGCCCACTTTGAAAAACGAATCAGCGGATTAGGGTCCTCCAAAATCAGAAAATAGGCAATCGATAAAAGTAGCTTGTACTGTTCAGGGAAGCACTGTTTCAAGTCCGCTGCTATGCCCAGTTTCTCACCTATGGCGTCCAACAAATAGGTTGCACCAGCGTATAAGCGTTTCGTTTCCGTCACAGGAACCGGACCTGGCTTCGCCGGACGATGCGATGTGGTTAATCGCTTCGATGGAATCAATTCTCCGGTTTGCGAATCCAGCTTTCCGATACAGGTGCGGCGACTGCG
This sequence comes from Paenibacillus tianmuensis, assembly GCF_900100345.1. Classification (GTDB taxonomy): domain Bacteria; phylum Bacillota; class Bacilli; order Paenibacillales; family NBRC-103111; genus Paenibacillus_G; species Paenibacillus_G tianmuensis. The sequence goes on along the minus strand of NZ_FMTT01000089.1, from coordinate 4,677 downwards.
AGATTGCTTCTTCGCTTTGTCCCAGTAATTTTCGGACTCATAGACGTATGTAATACCATTATTCTTGTTTTTCAGATAAATGAGCGGCATATGATCTCTCCAATCCACGTTATAATTATAACGTGGATTTACTGCAATTGGCAAGGTAAAAATGACCAAAAAACCGCGAGGAATTGAAACTGCGCTGTGTAATAACAGGCGGCTGCGGGCTCCGCGAGCTTTGAACGTACCTATGAGGAATTGAAACCGCCACCTGACCTTTCACGAACCCGTGTTCTGCTGCGCTTTGAACGTACCTATGAGGAATTGAAACTTCTGTATATATCGGTTTTCTCATAAATTTCACCCCGTTGCTTTGAACGTCCTATGAGGAAGGAAACTTAATTTTTTTAACAAAACTATTCTTGATTTTTCTTATTCCATTTGTTCATTAAAGGCTCATAATTTTCGATTAATTCAAAGATTATTGTATAGCAGAGGGTTAGGACTGCAATTCCAAATTGGGAAATGCAATATCTTTGAAATAAAAATCCAAACCATAAATGAATAGTAAGTTATGAAATATGTTGTTACCATATCAAACAAACTTTTATAAATTCCTCTTTTAAATAAACTCTCTTTAATTATAAAAAAGGAGCCTGACATGAGTAGAGTAATCGAGATTCTTCTGTATACATTGAAGCCTGGTACTGGTGGCGAGTTTCATAGAATCATGCAAGAGATAAGTGTTCCGCTTCATAGAAAAGTTGGTATGGACGTTGTTGCTTACGGCAACTCTCTTCACGATCCGGATGCTTATTATCTGATAAGGTCTTACGATAGTCTAGATCATCTTGGTTCGTCCCAAGATGCATTCTACAAGAGCGAGGCGTGGAGAAACGGACCGCGCGTAGACATTATCGAACGGATCAGTACAAGCTTGAAATCAGTGGTTTCACTTAGCCCCGAAGCAATTGATGAACTCAGACGGTCGGGCTTGTAGGAGACGACTGTGAATGAGCGCCTGTTTCCTGCGAAAACAATGCGCTCATTCGGGTAAGCATTCTATTCGGTCGAAAAACGAAGCAGTTTAACGCAATATTCAAAACCCCCGTCAGCTATACCAATGGGGGAAAGCAAACTTTAGCTTGCTTTATTCCTTTTCGCAAATATCATTCTCAAAGCAAAAGCAGCAATAAACATCATGATAAACACCTTACTTTAGAGGTCTATTGTAATACACCTTCCTTTACACCAGTCCCAGTGCTGACGGGCCAGGCAAAAAGAAGCAAGATGTTAATTAGGACCGTTATTACTATTAGAACTAAAAATAGTATTTCTACTTTCGGTCCTAAACTAATTACTTTTAACTTCGAGAGCAAAAATATTATTAAAAGTACAATCGTAATATACATCATTCCGCAAAAGTCCTCGCAATTTGTTGATTATTAATCACGCGTCCATGTGCCATCTTTATAAATCGTTATTCCGATCCGTGGATAAGTATTTTGAATATTTACTATCGAGACATGAAATTTGAAATGTCCTTGTGAATACGTTGTCGCAAAAGTGCTTTGAGGGCTTACATTAATATCTTTACCTTGAAGACCTACATAACTCCAAAGAATGCCTTCAACAGCAGACCAGTAATCGATCCTAACATCTGAAACTATTATTAATGCAATCGGCCATCACCCAAATATGAGGGAAATTAGAAATATTTATAAATTAAGTGTAACATTTGATAACTTTCAACCGTTTAGTATATAGAGGGGCTTAGAGAATTCTTGATCTATTTAAGTGTTCTTCTACTTTTCCCCTGGTGACAGCAACGCAGACACTGACCCTGAAAATTGCACTCTTTATTAAAGCAGACGTGACGAAAAGTGAAATTTAGAAGCAATTTACTGCGCTGCAAGAAGAATTAGAAACACAGACGTTTCCTGACGATTTCTCCGAACCTAAAGCAGATACTCAGCTTGAAATGATAGAACTAGTACAGCATCAGAGCTAATATTGTGACTATGACAACTATTTAACGTTAACACGCCAGCGTTTCATTCCTACAGCTTTAAATCTGATGCTGCAATAGTGAAAATTTTCAAGGCAACTTGTATTTATAGCAAAAATGTAATATTTTATAAGTAAATTTTATGTAATGGAGGACATTATGAGAAAGAGTTCGTTACTTTTAATCAGCAGTTTGATAATTTCCATTTCTCTAGTAGGTTGTCAGGATGTAGCTAATCAACAAATACCACCAAGCAAAGCATCCAACAGCAGCAATATAGAAATTGAACACAAACCAAACTACGATGATTTCACAAAATTAATGGAGGATGTTAAAAACAATATAGTTATAAATGGTTTCTCTTTAACTCCACCAATGAAGACAATTTTTTTAATAGAAAAAGATTTTACATTTAACAAGAAAGACACAATAACTCTTGGAGGTGGAGTTAGTGATCTTAATCCAACACAAGAACAATTTATATTTGAAAATAACGATAAATCAGTCCAGTTATATGTACGATTTGCTTATACAGCAGTAGATATGGGAAAAAACTTGGTTGCTTGGGAGTCGACTTCTGGATATGACGGAGCCGATCCTGAATTATTGGATAGAACTGATATGGCGACGTACACATATAGAAATCTTATTGTTACTGTTACTCAAAATGCAAGAACAAAAGCAAAAACTACTATTACAAAAGAAGCAGTAAAGTCTGTGCTTAATATTCTAGAAAAATATTATAGTGGTTAGTATTGAAAAATATTATAAATTTCTGTATATTATAATATAAGTAAAATATTAGGAGGTGTGCTTTTGAATATTCTAGTTAGAAAGATTACTGTCTGTGCCCTCGCCGTACTCACACTGACAACATCTAGTGTATATGCAGCCAATGATCAAGAAAAAATCCCTCGCAAAATTCAGGAGTTGGCGGATTCCAAAGTTTCCCCGAAACAGCCTATTCCTGAACTTAGAGCTTGGGAAACGGATTTAAACGGGAACACCACGGAAGTTGTCCCACTTTCGCAAAGGGTGCAAGCACTGAGCCCACCAAGCGATGGTTTCGTTTATGTCTTCGACACCTATAATCCAAATTCTGTAACAAAGGATTGGCGTTATCAGAATCTTGGAACATTCCGCTATCAAAATAGTACTTCTGCTCCGGCAACAATCCAATATGAACAAACTTATACCACAGCAGGAAAGTGGAATGTAGGAGTTAACATTAGTGGAAAATCAGAGATCAAGGCAGCGTTTTTAGCTAAATTAGAAGTAACTGTAGGCGGTAGCTGGGGTTATGAGAGGCAATGGACAAGCGGTACAAAATATGGTGCGAACCAAACAGTAAACCCAAATACAACAATCTATTTAACAAATTATCAAGTTGGGGCTAATACGAATGGGCTATTAGTTTGGAAAAAATACTCTCCAAGTGGTACTTCTCTGTTAGGAACTTATACGGAGACTGCTGGTGGATATGCTGTATCTATGAGCGATCTCAATATCGAAGTTACTGGCACTCAGCCTAATTAAAACGGTGACGAAATGTAAACAGACGCAACTGACATCCGATCAGTTGCGTCTGTTTACATTTATTTTGTAAGCGTAAAATTATTACAGATCTTAGTCGAGAAAGCCCTTACCTTTAGGCTTGGGATGAATCGGCTTAGGACAAGGGCTGTCTTTAGACAGCTTAATTATCCTACATTTGTTTCATGTTGTTGCATTTTTATATTCAAACTGACACAATCGGTGTATGGGACAACAATAAAGAAGAACGACAACAACCGTATCACTCATCAACTATCATTTTGTGTGGCAAAATTGAAAGGTACGACCTCGCGATGTTTGCGTCAAGAATTTAAGCACTTGAAGCATCTGCCAAGCCTTTGGACACGTTCCTATTTTGTCAGCACGGCAGGGAATGTTTCGAGCGAAACCATCCAACGTTATGTTGAAGAATAGAAGACAAGGGGGTGAAGCGATGCAAACCGTAACCGTTCAAATTCGAATATTCCCAAATAATGTTTCCCTGCTGAAGGAGATGGGGAGCGAATACATCAAAACGGTCAATCTCCTCACCGAACAAGCGGAAGCATCGGGCGCATTTCAAAGCTCACCTCCAAGGATGTCGATGCCAAACTTCCATCCGCAGTAAAGAACCAAGCCATTCGAGATGCGCGAAGCATTCATAACAAGACGAAAAAGCAAGGAAGACGTCCGATTCTAAAACGCAGAGCGTACTACGTAAATAACCAGAACTATTCACTTGGGGACCATAGCGTTGCATTTCCTGTGATGTTGGACGGAAACGTACAGCGGCTCAAGATTCCGGCTCGTGTAACGGAACGCGAACAGCGGTTGCTCTCCAGCGGCAAACTTGGCCTCTTAAAAATAGTTGAGAAGTTTGGTAAGTGGTACGTACAATTTCTGTTGAAAGAAAGACAGAACAAACAAGCGGCGATGTCATGATGGGCATTGACTTGGGCTTAAAAGTCCCTGCCGTTGTAGTCACCTCAACAGGGAAGACGAAATTTGTTGGCAACGGCAGACAGAACAAGTACATACGCCGCAAATACAAAGAGCACGGAAGAAAGATGGGCAAGTTAAAGAAACTCTCTGCGATCCGCAAGCAAGAAAATAAAGAACATCGCTACATGAAAGACCAAAACCACAAAATCAGC
>NZ_FMTT01000071.1 GCF_900100345.1 Paenibacillus tianmuensis | reverse complement strand
CGTTCAACCATCTCGTTTAGGGTACTCCGTACCCCTATTTGGTTCTGCTCTCAGGATACCTCTGAGTAGTTACAAAAATTGTTAAAAATATATAGGAATTGTTGTTTTATTTTTGATAAACATTGACATCATCGTATACTATTTCACTAGTTTCGTCATGTGGAGAAATATAAACTAGTGCCTTTTCGGCATTTTGGGGCGGCTTTGTAACAGCCAATTGGTATTCATATTTTTCCGAAACATTGAATATTTTAATATATGCCTCAATGAAATTACCATTTTGATCAGCCCAATTTATTTGCAATCTGCCAACTGCATTTGAATTATTTATCGATTTAGCCCAAGCACTAATAACTAGATCTTCTTCAGGTTTAACTGCAATAGTTTGAAAAGCAGAATTCGCTGTTCCAGGACCAACTTTTGCCCCATAGTTTCCAGTATGAGCATTCTGAATTATTTGAGTTTCTTTCAACCCTATCCAAGACTCTACTCCTTTTTCAAATGAAGGATTATTAATAAGTGAAGTTCTAGAGCCAATATCTTCTATATTATTTGAATCAATAATCAATTTATACTGGTGCACTTCTAATGCCTCAAATTGATTTCTTAAATCATCTGGTATAGTTAGTTTGACTTGAGATGAATTATGCGGGACTAAAGAATAAACTGAAAACTCTTGATTAATTGAAGTTGGTCCATCAGCATAATTTGAATATGTTTTTTTTATTATCTCAGATTCTTTTCTTTCAAATTCTAATTGAATAGGACTTAATTTGTTTTTATCTACATTGCTCTTAAGTCGCCCTTTAATTTCAATCAGTTCATTATCATTAGAAATTGAGGTGTAAGTAGATGAAACTTGTCCTTCCTTTATTTCAACGAAACCCGTTACACTGCTAATGCTTTGTGATTTTAAATTTAATTGGCCATTTTCACTTAATTCGTAATATTGATCTAATAAAGTCGATCCTTTTTTAAAATCCTGCCTCAGATTAAAAACTTGGGTTTTTCTAAGATCAATATTTAAATTTGCAAATAAAAATGAGCCTACTCTTCCATGATTAAAAATCCATAGGGTTCCTTGGTTAAAATACGAATTAAGCATATAAATGTTCTTTTCATATAACTCATTTCTTGGCAATGCCTTAAGCGCCTCTATAATTTGGGAAGCTTCTTTTTCACCTTTAGTCAACCAAACTACATCTTTACTTGTTGAGATATACTGGAAATAAAGATTATTAATTAAAATAAAAGGCAACATAAAATAAAGAATTTTTTTGTTAATAATACTGATATTCTGGAAATTAACCAGACCACAGACACATATGATGATCCCTATTAAAGGTAGATCCAAATAGTATGGCGAATTTCGTGAAACCTTGAAAATTGGAATTAAGAGTATAATGAATATGATCAAACCAACATATGTTGAAATATTTTTTTTAATCATATTTTTGCAAATATTAATGAAGAAGTAGCCAAAAAATAAAATTATTATTATTGCTATCGGAATATAGTAATACTGAATCGATATTGCCATATAACCAGGTATGATGTTTAAAGGCAAATTAAAAGCCAGAAGAAAGTAGCCTAGTATTTTTGCAAATGTTTGAAATAAAGTAACATCCGCGCCAATTCCTGCGTGGACATCCAAAATTGACCCCAATTTCTTGTATCTTAAAAACAAATTAAGGCTTAGTATCAAGATAAGTCCCAAACTAATAAACCAAACCTTCTTATCCTTCAAAGCCTTTAATACTCTATGAATCCCTTGAAATCTTGATTCTGCGTTCATAATAATAAATATTGCAAAGACAATTAAGGCAAATGGCAAGGTTAAAGCAGATTCTTTTGTGAAAATAGCAAGAAAAAAACTAAAATATAATAGGAAGAGATATTTTAAGCTTGATGTCCTTATATATTTGATTAAAAATATAAAAGAAATAATGGTGAATAATGTCAACCAAATAGAGAATGATAATCCAAATTCATACAACCCATAGAAGTAAGCATTATTTAGTGAAAAGAATAATGAGCCAAAAAGAGCAGTTTTGATATTTCTGTATAATAAATTTATAAAAGAAAAAATAAGAACGGCATTAACTATATGAACAGCAAGTGTTATATACCTCATGTTGACAAGATTATTAGAAAATATTTTTTTTTCAAAAGTTATTATCAACTCATTGAAAATCGGTCTATTCATAACTTGAATTCTATTATTTTCTTGATAATCCGGATTCTTGGTTAAGTAAAAAATCCTTGCAAAATCCAATGGCTTATGAAGTTGCGTATCATCTACAACATGCATTAAAGCATCCCCCATTAGTGGTTGCTTTAACGTCCATTGGTATAATGAGATGTTAATAAGCATAATTATAAGTATTGAAATAAGCTTTAGATATTTATTAGTAACCTGCATAGCTACACCTTCTTCTATAAATTAAGAATAGCACAATAATTAAAGAAAAAAATATAATTAAAGACAGCAAAAAAGCAATTATTGCTTTATAATCCCTATAAGTAACCGTAATCGTATTCGTACCATCTTTTATATTTATTACAATCCTGTTGTAATCATCTTTATTTATTTTCAAGTCATTTCCTCTATCATCTCTTGCAATATAGTTTTTATTATATAAGAAATTAACTCCTATTGTACTATAATTTAAATTTCCTAAAGAAATTTGTATAGTGTTTTTCTCAAGTTGGATAGATGAATTAATTTGATTAAAATCTTTATCATAAACCATAGGAGTAAAATTTATAACCTCAAACATATTTATCAAATTATCTGTATAAATGGTTTTAATATCTGTTGCTGCATTGATTTTAAGTAAGGTAGCCACTTCACTTTTTGGTAAAATACTAGGGAAAATAATATATTTTATTCCATATTTTTTGTAAAATTCAAAATCATTAGGCTCATAAAAACCGTCATACCAGTTTTTCTTAAAAACATCATTAAATAAATTCTTTTCGATCAATACATCGTATCCTCCGACAGTAAGAACTTTTGAAAGTGAAGCATAATTAAAAGCAAAATATTTACTGTATTCAATGTTTTTATCGTGCGAGGAAATTATACCCTTACAAAAGCATACAACTCTCCCGTCCAAAGTTCCATTAAGTGGATTTTGTACTTTTATTTGATTAAGATCGTGAGTTCCCTTTCCAATTATATTATTAAATGAGATAACGTTTATTGCTATTAATAATATTGTTGAAATCAATAGTATCTTTTGTAAGAAATACCTTTGACTAATTATTAAATGCATAGAAACAATTCCAAAGAAAATCAAGAAAAAATTCGAAAATACGATATGTTTGTACGAAGATCTTAACTGATTCCAAATTGGTATTTTATACATCCAGGTGTAAATTATCGTCTTATCGCCAAAAACGAACAATAAAGAAATAACTCCAAACACCAATAAATATGTAAGTATTAGAAACTGCTTATTTACTGTGTATCTTTTACAAATTAAGTAAATAAAACCCAAAATAATGCCTATGGCCGGTACTAGCCCAATGTAAGCCATAGTATCTCTAAACGCAAACCTATAAAAAATGTTATTAGGAGAATCCATGAGAAAGTTCGGTAAAAACATATGCTTAATATGTTCCCATGGCCTGTCACTGTTTACACCTATATATTCGGAAAAATCGAATTTCTCAGGTCGTGCTGCTAGTCCTGTTTCGTAAAACATAGATAAACCCGGAATTAAACAAATAAATGTTATCATTACAACAAAAGCTAATTGAAAATACATCTTTTTTCTTATCATAAGATATGCCAATATTATATAAAGAGGAAAAAAATAAAACATGCAGTATATAAACAATTGAATGTTACCAACATAAAAATATGCAATTATGACTAAAGCCAGCAAAAACAAATATTGAAAATTTAGTTTTTCAATCAATTGAAAAACTAATAGAAATATTGCTGGCAAAAATAAAATCGTGGGATATACATAATACCATTCGGACATAAAAAAATTAGCTGAGGTGAAAATATAACTAACCGTTCCAATAATATTTAAATAATGAGATACTTTAAATTTGGATAGTAACAAAGAAAATACATAAGCAGCTAACACAAGATGAATCAACACAAAAATATCAATGGTCCAAGTAGGGTCTAGTAACACGTATTTTGATAAAAAATAAGATAAAAAAACGGGAGGGTAGGTGAGTCCATAATAACTTTTCTCGATAATAGGAAGCCCCATATACTGTGAAAGATTTATTTGGGGTATGGTTCCATGTAATAAGTTTTCAGAAGCATAAACAATAATAGGATAAAATTGAACCTTGTTATCACCCATTAAAAAAAACTTTGGTGATATTAATTGTAAGAAAAAAAATATAATAATAATAATACTTAAATTAAGCAATTGAGTCTTATTGATCCATTTTATCATTCTATTTTTTTCCTTCTGTCATAAATTTATAAGGCGAATTATCATGCTAAGTGTGACCCCTCGTCCATGAAGGCCTCATGAGCGTACTTCCAACCCAGACATTTACGAGGGCGGATCGCTTCGGCAAGCTGCTGTCGGTAACGAAAGCGAAGTCATGTCCTTTGGGAAAGAACTCCCGGAGGCAGGCCATTGGCGTTCTCGTTGGAGCCTTGCTGCCATAAGGCATACGGATCGTCAAAACAGACCTTCACGCCATTTACGGTTTCCAGATTCGCTTAGCAAACAAACTCTTTCCCCGGATCGGTTGTCGCCTTCTGGAATGTTCCTTTCGGATACTGACTCACGAGGATACCGAAAAGCGGTCTCCCTCGAGTGAGCCAATCCGGCATGTTCAGCGCCATATACAGACGCTTCTTCCGTCCGATGAAGGTAGCGGACGCAGTCCTTGCTTTTGCTCCGGCTGGAGACGACGGTGTCGAGCTCCCAGTGACCGAACGTTGTGCATTTTCGAATCTAATCGGTGTGACGACGAGGAAACGGCCCAGGATTTCGACACGCTTGCGACGCTTTCCTTTCTGCAGAAGCATCTGGATGTCTCCGACTGCGAGACGCCCTTCGTAGAGCCAGCGGTAAATCGTTTTGAAGCAAAAGAAAGGCTTCCCTTCCACCCGCCGCTTCTCTGCGATCTGCTCGGGCGACCACGTTCTCCTGCAGGTTTTGTTTGAACTCATCCGCCAGAGTAACGGTGTATTGACCGACAGGCCCTCCGCTTCTGGTGGCATGAGCCCTCTCGTTTCGTAACCATGCTCCAGCACCCTTGCAATGGTCGAGGGATGTCGGCCAGCTCCTGTCCGATCTTTTCGCAGGCCCACCCCGGTCGATGCAACACTTCTAGTTGTCTTTGTTCGATTATGCTAACATGAGAGTCTAGGTGTTGCACTTCATATTACAACCCGTCGTTCGTTTAATAGATGTACTATTGTGCTCATTAACGAAAGTTAGCATATTGTTTCGCTCCTTATAATTATTTAAGTTCAATTTTATTTATAAGTGCACTCATTTCTCGTTGATCTGGTTCCGAGGACTTTGGCTTATGAGCATCATTAAATTGAAATCTAATTTGAAGTTGTCCGCCACCTGTTGGCAAACCACTGTTTACTGTAATTGGTTGACCAGGCTTTACTTCAATTTCAAGCAGCTGCTGCTCATTTATAAATATTCGTAATTGATTTACTTCATTAAAACCTTCCGGTACAAATCCCTCCACAACTAGAACTTTTGCGTGTTCGGGTCTAACGAGTGTAATAGTAGCATTTTTATCAATCCATCTATACGCTTCAGTGGGAATTTGTGGTAACCACGAACCTTGAAAGATCGTATTATTTTTTTTGTATGGAAAAGTTATGATGTTAGGTTTTTGGTTATAATATATTATTGAAACAAAAAAAATGATAAAAGCAACCGAAAAAGCAGGCCAGTTTATTTTAATAATTTTATCTAAATACAAGTAATACTTACTTAATAATTTTGTTGATAATTTTTCTGAAACATCGCTTTTTATTAATGAAACTTTCTTCAATTTCAAAGCATATTTTTCAATTAAATGCCATGATAATACTGCAAGAATTAACGTAACAACAAAAGAAATAATAAAGTTGTATTCTGCTGTCATTTGCCCGCCAAACAGATAAGTGACAGATTGCTGAACTGGAAAAGCATAGATGTATAAACCATACGAAAAATCACCGTTTTTTGAAAAAGAAGATAAATTAATTTTTTGATTATAACCAAAATAAAAGATAAGATAGCTACCAAAAAAAACAAAATACTCCTTCACACCACCAAAAAGCAATGCAAATCCTAAGACTACCATACATATCATGGCGATAGATTTAGTTAATGGTATATAACTGCGATACAAATAAATAAGCATTCCGGCGAAAAAATAGCAAAATAGTTCTATCATTTTTTTGATTTCTAATCCAAATATGTAGGTTACTCCCAATGAAATGTTTGAACTAAATAAATGGTAATAAAAACAAACAAAAAATAGAAGCAGTACTATTTTTTTATAGCGGAGAAACCCAATTATCCCAAAAAAAACAACTATTAGATAACATATAACTTCAAAAGGTATTGTCCATAATGCTCCATTTACTGCACCTTTATAAACATTAGATTCAAAGACTCCCGGTAAGTTCCATTTTAGTGGAAATAGAAGGAAAGATTTTAGATATTCATAAGTTTGCGGATGAGAAAAATACTGTTTGAGAGTTAAGTTTGTAAATGATGGACCTATCACAAAAACCGAAAATAACAAAACAGCTGCTAGACCGGGAAAAATCCTAAAAAATCTAGCTTTAAAATAATTACTTAAATTGCGGGATCGTTCGTAACTTTGGGTTATAAGAAATCCACTAATAACAAAAAAAATAGCTACAGCTAGTGCGCCAGCATCCCATTTTCCATTTGATAGTAAAAAAATAATTTCCCTTGAGTTATCACCAGATCCTAAAGGGAAAGAATGGGAGTATATAACCATGGCAGCAGCAATAAAACGTATTAGATCCAGGTTATTATTCCTTCCATTCGCAAGCTGTCCAATAGTTCTATCATTCATTTAAATATACACTCTCCACATTTGTACGCCGTTTCAGTCAAAATTAAAATTTCATAACTTGTAATTTCTCAAAAATTTCACATTCTTATTATATCATCATCTTCAAGATAAGGTCCTACCTGTACTTCTATAAGAACCAAATTAATTTTCCCTGGATTTTCTACTACGTGTTCTTCCCCCATAGGAATATAAGTCGATTCGTTAGTTCTTAAAATAAATTCTTTTTGACCTATAGTTACCTTTGCCGTGCCGCTTACAACAACCCAGTGTTCATTCCGATGATAATGTTTTTGTTTTGTTAATTTAGTACCAGGTTTAACTATAACTTTCTTTATCTTGTAATGCTCAGATTCATCAAGAAAAGTACTATTTCCCCACGGTCGATAGACTGTCAAGTGTTTTTTTGTTAAAGACGATTGATTGTCATTTAACATATGGACCACTTCTTTTACTTTGTGCGATGATCCCTTTTTAGCTATCAACAAAGCATCACCAGTTTCTATTATAACCAAATCATTCACATCAATTGTTGCAATAAATCTCTCTTTTGACATAACCAAGTTATTATTCGAATTCAAATAAATATTATTTCTATTTTTGGTATTTCCATCCTTCGTCTTTGGGAGCTGATCATCTATAGCTTCAAAGGATCCTAAATCTGACCAATTAAATTTCGATAATACTACTTTCACATTTTTGCTTTTCTCAATTACAGCACAATCTATGCTGTTACTTGGAATATTTTTCATTGCGTCGATTGGAATTCTTTTTACAGCTTGGCCTTGAGCTTCTTGGAAGGCTACTTTGCATAGCTCATACATTTCAGGTGAATATTTAGAAAGTTCTTGAAGAAAAACCCCCGCTTTAAAAACGAACATTCCACTATTCCAGAAAAAATTACCTTGCTTAAAAAATTTCATTGCTGTATTGATATCAGGCTTTTCTTTAAAGGCAAGAACATCTTCTCCATTTGATTCTATATAACCAAAGTTAGTTTCCGGATAAGTAGGCTTTATTCCGAAAATAACAATCTTATTTTTCTCAGCTATTTCGACAGCTTTATAAATAGCTTTTACATACTCATCTTCTTTTTCCTCAATAAAGTGGTCAGAAGGTGTTATTAAAACCATTTCATCTTCCGGTAAAGAAAAACATGCCAAAGCTATAGCTGGAGCAGTATTACGGCCAACCGGCTCCAGCATAAAATTAACATTTTGTTCATTCATTTCTTCAAGCTGATCCAAAGCTAAAAAATATTGATTTTCATTCGAGATTATCAAAGCTTTATCACACAAAACTTTGTTTCTTTTTATAGTTTTTTGAAATAATGATTCATTATCAAATAATTTGTAAAACTGTTTAGGGTATAACTCCCTAGATAGAGGCCATAACCTAGTACCATTACCTCCACATAAAATTACATTTATCATTAATCATCACCTACTTGATTTGAAGTCTAACAATATCTTGCTCTTTGCAGCAGTATATGAGAAGTACTTATTTATATAATCTCTACCATTTAATGATAAGTTCATCCATTTTTCATCATCTTTATACAAAGAAATTACTGAATTAGCAAAACTCGACTCTTCATCATTGATTACTACACATTTCTCTATTTCTTCCAGACCTTCTGCACCAATTGTTGTGGTAACCACGGGAACCTGATAAGACACCGCTTCTACTAATTTGCCTTTTACACCGGCTCCAAATCGCAAAGGAATTACAACAGCTCTTACTTTATTATAATACTGATTTAATTCTTCGTCAGTAACATAACCTGTTACAATGATGTCAGTTGAAGCTAGCGATTTAATGTCTTCAGGAGGATTCGAACCTACAATATAGAATTTTATTTCAGGTATTCCTTGTTTAATAATTGGAAAAATAGAATCTAGAAACCATTTAACAGCATCATAGTTTGGTTTATGATTAAAACCGCCTACAAAAAGTATATCTTTTCTTTCCGACAGATTAGAATGGATACTATTAACTTTATCAAAAATATATAGAGGAATATTTCTAATTGGCTTATCGGAAAATTCCTTTAATAATACTGACTGTTCAAAAGTACCCACAACGTGGACAATATCGGCCTTATTAAAAAGTTCAAACTCAATTTTCTTCCAGTCTTCTGAAGACTTTAATAATTCGGGATTTTTATTAATTTCGTAGTTCCTTAATTCCCTTAAATAATGTAGATCATGTCCAAAATATACAATTTTAGCCTTAGAATATTTTCCAAAAACATCGATATATTTGACGGAAATATGGGGTCTATTCAGATAAATATAATCAAGATATTGCGCATTATTCTTAATCCAATTTTCTATATTGTTGTAGTACCAATCACCATAAAGCACTTCAATACCTAATTGTTGTAACTCAGAAGTATATGGTTCATGTCTAAAAAAATTGTCACCTATGAATATTACATGAAACCCTAACTCTACAAATAGCTTTAAATAATGATACGTACATCTTCCACCTGCATCTTTATCATAGTGTGGAACATAATGATCGACCACAACAATAGTAGTTTTGTTTTTAGTCCTACCTCTAGCTAGAAAAACATGCTCAGCATTTTCAAAATGATTATCCAAAAGTTCATTTTTCCATTTATCTATAAACTTCTGTTTATTTGTTACCTGATAACTTTTAATACCGGTGGATTCATCTTTTCCATGTGATATTCCCTCAAAATGAACAATAACAGACTGAGGCTGGAAAACAACTTTGTACCCTTGTTTTCTTATTTCAAAAGCTAAATCCGTATCCTCGTAATACGCCGGTGCATATCTTTCATCAAAACCGCCAATAACTTTCCATAACTCATGACGAATCATAATGGCAGCGCCTGAAATATAATCTACTTCTTTGACATAGTTATATTCAGATTTTGACGGATCGTCTAATCTGCCATAATTCCAACCGCTTGCATCGTTCCATATAATTCCACCAGCTTCCTGCTGTCGTCCATCTGGATATACCAGTTTGGAACCAACCATACCTATTGTTTCATCTCGTTGAATCAATTTTACAAGCGAACTGAGCCATTCTGGCTGTACATTGGTATCATTGTTAAGAAAGAATATATACTTTCCTTCAGCATACTTGGAGGCGTTATTACAATTTAACAAAAAACCTCTGTTTGTGCCATCACGAACGATTTTTACATTTTGAACGTACTGTTGTGCATTTACCGTTTCATCCGTAGACATGTCGTCGGCAATTATAATTTCATAAGAAACGTCGTTCGTATGATCTAAAATGGATTTCAAACAGGCATAGGTATAGTGCCATTGATTGTAAACCGGAATAATGATTGAAACGAGCGGGTTATTTGTTATTGGAAAAACAAGTTTTTGTGAAGCATCAATTTCTTGATAAAGCTTCAATGCAACTGAATGTTCAACGTTAGTGTGCCGATCCAAAAAATTGTCAATACGACTTTCAACCAAACCCGGGTCTTCCGTATTAAGATAATACTTTAATTTTTTAATATTATTTTTGTTTACTTTACTAAGCATTTGTTTTGGATTTTTTAAAGCTTTATAAGTAAGCTTTGCAAGTAATTTTCTTTTGCTATTATCGGGAAGAATCGAATCCCTTAATCTATAATATTTCGTGAGTGCCTTCCACCCACCAGATTGAAGAATATTATTAAGTTTTCTTTCTTGCTCTAATAACAAATTGATGTGGGCAATTTGATTATTAATTGTTTGATGAGTCGCGCTATGTTCTTCGAACTGACTATTCAGTTCATGATGTAGATGATCCATCGATTCAATGATTTCTTCTTTAGCTTTTAATTCTTCCTGCAGCTTATGAAGTTGCTCTTCTTGAGAAGCTGCTTTCAATAAAGCTTCCAAAAGTCTCTCACTATTTTCCTTCAATTGGTTTTCCATAGAGTTCACGATATTCAATGCTTGACTTACCGTAGAGTTCTGATGTACTAGCTGTTCATGAACAAATGAGATTTTATTATTAGCTTGGTCGATATGTCGATCTTTATCAACAATCGCCTCGTCTAAACGCTTTATATGTTTATTTCTTTCCTCTACCTCGTCTTGAAGAGAAAGAATACGCTGAATCATCTGGTAATGCTGCTCCTGATGGTCAGGAACAAACGAATTAAGATCAACATCAGCTAATGATTCGTTGCTACAAACCGCTATCAAATATTTTCCGTTAGTTACATGATCATTTTGCTCGATATGAATTCGTTTGGCTCTATCTGAACGATTATTAACGATCAAAGAAGAAATCTCATGTTTCTGGTAATACATATCAATATTATTAAAATACTCATTCAAAAACGAATAGAACTCTTCCTTATAAAATTCTCTGACATGGAAAGAGTTGTGATAGTTTGCTCGATCAGAATATACATATTTATCTGGGGTCGACATAACGAGTATCCCATCTGGCTTTAATACTCGCTTAATTTCTTTTAAAAACTGATGCTGGATAGTTTCGTCGACATGCTCAATAGTTTCAAAAGATACAACAACATCTACACTTTGATCTTCAACAGGCAATTGTTCAATAGAACCTTGTACAAACGATTCGTTGCTTTTTGCGTATGTTAACTGGGCATGAACAATCGCCTCTGCGCTAATGTCCACACCAATGATGCTTTGAGCATAATCTGAAAGAATGAACGAACCATAGCCCTCACCGGAAGCCGCATCTAAGACGACTTTATCTTTGACAAGTTCTGTAAGGGCAAAGTATCTTTGTAAATGTTCTACCGCCATATCCCGGTCCGTAGAATTTGGAATGAATCTTTCACCTGAAAATTTCATTTACTGAATCACCCTATTCGAATTGGTAAAACTCCACATCTTCAAGAATAAGAAGCCCATTTAATTGATGTTTACGGTGGTCTAGAATTTGGATAACTAAAGCATCATGAACCCAGCTATGTTGAGTGTGTTCTTCTTGTGTGCCTGAGGCTACAGCAGGAGAAATCATATACTCGCCTCGAGACAACGCCGGAAAAATATAATTAAACCCAAAGATATAATTACCTCCCGGTTGAAGCGGTTCTACCGCTTGCTCCAGAACGTAACTGTTAGACTGAGTCACAACATTTCCTAACCTATCCTTGATTGAAAAACCAATGATCGGAAATTGAATTAAATCGTTAGCCTGTACACTGATCCGCAATTGTACAGACTGATTAGGTTTAATTAAGGTAGTTGGCTCTCCAGTCAGAGTATCGTGCAAACTTATTCCTGTGATTCTTGCTTTGTTATCACCTAACACATCCAGATTATCTGACAACGGCTGCACAAAGGTCTTTGTATTCCGTTCCGACGCGACAGACAATCCAACCGTTTTTAAAGTAGTACCTAACATAAAAGCTTGATATTTTTTAGAAATCACCTCTGGCGTACTATCATCCATTAGCTTTCCTTCATTGATCCAAATTGCTCGTTGGCAATATTTGTTTATGACTGATAAATCATGAGATACAAATACAATCGTCTTGCTTTCCTGAAATTCTTCTATTTTTCGAAAACATTTTTGCTGAAAGCGCATATCCCCCACGCTTAACGCTTCATCTATGATTAAGATGTCAGGATCGACATTTATTGCTACCGCAAAAGCCAATCGAACGAACATGCCACTCGAATACATTTTTACGGGCTGATATATAAACTCTCCAATATCGGCAAAAGACAAAATGGCTTCTACCCGTTGGTCCATCTCTTCTTTGGAATAGCCCATGATAGTTCCGTTCAAATAAATGTTTTCCAATCCCGTATATTCCGGATTAAATCCTGCTCCAAGTTCCAGTAAGGCAGAAATCTTCCCATTCACACGGATAGACCCCGAACTCGGAGTTAAGACACCTGTAATCATTTTCAAAAGCGTGGATTTACCCGAACCGTTTTTTCCGACAATTCCAACCGTTTCTCCACGGTCGATACTAAACGTTATATCGTCTACAGCATGAAAATCAGAATGGTACTTCCGTCCAAAAGGATGAATGGCCTCCTTCAGTCGGTCGGTTGGATTACTATATAACTTATATATTTTACTTACCTGATCGACTTGTATTGCTGAGTTGCTTATTTCATGGTTCATTGATCTGCTCCTTATAACACATCAGCAAAATGAGGTCTGAGCTTTTTAAACATGAGACTTCCTAAAGCTAAGAAAAAGAAAGTAAATATCCAGAAGTTTATTAGGACGTACGGACTTTCCCAAAACCATTTGTGATAAATAAAAGTATTACGATATCCTTCAATAATATGGTACATTGGATTTATTTTTATAAAAAAGTGATACTTCTCAGGAACAATTTTCAAAGAGTAAAAAATTGGCGTTAGCCAAAAACCAAATTGCACCAGCATAGCAACGATTTGCCCAGTATCTTTAAGGAAGATAACTAAGGTTGAGGTAACCCACGATAAACCTAACAATAGCATCATCACGGCAAACAAATAATATATGATTTGTAAATAATAAATCGTAGGCATATAACCATAAAGCAGATACATCACGATCAAAAAAACAATAAAAAAGAGATGCACGAAAAGAGCCGAGTAAATTTTTACAATAGGTAAAATACTAATACGGAAAACCACTTTTTTTACCAAATAACTATTCTCTATAATTGAGTGAGTAGCTCCTTGTAAACTCTCTGCGAAAAAATTCCACGGAATAATCGCCGCGGCTAACCATAAAATAAAAGGAAAATTATCTACAGGCGTATTTTTAAAACCAACTTGAAAGACAAACCAAAAAATTAATATGCTGATGGTAGGCTGTACAAAAGCCCAAAGTATGCCTAAATAGGAACCCAAAAACCTTGTCTTAAAGTCTTTTTTTGCGAGTTCAAAAATTAACTTTTGATTACGCAACACGTCTACTATAAACCTATAAAGCGCAACTATCTGATGCAAAACTAACAATCCCTTCTCAATTTTAGAAACCAATTATAAAAAATGACGAAATTTATGGTTAAATTGTTTCGTCAGTAATTTTATCAAATAAGCCATCTAAATACCAGCATAAGATACTTTCAATCCAAATGTTGTAATATATTGCACATGTCCATGTTACAATTGTCCTCTCCCCCCAAACTATGATAAGATTTTGTCGTAATTCCAAGAATTTAAAAGGAGAATCCCCAATCATGAGTATGAAAAAAAGCCAGCACGCGTATGCTGCTCATCTAGAAAAATCATCTGAATCTAGTGACAAAAGCTCTATCTTATTCTGGATACTATCAGCGATTACTTTGATCTTCTTACTTTGGGCTCCATTCCAACGAGGATTGTTCAACGGAAATAACTTCGACTTTGAACGACCAATCTACTCCTCCTTCGTTTGGGCCTCGGTCGTTTTAATCCTGCTTTCCATCTATTTGTACTTCCATTGGAGACTAAAAGAAAAGTCGGATCTTGCAATAATTTTAGCCTGGCTGCTGCCTATTACTTATTTCATTTCTACATTCGTAGCAGCTTCAACTAATTATGCTGCAAACTCCGTATATATTCAAATTATTTATGTCGCGTTCTTTTCACTAGCCTATTATCTAACAAAAGAGGATCTCGGCCTATCGATACTTAAATACGGTTTTGTCAGCACTTCCTACTTTATCGTAATTTTCGGAATGATGAACTGGCTTGGCAATAAAGAAGCCGCTTTTGCGCTGGTAAAGTGGTTCGCTGCCAACATGGAGCCTAATACCTCTTACCTTCACGCGGTGATGTCGGATTCCAACGGTCCTCGTTTGACATCGGTTTTCCAGTATGCCAACTCTTACGCGGCTTTTCTTATTGCAATCCTGCTGGTTGCCATATTCTTGGTTATCACCTCTTCAAAATGGTATTCGATAGGCATCCATGCTTTTATGGTCGTTCCTATTATCATTTCTTTTTTCGTTACATTATCGCGCGGCGCTTTGGTCATTTTGCCAATCGTTTTGTTATTGGTCCTGCCGTTTCTTAAACCGCGTAAGCAAGTCACCTACCTAATTCATTTTGTCTTATCTTTTGGATTATCCGTTGTCATTCTAAATAAACTAACGACAATCGGGGTTACTTTGTTTCACGAATATAAATCTGATTTATCGCTCTCGGGTTGGACAAGCCTGTTGGTTATTTCTTTAATTTACGCGGTACTAGCAGTGCTTGTCCAAAAATTCGCTTCTCCCTGGATCGAAAAGTTAACAGCTCGATTCGAAGAAAAACGTTTTGCTTTTCTAGCTATTCCTGTTATCGCCGTCATCGTTGGCGGAATAGGGGCCGTATTGTTATTTACCGATACCGGAGTAACAAAGTTGCTTCCGGAAAACATCCGTACCCGTATTGAAAACATCAATTTTCAGCAGCACAGTGTATTAGAGCGTGGTACGTTCTACAAAGATGCTACGAAACTGTTTGAAGACTACCCTGTTTTCGGAGCAGGCGGGGGAGCTTGGCCGGCACTATATGAAAAATACCAGAATAACCCGTATATCAGTCGGCAAGCTCACAACTTTTTTCTGCAATACTTAACGGATGTAGGTATCATTGGATTTGCTGCATTCTTGATTTTTCTTATTTTTATTTATTACATTTACATCCGTAACTTTATTAAGCAAGACGAGCATACTCGAAACAAACGTTTTATTTTCTTTATTGTATCGATCTCCATACTTGTTCATAGCAGTTTGGACTTTGACTTGAGCTATGTTTATTTGGGAATTCTTTTGTTCTTAAGCTTTGGCATTATGATTTCGAACGATGCGATGATGCTAAGCAACCAATGGAAGGAAGTACTGAATACAAGAAAGTGGGCTTATCCCTCGGTTATGCTTCTTCTTTCTTTGTTCCTTTTCTTTACTTCTGTAAGATTGCTTAGCGCCGATAGTCAATTCAATCAATCCAGAGCTATTGCTGCCGGTGGAAACAACAATTTAAATGACATTTTGGCGCCGCTAGATAATGCGCTGTCTCAGCATCCGAATCATCCGGATTACACTCTTCAAAAAGCAGCGATTCTTTTTCAGGTCTATAATCAAACTAAAGATGATAAGTACTATACGGAAGCTACAGCTTTACTAGACCAGGCATTGCAAAAAGAGCCTCATAATTATCAATTGGTGGAAAGAAAGATTTATAGTTTAATTCAAAAGAATCAAACCGCAGAAGCATTACGATTCGCAAACGGAAAACTAATTAGTTTCCCGTGGAAGGTTTTTCTTTATGAGGTTCTCATTACATTGAATACCGATATGGGCCATGCAGCTCATGAGTCCAATAACGTTCAAGAACAGGATAACTATTGGAATCAGGCATTTGAAATTTATAACCGATTTGAAACTCGTAAAAAGGAGCTTGCCCTATTACCAAAAGAACAAGGTCAAGGCCAAGACTTCTCGGAAACGGGAAAAATGGGGTTAGCTTTAGGGCAGATTCAGTTCATACGTGGTAAATATGATGCCGCGGAAGCAATGTTCCGGATTGGTATCGGCGGGCCACTGGAGGATCAGACAACAAAACAAAACATACGCTGGTACTTAGCTTCGCTGCAAAAACAAGGCAAAGCAGACCAAGCCCTTTTTGATAAGCTAGTCGCTCAAGATCCGAACGAGCGCCAAGAAATCCAATCCCTAGTAAACTCTAAGTTTTAAAAAACTTCATAAAAAAATGGTAGCTAAATTTACACTACAAATTTGCTACCATTTTTTTGTCTATAATGCTAAAATAGATTCTAGGCCTTAAAGACGATTTTCAAATCGAAAAGGTATTGTTTAGTCGATCCTACTCAGGGAGGGAGGTGAAATGCAAAATGAGTCAAATAGAGAAAAAAAATGTTTTCAATCGTGAAAGGAGCAAGACCCTAGTGAAATCAACTGTAATGAAAAAAACATCCCAAGCATTGGCTGCACTGATGATCATCTCGATGCTGCTGCCTGTTCTTGCGTTTGCTGCAACAGGTTTCAAAAACTACTCTTACTCTAATGATGGCACAGTAACTGCTACTGTATATTCAGATGCGTATGCACCAAATGTAAATGCACAAGTATATTTGTATGATCCAAGCGGTAACCGGATAACGGTAAAAGAAGCTACATACGTTGATTATGATGCTCAAAACAACGTGTATAACTACAACTTCTCCGTATCGGCTGGGGTTCACGAATATGTTTACCTGCATGGTCCTTTCGGTACAGGATTTAATGTAAGCGACGCGGTTTACCAAGCGGTTTACAGATCTAATAGCGGAAGTGTAAGTTGCTGCAGCGGCGGTGGTGGCGGCGGATGGGGAGGCGGCGGTTCTATCTCCAACAACGGTGTTATCGAAGTATCTGGAGATTCCGTAGATGCCTTCGCCTTGCAAAGAGCTTTTGAATACTCCAAAGAAATTAAAATCAAAACCAAAAGTGAAAAGCTGGCTATCCCGGCTGACGCACTGGCAGAAGCGCTGAAAAAAAGCAAAGTTTCTGTAACAATCATCAACGACAATGGCACCATTACTCTTCCGCTGGCGGCTTTGAAACTGGAAGCACTCGCGAAAGAATTGGGCGCTGAACTGAAGGATACGAAAATCAACGTAACGATTGCTAAAGTTGCTAGCGCTACTGCAGAAGACGTAACGAAAGCAGTTCAAGCTGTAGGCGGTAGCCCAGTTCAGAACGCTGTTGACTTCAACGTAACCGCTTCTGGCAACAGCAAATCTGTCAATGTTGATTTCGGAAGCACTTATGTTTCCCGTACGTTGAATGTAAACAAAAACCTGGATGCTAAAAAAGCAACTGGCGTTCTTTACAACGAGACGACGAAAAAGCTGAGCTTTGTTCCTTCTACGTTCGAAACGAAAGACGGTCAAACCGTTGCTACGTTGAAACGTAACGGCAGCAGCATCTACACGGTAATCGAAGCAAACAAATCGTTTGAAGATCTCGCTTCCCACTGGTCCAAAGCAGACGTTGAACTGCTTGCTAACAAATTGGTGGTTGAAGGCGTATCCGACAAACAATTCCAGCCGGACCGCAACATTACTCGTGCAGAGTTCGCAGCATTGGTTGTTCGTTCCCTGGGCCTGAATTCCGTATCGGCTAATACGTCTTTCACTGACATCAACTCTTCCGCTTGGTATGCTGGCGTAGTAGCAGCAGCTTCCAAAGCAGGTATTATTAATGGCTATGAAGACAGTACGTTCCGTCCGGATGCACAAATCACTCGTGAAGAATTGGCTGCTATGATCATCCGTTCCCTGACTTATGCAGGCGTAGCTTCCAACGTTTCCGAGTCGAACCAAGCTCAACTGCTTGCGAAATTCAAAGACTCTTCCAAAATCGTTTGGGCTAAGAAAGAAATTGCTGCTGCCGTAAATGCTGGCATCATCAATGGTCTGACTGACGACACCATCGGTTCTGCTGAGAAAGCAAGTCGTTCGCAAGCAGCTACGATGCTGAAACGTTACCTCAAACTGGCTGACTTCATTAATTAATTTCTAGATCTTTCAAAAAGAACCCCGGAGCAGTGCTCCGGGGTTCTTTTTTGATTGGTTCTATTGCTTGACGGAATAACCCACATTTCGCAGGTGAAACTGCGCGAAAATCAAATTTATTGAAGGGAAATCACCAACTTCCAGAGAATGTAAGGGTATAGTTTTTTCTCTGGAGGCGATCACGTGAATACTCCGCTTAACACGTATTCATATACTTCAGGCCCCGCCGTGTTGGTGGACCGACTTTGTCGTGAAATCGAGTTTGAGCAGACTTTGAATGAGTTGCTTCCATGGGATGCGAGCCGCTGCAAGCTGTCGCCCGGTGCGCGAATCAAAGCCCTTGTCATCAATGTACTTAGCGGCAAAGATCCCCTCTGCCATGTTAAGCGATTTTACCGTGACCAAGACGTTGAGCTGTTGTTCGGTGACGGTGTAACCGCCGATGATTTGAATGATGACGCGCTCGCTCGCGCACTTGACAAGCTACATGAGGCCACGCCGTGGAAGGTATACTCCACGCTCGCCATTCGTGCCATGCGCAAGCTTGACCTGCCGATCGGCACACTGCATAACGACACGACATCGGTGAGTTTGCACGGTGCTTACGAAGGGGAGGCCGATCTTCAGATCGTACGTGGACATAGCAAAGACTATCGGCCTAACCTCAAGCAGATTATGCTCGGGCTAGCTGTTTCGCCGGAGCG
>NZ_FMTT01000038.1 GCF_900100345.1 Paenibacillus tianmuensis | reverse complement strand
TTGCGAGCGTGGACCTGTTCAGGATGCGGCACGTACCATGACCGTGACCACAATGCCAGCATGAACATCTTGCAAGAAGGACTGCGTTTGTTGGCAAAGACCAACTGAACTGCGGGAACCGCAGGGATCGCTTGCTCAAGAAGAGAAGGATACTTCTCTGTTCGCAAGAATCCCCCACCTCAGCGCCTTTAGCGCAGGTGGTGGGAGTGTTCAAAGCTCTGGTTAGCGATATTTTGAGTCGAACGTTCGATTTGTATCTTAAGCTTGTGTGAAGCTGCTCGCTTCCTTCAGGCTTTGCCTTCCGTCACCGCTCGTTCGCTTGTCGGTTGTGGCTTCGGCTGCGGAAGAGCCGAATCTCGGTTGAGCTCTGCCTTGTCTTTGGTTCTCAGATATGCTATCCAATAAGCGGTGGCGACGAAGACGCTGCCTCCGACGGCATTGCCGAGAAAGACGGGGACAAAGTTGCCCAAATAATCCCACCAGGTATAGTGCCCTGCGAAGATCGCGGCAGGGATCAGGAACATGTTCGCGACGACGTGCTGGAAGCCGATGACGACGAAGGTCATTGTCGGGAACCAGATGCCGAGCATTTTGCCTGTGACATCGTCTGCGCCGTAAGCGAGCCAGACGGCCAAGGCGACAAGCCAGTTGCAGCCGATCCCGGAGATAAAGGCTTGCAGGAAGCTCTCGTCAAGCTTGGTCCCCGCCACCTTGACCAGCTTGGACAAGTACGGCTCCGCTTCCGTCAATCCGACGACGTGACCGAACAGGTAGGCGACAAACAGCGCCCCGGCAAAGTTGGATAGCGTAATCAGCAGCCAATTGACGGCGAGCTGCTTCGTCGTTATTTTGCCCTGGAGCCGTGCGAGCGGCACCGCCATCATGTTTCCGGTTAACAGCTCGCCCCCGGCAATAATCGTGAGGACCAGGCCGATCGGGAACATCGCCGCGCCCAGCACGGAGCCAAGCCCGCTCCAAGCCGCAGGAACGCTCGCTGCTACTCTCAGATATAGAAGGAAGCCTAGAGCGATAAAAGCTCCTGCCAAAAAGCCCAGCGTACAAGCTTGCAGCGGACGCATATTCGCTTTCTTCTCGCCCATCGCTGCGGTAATATGCGCAATTTCTTCCGGTTTGCGATACGACATGTCGTGACACGACCTTTCCATTTAATTTGTGAAAATATTCACAATATAAGATGTGCTAACGCCCGGTTGCTGCTATCGTCTCATTCTATCGCAAAAAAAGGGGACTGAAAGTGGCATTTATCACATTCGCGTAGGATGAGTTACGCAGAAAACTCGGTTCCGTAAATAACGGCTGAGACCTTAAAAAGTATTTTGGAAATTCGATGTAACATGGTAAAATATAACTATGTACGCAATATTATTAACAAATCGACATGAATCGATAGATATACGAATTGAATAAAGGGGCTCCGTCATTTCATTGCAGGAGGGAGCCATGGAGGGGACGTATACATCAACGCACGGGCTTGACGGTTGCAGGGAACGCCTTCGTTATGAACAGCAACTCGTTTCGGATTTGGAACGGGTTGCTTTTTTTCTTCATGACCAATTTACTTCGGGAGGGAGAAAGAGGATGTCACAGAAAGTGGATGAGGGGACGATCAGCATTGTTGACCGCTGGATCATGGAGATGCAGGACGCGGAGGTGGCTACCGTTCTTCGCTTGGACCGTGGTCCGGCGGGCGACCCGGATGAGTATCGGACATTTAGTCGTACGTTCGAAAATGCATCGTCCGATCGCTTTCGTCAGCTTTGCGGCATGCGCAGGGTTCAAGTAAGCACCGTGCTTTATACGGCATGGGCCGTGTTGTTGCAGCGCTATTTGCGTACCGAGGAGGTACGGTTTGCGGCGGTCGCGCCCGAGGAAGACCGGATCGTGCTTGTCCGAATCGCAAGCGAGGCTTCGCTGCCGTTCGAATCGCTGGTCGCCCGGGCGGAGGAAACGCTGGTCCAAGGGAAAGCTTACGCGCTTACACACAGCGAGCTTCGCGACTTGAGCAGGTCCGGCTTACTGCCGCTTCCTTTCAATACAGCCGCAGCCGTGGAAGCTCCCGGTGCTGTCCGGGCGTGGCCCGTTATTCCGGGGTGCGACCTCGCGATCCGGTTCGTGCTTTCGGACGTGCTCGAAGTCCGTGCGGAGTACAAGCCGGACGTGTTTCAGTCAACGACGATCCGCAGGCTGCTGGGGCATGTGGAAAATATCGTCCTGACCTGGATCGAATCTCCCCATATGCCTGTCGGCCGCATCGCTTTGCTGAGCCAAGACGAGAGAGAGCAACTGCTCGTTGGGTTCAATCAAACGGATACGCCTTTTTCCTCGGATGCGACCATTCACCGGCTGTTTGCGGAGCAAGCGCGGGGCACGCCGGATCGCCCCGCGATCGTCGATGGGACCGACTGCTTGACTTACCGGCAGCTCGACGAACAATCGAACCGGATGGCCAGAATGTTGATCGAATGCGGAGTACAAGCAAATGCTCTTGTCGCCGTCATGACGCGCCCCACGCTGTCGATGTTCGCCGGTATTTTGGCGGTGCTGAAAGCGGGCGCGGCGTATGTGCCGATCGATCCGA
Source organism: Paenibacillus tianmuensis (assembly GCF_900100345.1). Taxonomy (GTDB): domain Bacteria; phylum Bacillota; class Bacilli; order Paenibacillales; family NBRC-103111; genus Paenibacillus_G; species Paenibacillus_G tianmuensis. The sequence continues at coordinate 56,516 of NZ_FMTT01000038.1, read as the reverse complement.
ATTATCCCCCGGACCGCATACGCTACATTTTAGAGGATAGCGGAGCGAAGCTGCTGCTCACGGAGGGACAATCGGCGCTTCCGTTTGCCTTTGAGGGGCAAGTCGTCGATCTCGCGGACCGGCGGATGCATGACGGGGATGCGTCCCCTTTGCCGGAGCTTGCGGAACCGTCCGGTTTGGCTTATGTCATCTATACGTCCGGCTCCACCGGTCAGCCGAAGGGCACGCTGATCGAGCATCGGTCGCTTGTCCATTTTTGCGAATGGCATTGCTCGTATTTTGGGGTCACGATGGAGGACCGCAGCAGCAAATATTGTAGTGTCGGGTTCGACGCCTCGATGGTGGAAATTTTCCCTTATCTTATTTCCGGGGCGGCGGTTTATGTCATTCCGGAGTACATCCGGCTTGATGCTGCGGAGCTTAACGGGTACTTCAACCGGCACGGCATTACGATTAGCTTATTACCGACTCAGCTCGGCGAGCAGTTCATGAAGCTTCCGAATCGCTCGCTTCGCGTGCTCGTGGCGGGCGGGGAGAAACTGAAGACATTCCATCCGCAGAGCTACCTTATTTACAACGCATACGGTCCTACCGAAAATACGATCTTCACCACGACGCATCTTGTCAAGGCGCACTCGGATAACATTCCGATTGGGAAGCCGCTGAACAATGTTCGGCTATATATTTTGGATGCCTGCGGCGAGCCGCAGCCGGTAGGGGTTCCCGGGGAATTGTGCATTTCCGGCATCGGTCTGGCCCGGGGCTACTTGAACCGGCCGGAGCTGACAGAGGAGAAATTCGTCGCCCATCCATTCTGCGAGGGGGAGCGGCTATACCGGACGGGGGACTTGGCCCGATGGCTGCCGGACGGATCCGTCGAATATGTGGGACGCCTCGATCATCAGGTGAAAATTCGCGGTTTCCGGGTCGAAACAGGCGAAATCGAGCAGCGTCTCCGGCTGCATGACCGGGTGCTCGATTGCATCGTAATCGCGCGCGAAGACGATGCTGGCCGTGCATACCTGTGCGCATACGTCGTATCCGAAGAGCCTCCCACTCACAGTGAGCTGTCGGCGTTTCTGACGGAGCAGCTGCCGGACTACATGGTTCCGTCCTGGTTCGTCATGCTTCCGAGGCTGCCTGTCAATGCGAACGGCAAGGTGGACCGGCGCGCGGCGCTACCCGAACCTGAGAGAGAGGCGGAGTCGGCTTCTTACGCGCCTCCGGCCAGCGAGGCGGAACAGGGACTGGCGGAGCTGTGGAAGGAGCTGCTCGGCTTGCGGACGGTCGGCGTTCATGACGGCTTCTTTGACGCCGGGGGTCATTCGCTGCATGTCGCCGTTCTGCGCGGACAGATCGAACGGCGCTTCGGGGTCCGGCTGTCGATCGCGGAGTTGTTCGAGCATGCGACCATCCGTAAGCAAGCGGAGCGGATCGGTCAAGCGGGCAAACCGGCCGGAGGTGGTCAGGCGATTGAAAAGGCGCCCGAGCGGGAGCATTACCCCCTTCATCCGGCGCAAAAGCGCCTCTTCTTCATCGGGCAGATGGAGCAGGTGGGGACGGCCTATAACACTCCGCTGCTGCTCAAGATCGAAGGGAGCGTCGACCGGCGGCGGATGGAGCGGACTTTTGAGCAAATGATCGAGCGGCACGAATCGCTCCGTACGGCTTTTGCATGGGTGGACGGGGAGCTTGCGCAGACCATCTGGCCCCGTGTGGCGTTTCAAATGCAATTTCATGCGGCGGCGGAAGAAGAAGCGGAGCGGCTGATGTCCGCGTTCGTCGTCCCGTTCAATCTCGGGAAGTCGCCGTTATTCCGGGCCGGACTCATTAGCTGCTCCGAGGAGCTTCATTATCTGATGCTGGATTTCCACCATATTATTGTGGACGGCGTCTCGATGCACGTGTTTTTCGAGGAGTGGAGCCGGTTGTACCGGGGGGATGTACTGCCTCACCCGACGATCCACTTCAAAGATTATGCTTTCTGGCTGAACGGCCGCAAATCGGAGGAGGAGAAGGAGCAGCGCGAGTATTGGATGGCGGCCTTGTCCGGGGAGCTCCCGATCCTGCAACTGCCGACCGACATGGAAAGACCGGGCCTCCAAAGCTTCAAAGGCGATACTTACCCGCTTCGGCTGGATACCGATTTGACCGAGCGCTTGAAGCAGTTCGCTCTTCAGACGGACACCACCTTGTACATGATCCTGCTAGCTGCTTACAAGGTGCTGCTCTCCCGGTATTCCGGTCAGGAAGACATCATCGTTGGCGTTCCAGTCGCCAGCCGCCCGCAAGCCGAACTGCAGCCGCTGATCGGCATGTTCGTCAATACGCTGCCGATCCGAAGCTTTCCAGAGCGGACCAAGACGTTCGCCGAATATTTGCAGGAGCTGAAGTCGATTCTGCTTACCGCCTTCGAGCATCAGGACTACGATCTGGAACGGATGATGCAATCGCTGCGCATTCCCCGAGTGCCGGAACGCAGCCCGCTGTTTGATACGATATTCGTCATGCAAAATACGGGCCGCACGACGACGCCGTCGATCGACGGGAGCCGGATCACCGTTCAGCGGTACGTAGACCCGATCTCCAAATACGATCTGATACTTGATGCGGAGGAAATGGAAGAGACGCTCCGGATCGATTTCCAATACTGCACCGATCTGTTCGTGCGGGATACGGCCGAGCGGATGGCGAACCAGTATGTGCGGATATTGGAGGATGCGTTGGCTTCGGAGGAAAAGCGGCTGTCCGAGCTGCGATTGCTTTCGGAAGCAGAACTCAAGGAGCAGGTGGAGGGGCGGAATCAAACTGAATCCGAGTACGACCGCGACTTGACGATTCACGGATGGTTTGAGGAGCAAGTGCGGCAGACGCCGGACCGGCCGGCTGTCGTATTCGGGGACGAAGCGCTCACTTACCGGCAGTTGAACGACCGGGCGAACCGGCTGGCGGCCGCCTTGATTCGCCACGGCGTGCAGCCGGAGCAGCTCGTCGGACTGATGACCGAGCGGTCTCCGGACATGATTGTCGGTCTGCTTGGCATTTTGAAGGCGGGAGGGGTCTACCTTCCGATCGATCCGGATTATCCCGCCGACCGTATAAAATATATGCTTGACAACAGCCGCACCCGTGTCTTACTGACACAGACGCATTTGGCCGACCAAGTCGAATTTGACGGGATGAAGCTGTGTCTGGATACGGATGCCGTCAATGAGGTGGCGGCGGAAAACCCTCCGCCCCGCAGCCGTCCAAGCGATTTGCTGTATGTGATTTATACGTCGGGAACGACCGGAAAGCCGAAGGGCGTCATGATCGAGCACCGCAATATGGTCAATCTGCTTCACCATCAGTTTCGGCACACGAGCGTCGATTACAGCGGCAGCGTGCTGCAATTTACGACGCTCAGCTTCGATGTCAGCTCGCAGGAAATATGGTCCGCCCTGCTGGCGGGGGGCGCCTTGCATCTCGTGACGAATGAAACCCGGCGGAGCCCGGATAAGCTGCTGCGGCTTATCGAAGAACGGCAGATTCAGGTCCTGTTCCTACCCGTCTCGTACTTGAAGCTCATCCTGAACGAGAGCGCGTATGCCGACAAGCTTCCGGCGTCGGTGCGCCACATCATAACGGCTGGAGAGCTGCTGGCCGTCCCGGACAAATTCAAGGCGCATCTGCGGCGGCATCAGGTGTTCCTGCACAATCATTACGGCCCGTCGGAGACCCATGTCGCGACGGCCCATACGATCGACCCGGGCGGCCCGATCCCGGAGCTTCCGCCCATCGGAAGGCCGATTGCGAACACGCGCATCTACCTGTTGAACGACCGCTTGCAGGTTCAGCCGCCCGGCGTGCCGGGAGAGCTGTACATCGCCGGGGAGGGCGTAGGCAGGGGCTATTTCAACGACGAGCGCTTGACGGAGGAGAAATTCGTGCCCGACCCGTTCGCCGGGGAGGGACGCATGTACAAGACGGGCGACCTCGCGCGCTGGACGCCGGAGGGCACGCTGGAATTTTTGGGCCGCTTGGACCATCAGGTGAAAATCCGCGGGTTTCGGATCGAGCTCGGAGAGATTGAGAATGCGCTGCTGAACCATCCTTCGATCCGGGAAGCGGTCGTGGTCGCCCGGGAGGACGGTAGCGGCGGCAAGGAGTTGTGCGCTTACTTCGCCGGGACGGAAGAGCTCCCGGTTAAGGCCGTCAAGGAGCACTTGTCCAAGGCGCTGCCGGAGTATATGCTGCCCTCGTATTTCGTCCCGTTAAAGAACATGCCGCTCACGCCCAACGGCAAAATCGACCGCAGGGCGCTGCCCGAGCCCGATCCGGGCGAGCGTACCGTAGCGGGGCGCGACCGCGTCGCTCCGCGCACGGACATTGAGAGAAAGATCGCAGTCGTATGGGAGCAGCTTCTGAACGTTCCGGACATAGGCGTTCACGACAATTTCTTCGAGCTCGGCGGACATTCGCTGAAGGCGGCTGCGATGACCGCAAGGCTGCAGCAGGACTTGGATATCGGGGTCAACGACGTCTTCGAGCACCAGACGATTGCGTCTTTGTCCGCCAAGGTAAAGCCGAAGGCCAACTATTTGACCGCCAAGCTGGAGCAGGTGAAGACAGCCCGCCGTGACGACGCGATGGAGCGATTCGATGAAGAGACCGCCGCATACCGGGCGAGAAATGAACGGTACGCTCGGCTCGACCTGACGCAGGATAGCGGGTACAGCGATATTTTGCTGACGGGAGCCACCGGGTATTTGGGCATCCATTTGCTGCGGGAGCTGTTAGCCGGAACCGCGGCCACGGTTCACGTTCTGGTGCGTGCGGCGACGGAGGCGGAAGCGCGGGAACGATTGCTTGCGAAGCTGGCCTTTTATTTCGCAGGCGATGCCATGGAAGCGCAATTCGACCGCCGAATTCGGATTTACCGGGGGGATTTGTCGCAGGATAGCTTGGGGCTGGATGAGGAAACGTATCTGGAGCTCGCGCGCACCGTCGACTGCATTGTGCATTCGGCGGCGACCGTGAAGCATTACGGCAGCTACTCGCACTTCGAAACCCACAATATCGCTTCGACCGAGCGACTGCTGGCGTTTGCCGGCATGCACCGGGCCAAAGACGTGCACCATATTTCCACCCTGGGCGTCGCGACCGGACATATTCCGGGACAGTCTGCGGCTTATTTTACCGAATACGATTTGGACCGGGGGCAGCAGTACGAGAACTATTACGTCAAATCCAAATTCGAAGCGGAGAAGCGGGTCGTGCAGGCGCGGGCTCAAGGGCTCCGCACAAGCATTTACCGGATAGGGAACCTTGTCTTTCAATCGGATACGGGCAAGTTCCAGCAAAACATCGAGGAAAACGCCTTTTACGCGACGCTCAAATCGTTTGTCCGCCTCGGCATGGTGCCCCGGCTGGAGGCCGATATCGATTTTTCCTGCGTCGATCGGGTCAGCCAAGCGATCGTTCACCTCATGAAGCCTGCTGCGCTGCGGGACGAAATATTTCATTTGTACAACCCGCACTACGATAGTATGCACCGCGTACTGGGGAACGGCCGCTCGGGAGAAAGAATGGCAGCGGGGACGCTAGACGAGTTCATTGATTATATGAAGAACAGGTACGAAGAAGGCTTTTGCCGGGAGGAGATCGAGAGCTTGATGCTTCATTACGGCTGGCTGGAGCAGCAGGAGCAGACCCGGTTTACGCTGGCTTCGGAGAAAACGATCCTGCTGCTGAAGAAGCTCGGGTTCGAATGGCGGGCGATCAGCGATAAGCAGATGGACGATATGCTGCGATATTGCCGGGAAGTCGGATTTATTTAAACTGGAAAAAAGGTGAGCTTGGACGAACGAAGAAATAGTTATGTAGAAACGCTATTATTCATTTGAGATGAGGGAGGAAATACGATGGAGAGAGCAGCGGAACGTTTAAAGTATTGGCTGCGTACGGTTCCGGAGCAGTTCGGCCGGTTGTCCGAAGCCGAAGTATCCGAGAGGCCCATGCCGGGCAAATGGTCTCCAAAAGAAGCGCTAGGACACTTATGTGATTCGGCCGTCAATAATCTTCACAGATTTATTAAAATTCAATACGAAAAGCAGCCGTATGTCCTCATCCCTTACGATCAGGACCAATGGGTGGCATTGCAGGATTACCAGAACACTCCAGCGGAAGAAATCCTGAATTTATGGTCCGGATTAAATAACCGGATCTTGAAGGTCATTGAAAAAATACCGGCCGAAAAGCTGTCATCCCCATGTGTCACTGGCAATCAGGAAACGAAAAGCTTGCAATGGCTCATTGACGATTATGTTGAACATATGGAATACCATCTGAATCGTCAAATTTTGAAGAACAACGTTTAATTAGCCGCTAATTTTGGCATCAATATAAAATACGCTTAGCTGCTGGAGGTTCTGGAATGAAGCTGTATGTCATTCTCTCGTTCAATGAAGACGGGATGGAAAATGTGTATGTGGGCGAGGACGAGGAGAAAGCTCTCTCGTTCAAGCCGTCCGATTTTGAGCATTGCGACGCCTTGTTCGTTGAGGTGTGGGAAGACGGGGAGAAGATCGACGATTACCGTCTGGAGTAACGTGTGAAGCCGATAGCCGGTCATCCTTGCGGGATGGTCGGCTTTTCTTCCGTACCCTATCCTCGTCGTATCATCGACAAATCATGATAAAATTGTGAAATAAAGCTATTCAGACGCAGTGGAGTTTATTATAATAGAATTGGTTATGGGAATTTTCACGAAAGTTTAACAATTGTTCCAATCCGTTCCTTCGATGAGCTGCAAGATCAAATACGTAAGCGCATACAAAACAGTGCGTCCGAAGGCGGCAGGTCGCGGGAAGCTTCTCTTCCCACATCCCTGTTCGTCCGGTCCAAGGACGCCGATGAAGGGAGACGAGTATGGATTACGATAAAGACACGGTTTACGTGGTCGGCGATGCGCAGACATCGCTCAATAATCCGATTACTCAGCAGTACAGCGCATTTTTCATCGGACTTGTCGTGGATACGACCAACCACAAAATCGTGGATGCGGGCTGCTCGTCCACCATTCCGCTAACCTCACAATTTGTCCGCTCCTTATTCGTCGGGCAGAGCATTCTGGCGTTCGAGCCGATCGCCGACGAAATTAAGCGAAGGTACCACGGCTCGTCGCAGAAAGCGATCATCGTCGCCTTCAAGGATGCGCAAAAAAAATACCAAATGGCCTTGAACGGCCGGGATTGCGATTCCGGTGCGTCAGGGGCCGGATAACGCTGCTTTGTTTATTAGTATGGCGACATACGCGTAAATAAAATCCAGCAAACGATACGCTTGGAAGCCTTGCGGCTGCCGGTTGTCGTTTGCTGGATTTTTTTATCTACAAATCGAATTGGAGGATGGAGCGATGAAACTGTACATTTCGATCGATATGGAAGGCATTACCGGACTGGTCGATGCGACGTTTGTCGATTCCGGCAAGCACAACTACGAAAGAGGCCGGCTCATTATGACCGCGGAAGCCAATCATGTCATTGAAACGGCATTCCAAGAGGGATGCGGGGAAGTTGTAGTCAACGACAGCCACTCCAAAATGAACAACTTGCTGATCGAGAAGCTTCATCCGGAGACGCAGCTGATTTCGGGGGACGTCAAGCCGTTTTCGATGGTGCAGGGGCTTGACGCCAGCTTCGCCGGGGCCGCTTTTCTGGGCTATCATACACGGGCTGCGAGAAAGGGCGTGCTCAGCCACACGATGATTTTCGGCGTGCGGAACATGTACATCAACGATACGGCAATCGGAGAGCTCGGCTTCAATGCGTTCGTCGCGGGTCATTACGGCGTGCCGGTGCTGCTCGTGGCGGGAGACGACGAGACGGCGGAGGAAGCGGAGGCGTTGATCCCGGGGGTGACGACGGCCATCGTCAAACGGCGCATATCGCGGACAGCGGCGCTCTGCTTGACGCCGGAGAAGAGCGGGCAGCTGCTGCGCGAGAAAACGAGGGAAGCGCTTGAGGCACGCAGCCGCGTAAAGCCCTTAACGCCCCCGGAGAGTCCGGTGCTGTCGATCGAATTCGCCAATTACGGTCAGGCGGAATGGGCGCATCTGATGCCGGGAACGACGATCGAGCAGGGCTCGCCGGTCGTTTCCTTTCAAGCCAAAAACATTCTGGAGGCGTACCAAGCTATGCTGGTGATGACGGAACTGGCCATGCGAACTTCATTTTGTTAAGAAGCGGGTGATCGAGTGGCGACGTACCTATTGAAAAGATTCGTGTCCATGCTGGTGACGCTTTGGCTCATCGTCACGATTACGTTTTTCCTGATGCATACGATTCCGGGCTCGCCGTTCGACCGGGACGGCAAGGAGGCCAATCCGGCCGTTGTCCAGAACATGATGGCGTTCTACCATTTGGATAAGCCGGTGTACGTTCAGTATGGGCTTTACTTGAAGTCGCTGCTTACGCTGGATCTCGGGCCGTCGATCTCGCATTATCCGGAAAGCGTGAACGCGATGATCGAGCGCGGCTTCCCGGTCTCGTTCCAGCTTGGCATCGTGGCGCTGCTCCTTGCAATCGCATCGGGCATTGCGCTCGGAACGGCGGCCGCGCTCCGGCAAAACGGCCTGATCGACTACATCGCCATGGTGCTCGCCGTCGTCGGCATCGCGGTGCCCAATTTCGTCGTGGCTCCGCTGCTGATCAAATACATCGCGGTGGAATGGGAGCTGCTGCCGGTGGCGACGTGGGGGACATGGAAGCATGTCGTGCTGCCTGCGGTCGCGCTGTCCACCGGACCGATTGCGATCATTGCAAGACTGACGCGGGCCAATATGGTCGAAGTGTTGACGCAGGACTACATCGAGACGGCAAGAGCCAAAGGGCTTTCTCCGGCGACGATTGTGTTCAAGCACGCCCTGCGCAATGCGGTGCTGCCGGTGGTTACGTTAGTCGGCGCATTGCTTGCGAACGTGCTGACGGGCAGCTTTGTCATCGAGAAAATTTTTGCGATTCCGGGTATGGGGAAATATTTTGTGGACGGGATCAACAACCGGGATTATGCGGTCATCATGGGAACGACGGTGTTCTACAGCACCCTGCTCATCTTCATGATGTTCCTGGTCGATATCGCGTACAGCCTGATCGATCCCCGCATCAAGCTGCATAGAAAGGATGCATAGAAAGGATGCATAGAAAGGAGGGGTGAGGATGTCGGTTCCCGATCACTTGTTTGTGCCGATGCAAAAACGCGTCGGCCCCATGGAAGCGATCGTCCGGCCGCAGCTGACGTTCTGGCAGCAGGCGCGCATCCGGCTGTTCAAGAACAAGCTGGCTCTGCTCGGACTTATTTTCATCGTCGCGCTTGCGGCGCTTTCGATCGTCGGGCCTTGGCTGACGGACCAGAGCTACTCCAAGCAAAACCTGCTGAACGGCAATCAGGCTCCGTCGGCCGAGCATTGGTTCGGCACCGACGAGCTCGGCCGGGATGTGTTCGCACGCATCCTGTTCGGCTCCCGCATATCGCTGACCGTTGGCGTCGTCGCCGCACTCATCGATTTTCTCATCGGCGTCGTTTACGGGGGCATTGCGGGTTATTTTGGCGGGCGGGTCGATAACATCATGATGCGGATCGTCGATATCCTGTACGGTCTTCCGTACCTGCTGATCGTAATCCTGCTGATGGTCGTCATGGGCCCGGGCTTGTTCACCATCATCATCGCGCTAACGGCGACCGGCTGGATCGGTATGGCCCGGATCGTACGAGGGCAGGTGCTTCAGCTGGCGTCGTCCGAGTACGTGCTGGCTTCGCGGACGCTCGGAGCGAGTCCTTGGAGCGTGATCCGCAGACATCTGCTGCCTAACGCTTTCGGCGTCATTATCGTGCAGGTGACGTTCTCCGTCCCGTCGGCGATCTTCGCGGAAGCGTTCCTCAGCTTCCTCGGTCTTGGCATCCAGCCTCCGCTGGCCAGTTGGGGCACGATGGCGAACGATGCGCTGCCGACGATTTTATCCGGTTATTGGTGGCGACTGTTCTTTCCGGCGTTCTTCATCTCGCTGACGATGCTGGCGTTCAACCTGCTCGGCGACGGGCTGCAAAACACATTTAATCCGAAGCAGAGGAGGTAGCTCCATGAATGGACCCGATTCATTGTCTTCCTCGGACGTACTGCTCGAAGTGAAAGACCTGCATGTCTCCTTCGCCACGTACGGCGGCGAGGTGCAGGCGGTCCGCGGCGTGAGCTTGACGCTTCGCCGCGGCGAGACGCTCGCCATCGTGGGCGAATCCGGCTGCGGCAAAAGCGTTACCGCCCGCAGCTTAATGCGGCTGCTGCCCCCGCATACCTCGCAGATCAAGCAGGGCAGCATCCGGTTTCAAGGACGGGAGCTGACCGGGCTGACGGAAAAGCAGATGCGGGAGATCAGGGGCTCGGCCATCACGATGATTTTCCAGGATGCAATGACCGCGCTCAATCCGACGATCACCATCGGCGAGCAGATTATGGAGGGCATCATCCGCCATCAGAAGCTGTCGCGGTCCGAAGCCCGCAAGCAGGCGATAGAGATGCTGGAGTTGGTCGGCATTTCCAATCCGGAAAGCCGGCTCAAGCAGCATCTGCACCAGTTCAGCGGCGGCATGAGGCAGCGCATCATGATCGCGATCGCAGCCGTCGGCAAGCCGTCGGTGCTCATTGCCGACGAACCGACCACGGCGCTCGATGTGACGATTCAGGCGCAGATTCTCGATCTGTTCAAGCTGCTGCAGCGCAAAACCGGCGTATCCATCATCATGATCACCCACGACCTGGGCGTGGTGGCGAATATCGCGGACCGCGTGAACGTCATGTACGCCGGCAAGGTGGTCGAGTCGGGCACGGTGGACGAGGTGTTCCAGCATCCGCAGCATCCTTATACGAAAGGGCTGCTCGCTTCCATGCCGCGTCTGGATAGCGACCGGAATACCCCGCTGCAATCGATACCGGGGACTCCGCCGGATCTGTTCGCGCCGCCCAAAGGCTGCGCATTCGCAGCCCGGTGTCCTTACGCCATGGAAGTGTGCGCCGACTTCCAGCCGGAAACGTCCTGCTTGCCCGGCGGGCACGGCGTTGCCTGTTGGCTTCAGGACACGCGCGCCAAGCAGAGTGACTCGCCGAGCACGAATACTTTTACCCGATCGGCGATAGGTTAGCGAATCCTATCATACAATGTAAAGGAGAGACGTTGCATGAAGAAAAGAACGGCTTTACTCCTCGGCTGTATCCTGTTGTCCGGCACGGCGCTGGCAGGGTGCAGCGGCAAAGAAGGGGCAGGCACCGGCTCGGCCCGGAACGAACAGCAGGCCAAAATCCTGCTGTACAACAATCTGAGGGAGCCTACGTCGCTGGACCCGCCGGTCGGGTTCGACCAAGTGTCGTACGACATCCTGAACAACGCCATGGAAGGCTTGACGCGCCTTGGCAAAAGCCAAACCCCTGAGCCCGCGATGGCCAAGGAATGGAAGATGAGTCCCGACGGCAAGCAGTATACGTTTACGCTGAGGGACGGCATCAAGTGGTCCAACGGGGACGCGGTGAAGGCGTCCGATTTCGAATTCGCTTGGAAGCGGATGCTCGATCCGAAGAAGCCTTCGCCGGCCGCGCCTCTGGCTTACGTCATCGAAGGAGCCGAAGCGTACAATTCGGATAAAGGCCCGGCCGACGGCGTCAAAATTAAAGCGACGGACGACAAGACGCTGGAGGTCGTGTTGACCAAGCCGGCCCCGTGGCTGCTCGGGATGGTGTCCAACCCGGCATTTTTCCCGGTGCATAAGGCAACCGTGGAGAAAAACGACAAATGGGCAAGCGAAGCCGCGACGATCGTAAGCAACGGTCCGTTCAAGATCACCGAATGGAAGCACGATTCCGAGCTGAAGATGGTCAAAAACGACCAGTACTGGGATGCGGCGAGCGTCAAGCTGGACGGCGTTACGTTCAAAATGGTCAACGACACGAATACGGAGTATCAGCTGTATCAGAGCGGAGGGCTGCATATTGACGGCATCATTCCGGCCGATTTGAGCCAGAAGCTGTTCGCGGAAGGCAAGGTCAAGGTGGAGGATTCGGCGGGAACGTATTTTTACCGGTTCAACACCAAGATGCCGCCGTTCGATAACGTCAATATCCGCAAAGCGTTCCAGATGGCTGTGGATAGCCAGAAAATCGTCGACCTCGTCGTCAAGCAGAAGCAAAAGGTGGCTGACGGGTTCGTCTCGTACGGTCTCAAAGATCCAGCAGGGGATGACTTCCGCAAAGTCGGCGGAAAGCTGGTGAAATTCGACGCCGCAGAAGCGAAAAAGCTGCTGGAGAAAGGAATGGCCGAGGCGGGCTACAAAACGCTCCCGCAGGTGACGCTGACCTACAATACGAACGACCTGCACCAGAAAATTGCCGAGGCGACTCAAGCAATGTTCAAAGAAAGCTTGGGCGTCGACGTGAAAATCGAGAGCAAGGAAGGCAAGGTGCTGACGGCCGAGCAGAAAAAGCTGCAATTGCAATTTTCCCGTTCGTCTTGGTTACCGGATTTTGCCGATCCGATCAATTTCCTCGACATCTTCCAGACCGGCAATCCGAACAACCGGACCGGCTGGAGCAATGCGCAGTACGATAAGCTGATTCAGGACGCCTACAAGGAGCCGGACAATGCCAAGCGGTTCAAATTGCTGCACGAAGCGGAGAAAATATTGCTCGATGAAGCGCCGATCATGCCGATCTATTTTTATAACTCCGCTTATATGCAAAGCGACAAGCTGGAAGGAGTCGTCCGGCACGCCTACGGCTACATCGACTTCAAATGGGCCGATTTGAAATAGACGGTTCCTTGCGAATTCCGAAGGGAGGAAGACACCATGCGCAAGCGCATCAAACCTCCGCGTCTCGCCGCAGGCGATACGGTAGGCATTACGGCCCCGGCCAGCCAGGGCGACCGGAGCAGAATCGAGCGGGCGGCCGGTACTTTGAAGCGGATGGGCCTGAACGTCCGCTTCGGCAGCACGTTGTCCGGCCAGTACGGTTATTTGGCGGGGACGGACGAGGAGCGGACGGCGGAGCTGAACGCGATGTTCGCAGACCCGGACATTCGGGCCATCGTATGCGCGCGCGGCGGATACGGGTCGGGACGAATAGCCGATAGGCTGGATTACGACGGCATTCGCAATAACCCAAAAGTTTTCTGGGGATACAGCGACATCACGTTTCTCCACACCGCAATCGGGAACCGTTCGGGGCTTGTCACGTTTCACGGTCCTATGCTGACCTGCCTTGCCGAGGAGCCTGTCCATCCGCTAACCCTGCAGGGCTTTGAGCAGCTGTTTCATCCGAAGCCGGTTGTCTACACGGAAGACGTCTCGCCGCTTTATGCTCTGGTGGAGGGGGAAGCGTACGGTCCGCTGGTCGGAGGCAATTTGACCCTGCTTGTCAGCACGCTCGGGACGCCGTATGAATTGGATACCCGCGGACGTATTTTGTTTATAGAAGAGATTGACGAGGAGCCGTACCGCGTCGACCGGATGCTGAACCAACTGCGGCAGGCTGGAAAGCTGGCCGATGCGTCGGGAATTCTCGTCTGCGATTTTCACAACTGCGAGCCGAACAAGTACAACCTTTCACTAACGTTGGAGCAGGTCATCCGGCATTATCTCGTTCAGGCGGGGAGACCCGCACTCGCAGGGTTTAAAATCGGCCATTGCTCGCCGAATATCGCCGTGCCGTTAGGCATAGAGGCAAGGATGAATACCGCACAAAAGAAGCTGGAGTTTATCGAATCGGCTGTAGAAGCGTAAGGAGGCGCCTTAGATGCTTATTCAGAAAATAGACGTGATGCGTCAGTCGACTCCGCTCGTCAAACCGTTCAAAACCGCGCTACGGACCGTATTTCAAGCGGAATCTGTCCTGGTTCGGATCACGGCGGACGATGGCCGGGTCGGCTGGGGCGAAGCGCCGGCTACGATTGTGATTACGGGGGACAGCTTGGAAAGTATCGAATCCGCCATTGTCCATACGTTCACACCGCTGCTAATCGGCAAAAATCTGCTGGCTTATGAACAAATCATTCAATCCGTCCATCAGGCGATGGTCGGGTGCAGCAGCGGCAAAGCCGCGGTCGATATGGCGGTCTACGACCTGGTGGCACAGGCCTGCGGGGTGCCGCTGTATCAATTTCTCGGAGGCTATAAGGATCGGATCGAGACGGACTTTACCGTCAGCGTCAATTCGCCGAAAGAAATGGGCGAGGATGCGGCCCGCTATGTGGAATCCGGGTTCAACGTGCTGAAGATCAAGGTAGGGAAGGACGAGATCGGCGAAGATATCGAACGGATCAAAGAAATCCGCAGCCGCGTAGGCGACCGGGTCAAAATCAGGCTGGATGCGAACCAAGGCTGGCAGGTGAAGGACGCGGTCAAATCGATCCGGCGGATGGAAGACATGGGCCTCGACATCGAGCTTGTGGAGCAGCCGGTGAAGGCCGGAGATATCGCAGGCTTGAAGGCCGTAACGGACGCGGTCGAAACGCTCATTATGGCGGACGAAAGCGTGTTCTCTCCGGTTCAGGCGCTTGAAGTGCTGCAGCGGCGCGCGGCCGATCTGATCAATATCAAGCTGATGAAATCGGGCGGGATCTACAAGGCGCAAATCATCAACCAAATTGCGGAGGAATACGGCGTGGAATGCATGGTGGGCAGCATGATCGAATCCCGTCTTGCTGTAACGGCGGCGGCTCATTTTGCGGCGAGTAAAAAGAACATTACCCGCTTCGACTTCGATGCGCCGCTGATGATGCTTCACGATATTGTCGACGGCGGTGTCCGATACGACGGGCGGGTCATGACGTTTCCGGACGAGGCCGGACTCGGCATCCGGAACGTACGCTGTCAGGACGGGAAGGGAGCCGTATCATGAGCGGACCGAAGCGAGTGAGAGCGGCGGTGTCCGTCGCCACTGTATGGACGTCTCCTGATTCCCCGCGGCCGCTGGACGAACCGGCGCTGCGGCATCCGGCGGCCATAACAGAATGGCTCGGTGCTATGACCGTTAAGGATAAGCTGGATTTATACGGTGCCAATCGGATTCAGACGCAAATGCTGTACGGAGCCGAGGCGGTCGTTGCCGAAGAAAGCGGCGAGTGGGTCAAGGTGTTCATTCCCGAGCAAACCACCCGGAAGGAGGGAGCAGGCTATCCCGGATGGGTGCCAAGGCGCCAGCTGACGGAAGCAAGCGCGGAAGTCGCTGCTGACCGATGGGCGGAGGTAAGCGCTCCCCGGGCGCGGTTGACCCTCCGTTCGCCAAAAGCCGAGATCGAACTGAGCTTCTTATCCCGGCTGCCCGTCATCGAAGAGACAAACGACGGCGTTGTGGTGGATACCCCGCACGGAACGGGCTTCTTGCCGAAGGAGCAGGTGCGGATCGTCGGTAGTCCGGCATCGTCCGGCGCGGAAGAAGAGCATGCGGGCCAGCAACTGGTCCGGCAGGGGATGCGGTTTATCGGTCTGCCTTATTTGTGGGGAGGCATGTCTTCCTTCGGCTATGACTGCTCCGGCTTTGCTTATAGTATGCACAAATCGCAAGGCATTCTCATTCCACGGGACGCTTCCGATCAAGCCGTTCGGGGGCAGATGGTGGAGCGGGACAGTCTGGAACCGGGGGATCTGCTCTTCTTCGCCTACGAAGAAGGCAAGGGGCGCGTGCATCATGTCGGAATCTATGCAGGGGAAAACCGGATGCTCCATTCTCCCGATTCCGAAGGGTGCATCGAGCTTGTCGAGCTGGACGGCTACAGGCTGGCGAAGGAGCATTGTATTTCCAGAAGAAATTGGTAAAATGTTCACCCGAAAAAAAGGGGCTCTCCCATTAGGTCCGATACCGACCTGGAGAGAGCCCCTTTTTCTTCGTTCAATGTTCCCGCATGTGCTGCTTGGCTTCCAAATAAAGTACCTGAATGAATTTCTTGACGTTGATCCGCACTTGCGAGACGGCATCCCCGCTTTCGTCCTCCAGCTCCAGCATCCGCTTGCGAACCTCCGTAAAATCAAAAAACTTCGATGCGTAATTTTCGAACTTGATATTCGAATAATCCGTCAGTCCGAGCGAAGCCAAATGGCTCAACGCTTGATGAATCGCCCGGCGCAAGCGCTGTTCGGCTGCTTTGATTTCTTTCTTGATCACCGCCTCGTCTGCCTTATCGCCCAACTTGCGCACAGCCGCTGCGCGGAACAGCTCCCGCAGCTGGGGGAAATCGCGGTGGCCTGAAGCGGCATCGTCATGCTCCGCTAAAATTTGCAGCATCGTCAGCAAATCTTTGCAGCCGATTTCCCCGGTGATGCCGAGCTCCGAGAATAAATAGCGGCCCGCCGCGCCGATTCCGGCAGAACTGCGCTCCTGCTCGCGCGGGGCCGCAGGCTTCCCTAAGCCGCCTTCGTCCAGTCCGAGCAGCGACTGGCGAATGTTCTGAATGGACCGTGCAAGTCGCATCCGCTCCTCGACCTTGCGGATGACCGACAGCACCTCCAACCGGTTGATCGGCTTCGTTATGTAATATTCGACACCCAAGGCGTATGCCTCGCCGATCATGTCCTTCGATTCGACCTGCGACAGCATGATGATTTTGCCGGGAAACGACGGGGCGATCTCCCGCACCGTCTCGATGCCGTCCCGCATCGGCATCAGCAGGTCGATGAGCCAAATATCGGTCCGCGTGACCGCCAGCAGTCCGGCATCTACATCCGCCCCGTCCGCGGCCTCGCCGGCCACCTCGCCGAGGTCTTCGTCTTCGATCAGCTGCGCCAGCATGCGGCGTACCGCCGGGTCATCATCGGTTATAAAAAATCGCACTCCTTGTTCACCCGTCCTTATTCGTCGTTAAACTTGCTAACGGCAATTGTATGATAAATTCCGTTCCTTTTCCATCGATTCCTTCCTGAATTGTGATCGTTCCGCCGAGTCGCTCCACCGTTTCCTGCACGTAGGAGAGGCCGATGCCCGTCGACGGAACACCGGAAGCATCGTATTTGGTCGTATAGCCGGGATGAAAAACGATATCCCGCGAATGCTCCGGAATGCCCGGGCCGTCGTCCCGGACGCGCAGCTCCGTCGTCCGCTCATCCGTGCGGTCGATGGCGATTTCGATAACCCCGTCCTTCGCAATCGCTTCTACGGCGTTCGAGACGAGATTGTTCAGCAGTGACAGCAGCGTGTAGGCGTGATAAGGGGGATGTCCCCCTTTGACCTTCAACGCAATGCGGATCGATTTGCTGTGCAGGCGGGCGTATTTTTCGTTCGATCGGACCACCACGCTGCCAAGCTCTTCCGCCAGGCCGAAATCGGCCCGCTGCTCGCTTGTAATGAGCTGCGACAACCCGGCGTAGATACGTTGATTGTCCTTCTTGATTTCATGCACTTGTCCGGCGAGGCCTAAGGCTTGCCGGGCGAAATCGGGCTCGGCTGCGTCTTTCAGCTCCCGGTACAGTTCGTAGGACGAGCGGGTGATCTGCTCGGCCTGCTGCAGAGTTTTTTGCAAATGCACCGATTCCTCATACAGCGTCGAGATCAGCATCAGCCGATGCTCGTTCTCCAGCCGCTCCCGCTCCTGCAGCGCACGCACCTGTCGAAGCTGGATGATGTTGAAGATCGCAAGGACGAATGAGCTTCGGAACACGGCGATCACGATAATTTGCTCCAGCTCGTGCACAATGATCGTGCGGCCAGGAAGCGAGTAGCGAAAAAACAGCTCCGCCGCATTGGAGCCGATCTCCAATCCCATGCCGATCAGACCGATCAGCAGCGGACTTTGGCGGTACTTGTTGACCTGCGCGG
This sequence comes from Paenibacillus tianmuensis, assembly GCF_900100345.1. GTDB lineage: Bacteria > Bacillota > Bacilli > Paenibacillales > NBRC-103111 > Paenibacillus_G > Paenibacillus_G tianmuensis. The sequence goes on along the minus strand of NZ_FMTT01000038.1, from coordinate 38,686 downwards.
CGGCGAACAAGGCCCCAAAAGAGAAATAGAAAAAGAAAGCAGGAGCATGCTGATAGAACGAAGCTTCAAGCGCCGCCCCGCCCAGCGCATCCAGTCCGATCCGAAAGGCCGGCACGCTGAGGCCGGTCACGAATCCTGCCGCCAGCGGCGTTAACCCGCGAAGCCACAGCAAACTGAAAAAAAGCACGGGAGGCCCCATGCCGACGCGGAACGTATCCGAGAACGGATAAAATTTCAGCTCAGCGGCCAACGGTACGAGAATGGCGACAAGGGCAAACGGGAGCAGGCGGTTTTGCCAAGAGACAGCCTGTTTCAAAATTCGCATCAACTCGCAATTGTAGGTTTTTGTAGTTTAGTGTAGCCGGTCCATATCATAATATTCAAACCTATTATTTCACAGACGCCCCTAATTTGGAAGCGCTTTTAGTAGCAAAAAAGGAGGAAACTAACATGAAAAAATTCGGATTGGCTCTGCAAATCGTGATCGGCTTGATGCTCGGGATCGCCGTCGGAGCCATCTTTTACGGAAATCCCGCCGTCGAGACCTACCTGAAGCCGGTGGGGGACATCTTCATCCGCTTGATCAAAATGATCGTCGTGCCGATCGTCATCTCTTCGCTTATTGTTGGCATCGCCGGGGTAGGAGATATCAAGAAGCTGGGCAGGCTCGGCGGTAAAACGATTTTGTATTTTGAAATCGTTACCACGATTGCCATTATCGTCGGTCTGCTATTTGCCAACATCTTCGAGCCGGGTGCCGGCATCGATATGTCGGGGCTTGCGAAAACCGATATCAAGACGTATGTCGATACGGCAGAGAAAGCAAGCCACAGCATCGCCAGCACATTTGTGAATATCGTACCGAAAAACATCTTCGAATCTTTGATGAACGGCGATATGCTCGCGATCATTTTCTTCTCCGTCATGTTCGGACTTGGCGTGGCGGCCATCGGAGAACGCGGCAAGCCGGTGCTTAGTTTCTTCCATGGCGTTGCCGACACGATGTTCTGGGTCACGAATCAAGTGATGAAGTTCGCACCGTTCGGGGTATTCGCCTTGATCGGCGTCACGGTGGCCAAATTCGGCGTAGACTCGCTAATTCCGCTTGGCAAGCTCATCCTTGTCGTATATGCCAGCATGCTGTTCTTTATTTTCATCGTGCTCGGGACCATCGCCAAACTATCCGGCACCAGCATTTGGACGATCATCAAGCTGCTTAAGGACGAAATCATTCTCGCCTACTCCACGGCCAGCTCCGAATCGGTGATGCCGAAAGTGATGGAGAAGATGGAAAAGTTCGGTTGTCCTAAAGCGATTACGTCGTTTGTCGTCCCGACCGGCTATTCGTTCAATCTCGACGGGTCGACCTTGTATCAGGCGCTTGCAGCGCTGTTCATCGCCCAGATGTACGGTATCCACATGCCGATCAGCTCGCAGATTACGTTGATGCTCGTGCTGATGGTGACGTCGAAAGGCATCGCCGGTGTGCCGGGAGTTTCGTTCGTTGTTCTGCTTGCGACGCTCGGTTCAGTGGGGATTCCGGTTGAGGGACTCGCTTTCATTGCCGGGGTCGACCGCCTTCTCGACATGGCCCGCACGGTCGTTAACGTCCTTGGCAACTCGCTGGCCGCGGTGGTCATGTCCAAGTGGGAAGGCCAATACGATAAGCAAAAAGGATTAGCTTACGCCGCTACGGTCAAAGAAACGGCGAAGCATGCGCTGAAGCCGACGGCTTAAAGTCTGCTAGTGCCGCATTTTCCGGATTGAGCCGATAAGAGGTACACAAAAGCCGCGTCTCCGATTAATCAGAGGGCGCGGCTTTTTCGATGAATTACTGGCCGTTTATTTTGGCCATCAACTGCTCAAGGGTAATAACGTCTTTCGGGATGCCGATTTTGAATTCCGGCTTCTCGTTGATCTTGGAATACTCCGCCTTGATGTTCCCGCCGAATTGAACCGGTTTGCCTTTGTCTTTGAGCTCGAGGTCTACGTTGACATCATGGTATGCCGGGAACCCTTTTTTGTTGACGGCTGTCGTGATTTGCAGGTCCTTAATTTTCAGGTCTTCCTTCATTTTAGCCACTGCGGTTTTGAGCTTGTCTCCGGAATTGGCTGTCAAATCTTTCTTCGTTTTCTCCAGGTCCTCTTTCTTGAAGGTGACAACGCCTGCATATTTGTCGTTCATCAGCAGATCGAGCACTTCCGGCAGCGCCTTCTCGGCGAAGGTGATGATGAACGGCTCCAGGTTTTCGTTCGTAACCGCGAATTTAACGATCTGGTTCGCTTCAACCGCTTCCGGCAGCTTGGCGTCCTTCTTATCCACAGAGGAGAGAAACGTTTTTTCGTCCATGTGTTTGAAGAAGACTTTGCCGATTTCTTGGCCCAGCTCTTGCTGTTTCTTCATGGTAGCGGCGTCGAAAGTTACTTTCTCGCCCGATTTCTCCGCCAGTTCCTTCGGATCAAGCTCTACAAATTTGCCTACTACATCCTTCGGCAGTGGCAGCATCGGAATGTTCGGCACCTTCACCCAAATTTTTTGATCGGTCATGACGATCGGCAGATTGATGTTCATCGCCATATCGCCTTTGAGCTTGGCTTCGATGTTCATTTCCATCTGGAACGGTTCTTGCTGGTAAGCGCCGGATACGGCCAATTCCATGTTTTTGAGCATTTGTGCTGATACGGCAAGCTGCGGATTTTCGGCTATAGCGTCGGCAGGGAAGTCCATGTTCATTGCGAAGGTCATTTTGTAATCCGCCGATTTCATTTCCGTAGCCTTTTGGAACGCCTTCTCCAGCGTTTCCTTCGGTGCCGGCTTTGCTCCGCAACCGGCGAGGACTGCCATCACAACCAGCAGCGCGCAGAGTGCAAGTGCAATTTTCTTTCTGTACATCTGAGTGATCCCCTCTCCAAAATCTGACTCTATTTTTACAACATTGCCTATTCTATTACAAAAAAATAGATTTGAAAAGGAAAGATTGGTAAATCGTATCGATTTCCTAAAAGAAATTTCGATGCCGTAACCTGATTGGTAGGCGCTTCATATTAATATAGAAGAGACAAAAAAAATTGTCTGAAATTTGATCAAAAATTGAATTTTGTATGAACAAAATCGCAAAAGTGTGGTATACTATTGGAAGATAAAGCACTTTCATTGGTTTAGGAGTGATTGCTATGACGACGAAAACGGCAGTTTTGGCCGAAGGAACCGGAAACGAGCGCAATGTGGGCAGATTGGTAGCTTTGATGACGGCAACAGCATGGGTGCTGCTTGGGATCGGATTGCTGCTTAGTTTATTAAACCTGCATGACTTCAACGATCGTAACACGTCCCTTATGGTCGGGTTCGGGTTCATGGTCGGCAGCGTTCATATTTATGTGATCCGTACGGCAATCCACCTCGTTCATTCCAGAGCGAAAACAGAAGACGACAGTAAATAAATGGCATAATGCATAATTTTAGCCCCTTTGGGATCTCCCGAAGGGGTTTTTGGTGTTTGTCCGAGGCAGCATAATTTTAACAAGTGCAAAATATTTGTCAGACTCGTGAAAATTATTTTGCAGAAAAATGACGAAACATTGACGTATTTGTTAAGTACCGCGAACATTTCGTCGTAATCTGTTATGGTGTTGCTATAGAGTGATCTGGCTCACAGTCAGAACAATCAAAGCATTCGGAGAGCTTGGGAGAGGATCGACATGAGAAAACCGGTAAAGATCGGCCGAATTTCGCTGGCGCTGCTGTTCATCCTGATGATGGCGCTGCTAACCGGCTGCGGACAAGAAATGATGGTGTTTGACCCGAAGGGGCCGATTGCCCAAGGCCAGCGAGATCTGATCATGATCTCGATCGTGCTATGCCTGATCGTGCTGGTGCCCGTGCTGGCCATGACGGCAGTCATCGTATGGCGGTACCGCGATTCGAAAGGAAACAAGGCGGCCTACAAGCCGAATTGGTCGCACAGCACCAAGTTGGAGATGATCTGGTGGGGGATCCCGATTGTGATCATCATTATTCTGGCTAGCGTGACGGTAAAATATACGTATGCGCTGGAGCCTACCAAGCCGATCGAATCGGACCAGAAGCCGATGGTCGTTCAAGCGACGTCGCTGGATTGGAAATGGCTGTTTACTTACCCGGAGCAGGGAATTGCGACGGTGAACTATTTGCAAATTCCGAAGGGCGTGCCGATCAAGTTCGAATTGACGTCCGACGCTCCGATGAACTCGTTCTGGATCCCGCAGCTTGGCGGACAAATGTATACGATGTCCGGCATGGCGATGGTCTTGCACCTGCAAGCGGACGAGGTAGGCAAATATTTTGGCACCGCGTCGAACTTTAGCGGACAGCATTTTACAGATATGAAATTCGACGTTCACGCGACGTCGCGGGAAGAGTTCGACAAGTGGGCCGCAGGGGTCAAAAAGTCGGCAAGTCCGTTGACACAAGCCGGCTATGACGCATTGGCCAAGCCGGGCCGTTCCAGCGAGCAGTTCTACTCGTCGTACCCGGATAACCTGTTCTACAATATCGTTACGAAATATGCGGTCGGCGGCTCGCATGGTGCTCATGGCGGTCACGGGGCGATATCCGGCGGCAGCGGAAACGAATCCGGCGGAAAGCAGGGCGCTGAAGCAAGCGACAGCAACAAGATGGAGGACGTCACCGCGGGCCAAGGCCACGGGGCTCACAGCGCCTCCAGAAAATAAAACAACGTTAGATTGATTTCATATGGAAAAGAGGCCCACTCATGCTGGATACCATTAAACAATTCGCATCGGAGTTTTTCGTCACCGGGGATCCGCTAATTCTCGGGGCACAGGTAAGCATCGGGCTTGCGTCGGTAGCCATCGTCTTCGTGCTTACGTTTTTCAAAAAATGGGGCTGGCTGTGGCGCGAATGGCTGACGACTGTCGACCATAAGCGGATCGGCATCATGTATATTATTTGTTCCATTTTGATGCTGTTCCGCGGCGGCATCGACGCGCTGCTCATGCGGCTGCAGCTGGCGATGCCTGGCGTCGAATTTTTGCAGGCGGATCACTATAACGCCATCTTCACTACGCACGGCGTCATCATGATTTTGTTCATGGCGATGCCGCTTATGTTCGGTTTGTTCAATGTCGTCGTCCCGTTGCAAATCGGCGCGCGCGACGTTGCGTTTCCGTTTTTGAACTCGCTCAGCTTCTGGATGTTTTTCTTCGGGGCGATGCTGTTCAACATTTCGTTCGTCATCGGCGGTTCGCCGGATACGGGCTGGCTGGCCTATCCGCCGCTGTCGGAGCTGTCCCACAGCCCGGGCGTCGGTCAAAACTTCTACATCTGGGGTATCCAAATCTCGGGGATCGGGAGCTTGGCGACGGGGATCAACTTTATCGTGACGATTCTCAAAATGCGCGCGCCCGGCATGAAGCTGATGAAAATGCCGATGTTTTCCTGGTCGGTGCTGTCCAGCTGTATCATGATCATTTTCGCGTTCCCGATTCTGACTGTCACGTTGTTCCTGCTGTTCCTTGACCGCTTCGCAGGAGCGCATTTCTTCACGCTCGACGGCGGCGGCAACCCGATGATGTATATCAACTTGATCTGGATGTGGGGGCACCCCGAAGTATATATCGTCGTTGTTCCTGCGTTCGGCATTTTCTCCGAGGTGGTTGCGACCTTCTCCAGGAAAAAGCTGTTCGGCTACCCTTCGATGGTATTTGCCATGATCGGGATCAGCGTCCTGTCGTTCTTTACATGGGTTCACCACTTCTTCACGATGGGCTCCGGCGCGGATGTCAATGCGTTCTTCGCGGTCACGACCATGCTGATCGCCATACCGACAGGGGTCAAAGTGTTCAACTGGCTGTTTACGATGTTCCGCGGCCGAATCCGGTTCACGACACCGATGATGTGGGCGGTCGCGTTCATTCCGTGCTTCGTCATCGGCGGGATGACCGGGGTGCTGCTGTCCGTTGCTCCGGCTGACTTCCAATTTCACAACAGCTACTTCTTGATTGCGCACTTCCACCAAGTACTCATCGGCGGCGTTGTGTTCGGATTCTTTGCAGGTCTGTATTACTGGTGGCCGAAAATGTTCGGCTTCAAGCTGAACGAGCGTCTCGGCAAATGGGCGTTCTGGTTCTGGAACATCGGCTTCTACGTGTGCTTCATGCCGCAATATTTCCTCGGACTGGACGGTATGGTACGCCGTACGTATACGTACGATTTCGACATGGGCTGGGGACCGCTCAACTTGGTTTCGACGATCGGCGGCTTCCTGATGGGGATTGCGTTCATTTTCCAAGTATGGCAGATCGCTTACAGCATCAAGCATCATGAGAAAGACACAACAGGCGATATCTGGGACGGCCGCACGCTGGAATGGACGATTCCGTCGCCGGCGCCGATGTACAACTTCGCTATCACACCGACTGTGCAGGAAACTGACGACTGGTGGGAGCGGAAGCAGAGAGGCGAGAAGCCGCTCGCTCCGATTCCGGAGGCGAAGCTGGAGCCGATTCATATGCCGAAAAACTCGGCGATTCCGTTCATCAAGTCTGCACTATGGTTCTTCGCCGGCTTCGGGTTCGTATGGAACTGGATGTGGCTGACGATTCCGGCGCTTGTCGGCATCGCGATCTGCATGCTGGTGCGTTCGTTCTCCTACGATACCGACTATTACATTCCGGTCGATGAAGTGAAGCGGACTGAGCAATTGGCAAGGGGGGCAAAAGCTTAATGGCACACACGTCGGCAAATCACGGACATGACGCTCACGACCACGGTCATCACGATCAGGAGTCGATGAAGACGTTCGGCTTTTGGCTCTTTCTGATTACGGACGTTATTTTATTCGGCACGTTGTTTGCCACCTATATCGTTCTTCGCGGCAATACGAATGCGGGACCGACGCCTGAGGAACTGTTTCAAATGCCGGGCATTATTGCCGAAACGTTCATCCTGTTGACGAGCAGCTTTACGAGCGGGCTTGCGGTGCTTGCGATGCATCGCGGCAACAAGCAGCAACTGCTCGGCTGGCTTGCGGTTACGGCACTGCTCGGCGCGGCGTTCATCACGCTGGAAGTGATGGAGTTCGTGCACATGGTGAATGAGGGCGCGACGATTACCACGAGCGCTTTTCTATCCGCGTTCTACACCTTGGTAGGAACGCACGGCTTGCACGTATCGCTTGGCTTGGTGTGGATGATTGGGCTCATGCTTCAGCTCCGCAAACGCGGTATTACTCCCGTCACCAAGCGCAAAGTGGAAAATCTCAGCTTGTACTGGCACTTTCTTGACGTCGTCTGGATTTTCGTCCTCACGGTCGTCTACTTGATGGGGGTGATGTAAGATGGGGAATTCGCATGGAGCTTCTTCGCATGATCAGCACGGCTCCCATGGCTCGCTGAAGTCTTATACGATCGGGTTCGTGCTTTCGATCATCTTGACGATCATTCCGATTACCATCGTGATGAACAGCATGCTGAGCAAGACGGCGACACTGGTCATTATTCTTGTGATGGCGATCCTTCAGTTCGCCGTGCAGCTTATCTTCTTCATGCACTTGCGCGAAGGCGAGAATGCCCGCTGGAACATGATGGCGCTGCTGCTGGGCATGATCATTCTGCTGACGATCGTCGCAGGCTCGATCTGGATTATGACTTACAATGCGGTAGCGCATTGAGGCAAGGGGCGAGAAATCGCCTCTTTTTTCTATGTAATCACAATAGAATGACGCGATTTATCCAAGACAAAAAGAAATAGACCGCCCTATGTATAGGCTGCGGTCGATTCATGATCAATTCTTATTCTGCTTAGCCACCGCCCTTAAAAGCGGCTATTGTGTGGGAGTCGTGTTGGCGCACGGCTCTCTTTTTATTATACAGTATCACGCCCCGCATTTCGGGGCGTGATTGGCGATGAAACACCGTCTACTTTACTTTTCCGATGGCAAGGTTAACCTTGTAATTACCGTACTGGAGGATCGCATCCAGCAAAACGTTCAAAGCGGCGGAGTCCAGTACGGCAGCTTTAACCGTATAGCACCCTTCGCCGCTGACGCGGTAAGCTTCGATCACCGCCTCTTGTTCCTGAAGAAAGCTCTCGAAGCCGCTGTGATTCGTTGATTTCATAAATACGGTGATGAAGGCAAGAACGGGGCGGCCCATTTTTTCCTCGTTCAACTGAACGGTATAGGCTTGAATGATTCCCAGGTCTTCCAGCCGTTTGATCCGGTTTCCGACCGCTTGCCCCGAAAGAAATACGTTTTCCCCGATCTCCTTCCACTGGATACGGGCATTTTGTCGGAGAAGGCGGATAATCTCAATATCGGTTTGATCCAGTTCCATGAATACACCTGCTTGTTATGGAAGTTTGCTCAAACCGATTGTACCGTGTCCGTCCGCCAGAAACAAGGCTTCCTCTATTACGTGTGCGAGGAGGACGGATGGAAGCGGATGGACTCTCCATCCTCCGGAACACGGACTCTTTCTGAGAGACCGAGCCCGGCAACATACGCTCTTAAATCCTCTCTCCGCAGAAGGCAGTGGTTCAGAGCCTCCATATGAGCCACGATAACTTGAGCGTCCGGTACGGTGCTCGCGACCTTCGCCACATCCGCTTCGTTCATTGTAATCGGTCCGCCCTGCAGGAACTCCGCGCTGCCTCCGAACAGCACGACGACGTCTGGCTTATGCTGTATCAAGGCTTGCTCCACCTCCGGGCACCAGATTGTATCGCCGGCAATATAAAGAACGGGCTCGCCAGGCGCATTCAACACAAAGCCGGACACCGGCCCTATCTGCTTGGCGATCTCGCCCGTGCCATGCTGACCGGAGGTGCGTACGATGCTGACGGAATCCCACTCTACGCCCGTTTCAACGGGCCGCACGTCCCGAAAGCCCTGATCCCGAATCATCCCGGCATCCTCAGGCTGGCAGAAAAAGACGATATCCTTCGGCAGCAAGGCCGCCGCGACGGCGTCGAAATGATCCGGGTGGCTATGGGTAAGCAGGACGGCGTCGGCTTGCAGCAGATGGGATATGGAAACTTTTAGATTCACGGTTGGGTTTGGAAAAGAATTCGGCGTATTCGGGAAGGGAGGCATAGCTCCGGCCGGACTTAGCATCGGATCGATAAGCAGCTTCTTTCCGCCGAATTCGATATAATGCGTTGCGTTTCGAATGAGTTGAATTTCCATGGGAATGGTACCTCCATTGTTTTCTGCATTTGCTTACTAACGTATTATAAAGCCAAACGGCCATGCTGCAAAATAATTCGGCGAAAGAGAAAAGCGTTTTTTGCTTTCGTGGCGGAAGAAAATGATGGCAGCCCGTCTTCCGCTCGATCACTGCACTGCTTAGCGGGTGGTCCGACAGGCGCGGTGCTGTCCAACGACCGGATCATTCAAAAAACACATTGCTATCGAAGGGGGAGGATGGTAATATAGGTTTACAAAAGTAAAGTATTGTTATATTTTCCTTAAATATATGTCATTTCATGCCGACATCCAGCGATACGATTTGCCTATTCCAAAAGTTAAAGCGGTTTAATTTTTACAGCGCGTATCGGAAGGAGCCTGCCCCATGAAAGCAAGCATATACGACGTGGCCAGACATTGCGGATTGTCGGTGGTGACCGTATCCCGGGTGTTAAACAATACGGCCAACGTACGGGAGAAAAACCGGCGAAAGGTGCTGGACGCCATCGAGGCTTTGGATTACCGGCCTCATGCCGCCGCGCAAAGTCTGGCCCGGGGTCATACCCGCATCATCGGTTTGATCATGACTGCGCTGCATGATCGCTTTTTTGAGTCGGTCGTCAACGAAATCAACCGCACGCTTGCCCGGTATGGTTATTTTCTGGCGCTTTCCGTCTCGAACGATGTTCGTTCCAGCGAAAGACACGATTTGATGCACGAAGACCGGGTCGATGGCCTGATTCTGATGTCTTTGCCGGAAGAGGAGCAATATATCGCCCAATTGAAAAAACGGAGTATTCCGTTCGTGCTCATCGATAATCAAAGACGGGATCACATGGTCCCTTCGGTGTTGACGGATAATTATTACGGAGGCTACGAAGCGGCGAAGCACTTGCTCTCGCTAGGCCATACCTCGATCGCCCACGTATGCGGGCCGGAATATTTTTTGAGTACGCGGGAGCGAAAGAGAGGCTTTTTGGATGCGCTCCGGGAGGAGGGACTTTCTCCGTTCGCCGTGGTGCAAGGGGAATACGAAATCGGTTTCGGCTACGATACGGCAAAGTCATGGATCGAGAGCGGGAAGCTGCCTACGGCCGTATTCGCCGGCGACGATTATATCGCGGTCGGGATCGTAAACGCTTTGGCGGAGAAAGGGATGAGGGTGCCGGAAGCGATGTCGGTTGTCGGATATGACGATCAATATATTGCGTCCCGTCTTCGTCCCTACTTGACGACCGTTCGCCAGCCGGCGGAAAGCATCGGTCAGAGCTCCGTAGAACTGTTGTTGAAATGGATCGGAGACGGCTCGACGGCCAGCGTGACGGTCGAATGGAAGCCCGAGCTGGTCGTCAGGGAATCGACGGCTGCGCTTAAGGCGTGAGGATCGGAATTGTGCAGCAGCGGCATCCGACCGGGTGCTGTTTTTCATTTATATGTGTTAATTTACGGGCAGGAAAGGTATCTCGAATGATCGTTGATGAGGAGAGGCGGCTGCCAGGTGCAATGGGTCCTGAGGGGAGAAGTCCTGTGGACCCATTTTGCGGCAGCCGGGATGCCTGGTTTTAAGCGGTTTGTTTCGTTTTCGTCAACCGGCATTGATCGCTTCTTTCACGGCTCTGGTCAGCTTGCGGTATACAAGCTGGTACGATTCCTCCAGCATGTCCAGTACTTCGGTATCCGGAACTTGGCCGTTCAGCACGACCGTGTTCCAGTGCCGCTTGTTCATATGATAGCCGGGAAGCACGGCGGTCGGATACGTTTGCCGTACGATCCAGACGTTGTCGGGATCGCATTTCAGACTGATGCTCGGGATGCCTTGATGGGTGCCGAGCAGAGCGAACATTTTGTCGCCGACGAACAGAACGGGCAGGTCCGGGTCGAAAGGATGCTTGAGGCTCGTTCCGGGCTTCTTCAGTCCGTATTCTGTAAGACGGGCATGATCGATCATAAGTTAACCACTCCTTGAGACACGCTGTTTACTCTTTATTGTAACGTATGACCCCGGGGTCTTGCCAGATGGATAAAGGAAGGTGGAATAAGAGTTATAGGCATGGGACGAAGCTCGCAGGGTGACCTGCGGGCTGTTTGCCGTTGGACGGGCAAAAAGCGCTCATAGAGCCTCTGATAAATCATTTTTATCTGCAACGCAAAATAGGGATGCTGGGATACGTGCCCCCATATACTTGAAAAGACGGGAGTCGCGACGCTTTGGGAGAGGAAGGTGGCATAATGGCCATTAGACCGCCTGCGCTGCAAAGAGGCGATACCATCGGAGTCGTTGCCATGGGCAGTCCGCTGGAGGCCGATGTGATCGATGCGCGCGTTCAAGTGTTGAGAGGGATGGGGTTTCAGGTCGTATTGGGACGGTATGCGTATACCCGTAACGGTTTTCTTGCCGGTACCGACCAAGAGCGCGCGTATGACTTAATGATGATGTTCGCCAATCCGCAGATTAATATGATTCTTCCCACCCGCGGCGGCGTAGGGGTAGCGGGTATGCTTCCTTACCTCGATTTCGGCATCATCCAAAGCAATCCGAAAATTATTACCGGCTACAGCGACGTGACGTTTCTTCTGAACGCACTGTATTACTATAGCGGGCTTATCGCTTTTCACAGCCTCATGCTGATTGATTTCAAACCGGAAACCCCCGCGTATAATTTCGACCAGTTTTTTACTGCCGTATCGTCCTTGTCTTCTTACCGTCCCATTCTGAATCCGCCGAATGTTCCACTCGTCAGCCGTGTGCCGGGGAATGTCACCGGACCAATCGTCGGCGGCAATCTGACCTCCGTGGTCGATACGTTGGGTACGCCTTACGAGATCGATACAAGGGGAAAGGTGCTGTTTCTGGAAGAAACCCACGAGCCGGCTAATACGGTATACAGGTACCTGAACCATTTGAAGCTGGCCGGGAAGTTTCAGGACTGTCTTGGCATCGTGATGGGCGAATGCACGGATTGTCCGGCCGCCTACGGCAAGTCCTACGAAGATGTGATCAGCGAATTCGTCGTTCCTCTCGGCAAGCCCCTTCTGACGAATCTCGCGACCGGACACGGTCACTATAAGGCCGCTATTCCTATTGGGGCGATGGTAAACCTGAATACGTTCAACAATACGCTAACTGTGCTTGAACCTGCGGTTGGCATTCGGCACATATGAAAGGTCATTTCAGTGTGATAGACCTGGCAAAATTGCCGGTGTCTTATTAAATCGTAGACGATGAGTCCCAGGCTCCGGATCAGAGCGATCCGGAGTTTTTCGTATTCCTGGCAGTGAATCGGGGTGCTTGGCGTCCGGTTAATAAAGTTTTAATGATTTGTTTAGAAACGGCTAATCTCCGTTTTCTAGAATGTTTAGCTCTTCCGGTTAGGATGGAATTATGGAAGCCGGAGATGCTTTCAGACCCCAATCCCAAGGAGGAAGAACCCATGAACAAACGAATCGCATTAACCGGAGTCAGCGTAGCCGTCGGAAGCTTGCTTCTGATCGGTTCCGCCTATGCGGGGCTTGGAGACGCCCCAGGGTACGACGCTTACAAGTCGGCCGTCAAGCAAACGTTCGCGGTACAAAATGTGACGAAGCAAATGAATGTGTCGGTGAAGGATAACGGAACGAAGCTGCTCGACGTACAGTCGACCGTCAAAGACGATAAGGCGAAGAACGAAATGAGCGCGGAAATTAGCCTGAGCGGCGGCGGAGCAAGTCAAGGAATTAATCTCTACCGGCAGGATGGCAAGCAAATCGTCAAAGCGAGCGACAACGACGTTTACAACGTCATAGAAGGAAAGCAATGGAAGGGGAAAGCGGGCGAACACCGGGGGCAAGCTCCTGATGGCATTAGCGCCGAAGTCGAGAATGTCGTCGATGCGTTGGTCGGCAATCTGAAGGATTATGTCACCTTGTCGCCGCAGACGGACGGGACGAAGAACATCGCGATACAGCTGAGCGGAAGCCAAATTCCGGCAGTGGCGAATGCGATCGGATCGCTTGTGGTGAAGCAGGCTGCAAACGCAGAGGGGCATCATAAAGGCGTTCAAGAGCCTTTCGGCGATAAGCTCCAGGGACTCCACGACAGCATGCCGAAGCTGACGCAGGACGTGAAGATCGACAAGTTCGATCTGGCGGCCAAAGTCAACGCAGACAACCGGATCGAGAAGCAGCAGATGACGCTGACGATCAGCGGTAAGGATGCGCAAGGCGCTTCCCACGAAGTCGTCGTTGCCGCCGATTTCGGCCTGTCCGACTTCAACGGCACGACGCCGGACCACATCGATCTGAACGGCAAGCAAGTGAAGACACTCGATGTGAAAAAACACGAACAATAAGCGCGATTGCCGCAGCGGGACGAGGGGCGGCCTGACAGCCGTCCTTCGCCGTTCGTGCAAAAGCTTGAGCTTCGATGAATAAGGAGATGAGCCGATGGAAGCTGTCCTGGAGCTAAACGGATTGACCAAAATTTACGCCAATCGGCGCGGTGTGGAAAATATTACGCTGCAAGTGCAGCGCGGAGATATTTACGGATTTTTCGGGCCGAACGGAGCCGGCAAAACGACCGTGATGAAAATCATTACCGGACTGTGCCGGGCGGACCGGGGGCAGGTGCGCTTGTTCGGGCAAGATGCGGCCGCCGACTTCGTGAAAGCGATGAGCAGGGTGGGCGTGCTTATCGAAACGGCGGACGCTTACGATTACATGAGCGGCTACAAAAATTTGGAGCTCGCCGCCCGGTTTTACCCGCAGCTGCCCCGCAAACGAATCGACGAGGTGCTGGAGCTGGTCGGGCTCGCCGCCTTCAAGCACGAGAAAGTAAGCCAATACTCGCTGGGCATGAAGCAGCGTTTGGGCGTGGCCGCGGCGATCCTGTCCGAGCCGGAGCTGCTTATACTGGATGAACCGACGAACGGGCTCGATATTGAGGGCATGGTGGAGATGCGCGAATTGATCGCCCGGTTGGCCCGCGAGCAGCACATTACGTTTTTCTTATCCAGTCATCTGATTACGGAGATGGAGCAGCTGTGCAGCCGGATCGGCATTTTGTATAACGGAAGGCTGATTCGGGAAGATTTCGTAGCGGATATTGTCCGCGGCGCGAATCCGACGACGCTGGAGAACTATTTTATGGAGCAAGTGCGCGAAGAAAGGAGAGCGGAAGTCCATGCCTAGTTTTTATGCGAATACGGTAAACGAGCTGGCGAAGCTGATGGCCCGCCGCAAAACGCTTGTTTTTCTCGTCCTGACCGCCCTGATTCCGATAGCTGCTGCCGCTGCCGCCTCGCGGCTTCAATTCGGCTTCGGCGTAGCGGCGTTGGCCTCTGCGGATTTCCCGGTCGTCCTGCTCAGCTTTTATACCGCCGTCTACTTGCCGCTGCTGCTCTTCATGACGGCGTCCGACATGTTCGCCGGGGAAGCGGGCGACAAGACGATGAAGCTGCTCTTAACGCGGCCGATCACCAGATTTCAAGCGTTCGCGTCCAAGCTGGCCGCCATGCTCGGGTATGCGGCGCTGCATCTGGCGATCGCCCTTGTTGTATCGGTGGCAAGCCTTCTGTTTGTGGGCGGCGGGGGCACGGTTGTGGAGGGACTGGGCCGGACGGCCGCCGCTTATGTCACGGCGCTGCTGCCTCTGTTCACGCTCGGACTGGCCGCGGCTTTTATCGCCCAATTGTTCAAAAACGGCAGCGGCGCGCTGACAGTCTGCATTCTGCTGTACGCTTCGGCGAAGCTTGGCGCTTTCTTCGTGCCTGCGCTGGCGGTATACACCCCTGCGGCTTACACCGATTGGCATATGCTGTGGCTCGGAGCCTCGGTGGCGTCCGGCAAAATCCTGAACGTCTTTATGTTTCTGGCCGCTTGTTGTATATTGTTTTTTACAGGAGGCTATACCTTGTTCGAGCGAAAACAATACTAGGAGACCGTAGCGATGTCCATCAAAGTCCGGTTGGTGCTGTCCTATTTCTTGATGCTTATCGTGCCGGTCGTGCTTGCCGGCGTCGCGTTTTTGATCATTGTTGCCGCTTTTTTCGGCGACGTTCAATCGCTGTACGACGTCGATACGAAACATAATCCCGTCAAAGAAGTGCTTGAGAAGGAAGCCGCCATCAGCGCCGAATTAAAGCTCAAGACGACGGAAGATCCCGATTCGCTGCTGAACCCGGTTGTAACGGCGCAATTCGAAGAGCGGCTTCGGCCGATCAATATGGGGCTTGTCGTCCGGAAAATGGATAGCATCGTCTACGTGTCCGAGAAGTTGAACAAGCCGGAGCTGCTTGGCAAATTACCTCCATATGGGGCGGGGGATTCGGATCTCAATGCCCGGCCGATGAAGGACCGGGGCCCTTGGTCTTTATCCCGGCAGCACGATTTCCGTTTTAAGGACGGCAGTCCGGGGAGCGTCTTTATCGCGATGGATGTGAATTTTTTCGGCAAAATTTTCCGTACCTACACCTCCACGTTTTTTATTTCGCTGCTCGTTATTCTTGTGTTGACCAACGGCTTGCTGACGTATTGGGTATCGCGGAGTGTGATTCGTCCGCTTCGCCAGCTGCAGCGGGCGGCAGGCGAAATTCGCGAAGGCAATCTCGACTTTGAAGTCAAGCCGCAGGCGAAGGACGAGATTGGCGAGCTGGCGGCATCCTTCGAGCAGATGCGCCAGAGGCTGAAGCAATCCGTCGACGTGCAGCTCAGGTACGAAGAGAACCGCAAGGAGCTCATTTCCAACATTTCACACGATCTGAAAACGCCGGTGACCGCCATTAAAGGCTATGTCGAAGGCATTATGGACGGCGTATCGAATTCGCCGGACAAGCTGGACAAGTACTTGAAGACGATTTATGCCAAAGCCGTTCAGATGGATCATCTGATCGACGAGCTGTTTTTGTTTTCCAAGCTGGATCTGGGAAAGCTGCCGTTTCATTTTGAACCGGTGAACTTAAACGATTTTTTGCAGGATTGCACGCTTGACATGCAGCTGCACGCCGATATCGAAAAGAAAGGCGTCACGCTTCGGTTCGACGCTCCCATGGCGCAAGCTCCGGTGTGGGTCACGGCCGATCGGGAGAAGCTGAAGCGGGTGCTGGTCAATTTGATCGGCAACGCCATCAAATATATGGATAAGGATGAGGGACTCATCACGCTTCGGATGCGGTCCGACGGCGAACAGGTTATCGTAGAAGTAAGGGACAACGGGCAAGGCATTCCACCGGAGGCGCTGCCGCATATTTTCGACCGGTTTTACCGGGCGGACCCGTCGCGGAACAGCGGCACCGGAGGCAGCGGGCTGGGCCTTGCCATTGCGAAGCATATTATCGAGGAGCACGGCGGCGTCATTCAGGCCAAAAGTACGCTTGGCGAAGGCACGAGCATTTATTTTACGCTCCATCAAACTACGGGCGGCGGGGACTGAGCGATGAAAAACATTTTAATTATCGAGGACGAAACGAGCATTGCCGAGCTGGAAAGGGATTACTTGGAGATCAACGGGTATCGGGTCGACATGGAGCATAGCGGGGACGAAGGGTTGAAGAAGGCGCTCACGGGGAATTACGATCTGATCATTCTCGATCTGATGCTGCCCAAAGTGGACGGCTTCGAGATATGCCGGAAAATCCGCGACAAGCACGATATCCCGATTCTGATGGTATCCGCGAAAAAGGAAGAGATCGACAAAATCCGCGGCCTGGGCCTCGGCGCCGACGATTACATCATCAAGCCGTTCAGTCCAGGCGAGCTGGTCGCCCGCGTGAAGGCGCATTTGTCGCGCTACGAGCGGCTGCTCGGCAGCCGGGCTCCTCAGACGGAGGAAATCCGCATCCGCGGCCTCCTCATCGACAAGTCGTCCCGCCGCGTGTTCGTGAACAACCAGGAAGTGACGTTTACGACCCGGGAGTTCGATCTGCTGACGTTTCTCGCTTCCAACCCGAACCGCGTGTTCAGCAAGGACCAACTGTTCGAGCACATCTGGGGCTACGATTCGGTTGGCGATATCGCGACCGTCACCGTCCACATCCACAAGCTGCGGGACAAAATCGAGCAGGACCCGTCCAATCCGCAGTATATCGATACGATCTGGGGCGCGGGGTACCGGTTTAAGATTTGAGGCAAAATGAAAAGATCCCGCACATGCTCTGAAAAAGAGCAGGCGGGATCTTGTTGTTTGCGAGAGTGCGCGGGGCTGCTTTCATGAGGCTGAACGTCTGCTATGCAACTCCGTAACACCGTGGATATTCTTCAAAGCTATTTGCTTACCGGCCGGTGTTTCTTGACGGCAAGCCGCTTCCCATCGAGCAGTTTCTTCACATCGGTCTGTGCGAGAAATACGCTGAGCAGCAGCAGCGCCGCGCCGACGTACCCTCTGGACGTCAGCATTTCCCCTGCAAAAACAAAAGCGAAGATCGCGGCGAACAACGGCTCCGTTCCGAAAATCAGCGCCATTCGCGTAGGCGAGGCGTACTTTTGCGCGGAAACCTGCAGAACGAAGGCGACGGCGCTGCATAAGATGCTCAGGCCGAGAATGGACCACCACGCGTCGAACGTATCCGGCAGCTTCGGCGTCTCCATCAGGAAGGAGAAGGACAGCGCCCATAGCCCGGCAAACCCGAGCTGCAGCACGCCGAGGGCGATCGCATCCCCCTTTTTTACGACCGAGCCCGTCACGAGCATATGCACGGCGAACAGCAGCGAGCCGAGTATGCAGTACATATCCCCTTGATTGATCGTCAGCGACGAGGTCAGCGTCAACAGGCCGATCCCGACGATGGCGAGTCCGATGCACAGAAGCAAGCGCGCCTCCGGTTTTTTCCTCAGGAAAAGGATCGACAATATCGGAACGAAGATCACCGAAAGACCGACAAGAAAGCCCGCGTTCGAAGCGGAGGTCGACCGTACCCCGAAGGTGATGAACACGAAGCTGAGAAACAAGATCGAGCCCAGCACAAAAGCGGAGCTCAACGTCGACCAATCGGCGCTCCGGATGCGCTTATGAAAGACAAGCGCCGACAATAGAAATGCAATTAGCAGCCGCAAAGCAATAAGATTAAATGTATCCAACGATTGCAATCCGACTTTGGTGAACAAATACGAGGATGCCCACAGCATCGTCGCTCCCAGCATCATCAAATCCGCTCTAATTTCCGTTCTCATCTGTCTGGCTCCCAACGCAATATGTATTTACACAACGCTTAGTATAACGGTACACTATGAATAAGAAAAATGAATGTTTATCATATATTATGTGAATTTTTTTCATGAAAAGGAAGACGATCTATGTCATTGGCCAAATACGAAGTATTCAGTACAATCGTCGAACTGGGCAGTCTGACCCGGACGGCCGAGAAGCTCAGGCTGACCCAATCGGCGGTCAGCCATGCCATCGCCAGTCTGGAGTCCGAGTGGGGTTTTACCCTGCTGACCCGGGGACGCGCCGGAATCGGTCTGACGCCGAACGGCGCGTGCGTGCTAAAGCACGTCCGAGACATTCTCCAGCGAAGCGAGCTGCTCAAGCAGGAGGTCGCTTCGATTCAAGGGCTGGAGACCGGAACGGTGCGGATCGGCACCTTCACAAGCATTTCTACCCAATGGCTGCCCGGCATCATGAAGCGGTTCCAGGCGGAGCACCCGACCATCGAGATTAAGCTGCTGGAAGGCGACTACGACGAAATTAACGATTGGATTACGAGCGGCGCGGTCGATTTCGGCTTTCTCTCGTTAACGGCGGCCCGGCCTTTGGACATCATCCCGCTAACCAACGACAACCTACTTTGCATCGTGCCGGACGAGTCCCCTTACCGCGAGATGACCGTCATGTCGCTGGCCCAGCTGCAAGCGGAGGCGTTCATTATGCCGAAGTGGGGCAAGGAAAGCGACCTGCTGCGCATTATCAAAATCAACCGGCTGTCGCTGAACATCAAATATGAAGTGCTGGAAGATCAAGCGATCATGGCGATGGTGAAAAACGGGCTCGGGATCAGCATTTTGCCGGCTATGGTGCTCTATGAGGCGCTGGACGGTATTCACATGATCGGTCTCGAAGGCGACCCGTACCGCACGATCGTGCTCGCGGCCGTATCCTTCAAGCACCTTTCTCCGGCTGCGCAAAAGTTCAAAAAGCATATTACGGCATGGCTGAGCAAGCAGCACGTATCGCTTTGACGGCACGGACCCGCATGCCGAACGAAAGGCCGGCTTGCGGGCGCAGACGGCGGTGTCGGCCGTGGTCGCAGACGAGGCAGTGGTGACGGTCGAGGTTCACGACGGCGTGCTGACGTTCGAGGCGGAAGGCGGGCGGACGTACGTGCTGAAAGGATAGAGGACGTGTTGCTGCCGAAGCGAAGGGAAGATGGTCAACCGCAAGAGATCATAGTAAAGGGCAAGGGACGAATTCCGGAATCACCGGAAGCGTACCTTGCCCTTTTCATTTCACAGGTGCTGATTCGTCGTACAGGCGTCGTGCTAAGCGTAAGCCTTGCCTTTGGTCAGGATGCACGGAACCCCGTTGCCGACAGCGCCCGGCTGGGACATTTTCTCGAGATACCGCAGTCCGCGCTCGCATTTGCGGCAGCGGGCGCACACGTCCGAGGTCACCACCTTCATGTTGAACTTGGTTTTGTCGATGGACGACGCCGGGACTTTCTTTTTGGCAGTTTTCGCTTTGCTCACAGTCTTCATCTCCCGCGGCTTGGATGATGCATTCTATGAACGGCCCGCCTGTTTGGTCACCGTGCAGGCGGGCAAATGTCATTTTCACATCGTCTATCGAACCGCAATCGATTCTATGATATTTTGGTTTTTTTGGAAATTATGATAGAATAGTTTAACCGAATGCTTTGTTTGCATGCATGTGCCTCGATATGGATTTTTCGATATCGGGGCTTTCTTCTTTTGATGCGTTTTAATTAAAACATAGGAAGAAAAGAGGAGAACGGTTGTGAAACAGAACATTTACGACAATGAAACTTTTTTTTGAAGGCTATAGACAGCTAAGGGAAACGGAATCCGGATTGAACGAGGTTCTGGAGCAACCGGCTCTTAGGGAGCTACTTCCGGCGCTAAAGGACCTGTCTATTCTGGAATTGGGCTGCGGGATGGGGCATTTTTCAAAATGATGCTGATACTTTTGAATGTATTAATCTCGATAATTTGGATTTGCACAGAGCGATGTTAGCTGAAGAAAATTTGACCGGAGCAAGCTTTGTTGGGACAATTCTGCGAAATGCACAATTGAACGGTGCAATAATGAGTGGAGTTGATCTAACTAATGCACGGGCAATGGTGGCTTCATTCGAGGGAGCGATTTTACAATCGGCAAAATTAATTCATTGTCAATTAAACGGAGCAAGTTTAAAAAATGCCGACCTCACAGGGGCAGACTTAACGGGTGCAGATGTCTGGCAAACAGATTTTTCCGGAGCTAAGCTATAAGGCGCAGTGATGCTATGTTCCAGGATTGAAGAGGCACAACTGTCCGAGGCTTTGTACGACGAGACGACCGTATGGCCGCAAGGATTCAAGCCTTCAAAGTAAATTGGAACAGAGCCTGACATACTAGCGAACAAACAAGAATTGGTTGAATTATACGATCAGATCCGCAATCGAAAGATGCAAATACATTTGTGATGGGAAGATTTAACGAATGATCGGAATTCGTCCCGCTAGATTTGGCAATCATACTCTTTACGAATAAGGTTGTATCCTATATATTAATAATACGTATTAATTAAAGCTTTTTCTGCTATATGTGATATAATGTTAAAATGTCGATCCACTTGCAGGGGATATCGGGGGAGGAGAATTTGTCATGGGAGTTCAAACAAGCGGGAGCTATACGATTATTTTGCGGATGGAGTCTGGACCGAATGTTCCGTTCATTCATATCGCGAATGCGATTCACGAAACCGGGGGCGAGATTGTCGCCGTCGATAACGTGAACCGAAGTAAAAATGTGACGATCCGCGATATTACGGTGAACGTGTCCAATGCGGAAAACGAAGCCTCCTTGATTAACAATGTGACCAAAGTGCCGGGAATTAAAATCATTAACTTCTCCGACCGCACCTTCTTGATGCACTTAGGCGGCAAGCTTGAGGTTCATTCGAAAGTACCGATCAAGAATCGGGACGATCTCTCCCATGTGTATACCCCCGGTGTAGCCCGCGTCTGTATGGCACTGCACGAAGACCCTGCCAAGGCCTATTCGCTGACAATCAAAAGAAATACGGTCGCGGTTGTCAGCGACGGGACGGCTGTCCTCGGGCTCGGTGATATCGGGCCGATCGCGGCGATGCCGGTGATGGAAGGAAAAGCGATGCTGTTCAAGGAAATGGCGGGTATCGACTCGTTTCCGATTTGCTTGGATACGAAAGATACGGAAGAAATCATCCGGATTGTAAAAGCCATTGCGCCCGCGTTCGGCGGAATCAACCTGGAGGATATTTCCTCTCCGCGCTGCTTTGAAATTGAGGAACGGTTGAAGCAGGAGCTGGATATTCCGGTATTTCATGACGATCAGCATGGGACGGCCGTCGTCATGCTGGCGGGACTGATTAACGCATTGAAATTGGTCGGCAAAAAGCTGACGGATATTAAAGTCGTCTTCAGCGGGGTCGGCGCGGCCGGGGTGGCGTGCACCAAGATGCTGATGGCTGCCGGGGTGACGAATATCATCGGCGCTTCGCGGTCCGTTGGGATCGTACGTCGGGGAGAAACGTACAGCAATCCCATGTTTCAATGGTATGCCGAGCATACGAACCCGGATAACGTTGCGGGCACTTTAACGGACGCGATGCAGGATGCGGATGTATTTATCGGCCTGTCCGGTCCGGGCGTGATCGGGGTCGAGGATTTGAAAAAAATGGCCAAAGATCCGATCGTATTTGCCATGGCTAATCCGACGCCGGAGATTCTGCCGGAAATTGCGGAACCGTACGTTCGCGTGATGGCAACCGGAAGGTCGGATTACCCGAACCAACTCAATAACGTGCTGTGCTTCCCCGGCATTTTCAGAGGGGCGTTGGATTGCCAGGCGACGACGATTAACGAGGAAATGAAGCTCGCCGCCGCTTACGCGATCGCCTCCACCGTGGAGGACGACGAATTGAACGAGCAGTATATCATTCCAAGCGTGTTTAACAGCCGTGTAGTGGAAGCGGTTAGAAAAAAAGTAACCCAGGCCGCAGTGGAAACCGGCGTGGCGCGCAAAATTCCGCACGAGTTTGCTTAACGAACTACCATTTCAAAATCGGCTCTTTCTTCGGAAAGCGCGACTATCTTTGTAATCCCCCACGAACCGCGGCAACTGCCATCCGTCACCGGGTTGGCTGATCGTCGCGGTTTTTTGTCAATTGTCGACAAATTTCATCTTTGGTATGTCATATTTTGCATGATACAATATGTTTCGATGGCGATTCCTTGAAACCGAGGTTTTGACGGGTTCCATCATTCTAGAGAAAGGGCTGATGTTGTGCGTAATAAGCTAAAATCGGGCTTGATTATCTTTATCGCCATAACGCTGTGGTTTACGGGATTCGCCTACCCATTGCCGGAGACATCGGCAGCGAGCGCGAATTCGGGAGCCACCCGCGCTTCCAGCGTTACTTATGGAGGGCGCGAATGGAAACCGACCTCTATCGATAAGAGATGGTCGTTCGAAAGCGGCGGACATCCATGGAACGAAATTAACGCGACGTGGGAGAGCAATCCCCACAATGCGGCTAATCCCGCGCTTGCCGTCACCATAGGAGACGCAAGCACCGCTTACAAGAGCGCGGTCGGCTCTCTTGGATTTACTTCTTCAGAGCTGGCGGAGTTTGTGAATAAGCCCGATCGGCTCGTACGGGTGCAATTCAGACGTTGGCAGCCAGAGGGATGGGGCGGTGGGCAAGGTTCCCGAATATATTGGTCGACGAATTCGACGGCAGGGGTTCAGTGGACCGACGGCAGCGCAGATACGTTATCCAACACGCAAAAAAACGGAGACCTCGAGACGTTTTATTATTTCGGGACGGACAGCCGTTTTCAACCGAAGAACGGAGGGACTATCAACGATATCCGCTTTGAGATACAGGCGTTGAACTTCGCTGGAAAACAGCCATCCGGAACTAAGGTGTTTTTTGACGACATTACCGTTACGGTATTGGAGCCATCGGACGGATCGGACTCTACGCTGTGGAGAATCGGTAAAAACGACGGGAGTTCGGCTGAATTTTCGAATTATAAAGCACAAACAGCTCCTTTTCCGATTCCTTCCGATTGGAAATCAAAGACAGATTGGACAAGCGTATCCAAAGGCTTGAACGCAAGTGTAAGCCCGGCATTATCGGTTTCGTTTACATTAAATGAAGTGCCATGCGAAGGAGCGGAGCTTCATTTCCGCATTCTGGACGCCTACAGGTCCATACCCCAAGTGGCGGTTTTCTCCAACCAGATCATGGCAGGACTCATCCAAGTCGCCGGCATAAACGGCAGCGGGGCTGTAGATTCGGCCGAAAAGCCGCTGGCGTACAAGAATACTTACCGTTTGTTTATCCCGTCGTCGCTTTTGCAAAAAGGAACGAACACTCTAAGGCTGGAAGCATACAGGGGGCATTTGGCCGATTCGACCGGCGATGCTTACCTTTGGTGGGTTTGGGATTACTTACAGCTTGATGCCTTGCAACAGCCAGCAGTGGAGCCTATTCATGGCAGATACGTTCATCTTGGGACGAATATGCTAAATAATTTTGCGTACAACGACGACGTGATCCGACAGTATCCCCAACTTACCAAGTGGATGGGGATCGCGTACAGCGGCAACTGGATGAGAATAGGCTTCTGGTCCGACACCCAATCCAAGTGGCGACCCCATGCCAGATCCGTATTGGAGACGATGAAGCAGCTTAATTTGACTCCGTTGGTCGATATTTTCGGAAGCGACATCACGGTAAGAGATCCGGATATCGCCGCCGGTAATGTCCCACCCTGGGTGAAACAATACTATGAAGGGTTTATTACGGATTTCGGAGATTTGTTTCAGTACGTCGAAGTCGATAACGAACCCGGAGGATATAATCATACCCTGGCTGGCACGATCGCCTTGGCTAAGTTTTTGAAAGAACATCGGGACTCACCGGGGGGGAAGAAGAATCTGAAAATTGTCGCGCCCGGCTGGTCCTATAACGAGAAAAACGGGATTCCGGCAGGATGGGAAAGAGATCCGAAATACCGCAGACAAGTCGAAGATTACACGGATTTGACCAACGGCCACAGCTACGGAACGACCGGAGTCGGTGCTCTGGGCAAAAGGGGAGGAGCGCTGATCGAGAATTTGCGGACCTATGGTGATTATACCGGGGACGGGTTGGAGAAAGAGATGGTCATGAGCGAAACGGGAGCGAACGACACGCATTTTGACGGCGATCCGCGATTCGGCACACACAGCGGCGGGAATAAATATAAGGCCATCTTTGACCGGGAGCTCCGGAGCGATATCGGGTATGCGGATCATATTATGCAGCATGCCGCGTTTTATATCGACTCGAGTCGCGTTTCCTACAGTCTGTTCAAACCCACTGTCGACTGGAATATATTGCAGCCCGAACAGGTGGTTGCCTGGCAGAACGTCAACGAAGCGAACGATTACCGTCTTGCGACATTCCGCAGACTTGCTCTCGCTTATGCCACACATGGACGGCCTCTGGCATACGACTATGTAAACCGGACGGGCGTTGCTGACAAGAAGGTATACTTTCGAGCGGTCGATACTTCATCTTTACCTGCATCCGCAGTGGGAGCGAAAGCGGATAAAGTTTTGCTGAATTTTGTCAATTTCGATAAAACCCCCCAGACGATGCAGATACGCGTGAGGCTGCCGCAATCGGGGACTTATGTCGGAGAGAGATTTGGACCGGGGGCCTCTTATGCATCGGCATATTCGAAGGTTACTCTACAGGCAAATCCGGTTGTGCTCTTAACCGAAACGCTGCAACCGGGCGAGGCGGTTCAGTATATTCTGAACGTGCCGCATACGGTGAATGTCGTAGACGATTCGTTGAACAAATTCGCGCTCGAAAACGATGTTACGGTGACGACGCCGTCCGCAGCGATTCGTTGAGGAAACAGAGGACATTTATCCGAAGAGCCGAGAGGAGGGCTTATGATCTATGAAGAAGACTGTGGTTGTTTTGATCGTTTGTTTAGTATTGTTTTATAGCTTTCCAATCCCGCAGGCCAAAGCGATGGATGCGGATTATTTCGGAGTGAACGAGCATCCGCACCGCTATGCGGATTATCCGGCCTTAATCGACCAAATTACCGCTTCCCAAGTCAAATGGATTCGCATTTCGCCCGAGTGGGGAGCCATCGAACCGGCGAAAGGGAAGCACGATCCTAACGTATTGGCCAAAATGGACGATATCGTCAAGCGGTTAACGGACAAAGGCATCAACATCGTTTGGATATTGGCTTATACTGCGCCTTGGGCTTCCTCCAAGCCGAGCGATCCGGAGAGCACGCGCTATAAGCCGGCGAACTGGGCAGATTGGGAAAGCTATGTGAAATTTATTACGGCCAGGTATAAAGGCGTCATTCATCATTGGGAGGTATGGAATGAGCCCGATTATTCGCTATTTTGGAAAAGTGGTACAAGCGATTATTTTACTTTGCTGCAAAAGGCTTATAACCAGATCAAAGCGACCGACCCAACCAACCAAGTGCTGATGGGAGGGCTCGCTCTGTCGTACGGGCGGGATGCCAACTACGGAGTGGGCGCTTGGTTCGATCAACTGATGGATCTGGGTGCAGGGAACTATTTCGACGTTATCAATTATCATGCCTACGGACCGGCGCAAGAGCTTGTGAAAAAATATAACGGCATGATGGAAATCGTGCGCAAGCACAGCTCCAGCCTGAGCGGCAAACCGATCTGGATCACGGAAACCGGCTTAACCTCCGAGGGGACGAAGCTTTACGAGCAAGCGAATTATGTGGATCAAGTCTATGTGATGAATAAGAGATGGCCGAACATCGCCAAAGTCTTTTGGTACAATTTCCGGAATGCGAATGTGGGCGACGTCACGGAAGACAACTACGGACTTGTCAAGCAAGACTTAACTCCGCTGAAGGCATTTTATCATTATCAAGCTTTAAACGGAGCGGAAACCTTCTTCGGAACCGAAATGAACCAGGCGCTTACCTTGTCTTTGAATACCTCCCCGGGGGATAGCGGAGTAAAGAATTACGGTTCGCATATCGAGATTGACTCGGGCAAATACGCTTATTTTCGATTAAACGATCTATGGCTGCGCAATGCGAACGAAGGTCTCGATCCGACCGTTCAAGTGGAAGTAACTTATCTGGATAGCGGCAGCGGGTCGTGGTTCCTCCAGTATGACGGCCAAAAGGGGGCTTACACTCAGACCGGTCAGGTCGTCTTGGGAAATACGGGAGAGTGGAAGACGCAAAGCTTTACACTGAACGACGCGAAATTCGACAATCGGCAAAACGTTTCCTCCGATTTTCGTATATGGTCGAGAAGCGGAGTCATCCATATCAGTAAAATAAAGGTAAAAAAACAAAGTAACAGAGCGAAGGTCATTCTGAAAAAAGACAACCTGTACACGCTGATGGAACAAATTCAGTCCGATGATCCGAAAGAAGAGACTTATTCCGAGGCTGAAACCGTCGGAGGCCTGGAAGCCAGAAAAATAATAGCGGACAATAAATATTTGTATTTTCAAGTATCCGATGGATTCGTTCGCGAAGGCGACACGCAATTAACGATCAAAGTGTCTTATTTTGATGCCGGAGAAGATAAGATCCTGATTCAGTACAATGCTGTCGACCATGATTACAAAGGGCTAGAGATTCAAAAAGAGGGAACCGGTACGTGGAAGGAAGCGGTTTTTAAAGTAACGGACGCGAAATTTACACATCGACAAAATTATTATGGCGATTTAAGAATAGGCAACGGTTACGATAACAGCGTTGAGTACATCCGCTCCGTCGAAATTATCAAATAAAGCCATGCTATGAAGGACAGCTTGTTTGGTAATTAACCAACCGGCTGTCCTTTTTTGGAGGTCCCCATTGACAGTAGCTCCAGAATCCCCTATCCTGAAATTATTTAGCCGACAAACTAAAAGGGGGACTTCCCATGTCGCATGACGATTCGCTGACCCGCTTGATGCGGCATGTGCTCAAGCTTCACCGGCACAGCGTCGATCTGATGATTCAGAAATACGACGTCTTTCCCGGACAGCCTCCGCTGCTCATGCGGTTGTCGGAGCGGGACGGGCAAAGCCAGAAGGAGCTGGCGGACAGCATGCTCATCAAGCCGCCTACGTTAACCGTGATGATCAACCGCATGGAGAAGACGGGGCTCGTCGAGAGGAAGCCGGACCCGGACGATCAGCGCGTATCCCGCGTCTACTTGACCGGGAAAGGGCGGCAAGCCGCCGCCGGCGTTAGGGAAGCGCTGCAGGTATTGGAGGCGAAATGCTTCGAGCATTTCAGCCCTGAGGAAAAAATGCTGTTCCGCCGGCTGCTGTGGCAGGTTCGCGACGACTTGGAGACGTTTCAACGACATTTCAAAGATGAATAGTTAGCCGACAAACAAGCGGAGGACAACTCAATCGGAGGAAATTAAAAAGTGTGGAAGCTTAGAAGCTACTTGAAGCCTTATACATGGGCAGCGCTGCTTGCGCCCCTGTTTATGGTGCTGGAGGTGTGCATGGATCTGCTGCAGCCGAAGCTGATGGCGAGCGTCATCAATGAAGGTGTCGTGCGCAGCGATCTGGCGCACATTTGGCATACGGGCCTGCTGATGATCGGCGCTGCGCTCGTCGGACTGCTCGGTGGTGCAGGCTGCACGATTTATTCCAGCCGGGCGGCGCTCGGGTTTGGGGCGGATCTGCGTCTCAGCCTGTTTCAAAAAGTACAGACCTTTTCGTTCGACAACTTGGACCGGCTGACGATGGGATCGCTTGTCACCCGGCTGACGGGGGATGTCATGCAGGTGCAGAACCAGGTTCAGATGCTGCTGCGCGTCATGGTTCGCAGCACGTCGCTGGCGATCGGCAGCATCGCAATGATGATCGCACTCAGTCCTCGCCTCTCGCTGATGCTGCTTGCGGTGGTGCCGCTCCTGATTGTCATTTTGTACACGCTGATCCGGCTATCCGTTCCGCTGTTCGGTCGGGTGCAGGAAAAGCTGGACGGGCTGAACACGGTGCTTCAGGAGAACCTCAAGGGCATCCGCGTGGTGAAAGCGTTCGTCCGGTCGGCCGTGGAGCGCGAACGCTACGGGAAGGCGAATCGGGATCACCTGGAGGTCGCTCTGAAAGCGGCACGGATCGTTGCCGCCAATATGCCGCTCCTGATGCTGGTGCTGAACGCAGGCATCGTGGCCGTGCTCTGGTACGGAGGCGCGCAGACGTGGGAAGGCGCGATGCCGGTCGGCGACCTGATCGCGTACCTCAGCTATATGGCGCAGCTCCTCTTTTCCCTGCTATCCGTCGGCATGCTGCTGATTTCGTTCTCCCGGGCCAAAGCGTCCGCGGACCGCATTCGCGAAGTGTTGGAGACGCAGCTGGGCATCGCGGAAGCTGAGCAGGCCAACGCCGGAGCGATCCGGGCCGGACACGTGAGGTTCGACCGGGTATCGTTCTCGTTCGATCCGGGGAAGACCGACTTCGTGCTGAAAGACATCAGCTTTGCCGTCGAGCCGGGCCAGACGGTCGGCATTCTCGGTGCGACCGGCTCGGGCAAATCGTCCTTGGTCGGCCTGATTCCAAGGCTGTTCGATGCGACGGAGGGCCGGGTATTAATCGACGGTACCGATGTGAGAGCCATCGACTCCAAGCATTTGCGCAGTCAAGTCGGCATCGTGCTGCAGCAAGCGGTCTTGTTCAGCGGCACGATTCGCGACAACATCCGCTACGGACGGCCGGGCGCTTCGCAGGAGGAAGTCGAGGCGGCGGCCAGGGCGGCGCAGGCTTATGAATTTATCGAGCGCATGCCGGACGGCTACGATACGGAGCTGGGCCAGCGGGGCGTAAATCTGTCGGGCGGCCAAAAGCAGCGTCTATCCATCGCGCGGGCGCTGCTGCTCAGGCCCAAAATTCTTATTCTCGACGACAGTACGAGCGCCGTCGATTTGGTGACGGAAGCCCGCATCCGCGAGTCTCTGGAAGCTTTGAAGAGCGAAACGACCTGCATCGTCATCGCCCAGCGCATTGCGTCGGTGACAGAGACGGATCTGATCCTCGTGCTGGAGGACGGCGCGATTGCCGCCCGGGGCACGCATCAGGAGCTGCTGCGGAGCAGCGCAATCTACCGCGATATTTATCGCTCCCAGCACGGAAAGGAGGAGAGCGTCCGTGACACCCCAAGCTCAACCCTCAGTCCGTCCTGACGGTAAAAAAAACGCGGACCTTCCGGCGGCCGCGTTCGGATTCGGACGCCGGGGCGAACCGGCGCCCAGGGTAAGGGCCAAGAACACCCGGGCTGCCATTCGGCGGCTGTGGGGCTATCTGAAACGGCAGCGGGCCGCCTTGACCGGCGTCATCGCGCTTGTGCTGATTGGGCTCGCGCTGTCGCTTGCGGGACCATATCTGATCGGGACGGCAATCGACCGCTATATTACGCTTCACGATCCGAACGGCCTGCTGTGGCTGTGCCTCCTTCTGCTGGCCGTCTATATCGGCGGCAGCGCCGTTTCGTGGCTGCAAACGTACGTCATGTCCGGCATTGCCGGGCGGACGGTGTGGGAGCTGCGGCGCGACCTGTTTGCCCATATGCAGGAACTCCCGGTGCGCTTCTTCGACAAGACGCCGCACGGAGAGCTGATGAGCCGCACGACGAACGACATCGACAACGTCTCCAACACGCTGAACCAAAGCTTGCTGCAGCTCATCACGAGCGTCGTCATGCTGCTCGGCTCGCTGACGATGATGCTGCTGCTGAACGGATGGCTGACGCTTGTGGCGCTCGTGATCATTCCGCTTGCCACCTTGGTTGCCCGACAAATCGGCAAGCGCACCAAAAGCCAATTCAAGGAACAGCAGCGCCATCTCGGCGAGCTGAACGGCTTCATCGAAGAGACGATATCCGGACAGAAGGTCGTCAAAATCTACAACCGCGAGGAGCTGGCGGCGCAGCAGTTCCAAGAGATAAACGCCAGGCTGCGGCAGGCGGGGACGCGGGCGCAAATTTTTTCCGGCATGATGGGCCCGTTCATGAACCTGTTGAACCATACGAGCTTCATTTTGCTGGCGGTCGCCGGGGGCTGGATGGCGTACAACGGCTGGACGACGATCGGAGTCATCGTCAGCTTTCTGAATTACTCCAAGCAGTTCAGCGGCCCGGTCAACGAGCTGGCGAACCAGTACAATATGATTCAATCCGGCGTCGCCGGAGCGGAACGAGTGTTTGAAATTTTGGATACCGACACGGAATTCGGCAACGAGGGCGGCCGGAAGCTGCAAGAAGCCATCCGCGGGGAAGTCGAGTTCGACCGGGTGACGTTCGGTTACGGCGACACGCCGGTTTTGCGGGACGTATCGTTCGCTGTTCAACCGGGGCAAGTTGTCGCCTTGGTCGGTCCGACCGGCTCGGGCAAGACGACGATCATGAACCTGCTCACCCGCTTCTACGATATTTCAGCAGGGACGATCCGGATCGACGGGAAAGATATCCGGGAATGGGACAAAAACAGCCTCAGAAGCCGTCTCGGCATGGTGCTGCAGGACGCGCATCTGTTCTCCGGCACGATTCGCGACAACATCCGGTACGGGAGGCTGGACGCGACGGAGGAGGAGATTCGGTCGGCGGCCAAGCTGGCGAACGCGGACGGCTTCATCCGCAAGCTGCCCCAAGGGTACGACACGCCGCTCTCAGCGGAAGGCGGTAATCTGAGTCACGGGCAGCGGCAACTGCTTACGATTGCCAGAGCGATTCTATCCGATCCGTCCATTCTGGTATTGGACGAAGCGACCAGCAGCGTCGATACACGCACGGAGATGCACATTCAGGAAGCGATGAAGGCACTCATGCAAGGGCGGACCAGCTTCGTCATCGCCCACCGGCTCAGCACGATTCAGGAGGCCGACCTGATTCTCGTCGTGCGCGGAGGCGAGATCGTCGAGCGGGGCACACACGAGCAGCTTTTGGCGCTGCAAGGGTTGTATGCCGAGATGCATGCCAATCCGTCGGCCGACGCCGATTAAAAAAAGCCTTAATCTTCGACATTTTTTGGAGATTGAGGCTTTTTTTATACAAACATCGAATAAACTTTAATTCTAAAAATTTTCATTGAAAAACATCGACTTCTATACTGTTCGGCTGGGACGGCCGTAGCACGCTTGCTGAAGCGGCCGCACCCGACTCGCTGATGCCGCTCGTCGGCGGAGCGCTGGTTCATGCGGGCGAGCACAAGTGGCAGGAAACGGCTGCGGAGCTGGAGAAGTTCGAGGCGGAATGGCGCAAGCTGAACGCCCTCTCCGGCGAAGCGGCAGATAGCGTCGCGTCGGCCTTGGCCGACGCGAAGAAGGCGGTGACCGATGCCGCTTCCAAGCCCAACGAGGCCTACCAGTCCGTGTCCAAGCTGACCAAGGCGGTCGGCCGTTTCGCGGGGGCCGGAGCGAAAAAGGAGTCGAAAGCGGACGGGAAACAAGCAGCTGGCGCGCTGCTTCCCATCCTGCGGCAAACGCAAGCGGATATCCAGAATAGCGACTGGGACAAAGCCCGGAGCCGCTACAAGCAGTTCGACAGCCAGTGGTCCAAGAGCGAAGCGGCCATCCGGTCGGACTCGTCCGGCGTGTACGGACAGATCGAGACGAAGCTAAGCCTGATCCGGATCGCGCTGCAAGCGGAGCCCCCGAAGGCGGAAGCGGCCGACAAGGGCGTTCGCGAATTGATCCAGCTGATCGACGATTACGTCAGCGGCAAGCTCCGGGAGGACACCGCCGCTTCCGGCAAGCAATCGGTATCCGACGCGCTGGCGATTTTGCAAAAAGCCGCGGACGCCATCAGTGCAGGCCGTAACGCGGAAGCGGCCGATCAGCTTCAGGCCTTTATCCAGATCTGGCCTTCCGTGGAAGGAGAGGTCCGCACGAGAGCCCCGGACACGTATGACCGGATCGAACGGGAGATGACGGAGGCGGCTAGCCGGTTGCTGTCCAATCCCCCGCAGCCGGAGGAAGCGGGCCGCATCGTTTCGGAGATGCAGACGGAGCTTCAGCCGTTCACGGCGCAAACGAGCTATTCGGCTTGGGATGCCGCGATTATCCTGCTGCGCGAAGGGCTTGAAGCGCTGCTCGCCTTTTTGCGCCGGACCGGCAACGCCTCCAAGCAAGTATGGGTATGGAGCGGCGGAGCGGCAGGGCTGCTCGCCAGCGGCGGCTTGGCCGTCGTGCTTACTTTCACGATTGCCAATGTGGCTTCCGGGAGCACTCGCGAGCTGTTGGAGGGCATCATGGGCCTAGTATCCGTGTTCCTGATGCTGACCGTGGGCGCATGGCTTCACCGCAAATCCCATGTCGATACGTGGAATCGGTACATTAATAATCAGGTCGGCGTGGCTCTGGCCAGCGGAAACCTGTGGTCGCTCTTCTTGG
This sequence comes from Paenibacillus tianmuensis, assembly GCF_900100345.1. Taxonomy (GTDB): domain Bacteria; phylum Bacillota; class Bacilli; order Paenibacillales; family NBRC-103111; genus Paenibacillus_G; species Paenibacillus_G tianmuensis. The sequence continues at coordinate 5,916 of NZ_FMTT01000038.1, read as the reverse complement.
TTGCGGCGCTTTCGATTTTGCGGGAGGGCGCGGAGACGGCCATCTTCTATATCGGGATGGCTCCCTCCATCGATCCGGCACAGCTTGCGCTGGGCATCGGATCGGCCGCCGTGCTGCTGTTTCTGCTCGGCTTCGTCATTGTCCGGGGAAGCGTCCTGCTGCCGCTCCGCCCGTTTTTTCTGGGAGCCACGGTACTGATCTATTATCTGGTCCTCAAATTTTTGGGCCAGAGCATTCACGCTCTGCAAATTGCGGGACAGATTCCTGCGCATGTGCCAGGCTATCTTCCTTCCTGGAATTGGCTCGGCGCCTACCCGACTTGGGAAACGTTCGTTCCGCAAGTGCTCGTGCTTCTCTTTATCGTGTTCCAATGGGCCCGTCAAGAGCGGAAAATGCGGGGAAACGTTCAAAAAATAACGAAACTTTTGTCTCGTAGCCGGTTGGAAAAAAGCAGGAGTTTGGACGCAGAATGTCGAATTCGTCATAGGAAACGGGGGCACATCACTGCAGAGTAACGATCAGCTTCGCCCCTGCCGGAGGAGGATGGCAATGAAATATGCGATTTGCCAAACAGTCAAAATTGTAGACATGAACGAAGAAATTATGTCTGAGGTGCTGTTCGACCACGGAGAGCACGAGGCGCCGGCCTTATCGATCGGCTGCTCCGTCGTTTCGTACCAGCTTGGGTTAAAAGAGTTCGAAGTGGTTTACGACAAGCGCGAAGGCAAGCAGGAGCGGTTCAAGGTCATCGACATTGAGTTTGACTTGCTCAAGCAGCCTGCGATCACCCGCGTCTTTCTGGAGCCCGTTACGCTGATCGTCGGCCAGCACGATATCGGCCAATTGTAATGCCGCATCCATCATTCGAATAACGTAAGAAGTCCTGCTGACAAAGCCGAATTCGGCGAGAAGGCAGGACTTATTTTGTTCATTTGGCAGTGGGGAAAAAATACTATATCATGAAAGAGAGGTGAAGTTGATGAACAGAACGTTTGTGGCTCTTGGCGGCATTTGCGCATTTCTGTCGGTGGCGCTCGGAGCATTCGGCGCACATGCGCTGAAAGGAAAGCTCACAGCGGATATGCTGGCTAATTTCCAGACTGGCGTCCAGTACCAGATGATGCATTCGCTCGGGCTGATCGCCATTGGACTTGCTGCCTCCCTGCTTCCGGCCAGCGCCAGCGGACATGTACGCCGGGCCGGCTGGTCGATGTTTGTCGGGATCGTTGTATTTTCCGGTAGTTTGTATGTTCTAAGTATAACGGGGATAAAGCAGCTGGGCGCGATTACGCCAATCGGCGGGGTGGCCTTTTTGTTCGGTTGGCTGTCCTTGGTCCTGGCCCTCCGGGCAAAATAACTCCTAAGTCTCTTTCACTACATTCGGCAGGTCTTCATGCCGAATTTTTTTATGCCTACCCTTCTGGAAGTACTCGCTTTTTTTGTCGAATTAGCAGGAAAAATACAGCTGTACGTAGAATTTCTACGGGCAAGATGTGAGAATGGAATACTCTGACAAACGAACCTATCCGGGAAAGGAGGCCCGCATGCCTAGGACCGACGGATCAGCAAATGGAACACAACCGCGCAATGAAAAAAGAACGATGCTGTTCGCATGCGGAGGGACGGCGGTCGGATTCCTCGTCTGCTGGTGGGTCGGAGGGGCTTTCCTATGGGGATTCGGCATCGCCGTCTTCCTGTTGATGGCTTATTCGTGGGAACGTATTATTCGGCTGTCCCGGGCTGTGTCCGAATCGGACGCCAGAAGCCGTACGGCGGAGAAACGGCTTCGCAGGGCGGACAGCCAATTGAACGCGTTGTTCCATCACCATCCGGGCGCCGTAGGGCTGATCGATCCGGGGGGATGTTTTCTGTACTGGAATCCGGCTGCGGAACGCACGTTCGGATACCGGGAGGAAGAGCTGAGAGGGAAGCATTTGCGCACCCTGTTTCCGGAAGAGTTGTCCGGCGGGATCAACAACTTTTTCGCAGAAGCGCTGCATGGCTTGCCGCTCTCGTTCAAAACGTCGCTTCTGCATAAAGACGGATACCGCGTCGATCTCGATACGACGGTCGTCCCGGTGAAGGAGCAGGGGATCGCGACAGGGGTTCTGATCGTTTGCCAGGACATTACGTCCGCTACGCGTACCGAAGAGCAGATTCGGCATCTTGCCTACTATGACGACATGACGGGGCTCCCGAACCGCAGACTGTTCGTGCAGCATTTGAACGCAGCCATGGCGGCCGCGTCCCGCCACGAACGAAAGCTAGCCGTCCTGTTCGTCGATATCGACCGTTTTAAGATCGTCAACGATTGCTTCGGGCACGATTACGGAGATATGCTGCTGCTGCAGGTAGCGGAACGGTTTTCCCGCTGCTTGGGCCCGGACGATTATCTCGCGCGTACGGAAGGAGACGAGTTTGCGCTTTTCTTCCAAGTGGCTGATCAAGAGGCGGAGCCGGTGGGAACGATCGCAAAGGAGATTTTCGACGTGCTGGAGGAGCCCTTCGTCCTGGGGCAAAATCTGGTTCACCTGACGGTCAGTATCGGCATATCGCTGCTGTCGCGGGAGGACGAGTCGGCGGATTTGCTTATGAAATGCGCGGATATGGCATTGACCCGGGCCAAGGAAAAAGGCAAAAACAACTATCAACTGTTTAATAGCGAGATGAAATCTGTATCATTGAAACGCTTAACTCTGGAAAGCGAGCTTCGTCGGGCTTTGGCCAAGAACGAACTGCTGCTGCATTACCAGCCCCAGATGGATATTACGACCGGCCGCATTGTCGGGTTCGAGGCGCTCGTCCGGTGGCAGCATCCGGAGCGCGGGCTGGTTGCGCCGGGGGAGTTCATTCCGTTCGCGGAAGAAAGCGGTCTGATCGTACCGATCGGCGAATGGGCGCTGAAGGAAGCCTGCCGGCAGAACAAGCAGTGGCAAGATGCCGGGCTGGAGGTCGTGCCGGTTTCGGTCAACTTGTCGATCCGGCAGTTCATGCAGCATCAGCTGTGCGTCGGAATCGGCAGGATACTTCGGGAAACGGGGCTCGATCCCGCCTTGCTGGAGCTTGAAATTACGGAGAGCTGCACGATGGATGTCGATTATGCCTGCGGTCTGCTGCATGAGCTTAAGCAGCTTGGGGTTAAAATCAGCATCGACGATTTCGGCACCGGCTACAGCTCGTTGTCCTACTTGAAAAAATTCCCGATCGACAAATTAAAAATCGACCGCTCTTTCGTGCGCGACATTTTGACCGATCCGAACGATGCGGCCATCGTCGCTTCGATCATCGCCATGACCCGGCATTTGAACATGGAAGTGATCGCAGAAGGCGTCGAAATCGAGGAACAGCTCCGATTTTTGCATGACAACGACTGCCATCTCATTCAAGGCTTTTATCTGAGCCCGCCCCTTGCCGTTCCCGACGCGGAGCGTCTGATGAAGCTTTACTCTACGCAGGCAGCAGCCGAAGAGGAGCGTCCCCCTGTTAATTAAAAAAGGCCCGCTTCAGCGGGCCTGAAAATCGTCAATTTCGTTAATTTTAAGTAGGTACACTTTCTTCTCGTCGACATGATAGACCGTGAGGTTTCCGCTGGCCGGGTCCGTATTGATAATACGGCACGGCATGCTGAGCTTGACCCCTTTCTCTTTCACGATGGACAAACGCACAAGCGTATTGCTTTGTTGAAATACATTCATTTCATCCCAGATCTGCTTGAACGGATCGACTTTCGGGCGTTTTGGCTCCGCAGCATTGGCCTCTTTAACGTGCGAAGCGGATGGGGTTTTCGGGGCGATTTCCGCAGGATCGGTGTTCGGCTGGCTTTTCGTCAGTTCGGCAGAGGTGTCGATTTTTTTGAGAATGGCTTCTTTCAGCGAGGCCTCAATCGTTTTACCTAATTCGACCCCTTGCTTGATTTGATAATCGGTTACAAATTCCGAATTGAGCTGATGCAGCAGCTTCTCCAAGGCTCGCCCGTTGGTATCTTCCTCAATCATGATGTCTACATTGAACAAAAACTTTCGTTTTTGCGGTTTGTTGGCTTCCACAGGCGGCTCCTCCTCATTTGATGCTCGCATAATCTTTACTATATCATTTTTTGCTATAGGAAAATAGAAGTAAACAGACTGGAATTATTATTTTCTAAACTGTTCGTACGCGGTGGAAATAACTTGAAGGTCGAAAACGACGCATGGTACGAAATTGGCTTGCTGCCGTTGCGGTATGTTGGAACTAGGTTCAAGATAAAAATAGTAGGTCTTACTAACTAAACATGATGCGAGGATACTACATCTAAAGGAGTTAGTCAAATTTTTTGCACTCTTCAGTAATTATGGATGGATTTGCAATTGTACGGTAAATTGTCTGAGTAGTGGAAAGCGCTGGACTATATCGAGATGCTATTTAGTCGCTGCCCGATCGTTTGAGGGACTATACGAATTGGAGTTGATCGGAAATTATCGAATCTTTTTATCTCTGCGGAATCTATATAGATGAAATATCATAAAAATCAATTAATTGTAAAATAGAACATGCTCTGCTATAATTAACCATTGTATAATATTGAATCAAAGGAAGGTACGGTATTATGGTGGATACTAAGTATCGGAATAACACCATCGCAGATTTCATCTTCCAACTTAGAAAAGAGAATAACTTGACATACGCAGAACTTGGGGAATTAACGGGGGTAAGCAGAAGTGTACTAAATCGAATAGAGCGCGGGGAAACGAAACGGCTGGAATTTAAGAATTTGAAGGCTGTAGCCATAGCTTTTCCTGCACACTATTCCGAGATTATGGAGTGTTACCTTGAAGAAGAAAGCCGCATCAACACTTTGTTTGAAGTGCTCGAAGAGGTAACATCCTGTGAAGAGTGCTTTTTGCTGGTTCCGAAAGTGGCAGTACGCATACTGGAATCGCATAGTGTAGAAACGGAGGAATCGCTTCAACGATTGTTTGACTTTACCCAAACAGTAACTGATAATTCACTGAAAGTAACACTCTATACGTCAATTATTAAGTTTTCCAGAGAACGCGGAGTGCCGCATTATGTAGCCAAAGGGCTGCTGCAAAAGTATTTGATTGAAAGGAACGATTTGAAACAACTGGAAGAGTCGTTTCGGATGGGACAAGAAGTTTTGTACTACACTAAATTTTTATCACATGAGGAGAAAATTACGTTTTACTTTAGAATGGCTTTGCATGCGAAAAACATAAACAAATACAATGAATGTATTGAACTTTGTGAGTTGGGTCTCCCTTTGGAGACAGAAGATACGGAACTAAAGGCAAGAGCATATCTGATGATGATAAATTCATATTCACAATTAAAAGACTACAATGCGGTTGAGAAGCATCTGGACACTTTTGAAAAGATGAAGAACGACTTTGTTGTCGAACCAGCCAAGATTACTCGGGCCTTAACAAAAGCTAGAAAGAAAGAATTTGACACAGCTTTACCTATGCTTCAGAAATATTTGGACGAAGTTAGCTTGGATCACAGGATACATATTGCTGATGAACTTCTAGAAATCTATCTTCAATTAGGACATTTGGAGTCAATTACTCAAACTTCGCAGAGTAAAATTGGCCATGGACCCTTGATAAATAAAGCTGCATCAGGATAAAGATCTATCCCTTGCAAAAATAGAAAAACACCGCTTTTGTTTGGTATAGTGATTGTGTCGAGCAACCCATACCATACAGAAGAGGTGTCCTCTATATGATAAAGCAAAAAGAGTCGTGCAATCAACTACCAAAAGAAATTAAACCGGCTTTCCAAGAATTGAACGTCCTCAAGCATTTAAAAGACGCAAAAATCAACAAGAAATTTGGATTTACGGCGGCATACCTTTTTCAGCTTGTTTTCGTGCTTTTGTTTCATCAGAAAAATTGGTTTCGCCTGCTCGAAAGTACG
>NZ_FMTT01000094.1 GCF_900100345.1 Paenibacillus tianmuensis | reverse complement strand
AAATGATTAAAAGTCAACTCCAACAATGGATCGCAGGTTTGCCCAGTTATCTCAAGGCTTACCTGCCTTTTTCAAGCTGCGAAGTTTGAGTCAATATCGTTACCGCTTCTGTAAATTTTCTCAGATCGAGGATCGAAGGGGACCTGGAACGCAGCTAGCGAACCACCTGAATATTCACCTTGATGGAGTTCTTGCACTCCTTTTTATTTTTGTAGAACAGCATATATTGACTGCTTTGGTTAACGTAGACGGTATTGTCTTCCGGATGCTCTTTTCGGATTACCTCATGGTCGTTTCCAAGATCCTCAAGCCACCAATCATAGTCGTCGGCTACAATTGAGGTCACGCGGATACCTTCGTTCTGCCGGAGTACGTAAGGACCGGCAACCGCTTCGGCCCCCGGCTCCAAATGAAGCGTAACCTCTCCTTCCGGCGGCGCGACAATAATCTGCTGTTGAGGTGCTTGTTGGACCATGGTTCCTTCCGCCGCAAAGCCGGGGCTTGATACAAGACTTGCTCCGATCACAGCAATCGTTAATGCAGTTGTCATTTTTTTCATTTTTTTCTCCTCCTCCGAATAACACAGTGCAAAAGGTAATTTTGAGGTCTGGCCAGTGCCCTCAAGAAATTAATACCATATTAACCCTAAAATTGAAATATATTTCATTAAAATTACACAATTATTTTATCTAAAAGTTACAAATATTTGAAGTTATTACGACCATGTTCTATTTTGACCTTGTGCTTTCATCTGTTCCCAGAGACGACGACTTGGGGTAGGCACAGGGCCTTTTCTAACCTGACATACAGCAGTTCTGTTTGCAGATCGAGGGCAACACGATGAAGAGTCGAAACAATGTCTTCAACCGCCAATTTATGTAATGACGTTAATTGACCGTTGACCATATTTAATATAGCCATGGTACAAGCTTCATAAGTTTGAATTTGCCGCATCAGTTCTTGTTCTTCGGCATCCCATCTGTCCCGAAGGGCGTTTTCGGTCATTTCCATATCGGGTACCTCCTCGTAGGGCGGATATAGTCCAATGTATTCATTAAAATTACCTCCGCTGCAAAATTTGAATTTCGTAACGCTACTCCGTTATTAACTAAAATTATATATCGGAATACAGATACAATCAACTATTTTTTTGAAATTATTCCTTTGGCGGTTTATAGTTATAAGTAAAAAACGACAGGTGAGAATTGGTATGCCAGTTCGGCTAAGATTAAAAGAAATCCTTGAAGAAAAGGGAATGTCGCAACGAGAGTTAGCCCGATTAATGAATGTCCGCCCCAATACAATAAGTCATCTTTGTTCCGATAAAGTAAATGCTGCATATTTTGACACCTTGGAACAAATTTGTAAGGCGCTTAATGTAAGCTTGCATGAACTTCTTGTGTTGGAATATGACTAAGCCCCGCAAAATTAAAGCATAGGAAAGCATCACTGAGGTCACGGAATAATAACCCGGCGATGCTATGCAGACTAATTTGATTCTTTTAATTTTGAGACTTTGTCTTGAAAAGTAATTAACGAAAAAAAATCCACAGATTATTGGAAAACAAAAAAAGACTCATTCCTCCTTTGAGTTTAAGTTGGATTAAGTCTTTCGAAATTTAGTATAGTTAATGGTTAAGTTCCTTGATTATCAATCTTGAATAGAGTCTTTCAGGCAATACCAACTTCATACAATAAACTTTTTTCCTTGGCGTTTTCATTCACAGTTATCACGCTATCTGTTCTTTCCAATAAAACAATTTCTCTATAATCCTTGATCAGGTACCCTTCTTTAATCCTTATTTGGCAATTGCCTTCAAAACGTTCCAGTACTCGTTTGAAGAAATTCATCATTACTTTTAAACCTGGATTATGCTGATCGGTATAGATATATCCCCCGGATATACTTATTACTTGACCGATATGATTTATTCCATTTCCAATTCTGCACAAATACTTTGAAATCATTCCAACAAATCCCGAACTCGGATCGAATATCTGGATCTTCGATTAGAGTCACTTTACCTTCGTCGATACAGTGGTTAGCTATATTTATGATTTCATGTTTTACAATTTGTATAATATCATTACTTTCATTACCACTGTCTATCTGCAGCACGAATTTTTGATAAAACCCGTTTGCATAAGGAAGTCCGAGGTTTCTGAAATCTCCATCAAAATAATAGTTATTCACAATGAGAGATTCGTGTCTTCTTTCCAGTACCTTCATATCATGTTCTTCTAGCAATATAACATCTCCTGTTGTCCCGCTCAGTAAATTACCTATGAACTGGATAAACTTCGCGCCTCCACTAGGATAAACGCTGATCCACAAACAAAAATTTACATCGAGATCAAATTCTTTGGCTATATCTTGGACGAAGCTTAAATTCGTGCTAACCCAAAAGGATTTGCAGCTAAAATCCAGCGTATCCCCTTCATTCTCTTCACTCTCTTCCTGCCTGCTAATTTTAATATCTCCCCGATCCCCAACTACCTTTCTCGCTTGCTCCAATAAAAATTCATCTATTTCTTCTCTGGTTTTAAAATCAGTGTAGAAATAATAAGATAATTCCACGCTATTCTTCCCTCCAAAACCATCTTGTGCTTGTTAGCGCTTAGAAAGTATAATGAAACCCCAGACAAGCAGCAAAATACTCGTTTGGGGTGATATTCCCGACAATTTATCCATCGGGGTATCTACTCGCAAAGTTGCGATTGATTTCAAAAAACTGTGATAAAACGAAGATAACAAAAGAACAGGTCAATCATGGTAGTGTCTGACCCTAATCGACTTGTTCAATGTAACTCTATTGCGTCATTTAGGGTATAAAATTCAAGCATTGAAGTGCATACAAACAAAATGGAAAAATCTTTATACGGGTATTACATGGGTAATATGTGTTTTTGAATGAATAGGTGACTTACTCGGCAATGGGTGGGGTTTTTTTGAACAGCATTCGCCTATAAGTTATAACCTGAATCCCCGCGATATTATAACGAGGCTCCCTTA
>NZ_FMTT01000002.1 GCF_900100345.1 Paenibacillus tianmuensis | reverse complement strand
AAAGCGGAAAGACCACCTGTTTGATAAGCTTGAATATAGCCTTTTACCGTTTGAACGCTTCGGTTTAAAATAGGCGCAATCGCTTCCGCCCGGGTACCTTGCAAATATAAATATAGCGCCTGATAACGCTCGTACATGCGGCGATCTTTTGCTTTTTTCATCGCTTGCTTAACTTCTTCTAATTTTTGTGCGTTTTCCATCTTCATTCCCTGCCTGTCTGTTCATGTTTCATTACTTATTCGACAAGTAGGTATGAATTTCCTTACCATAGATTTCTAAGGTCTTTAGTTCAACTTATATAGATGCGAACACCTTTCACTTCGTGGCTTTTGGTTTAAAGCATGAGGATTACCGACAAGCGCCCTCCACGTAAAAGGGCGCTTCGCTTTTTTTCAGTATTCATTCCAACGAAGTACGTTTTTCGTATTCACTCTTAGCAAAATCAATCGCTGAAAATACGATGTCATCATAAGTTTCATTAAACTCCTCTAAAACGTTACTAAAATCATCATCGGTTTGAATCGTTGATATTACTTTTAAACAAGCTAAGGCAAAGTCATTTTCCCCAAGTTCAAATAATATATCGCAATTTGCCAACTCCTCAAACTCGACTATATTTTGAGATTCGACTATTTTGTATAACATTTCTCTAAAAATTTTCATTGATTGATCGGCTTGCCCATTCTTAAACAAACCGATTGCTCCGCCCCAATGTTCATCAAGCGCAGCCTCATTCAATTTGCCATCCTCATCTAATAAACTTGTGTCTAATTTCGCATAAGTTTCGGCTAGCCTGCCTTTTGGACTCCATATATAGGAAACGCCTATTTTGCTCAAGTATTCTGACACAGCTGTTAAACGCCCATGTTTTAACTTTAAATAGTCTGTTCTCCCCAATTCCTTTTCAAGAGCAACGGCATGATCACGCCACCACTTATGCCACCAAACACTACTTTTACCTTCAATAATATCTTTTAATGCCTGTATATTTTCTGTAGACATCGGCATTGTTGTCACCCCAAATTTAAATTGTTAATTGATATATAAAAGCATATACTTATCTTCAGAACTTGCCTGCTCAAAAAATGATTGTAAGGCTTCAAAGTGATGATAAGAATACTCAAAAACTTCTTCACCATCTTCATCTTCCATTAAGGGATGTACAACATTTTCCAACATTTTTTCTATGTCAGAGCGCTTTTGGAAATCTTCTTTTGTCATACCCTTAATTGAAAGATAGCACTCTTTTACCTCTTGATTGGTCAAATACCTCGCCGAACCATAGCCAATATCTTCATTGCTAATTTCTTTTCCCCCTAATACAATATGGAAAATAGGTGGCAAGTTATTCATATTTTCCATATGCTCGCCCATGTTCATCATACTTTGTCCAGTCAAAACGAAGTTAATAATATCCCATGCTTTATCTATGTCCAATTTGTCATTTTCAGATAGATGTCCTCCATCGGAATATAAAAACTCTGAAACAGCTATTTTATTTTGGTATAACAAATCAAACTGTTCTTTCGTGATCTTGCAGTAATTACCAATCATGCTCATAAAGACACTCTCCTATCTGCCGGTCACAGCTGGCAAAATTATTTTACTCTTACTGTAGCACACAAATAAAACCAATTACTATAGCAATGGATACGGAAATTGTCCGCTTTTTCTTCATGAATCCTTCATGTGACCTTAATCAAACCTTCATGCACCCTGTCTCCGAGTGAGATATGATAAAGCTTAAGGATAGGATGGATGAAGGAGGAAAACATCATGTACAACAGCGTAATTATCGGAACAGGCCCCGGAGGTTTGACGGCGGCTATTTATTTGGCAAGAGCGGGAATGAAGCCTTTGGTGATTGAAGGTCCGGAGCCGGGGGGACAACTGACGACGACGACCGAGGTCGAGAACTTTCCGGGCTTCCCGGAAGGGATTATGGGTCCTGAATTAATGGATAATATGCGTAAGCAGGCCGAACGCTTCGGCGCCGAATTCCGGACGGGATGGGTGAATAAAGCCGATCTTTCCAAGCGGCCGTTTACGCTTTCGGTAGAAGGCATGGGCGACGTTCAAGCGGAAACGGTGATCGTGTCCACCGGAGCTTCTGCGAAATACCTCGGCATTCCGGGAGAAAAGGAAAACATCGGCCGCGGGGTAAGCGCCTGTGCGACATGTGACGGCTTCTTCTTCCGGGGCAAAAAAGTTATTGTCATCGGCGGCGGGGATTCGGCCATGGAAGAGGCGGGCTTCTTGACCCGCTTCGCTTCGGAGGTCATTATGGTGAACCGGCGCACCGAGCTTCGCGCGTCGAAGATCATGCAGGACCGGGCGCGAGCCAATGAGAAAATCAGCTGGAAGCTGAACCGGACTCCGCTGGAAGTCATCGCGGGAGAACAGGGCATTACCGGGCTTAAGGTGAGAAACAACGATACCGGCGAGGAAGAAATCATCGAAACGAGCGGGGTCTTCATATCGATCGGCCACACGCCGAATACGAAGTTTCTGGACGGCCAGCTGACGACCGACGAGAACGGTTACCTGCTGGTGAAGCCCGGAACGACGGAAACGAACATTCCCGGCGTGTTCGCGTGCGGCGACGTTCAAGACAGCCGGTATCGGCAGGCGATCAGCGCAGCCGGGACAGGCTGCATGGCGGCGCTCGATTGCGAGAAGTTTCTGGAGTCGGCCGAGCTGAAGGAGCTTGCGCTGTAATAGAATCGGAAGGCTATGACCCCGGCGTCTGCAACGGCGCCGGGGGTTTTTATTTTAAGAAGACTCGCGCAAAATCAATATTTTCGCGTCCTCCAATCCACTCTTACTGAACGAAATCGATCGTGCGTTAGGAAATGCCGCAGCAGCCAGGTCTGTCAAGACGTGACCAGGTGACATTTCCACAAACAGCCTGGCCCCCCGTTCGTATAACAGCGTAGTTGCATCGTGCCACCGAACAGGTTTGGCAACGCTTAATGCAAGATCTTTTCTGATGGCTGCTGCGTTCTTAAGAGTTCGTGCATTAACGTTCGCTGCGTAAGGTACAGTTGGTTCACGCAAAGCTGTCCTTTCCAAGGCCACCATCAACTCCTCTGATACCCGATTTAGCAATGGGCAATGCGAAGGAACGCTTACGTTCAATAACCGGGCCATCCGAGCACCTGACAAACGGGCGGATGCAAAGACTCTTTCGAGTCCGGCAATCGCACCTGCAACGGTAATTTGTTGAGGAGCATTCAGATTAGCCATGTAGACAGGCTCCTCGCGCGTAAACTCTTTTTGGATGATTTCAAATAATCGGCGTTCATGGAGACCTGCGACAACCCCCATCCCATACCCCCTTGGATATGCATTTTCCATTAGCGTGGCACGCAGCTTTACAAGTTGTAACGCGTCTTTGAATTCTAGAACATTTGAAATGACAGCAGCACTGAATGCGCCCACAGAATGACCGGCCACCCAATCCGGCGATGCTCCTTCCGCTTGTAAAGCACGGGCCGCAGCTACTCCGGAAATAAGTAAGGCAAGTTGAACGGCAATCGTAGAGGAAAGAGACTTTTCCGAATCTAGCGTATATACGTCTTCTTTCAATACCTCACTTGCTTCATGAAAAGTTGCTTCGATAGCCGGATGATCCGGCAATTGATGGAGCATTTCTGTCTGTTGTGAACCTTGGCCCGGAAAGAGAAACACAACGCTCATCTTCCATCCTCCCGATTCTTAATTTACGGAGACCATGGATTGTTCACTAATTTAGGGCCGGAGCTTGTACGGAGGAGTACTTGCTTTTCATGACGGGCATACTCGGCGAGTGCAACCGCTCCGAAGGGAGTCTCAAGCTGGGCATCTACTCGAATCGGTAGTTGAGTATGCCAATCGTGGAGAGTTCTTGCAGTCTCCCTAGCAAGCGGTTGGGGCATTCGGATCACGATGTCCAAATCGCTGTCGGGACGAGCAGTCGGTGTAGAACTTGCGAGTTCGAAACCGATGCTGCCCGTGAGTCCCCAAGACCAATCATAACGACCGTAATACGAAGAAACGATATCAAGGATCTGGAAAGCCCGAATGGTATGAAGCCGTGCGCTCGTTCTCCAGCCGGCCTGTGAGACGAGCTGCTCCGGCGTCACTTTCATTACGACCTCAGAGGATGGAAGATAGGCACCGAAACGTTGATTTCTATGTTCGCCACGAACCCCGATCGGAATTATGCCATCCTGAAGCGGCGCTCTGCGAACAACAACCCAAGGGGAGTGAAACAACGATTCGCGCACCCATTGTGGCACTTTTTCATTACTGATGATGCCCTCTATATGGCGAATTTGCAGCAGATCATGTACTAACAGTTCCATTGTTCCGCCATACGGACACGTACTTCGATGGATGCGGCTCGTCCCTTTCGGGCATGATCGGAAGTCAAGCGACGACTTAAGTCCCTTGTCGTGTCTCGTGTCTCGGAAATCGCATTTTTTAATTTGCTTTGCACGTTCTCGATGTCTGATTGCGCGGGCTCATCGGCAGACACGTCCGCCAGTAATTCGTGCAATGAACCTAGTGAAGAAAAGGAACGTATATCGTAAGCGGTCGCGGGTAGCTTTTTGGCCGCTTCTTCCAGTTCTTCGATCGATCGACGGGTGACACGAGCGGCAGATGTTCGGGACATCACTTGTACTGCAACACCGGGGTCATCAAGCGCGAGGATGCGGCTGGCCTGTAATCCGTGGGCAAGGAAAGCGCCTGAAATGGCGTTTCCAACAAGGAACGCAATGACAGGATGTCCAGCCAATCGAGCGGATGCGTAGGCGTCTGCGGCAGCAGCACAGGCCAAATGAATACCCAGTAATTCCTCCCGGTAACCATAAGCTTGACTCGGCACGTCGACAATGGCAACGATCGCTCGGCGCTTACCGTGTTCATCAGCTTTGATGGCATCACGGACATATCGTGCAATGGTCCAGCCCTCGTCCAAACCTACCTCGCCATGGCGGGCACGAGGGAATCGGTTTTTTGCATTGGGAACGACCGCAATATAACGAACGCTCTCTTCACCTAAGGATGCATCCGCACACAAAACGGATGGTGCCCCAGCCTTTTCCGGCTTCGTTACGCCGGTCAACGCTTCAAACCACGTTCTCCCACGACTCCTATCTTTCGATTCTGTCTGGCGCCACACTTCTTCCAATTCCCTGATCCGTTCGTCAGTAGGGGAGACCTTTTGCTCTTGATCTCGTCCCCATAGGGCCCGTAACCGTGAAGCATCTAGAGGAGCGGAGGGGTCGATAACGGCAAGCCGAGAAAGAAACCGTTCCACCTGAGAACTACGAGCTTCAAGCGGCACGTCTCGCTGACATGCATCACGAACAGCCTGATAAATTTCTGCCACGTCGTCACGGACCAAGGTATCAACCATACCGGTTGCAAATCGCTGCTCGCCACCGGCCGTGCTCCAGATGAACGGACGGTCACTCGAATCGAACTCCTGGATTCCCGCTTCCTGCTCAATGACTTCAGGTCCGTTTAGCTGCAACCGTCCTTGACGAGTCATGATCAGAGCTGTGCATAAGGCAGACGTGATCGACATGCCGCCAAAACAACCGATCATCCCTGACACGACACCTACGACGGGTACGTAGCGGCGCAATGCCACAATGGCAGCTTGCATTTCTGCAGTAGCCAGCAACCCAAAGTTTCCTTCCTGCAATCTCACGCCCCCTGTCTCAAGCAATAATACAGGTTTCGTACGAATGCCCTCTTCATTGTCTTCTAACGCTTGTTCAAGTGCCCCCGCGATCTTGGCGCCGGAAACCTCCCCAATTCCTCCTCCTTGAAAAGCGCCTTCGATGGCAATGACAACAGCGGAAGCTCCATTGATTAAGCCGCGAGCAATCACCACACCGTCATCACTCTGCGGAACAATGCCCTGAGGTGCGAGGTGAGGAGATTCTATTCGATCAAAGGGCCCGAGGATTTCGCGAAAAGTATCCGGGTCGAGAATCGCCGCAGCCTTCTCTCTGGCATTTAATTCAATGAAGCTATGTTTCAAAAGCATGTTATTCATCAATAAGCACCTCCACAGCTTGCGCCAATCGAAGCGATACGACGCCGGGTGTTGCTCCAAAGTCATTGATTTCAATGGACACAGCCAACTCGTAGACGGTAAAAAAGCGATCCAGTACCGCTTTCCACGTTTCCCCAAACCCATTCGACCGAGTACGAATCACCACATAGGCCCGTCGCTCTTGACAAGGCTCAATCAAGATTTCCAAGTCTCCGGAACCGGCCACTCCGACGTGTGCACGCCGCGACACTTTTTGTTTAGCGTTATATTCAAACGTCAATTGTTCCATCCAAAGGCACCTCCTATTGCAACCTTATATCGATTAGATCTGTACATCGAGAGATCATCTAAAAACAATGTGGCGGCGAGAAGATCGGCGCTTCCGCCAGGCGAAGCATTCCGGGCGATCAGACCCGTATCTAACTGTCGAAGGGCATTCCATCCTTCTTCGGTGGACGTTCCGCCTAATACAAGAACATGGCGAGCGCCTTGTTTTGTAAAATGGAGCGCTTCCCTACCGCCCCGGTGCAGCAGGCAAGTGTCATCTAGACTGGCTATAATCGCAAGCAGAGCATCCAATTTGGCTTGGCTCTCGGATACGCCGCGATGACGGGATGACTGCAACGTCGGCAATCCGATACGAATCACGTGCGGGAATCCCTGTTGTGCCTCTCCGGTGGCGCCGGAAACCTTATACTGCTGCCGAACTCGTATTCCATTTGTAGTTCTAGCGGGAGCATACCGGTCCGGATAACGCGCAATCTCTCCGGCAAGTGCTGCAATCTCTTTCGGAGAGGCAGGGGGTCCATGGATTGCGGCGCCAGCGGTCAATAGACCAAGTGCCCAAATGGCCCCGCGGTGCGTATTCGTTCCTCCCGTTGCTTGCAACATCACTTCTTCGCCGTCACGGCCAATCCGCGCTAATTGCTCGCGCAGCTCTTGATTCGGCTTCCTTCGAAAGGCAACGCGCGCCATCTCCGCAAATGTTTCATGCAAGGCTTGAGCGGATCGCCGCATGAGATCAATATGCAAGTCCGTATGGGCTCCTGTCGTTTCCATGTCGACCAAGCCAGGCTTCGGGGTAAGCTCTGCTTCGTCGATCAGTGCTTTTGTGACTAAATCAGCGAGCCATGTGCTGCACGAATCAGCATTCGTCCATGGAACAGAATATTCGATCATCTTACCAACTCCGGAATTTCGCCGGTGGTTTGTAGAGTCCTCCCGACCATTCGACTAAATCCTCTACGCTTTTTGCTGCCAACAGAGAACGCTTCGCATCCGTGCGACGGATACCAAGGTCTTCCGGAAACGCGACTAAACCATCGCTGCGGAGCTGGTCGTTTAAGGACAGGTCATGATAACGACCAAGGGAAGAGACTCCGGCAACAGCCGCAATCGCTAATTTACGTTCTTCGAGGTCGCGTGCTTTATAGAGATAGGCGACTCCTTCTTCAGTTACAACATGAGTTACATCGTCCCCATAGATCATAACCGGTGCGATGGGCATATTGGCATCAAGCCCAACCTCTACGGCGTCCAAAGATTCAACGAACGTGGGTTGGTCGCCTTTTTGGAACGTTTCAGCCATTTGGACCACGAGTTTTTTTCCTCTCACGATCGTTCCTTCCTCAGAGATCATATTCAGCCAAGCCGGAGTTGCGTGGCGTCGTCCACGAGGATCATGGCCCATATTAGGGGCGCCGCCGAAGCCGGTCAGTCGACCGGACGTCACGGTTGAGGAATTTCCGACAGCGTCCATTTGGAGCGTGGAGCCAATAAATAGATCCACTCCATATTGACCGGCCATTTGCGAATAGGCGCGGTTCGAGCGCAAGCTGCCGTCCGAACCTGTGAAAAAAACATCGGGACGTGCAGCCGTATACGCCTCCATTCCTACCTCCCCGCCAAAACAGTGAATGCTTTCCACCCATCCGCTCTCAATAGCCGGAATCATCGTAGGGTGAGGATTAAGAGCCCAATGTTTGCATATCTTCCCGCGAAGACCGAGCTTTTCGCCGTACGTCGGCAATAGTAATTCAATCGCGGCTGTATTAAATCCAACGCCATGATTCAGCGATTGTACCTCATGACGCTCGTATACGCCTCTAATGGCGATCATGGCCATCAAAATTTGCGTTTCTGTGATCAAGCGAGGATCTCTGGTGAACAAAGCCTCCAATTGATAAGGCTCGTCCGCTTGGACAACAATATCCACCCAGGATGCGGGAATATCCACACGCGGTAGACGGTCAACCATTTCGTTGACCTGTACAATGACGATGCCGTTGCGAAACGCCGTCGCTTCAACGATCGTTGGCGTCTCCTCTGTGTTCGGACCGGTATACAGATTTCCTTCCGCATCCGCTTTGTCAGCGGCGACGAGGGCGACATTGGGGATGAGGTCGACAAACATCCGTGCATATAACTCCAAGTACGTATGAATAGACCCGATCTCAATCTGCCCATCCTCGAGCATTTGTGAGATACGAAGGCTTTGTGGACCGGAATAAGCAAAATCGACTTTTCTTGCGATCCCTTTTTCGAAGAGATCAAGGTGTTCCGGACGGGAAATGCTGGACATGATCATGTGCAGACGGTTTACTTTATTCGGGTCCGCCATCGCTAGAGCACGAGATAAAAATGTAGCCTGTTTCTGATTGTTGCCTTCCAAAACCACTTGATCGCCAGGCGCCAGTATAGACTCCAGGGCGTTGACGATGCGATCTGTAGGAAGTACGCGTCCCTTCATAAAACATTTGATTTTCTCCAAGCGGCTATTCTTCTGATCACGACGTGTCGTCCATGATCTTCCAGTTACTTGATCTATTGCTTGCCGGTTCATAACGTCGCACCCTTCCTTTTTCAATATAAATGTGTTGTTTCTTCGGAAGTCTTATTTAAGGTACATGGTAACGCCTGGTCCTACAGGGATTCCCAATAGCCCAAATAGGCAGAGCATGATAATCCATATAACAAGGAAAGCGACAGTGTAAGGAAAAATTAACGAGATATGCGTCCCCAAACCCGCTTTCTTGTCATATCGCGCTAAGAAGCCGAGCATAACGGCTACAAAAGGGTTGAGCGGGGTAATCATATTCGTTGCGGAATCCGCAACTCGATAAGCCACTTGGATAAAAGCGGGATGAAAGTTTAGCAGCATCAGCATGGGAACAAAGATTGGCGCAAGCACCGACCATAGCGCAGATCCGCTAGTAATAAGCAAAGCCATGATGACGGCTACGAATGTAAAGAGCAGTATTGCCGGGAAGCCTACCAAATGAACCGCTTTCAACATTTCGGAGCCGCTAACCGCAATCCACATGGTCAAATTGCTCCAGTTCAGATAAGCGATAAACTGTGCAATAATAAAGGCCAACACGATAAAGCCGGACATATCTTTTATCGAGTCTGACATGAACTTGACTACATCGGCTGTGCAAGTAACCTTTTTCGTAGTAATTCCGTAAGCTAAACCCGTAACAATGAAGAAACACAAAATAATGGGGATAATCCCTTCCATAAATGGAGATGTTAGAATTCCTCCATCCTCTCCTCTCAGAGGGGAATGAGGAATAAAAAGGACAGTAGCAAGGAAGCCAATATAGATCAATGCTGCAACCATAGCATTTCGAAGCGCTTTATTCACTAAGGGGCTGAGTTCAATCATTTGTGGTTCCGAATTTTCTCCTTGATAGGTTCCGAGCCGTGGTTCCACAATCCGTTCCGTAATAAATGCCCCGGCGATCGTGAGCACAAAGACCGAAAGGGACATGAAATACCAGTTGTCTATAGGCGTTACTTGAACGTTGGGGTTAACCGCTTGCGCTACTTCGGTGGTAATACCCGATAAAAGCACATCGGTACCGGCTATAAAGATGTTTGCTGTAAAACCGCAGCCCACCCCCGCTATACCTGTAACAAGACCGGCAACAGGATGCCTTCCGAACGACCGGAATACCATCGCTGCTAACGGTGGAATAATGACATAAGCGGCATCTGAAGCCAAGTGGCCGATAAACGCGGCAAACAATACTCCATACGTTATGGCCGCTTTCGGCGCATTTAAAAGTACTTTTTTGATGGTGGCTTCAAACAATCCAACCTTATCGGCTAACCCGATACCGAGTACCATGACCAAAACCAATCCTAAGGGCTTGAACTTTACAAAATTATCGACCGTCGATTCCAAAATATAATGAACACCCTCGGTGGAGAGTAAACTTTTGATATGAAGCTCCTTCCCCGTACCGGGATGAACTGAACTTAATCCCAAATAACTGCCAATCCATGAAGCAACCAGAACAAACAAGATTAAATATAGAAATACGGTAAAAGGGTGAGGGATACGATTCCCTGTACGTTCAATCCAGTTCAAAAATCGTATCAGCCCTTTAGGATCGTTTTGAATGATAGGCTGTGATTTAGCCATATTTCACGCTTCCTCCCTATATGGTAATCGATGTTCTCGAATGTTCTCCAAGCTTATGGATCACGTGACACGTACACTTTATCCCATTAAAAAAATGATCAATATTCAGATTTTCATTCGGAGAATGATTGGCTTCATCAAAATTGGCGTAAGGAACAACAATCGATGGCAAGCCTAATAGTTTTGTCCATACATAATCCGGCAAGCTGCCGCCTAAACTGGGTTGAATAATAGGTTCTAGTTGATAAGCCTCTCGAACGGCGCTTGTGACCACTTTGACCAATTCATGGTTCGAACTCGTTCGGGATGGATCAACAGCACCCATGAATTGCACGTCAATATCGGGTGCGTGCTTTTTGACATGACGAACAAACTTTTGATAAATATCTTCAGGATCTTGATCCGCGACTAAACGAATATCCATTTTCGCTGTAGCTTTTGAGGGGATAATGGTTTTAACCCCGTTCCCGCCATAACCGCTATGAAATCCGGAGATATTGAAAGTCGGTTCAAACATGAGTCGGCGATAATAGGTTTCTCCATCCAAAGCCAAATCCTTGTATCCGATTTTTTCGGAAATTTCATCCCGATTATAAGGGATCTCCTTCAGAAGCCGAAGCTCAAATTCGGTAGGTTGACGTATATTGTCATAAAAACCCTCAATTAATACACGTTCGTTGCCATCCCGCAGGGTGTGAAATAAATCGATAAGTTTCCAGACAGGGTTAGGAACGATATTTCCTTTGTTTCCCGAATGATTATCCCAGTCAGCCCCTGCCGCGGTTAACTGTACCTTGAGGTTCCCTCTAACTCCTAATAAGATTAAGGGATTTCCGCTCTCATGAGATGGCCCATCCGACGTGTAGACCAGATCTGCCTTTAAAAGCTCTTTATTTTCTTGGACAAAGGAAGGAAGGTTGACGCTGCTTCGCTCTTCTTCTCCCTCGAATACAAATTTCACATTGATCGGAAGCTCGCCATAGGCGTCCAAATAAGTCTTGACTGCGAGAACTTGAGCCATAAGCTGGCCTTTGTTATCCCCTGCGCCTCGGCAGTAAATTTTCCCATCCCGAATCGTAGGTTCAAAAGGCGGGGACAACCACTCTTCGAGGGGGTCCGGTGGCTGGACATCATAATGACCATAGATAAGTAAAGTGAATGCGCTTTCATTTTTGAGGAGCTGACCATATACGACAGGATTTCCTTTCGTTTCGATTAAACGAGTTTGAATCCCAATCTCCTCCATGAATTCCCTTAACAGCTCGGCACATTCCACAATACCATCATTTTGGGTGCTGATGCTTTTTTGTCGCAGCAGCGTAAACAGTTGCGCTAAATATTGTTCTTTTCGGTCACAGATGATGGGTTCAATTTTCTCAAGACTTACTGCCATGTTCATTGTCCTTTCCCGGCTGTGTTTTCTCGCATTATCCATCCGCATAATCGTTTTTTTAAAATTATACCTTTACTAAATCGATGCAATCTAATATATATTTTTATATGATTTGATATAAAGTGTTATATAGGAGGGATGAAGATGGAGCTTTTGCAGCTAAAATATTTTCAAACCGTCGCCCGCCATGAACATATGACCCGGGCAGCAGAAGAATTGTGCATTGTCCAACCCGCTCTTAGTAAAATGATCTCCCTGTTAGAAAAGGAACTAGGCGTACAGCTTTTTGATCGGGTAGGAAAGCATATCAAGCTGAATCAGAATGGAAGCGTATTCTTAAAACATGTGGAGAAAGCTTTAAGCTCGTTAGAAGACGGTAAACGAGAGCTGGCCGACCTCAGTTTGGAGAAACACAAGTATATCGATCTTGCAATTCTTGTAGGTTCCCATATCTTGTCGGATATCCTGGTGGAATTTCGTAAAGAATACTCCAATATTAGATTTCATTTACTCCAGCATGTCTCCAGATCAGCCATTCAACCCAACTTTGACTTATGCATCTCTTCAGCGCCACTTGAACTCCAGAATATCCACAGTACACCCTTGGTAAATGAAGAAATATTTTTAGCTGTTCCATCCAATCATCGTTTGGCTGGACGTTCAAGCATCCAGCTGCAAGAGGTAGCAGATGAAGATTTTATTAGTTTAAGACCTGGTAAAAGTTTGAGAGGATTAACCGATGACTTTTGCAGGCTTGCCGGTTTTACTCCACGCATCGTCTTCGAAACGGATGATCCTGCTACCGTAAGCAGGCTGGTGAAAGCGGGCTTGGGGGTAGCCTTTATTCCTGGAGTTTCATGGGGCAGCACAACGGGATCTTCTGTTATTCTTTTGCATATTGAGGAGCCTATATGTCAACGAATCCTATGGTTATCCTGGGTAAGAGATCGCTATCTTACAGAATCCTCCCGAATTTTTCGGCAGTTTATGATTGATTACTTTTCCAAATTTTAATGAACATGCATTGACAAATAAATCAGTAAATTGATATTATAATTTATAAACATAAAAGTATATTAAGTTTATAAAATCCTTACAGGAAAGGAGTGGATGAAAACCGGCAGGAGTCTACCGGATTGCTGTGCTGCAAGAAAGTGTGAAAGCATTGCGGCGTAGGCGTTATACAGCGAATTCGCGTTGCCCTGCGCTCTTGCGAGGGTGTAGCATTCATGATAAAAAGATGAAGAACTACATCCAAGAGCAGGGAGTGTGCAAGGCAACATGAAATCGGATCGCGGCGCTTCCGGGTATGGCCGTGCGGCGGCCTTCGGAGTGCAGATGGCTTACTTGACAATCGGTTGCCTTCTGATGGCAATCAGCTATAACATGTTTCAGCATCCGTATCAGATTGCTGCGGGCGGTGTGACCGGCTTGTCCACCGTCCTCGAATATGTAACGGGCTTGAAGCCGGCGATCAGCCAATGGCTGATCAACGTGCCGCTGCTTCTGGCGGGCGCGGCGGTATTCGGCCGGGGATTTGCGGTTAAAACAGTATTGGGCTCCATCCTGCTGCCTTTGTGTATCTTGTTCACCGAAGGCGTGCCGTCGCTGACGGACAACATGCTGCTGGCCGCCATTTATGGCGGTATTGGGACCGGGCTCGGGTTGGGCTTGATTTTTAAAGGCAACGCCTCCTCCGGCGGGTTTACGATCGTGGCGCTGCTTCTGAACCGCAAGCTCGGCATCGGACTGGGAAAGGCGCTGCTAATCCTCGACTTTGCCGTTATTTTAATGGCTGCGATCGTCTTTTCGCCGGAGAAGGCGTTGTATGCATGGATCGGGTTGTTTTTAACCAAAAAGGCGCTGGAGCTGATTCACTCGGCCTCGGATTCCAAGGTAGCCTTTATCATTACGGATCAAACACGCGAAGAGACGCTGCGCGCCGCGATTTTGCTGGAATTGGACCGCGGCTTGACCCGGTTCACAAGCTGGGGCGGTTATACCGGGGAACCCCGCGGGGTCCTGATGGTCGTCCTGAGAAATGCCGACATTGCGCCGCTTAAGAGAATCGTCAGCACGGTAGATCCGCAAGCGTTCGTCATTCTAAGTGAAGCCAGCGAAGTGTATGGACAAGGGTTCCACAGCTATCCCTTGGTTCCGCGGGCAGGAAGGGACGCGTCGAAAGTCTTCTCGTGACCCATCGCGAAGGAGAGATCGAGATGAAAATACGCGAGGTTATTTTGCACTCCTCCAATAACGAGGCGACAAAACAGTTCTATTGCGATACGCTACAGCTTCCCATACTTGAAGAGAATGCGGATTCGCTGGTGATTCAGGCGGGCGAGTCCAAGCTTACCTTTGTTGCGGATGACCGGGAGCAGACCTACTACCACATCGCCTTCACGATTCCCGACAATAAAGCGGACGAAGCGCTGGAGTGGGTACGCAGCAAAGGAATCGAGCCGATTGCCAAAAACGAAGCCGTACAATTTCCTTTTCCGAATTGGAATGCCACGGCCTTGTATTTCTACGATCCGGACGGAAATCTCGTGGAGTTGATCGCTCATCATTCCTTGAGCAATGCTACCAGCGCCCCTTTTTCGTCCAAAGATATTTTACGCATTAGCGAGATCGGGCTTCCGGTCGAGGATCTGCCGGCTGCCCTCCGGCAGCTGCATGAATCGTTTTCGCTTGAGAAGTGGAGCGGGGACGACCGGCAATTCGCCGCGGTCGGCAACGTGGAAGGTCTGCTGATCGTTATCGATCGCAAACGCCCTTGGTTCCCGGATGAGCGGATGCCCGGTATTTTTCCGACGACGGTTAAGCTTCAGACGGAACGTGCCGGTAGTATCAAGCTCGGACCTAAACCGTATCAGATCGAGAGCGTGAGCGGTCAGGCTTGATCGTTTAAATAAAATGAAATAGCGGTGAATTATTCAAAAGCGCAAGCCTCCCCGTAGTTACGGGAATATGGCTGCGCTTTTTTCATTCGTTCATTCCAAAATTGCATGCATATTTGAGTTGGCCGCCGCAATAAAGTAGAAGCGTATTACATTTTCAAAACAAAAAGGAGTGACATGATGAAAGGAATTATTTGGTCGCGTTTTCTTTTGGCAGCCAGTCTTTGCTGGGGAACGGGCGCAGGGCTCGCTGTAGCGGCTCCATCGGAGGCCGGACCCGAGGGCGCTGTCGTCCATGGCCCGGCTAATACCATCACCGTGAATGGAGACGCCATATTCAACCACGTTTCGCGCTTGGCCGTGTCTTCGAGGGTAGCGGGGACGCAAAATGAGTACAATGCGGTGCAGTACATCAAAGGCGAATTGGAGAAGTATGGCTACTCTGTCACCCTGCAGTCCTTTACCTTCCCCAAATATACCGCCCCAAGCAGCATTCAACTGACGATCGAAGGAGCGCAAGGATTCGTAAGCGAGCACCTTGCCCCGCAAGCACTCCAAAACACGCAAGGCGGCGAGGTCAGCGGCGAGGTTGTTGATGCGAAAAAAGGAGCGCAGCAGGATTTGAAAGGTCTGGAGCTTGAGGGAAAGATAGCTCTGATCGAAGCGGGCCAAATCGACAATAATGAAAAAATCGCCAACGCTGCGGATCAAGGCGCGGTGGCCGTCATTCTCTACGATCCTTCCTCCGATGCCCCGATTTCGGATACGCAATACAGCACGCTTTCCCTTCCAACCGTCAGCCTTTCGGGCAAAGACGCGCAAGATTTGAAGCAAAGGCTGGCGGCAAACGGCAGTCCCCGGGCAAGTCTCAGTGTTCAAGGTGTAGCCGCCATGGCGGCAACCTCCTACAACGTTGTGGCTACGCTAAGGCCCAATACGACGACAACGACCACGGATCTGGTTACGGTCGGCGCACATCACGACTCGGTGTCCGCAGGCCCCGGAGCCAACGACGACGCTTCCGGCGTGGGCGTTGTGCTGGAAATCGCGCGGGCCGTCGCGGGTACCCAGCGGGATTCCGAGGTCCGTTTTCTGACATTCGGCGCGGAAGAATACGGCTTATACGGCTCCCAAGCCTATGCCAGGTCGCTCAGCTCCACGGATATCGGCCGGTTTATCGGGCATTTTCAACTCGATATGGTAGGCAGCAAAAATTCGGGCAACTTGATTATGTACACGGTGAACGGACAGAAAAACGTAGTCACCGACTTGGGCGCGACCTTTGCCTCCAGATTATCCGGGGTCATTCCGTACGGGCGGTTCGGACGGAGCGATCATGTTCCTTTCTACCAGCGGGGAGTCGCCACCGCTTTGTACACCCATTCCCCAGCAGAGCCTGAATACCATTCCCGGTACGACACGATCGATAAAATCAGCAAGGACAAATTGGCCAACGTCGCAACGATTGTCGGCAACTCCGTGGCGGAGATCTTGTCGCCCACGACGCCGTCATTCAAACGATACAAGGATTTCTTTACGCCGGTGAACTATCCATTCGATCCGACTACGCCGGGGGTTTGATCCGCTTCACGGAGGACTGGGTTTAAACCCGGTCCTTTTTCTCGTTTCCGTCCAGCCGCCGCTAGCGTTATTTTTAGGAAGGAGGATGTGATACACTATTTGCTAAAGTGTAAAAGGAAAAATAGAACAGCGACAGGGGATGAGATGAAATGGACTTGCTTTACCGGAAGGCCGTGCCGCAGGATGGCCCAGAGATTGCCCGGTTATCCGGACAATTGGGTTACCCCGCCAGAGCGGAGCAAATCGAAGCAAGATTGGCTCCCATTCTGAATGTGGCCGATCATGTCGTAATCGTGGCGGAAGCGCAAAGCAAGCTCGTCGGCTGGATTCATGCGCATGGCCCATCAATTCTACAAGGGCGCAGGATTCGAAAATACGAAGACGCAGCAAGTTTTCCGAAAGGGGCTGTAGCATGAAAAAAGCAATAGCATTCGCCGCAGCCATGTTGCTTGCCGCAATCGTCGTTTACGCTGTGATCCGGCTCGAAATCGGGGGCCCGGAGCAGCAGCTCGTCCGCACCATTGAGAAAGAAGCGTTGAAGGCCCGGGAAGCGGGCACAGCGGTTTATTTGAAGGATCATACCGACTTCGCTTGGGACAAAGTGTACGTCTTTGGTGCCTATACCGACCCGCGAACCATCAATACCGCTGTAGGCTATAACTGGACCGATCAACATTTATCCTATGACGATGCCAACAAGATCATCGTTTTTTGCGATAAAGGCAAGGTGGTCCGGCATATCGTCTACTCAGGTTTGATGAGCAATAATTTATACGACCGGCCTTTGAGCCCGGAAGAAGCGGTAATTTGGCCGTAGGATGACGAGATTCCGGCGCGCAGACTGCCGCAACGATTAGAATCAGGACGCGTGCATGCTCGCGATGGGCTGCTTTTTGCATTAGGAGCATCGGATTTGGTAATTACTTATAATAAAGGAGCTGAACCATTGATGATTAGTCAAGTCGGTCAAATTATGTTGTATGTAAATAACCAAGATGAGGCACGGGATTTTTGGACGGAAAAAGTAGGATTTAAGGTCATTTCGGAAGAAAATAACGGCCAAGGCATGAGATGGATCGAAATTGCTCCTGCCAAGGGTGCAGAAACAAGCATCATTCTCCATAACAAGGAATTCGTTGCCAAAATGTCGCCCGGATTAAATCTCGGTACGCCTTCTTTGATGTTTTTTACGGAAAATCTCGATCAATTGTATAGCGACCTATCCAATAAAAATGTCAAAGTCGGAGAAATGGTAACGATGCCTTCCGGAAGAGTATTTAACTTTGCAGATGATGAAGACAATTACTTTGCGGTCATGGAAAAAAAGTAAACTCTAAAAATAAAAGGCAGCGGCAGCTTCGGACGCGAAAATAACGTCCCGGACTGCCGCTGCCTCTATTCATCTTGTGCCCATTTAGAGTTCAATGACCTTGGTAGCAATATTTTTGCAAAATTCGCTGTCATGCTCCACAAAAAGAAGGGTCGGGGAGTGCTCGATCAGCAGTTCCTCGATTTGCATGCGCGAAATCACATCGATAAAATTAAGCGGCTCATCCCAAATATGCAAATGAACCTTCTCGCAAAGACTTTTCGCCAGCAGCACTTTCTTCTTTTGACCGCCGCTATAGGCTGATATATCTTTGTCAAATTGAACTCTGGAAAAGTCAAGCTTTCTTAGAATCGATTTAAACAGGCTTTCATCAATCCCGCTGCTTCTGGCGTAATCCGTTAAGTTGCCGTGCAAATGTGAAGTATCCTGCGAAACGTACGATATTTTCAGTTGGCTTCCTTTTCTGAACGTGCCGGTATACGCGATATCCTCGCCGCAAATCAGCTTGATAATGCTTGATTTTCCGGAGCCATTCGCACCCGAGAGCGCAATCCGCTCGCCTTGCTCAATCGTAAAGCTGAGATCGGTGCAGACCCTCTTCTCCCCGTAGTAAATGGAAACATGGTCCAGTTCGGCGAGCTGGTTTTTATGATAAGCCAGCTGGGTAATCTTTAAGCTCTCGGAGCTTTCGATATTTTTCAAGAGCTTCGACTTTTCCTCGATCGAAGCCTGCTGTCGATGCTCCATGGATTTGGAGCGTTTCATCATTTTGGCGGCCTTGTGGCCGATATACCCTTTATCTACCTTGGAGCCGGAATTCGTTGTGCCGTTCTTCGTTTTTTCCACCTCGTCCGACCAGTGACTCGTTCGTTTGGACGCTTCTGACAAACGTTTTATGTCTTTTTTCAGCTTTTCGTTCTCGCCAAGCTCAAATTGATCTTGTCTCCGTTTATTTTCCCACCAATCGGAAAAATTGCCTTTTTGAATTTCGATGTCGGTTTTATTGATGGACAGGATATGGTCAACGCAGCGATCCAGGAATGACCTGTCGTGAGAGATGAGAATAAACCCGCTTTTGGTATTGAGATATTGACTGACAAGCTTTCTGGCGTCCATGTCCAGATGATTGGTCGGCTCGTCAATCAACAAAAAGCTGTTTTCCTTAAGAAACAGGGCAGCCAGTAATACTTTCGTTTGCTCCCCATTGGACAATGAAGCAAAGGGCCGATATAGAACATCCTCCGACACCTTGAGCAATGAAAGCTCGCGCATCAATTCCCAGTGAAGGTAATCCGGGTAGATGTCGCCGATAACATCCATTGTGTTATGTTCCTTGTTCTCCACATGGAATGGAAAATACTCGAAGCTGACCTTGGCCGAAATAGTTCCGCTGTATTCATACTTCCCGAGCAATAGGTTGAGGAATGTGGTCTTGCCTCTGCCGTTCCTTCCCGTAAATCCCAATTTCCAATCGGTATCGATTTGAAAGCTTATGTTCTCGAATAAGTTATCGTAACTGCCGTCATAGGCAAACGTCAGGTTTGTCACGCTGATTAATGACATAGAATAGATCCTCCTGTATAAAAATATAAAAGCTGCAAGAAAGTTACTTTCTTGCAGCTCAAATAAATACAGCGAATCCAACCCGATGCCGAGTTAGATAAGGAAATATTGTTTGAGCGAAAAGATATCGTAACTTTCTTGCATATAAATAATAAAACATGCGTTCGTATCGCTTTTTTGTTTTATTATTTTATATTTCTTAGCAAGAAAAGTTTTACATGATATCTTTTCAGCTCCCATCATTAATTTAGAGCCATCATATCATACCCGTTTTTTAATTTCAACAAGTTGACTTAACGGAGTGGGGAAGGATATAATCTCGAAATAACCACGTAGTCATTTATAGAACCAATTGGTCAATTGGTAAGGAATTGAAATCTGCAAGAGAGGTGAAAGTTATGACCAAAACCAGATCAAATTGGGGACCGCTCGTCATTTTGATGGTGAACATGTTCATTACGATGGTGGGAATGGGACTGATCATCCCCATTTTACCTAAATTCATGATGGAATTAGGGGCAACCGGCCGGGAAATGGGTTACCTTATCGCGGCTATGGGGGTGACGCAGCTCATATTTTCCCCTATTGGCGGCGAAATGTCCGATAAATACGGGCGTAAATTCATGATTGTCTTGGGGATCGGGGTGTTTACCTTGTCCCAGCTGCTGTTCGGGCTGGCCGATCAGATGTGGCTGCTTTACGTGTCCAGAATGCTTAGCGGAATCGGGGCGGCGCTCCTGACACCGGCGATGATGGCCTATGTGGCTGACATTACGGTGGAGGAAGAACGCGGAAAAGGGCTGGGCTTGTTCAGCGCTTCGATGTCGCTCGGCATCGTGATCGGGCCGGGCATCGGCGGATTTCTGGCCGAATATGGGCTGCGGGTTCCGTTCTATGTGGCGGCGGCCGTAGCCGGCGTGTCGGTGCTGCTGTCCCTGCTGTTTCTGCCGGAAACCCAAAGCCGGGAAGCGAGGCATTTGGCCCGGACGTCGGAGAAGAAGCGGGAAAATCTGCTCAAGCAAATGCTTAGCTCGTTTCGTGCGCCGTACTTCATGCTGCTACTGCTTGTATTCATGATGACGTTCGGCCTGATGGGTTTTGAATCCGTGATTAGTTTATATGTGACCGAGAAGCACGGATTTACGCCGAAGGATATCTCGCTGATGATTACGCTTGGCGCGCTGGCAGGGGTTTTTACCCAAGCCGTTCTTTTCGAAAGGCTGCTGCGGAGGTTTAGCGAGCGTCAAATTCTTATGGCTATGTTTCTGCTTGCCGCCGTCATGATGCTGGCGGTCTTAGCGGCGAAGACGTACGTTGCCATTTTTGCCGTTACCATTCTGTTTTTCGTCGCTACGACGCTGATCCGGCCAGCCGTCAATACGCTGTTGTCCAAGATGGCTGGAAACGAGCAGGGATTCGTCGCGGGGATGAACAACGCCTACATGAGCTTGGGGACGATTGCGGGACCGGCCATTGCCGGCGTACTGTTCGACGTTAACGTCAATTACCCTTATGTGCTCGGAGCGGCCTTCATGGTGGCAAGCATGGTCATGGTGATCCGCTGGAAGGAGAGCCCGGGTCTTCGCAAGCAGGCAGGGATTCCCGCTCAGGTAAAAGAAGGCGCCGCAGCTGCCCGGGAATAGACGGAGCTTTTCGCTATAGCGGAAACGAAGCAGACCATACAAGTTGCGGGGCGGTGTAATGGTGGAAGATAAGTGGAACGAGAAGAAGCGGCACATCCTGCTTGCTGCGATGAAGCTGTTCGCTGCGAACGGGTACATGCAGACGACGATGCAGGAAATCGCCGAAGCTTGCAAAATATCCAAAGGCAGTGTGTACCAGCAGTTTGCCTCCAAGGAGGAGCTGCTGCTGGATATTTTCAAATTTTTTAATAAGCGGGTGAACGACGGACTGCAGTTGGTGGAATGCGAACGGCATCTGAGCCCGAGGGAACGTCTGGAGCAGAAAATACTCGTCGAACGTCATCTGTGGGCCGAATATCCCGAATTTCTCACCATGCAAATGCGGGAAAACGGAGGCTTTGTAAGCCAGGAAATTGAGGATTACTTGAAGCGGATGAATACCGAAATACGGTTGAACTTTATCGACAGCCTTGTGGGCCTTTACGGGGAAGGCTACGCGCCTTATGCGCCGGAGGGCGCGCTGCTGCTGAGCAGTCTGATGTCGAGCTACTCGGGCTTGCAGCTGGTCGAGAAGATCACGCTGGGGCCGGAAGAGGTGTGCCGCCATATGATGCATATCGTCGATGCCGTAGCGGAACGCACGCTGCGGGAGAAGCCGAAGCCTTTTCTGAACGAAATCAATTGGCCGGGGCTGAGGGAGGTGTCCGCGAGAAGCACGAAGTCGGCTCATCCGCTCCTGCTCGTAAAGCGTTGCCGGGAACGGTTGGAACGGCTCTCCGAAGGGGAAGCTCGCAATGAGGCGCTCGATTCTCTGGCCGTGCTGGAGCAGGAGTTGGTGGAGATCCGTCCGCGCAAGGTCATCGTGCTTGGGATGCTGGCGAATTTGAAGCGTGTTTCGGAACTGGCCGATTCGCTGGCGGAGCTGGAGGCGGCGTGCAAGCAGGCGGGACTCGTTCGCGGATAAGACAGAAGCCTTGTTCTCTTCATGGAAAGAGGACAAGGCTTTCTTGTGATCCAAAGACTCGTTCAAGCCATAAATTCCGTAAACGCTCCGTCCAGTCCCTTCGGCCCGTAGTGCTCCCGGAACTCGTCGATGGAGCCCTGCCGTACCAATTCGCCGTTTCGCAGGAACATGGCCCGGTCAGCGACGGATTCGGCCACCTGCAGGTGATGCGTCGAGAAAATAACGGCGCGGCCTTCGCGTTTCACTTCTTCAATGAGATGCACGAACGATTGCAGCCAGTACGGATCGAGGCCGTTCGTCGGCTCGTCCAGCACGAGCAGAGGCGGGTCCCCGAGCAGCGCCTGCGCGAACAACAGCCGCTGCCGCATCCCTTTGGAGAAGGAGGTGACGGGCTTCTGCTGCACCTCGGCCAAGCCGACCTTGTGCAGCAGCTCCTGAACACGGGACGGCGGCACGCTGCGGAGCTTCGCCCAGAACGTGAGCGTCTCCCGGGCGGACAGCGCCTGCCCGAACACGTAGTCGTCGGGCATATAGCCGACGGAAGCGGCGTAGCGCATCCGGTCGGCGCGCCACTTAAGCCCGCACGCCTCGATGGAGCCTTCAGTTGGCTGCGAGCTGCCGACGATCATACGCAGCAGCGTGCTTTTGCCCGCTCCATTGCCGCCACACAGCGCCATCACCTGGCCGGGGTATAGCTCCAGATCGACGCCCTTGACGATCGGTTGTTTGTTGATTGTTTTGCGGACGTTCGTCAGCTTCAGCACCGGGTTAGCCACGCGACCGCCCCCTTTCCCAGAACAGAACGGCAGCGCCCAAACAACCGGCGATCCAGACGGCCGCGACGAGCAGGAACAGGAGGGTGCCGCCCGTCCCGCGAATCCACCCGATCCATTCGTAATATTCGGGCCCGAGCACGGACCCTCCGCTCAGCTTGACGACGATGAACAGCCGGACCAGCTCTGCCGGATTGAGCAGGGTGAGCGCGGCCAGCACCGGTTTGATCCACAGGTACGGCAGCAAGCCCAGTACGGCGACAAGCAGCGTCGGCCACCCGATGACGGTGAAGAACCAGATCGCCACCCCGTACGTCAGCGCTTGCCAGCGGTTTTTGGCGAGCGTGCCGACGATGGCGGCGACGGCCAAAAACAGCAGCACGATGCCGGCCGAGAAGGCCAGAAACAACGTGAAGGTTTTTACATCAAACGGCTTTCCGGTGAACTGCCCGACGACGCCGGTCAAGCCGTAGCCGAAGGCGACGATGACGAGCAGCACGGCGGCAATGCCCGCATATTTACCCAGCACGAACGCGGGCGTGCCGAGCGGATAAGCGGAGAGCAGCTGCCAGCCGCCTTCTTCCTTTTCCGCGGTCAGGGAGAAGGAGCCGAGCAGCAGCGTCATGAGCGGCAGCAGGTACAAGATCAGGTTCAGCATCGTGCCCGTGACGCTGGAATACCCTTCGACGACCCGACTGGAGTGAATCAGCAGCAGGGCCAGGCTGAATAAGGAAAAGAGCGCAAGGAACGAGTATGCCCACGGGTTGCGGAAGCCGATTCTCATCTCGCGAATCGCCACAGTCAGCATCGGTTTCATTAGTTCGCAACCTTCGGCTCTTCTTTCTTCGCTTCGCTGCCGCCATGACCGTCCTTCATGTCTTTCATCCCTTGCTTGCCTTCATCGCCGGGCTTGTGGTCGTCTTTCATATGCTTCATTTTATCCGAATTGCGTTCCCACGTATGGGAGCCCAGCTCGGAGCCTGTCATCAGCTTGCCCTTCCCGTTGTCCGAGATGAATTTCTCCGCCGTTGCTTTATCCTTGAACGAATAGATGCCGTAAGCCATCGGCGATTTGAACGATTTGTCGTACACATAGTAAGCTTTCTCCAGCTCGATCCATTCCTTCGAATGGTAATCCCGGACGAACGTCGCTCCGACCTGCTCGGTGCCGTTTTTCTTCTTCCACTCGTTGTAGCAGCCGATATCGTCGAACTTGAGCGATTTGCCATCCTTCAGGACCGTTTGCGTCGCGAACTGGTCGTCCTTCACCTGCATGCTGCACACGGCGCATTTGTCCGTCGCTTCGTTGATGGCCTGCGGCTCGTACTTTTTGGCTCCGCATGCCGACAGCACCAGAATGATCATGACAATGGCCAGGCTAAAAGTGAATTTTTTCATTTTCGTCGAACCCCCGTTACGAATATGGTTGTTACCGCGCTCCCCAGCAGGAGGAGGCTGATCACCAGCGTTCCCGTCGTTTCGAAAGCGCCCGGCGGACGGTCGGCGTCCGCTGCGTATGGCTTCATCGCCGGCGCGCGGTCGGTCGTCCAAGCTTGCTTGGACGAGGTCAGCATGCCCTCCAGAAACGCCATGCCCGGCGACTGGAAGAACAGCTGGAACGGCGGAGTCGTTTTCGTCATTTTTTGAAAAAAAGGATTGATCGCAAAGGGCATATCGCTGAACCCGTCTCCGTCCAGATCGATGCCTTGGAAGCTGTCCCAATAGTTGGCTTTCACGTCGTTATTCTGGCT
Organism: Paenibacillus tianmuensis; assembly: GCF_900100345.1. Classification (GTDB taxonomy): domain Bacteria; phylum Bacillota; class Bacilli; order Paenibacillales; family NBRC-103111; genus Paenibacillus_G; species Paenibacillus_G tianmuensis. Next base: position 203,335 of record NZ_FMTT01000002.1, on the reverse strand, counting down.
ATCCGTCGCTTCCGCCGGGATAACGTTGCCTTGAAAATCGTTGCCCTGAAACCGGTTGTTCTCGGATTCTTTGAGCTGCAGGCCCACGTAGTTCACGGTAACCCGGTTGCGTTCCAGCACGTTCTTCTGCGCTTGCTCGACGAAGATGCCGACGCGGTTGCCCTCCAGACGGTTGTCCGTGAACACGGAATCGCTCGCGTCGAACAGCAGCAGGCCTTGGGAGTTAACGTTCTCGCTCTGCTTAACGAACGTGTTGCTCGTTACCTCTACGCGATTGACGTTCATCACCATCGCTCCCGTGATGTTGCGCGCCCCGATATTGCTCCGGATCGACGAGTCGTTGACGTACATGAAATGCACCCCGTACCGGGATTCGTTCACCTCGTTCTGTTCTACCCGGATGCCGTTGCTGTTCTCGATGTAGATGGCGTCGTGCATGCCGATGACGGTATTGTTTGCGATCACGTTGTCATGGGAGGCGTACAGGTCGATGCCGTTGCCCTTCTCCGTCATCTTGACGTCCGGCCCCGCCCAACTTACAGTCGTACGGCTGATCTTGTTGCGGCTTGCGTCCCGCAGATGAATGCCGGAGGACACCGTCTCGATCCGCAGATTCTCCAGCGTGCTGTCGGCGCCGGAAAGCAGCACGGCGGCCGTAGTCTTGGCTCCCGTGTCCCGGATCGCCAGGCCCGCTAACGCGGAACGGTTGGCGCGGAGCTCGACCGCCGGCTGATCCGACTCGTTGACGATCCGCACGCCGTTCGCGCCTTCGATCCGAAGCGGCTTCGCGACGACGGCGGGTCCCCGGTAGGTTCCCTCCGCCAGCTTCAGCGTGCCGCCCGGCGGCGCTTCGTCAATGAGCTGCTGGAGCGGGATTTCCTTCCCGCTGCTTCCGCTGTTTGCGGCGAAGACCGCCGCGGACGGCAGGATCGCGAGCGAGAACGCCAGCAGCGCGGTTCGCAGGGCAGATGCGCGCGGCATCAGGCTGCGGATGCGGCTCATGAAGCGACCTCAATCTTCTTTTTCTTGGTAATGTGCAGGTCGCCGATGTACAGATGCACATAGACGGTGTACGTTCCCGGCTCTTTCAATTCTTTGTCCGCGGAGAACGCGAGTCCTTCCTGCTTCGCATTCAAATACGACAGCGTATCATTTTCGGACTTGCGAATGTCGAAGGACAGGGTGGCTTTGGTCGATTCAGGCACACCGCCTAACGTGGCGGTGAACTTGGTGACGGCGTTTGCCTTGGGCGGCGAAGGGTTGGTCGTCAGCGTGACCTCCACCTCCGACGGATCGACCGGACGCTCGGAGGAGCAGGCGGTTATCACAGCCGCCAGCAGCAGGCCAAGCAGGACCGTCAGCATTCGTTTACGATTCATCTCATCACTCCTTCACGAAACAGGCAAGCATCCTCATTGTATAGAACGGAAAGCAGGTTGCCCATAGCCCGGTAGGGCTATCGGGGGCGGTTTCCTGTGAAGATAAAATGAACTTTTTGGCAGATTTTTAATTCGGTCTAAAAAGTGAAAGCTCGTAAGTGTAAATAGAGAAATATACTTTGCTGCCATCATTTTTTTTGAATACAAATTCTGCCCCTTCACTTTCTCCCCCTGAATATTCCCACCCTGCAAGATGGAGTCGAATTTTATAACTTGTGGGGAAACCGTTTGTTTGTTGCAAATCATTTAATTTATAGATGTGCACGGCGCCTTTATCCGAAACGATTTTTTCTTTTAATATTGCCTTGCTAGGTATTGGAATACCGTCTTCGCTTTGTTGATACAAATAGAAAATAAACCAATAACAACATAAACAAGCGATAACTAGTGATAAAGATGCGAAAAGTAAGGTTTTTTTCATATAATCACCTATTTCGTGAAAATATTATTTAATAACGGAAGTATGGCCTCAAACGTGGTACTTTGTAAAGTTTTAATCACGTCATCCGAAGAACTAGGTCTACTGCAAAGCAATTGTTATCATTATTTTTTTCGGAAATTGTCCAAAGTGAATCAGGAAATTGTCCATGGTTTAAGCGAGGAGGGTCGTTTATAATCGAAAATGAGAATCATTATCAATGAAAGGGGATTTAGCAAGATGATGAAACGCAGATGGTCAGGAATAGGGGCTGCGGCGCTGCTTGCGCTTGCCTTGTCCGCTTGCGGCACGGCAGGTCAGGGGAAAGAGCAGCCGGCGGCTTCGTCGGGAACGGAGAAACCGGCGGCAACGGCCAAAGAAGCTGCGGCTCCGGCGACCAAAACGATCAAATATCTCGGCAAGGATTACACGGTTCCCGGCAAAACGGACCGAATCGTCATCAGCGGCGCGATGGAGGCGATGGAAGACGCGCTAGTGCTGGGCGTGAAGCCGATCGGCGCGATTACCGTAGGGGGCAAATTTCCGAAGATGTTCGAAAGCATCACGCAAGGCGTGGAAAGCACCGGCGAAAAAATGCAGCCGAATATCGAAGGCATTTTGAAAATGAAGCCGGACGTCATTCTGGGCTCTTCGAAGTTTCCGCCGGAAATGGCGGAAAAGCTGGCGAAAGTCGCGCCGACGTTCCCGGTTTCCCATATTTCGACGAACTGGGAAGCCAATCTGCTGCTGCTGGGCGAGTTGACCGGCAAACAAGAGCAGGCCAAGCAGGTGCTGCAAAAGTATAAGGAAGATGTGACAGCAGCCAAAGCGAAGCTCGGCGATCGCTTGAAAGACAAGAAGGTCGTCTCCCTGAGAGTCCGGACCGGCAACCTGTACATTTATCCCGAAGGCGTATTCTTCAACGCGTCGCTGTATGCCGATCTCGGCTTTACGGCGCCTCCGGAAGTGAAGGCCGCGAAGGCGCAGGAGCTCATCTCGATCGAGAAATTTAGCGAAATGAACCCGGATTACATTTTCCTGCAATTTTCCGAGGACGAAAACAAAGACAAGCCGAAGGCGCTGGAGGATCTGCAAAAAAATCCGATCTGGCAAAGCATAAATGCAGTGAAAAACGGCAAAGTATTCGTCAACGTCGTCGATCCGTTAGGGCAAGGCGGCACCTCGTGGAGCAAAATTCAATTCCTGAAAGCAGCTATGGAAAAGCTGGCCTCCTGATTCCAGGCAGGCGAGCCGACAAAGCATGAGACAAGCATACAAGCTTCACCCGGCGTGGATCTTATGGCTTTCGCCGGTTGCGATTGTCCTCTCGATCATTTTATCCGTCCGTTTCGGCTCCAAAACGATCGATGCAGACACGCTCTGGGAGGCGTTCGCAAGTTTCGACCCGGGCAACGTCAATCATCAAATCGTGATGCACTCCCGCGTCCCGCGCGCGGTCGGAGCGCTGCTCATCGGTGCTTTCCTGGCGATGTCGGGAGCGCTTATGCAGGGGATGACAAGGAACTACCTTGCATCCCCTTCGATCATGGGGGTGACCGACGGCTCGGTATTCGCCATTACGGTCTGCATGATCGCGCTGCCCGGCTCTTCTTCGATCGAAATGATCGTTTATTCGTTCATCGGCTCGGCGCTCGGCGTAGGGCTTGTCTTCGGACTGGCGTCGCTGCTGCCGGGCGGGATGTCTCCGGTCCGGCTGGCGATTACGGGCACCGTGATCGGAACGTTTCTCGGCAGCATGGCGACCGCGTTTTCGACGTATTTTCAGGTTTCGCAAAAAATCGGCTTTTGGTATAGCGCCCGACTGCATCAGATGGACCCGAATCTGATCAAGCTGGCGATTCCTTTTGCCGTGGTCGGGATCGTGCTTGCGCTGCTCATCTCGAAATCCGTTTCGATTCTTTCCTTAGGGGAGGAAGTGGCGGTCAGCCTCGGACAGCGGACGCTGATCGTTAAAGCGGTCGCGATGGCTGCCGTCATTTTGCTTACGGGCGTATCCGTGGCGCTGGCCGGCAAGATCGCCTTCGTCGGCTTGATCGTCCCGCATATTACCCGTTTTCTCGTCGGCCTCGATTATCGGTGGATCGTGCCATGCGCCGGTGTGCTGGGCGGGGTATTTCTTGCTTTGTGCGATGTCGCAAGCCGTTTCATGAACTACCCGTTCGAGATGCCGATCAGCGTCGTGACGTCCTTGATCGGGGTTCCTTTCTTTCTGTATCTGATCCGGAAGAAGGGAGGGGAGCAGCGTGCGTAATCTTTCAGCTGGCAGGTACATGGCGGTGCTGCTCGGAGCGGTCGCGCTTATCTTCATCGCCGCATACCTTTCTCTCACGAACGGGGCCTTCGACATCACGGTGGGCGATATCGTACGAACGCTGCTTCGGATCAACCCGCAGCCCGAGCACGATCTGGTCATCTTCGATTTCCGGCTGCCCCGCATCGTTATTGCCGCTTTGGTCGGCCTGGGGCTGGGCGTGGCCGGCGCGGCGATCCAAGGCGTCACGCGGAACGGGCTGGCCGATCCGGGAGTTTTGGGTATCAACGCCGGAGCGGGCGCGGCCGTCGTCATCTTTATGTTTTTTTTCAGCGGGCAAATCAAGGGAGCGGGCTGGTTCTCCACGATGGCGATGCCGTTGTTCGGTTGGGCGGGCGGTCTAAGCACGGCTGCATTTCTGTATCTGTTCGCTTGGAAGGATGGCAAGCTGGACCCGCAGCGTGTCCTTCTGGTGGGCATCGCTACCGCTTCCGGACTCGGTGCGCTTTCCATGTACATCAGCCTGAAAATGAATCCGTCCGACTTCGAGATGGCGACGGTCTGGATGACTGGCAGCATCTACAACGCCAACTGGAAGTTTATTGTCGCGATGCTCCCGTGGCTGGTTGTTCTTATTCCCGTTATTGTGCGCAGATCGTATACTCTGGACCTGCTGCAGCTGGAGGAAAACAGCGTCAGAAGCTTGGGCGTCGCTGTGGAAAAAGAACGGATGATTCTGCTGCTCGGCAGCATCGGGCTAGTGAGCGCCTGCGTCAGCGTGTCGGGAGGGATCGGCTTCGTCGGGCTGATGGCGCCTCATATCGCCAGGCGTCTCGTAGGCATTCGGCACGTCCGCATGGTTCCCGTCTGCGGCCTGATCGGCATGGCGCTGGTCGTCGTATCGGATTTTATTGCGAAGACGGTATTCTCGCCCGCCGAGCTGCCTGTCGGCATTGTGATTTCAATTATCGGCGTTCCGTATTTTGTGTATTTGTTATTTAAGGCCAGAGCCTGATGCAAGGACTGGTCCCAACCCGGGAGGGCGTCATGCGTGGGAAAATCATAGTCGAATCGTTCGATGGCAGGGAGATAACCGTCTATCTCCCTCCTTCGTATTTTACAAGTGGAGCGGCATATCCGGCCGTTTACGTACAAGACGGAAGCTATTTGTTCGATTCTTCCATAGAGGAGCTGGAACGCAGGTTTGAGAGCGGCGGGCTGCGCGAGCTTATATTCGTCGGCATTACGCCGTTCGAGCGGAATGACGAGTACACGCCGTGGGTTGCCCTTTCGCTGGCGGACAAGTCCCGGAATTTCGGTGGAAAGGGCGCCGAATATCTCGCCTTCGTTACCGGCCGGTTGAAGCCATGGATCGATGAGAAGTACCGGACATCCTGCCTGCCGGAGGAGACAGGCATTACCGGCGGCTCATTCGGGGGCTTGGTCTCGCTTTATGCCGCATATTTGCATCCCGACGTGTTCGGCCGGTTCGGACTGCTGTCCGCTTCCTTCTGGTACCCGGACTTCATGGAGTATGTGAGAACGAAGCCGATGGAGGAAGCAGGATGCAAAATCTACATGTATGTGGGAAGCATCGAAGGCATTTATAAACCGAGCGCCCAGAAAATGATGGTTCCGTACACCCGGGAAGCGCATGCGATATTGACGGAGCGCGGGTTCACCGGGGATCGGTTGCGGTTTGAAATCGAAGACGGCGTGGGTCACGAGTCGAAGTATTTTGTCAAGCGTTTTCCGGAAGCGATGACTTGGCTGTTTCCGGCGGGAATCGGTTCTTGAAATATCCGGTCGATCCGCTTATAGTACAGTTAGTAATTAATAACTAACTGATCAAAGAGGTCGGCCGGAGCGCTCCGATTTTGCAGGAGGAACGATGGGCAAGATGAAGTTGAGGAGCGGCGCGCCTGCCGCGGCGAGCCGCAGAGAAGAAATATTGGAAGCCGCCGTTGCGGTGTTCGCGGAGCATGGCTACTACAGCGCCACTACGGCGCAGGTTGCGGAGCGGGTGGGCATTTCACAGCCTTACGTGTTTAAATTTTTCAAAAGCAAAGCGGAGCTGTTCGCCGCTGCACTGAAGCTGGCCTTCGAGCGCGTCGTCCGTGTGTTCTCGGGGGTGGATGCGTCTTCGGACCGGCTGGAGCAGGCGATGATTCAGACTTACGAAGAGCTGATGCGCACGCATCACCATGAGATCGTTTTGCAAATGCAAGCGATGGTCATCAAGGAAGAGCCGATCCGCCAAGTGATGCGAGAAGGCATGCTTCAGGTGACGGCTCACGTGGAGGCGCGCTTTCGCGAAGCGGGCATCGAGCAGCCGGAGGTGGCGGTCAGCATGTTCATGGCGAACGGCATGCTGTGCAACATTTCGGCTGTTTTGGAGATGCCCGAGCTAAAACCGAAGCACCCGGAACGCTAGAGCCCGAAGAGCATGAGCTTATGGAATCAGCCGTAACAGGCTGATTCTATTTTTTTGCGATATCTAAATAAAGAAGGGGCTGGAGATATTATGGGGACATCGACAAATGAAGATTTGACCGAACAGTTGATGAACCATTTAAAGGGCTTGGATTTTATAACCCGAATACATGTAGTTGGAAGTCGTGTTGAACAAACCTCAGACACCTACTCGGATGTAGACTTATCGTTAACAATTAAAGATATTACTCCGGATATCGCATTGTACGAACTGACCGAAAGTATAAAAGCGAAGTTCCAACCGACGTGGTATGATTTTGCAAACAGCCTGATGCCTGAAAAATTTTTAGTATCCACCTTTATTGGAGGAGACAATCCTTTCACATTTTTTGATGTCTGTATCCTGAACAGTGATAAGAATTTGGTCTATGACAAAACACGGTTTGAAAATGACCAATGGATTCATCTGATGAAGCTATGGGTGATGAACTACAAGTATATGATGCGTGACGCGCCACAGTTTGAAAAACGATTTGCAACAATGATGGAAAAAGCGAACATCTTCCATTATTCCGATTATAGAGAAGGTTTTTATCAATTATTATTAAAGCTGAAAGATCAGAAGATGATTAAGAGTGGTTATTTAAATATGCTTGAGGAGGTCTTCAGAAACAGTTGATTTTGACCATGATTGAATATGGAAGGAGCCACCTGTCGGCGGCCCCCTTCTACATTAGTTCGCTTAAATAAAACAGATACTGCAAGCAACGATAACGAGCAGAATGAAAAGAACCAGAATAACACCGGTGGAAGTAAAACCTCTAACGAAACTCATTAGTCAACACTCCTCTGAATGTGATTGAGTACCGTTTGTAACCTTCCCGGTAACTCTCAATCTTAGGATATTCGAGTACAGAGCGAATGTATGGGCTGGTGACATGTGGCAATTAACATGTTTATACATACCCATCGGCTGCAGATCGTTTCGTAGCCAGTCGCGGCTCATCAAAAAAAGGCGGATTATATCCACTGATTGGCGAACGAGCTGCGGCATTTAGTGACATTGAACAAAGCCCTAGGCTGCAAGCTGGCGTCGGTATTCCATCGGCGTCAGCTTGTTTAATTTTCGTTGTGCTCTTTTGTGATATAAAAATCAAGATATTCTTCAATTCGCCTTTGTGCTTCCCCTATGTGACATGCTGATTTTGGCGGATTTTGTTGAAAAACCAACTTTCTTAGTGTAGGATTGTTATATATTGATGGGCTTTATAAATAATTTATTTTCGTTCGGAGGTTAAAATTTTGTTTTTTTCTCATTTGAAGGAAGCTACAACCATGCGATTCTTGCTGATCTTGTCATCCATTGTATTTCTTATTTCTATAATAGTCGTATTGGTCCATGGCGACCGTCTTTTACTGGGAGATCCGATTAAACTCGATAATGATGACGTTAAATATATCCACAGTGCGAGAGTTCTCCTTAACGAAGGTACCCTTGTCTATAATTCAGGGAATGATCCTTCCGCATTTATTATGCCAGGCTTGACCATTATATTAAGCGGATTTATGGCGATTTTTGGGGAGCAGCATGGCGGTGTAACTGCTTTTAGAATCTTTCAAGCCTTTCTGCAGGCTATATGCATTTTTCCAGTCTATTATATTGCCAAGTATACTTTTAATCATCGGGTTGCTATTATCACCTCATTATTAGTTGCTGTCTATCTTCCAGATTACTTTACCTCCGGTTCAATTCTAACCGAGAGTATTTTCCGTTTTATTGTTTTGGTACTTTTATGCGTCATGATCACTGCTCTTCATACAAAAAAAACGAGTTGGTACATTGGGGTTGGATTACTGACAGCATCAGCAGCTTATTTTAAGCCGCAAGCCTCATTATTTCCAGGCATTATGCTATTTTTGTGGCTATGTTACCACTATTCGTTTAAAGAAATTGTTCGATTCACGCTCACTATCATAGCCGCCTATATCGTTCTGTTGATCCCGTGGTGGATTCGAAATTACATCACCTTTGGCCATTTTATTTTGTTTACAAATTCCGCGGGGAGCCCATTCCTTCTTGGAACTCAAATTCGGTACGAGCTTCCGCCTGATGGTTTTTTTGCGGCTTATCCTCAATACGATCCCAGCACCATCTTTACCGGTGCAGATCAGGTGGCGGTTGCCAAAGGATTAGATGTTCTAAAATACGGCTTGATACATGAACCATTAAAGTATATTCATCACTATACCATTGGAAGACTTCGTGCCCTTTATTTAGTTCCATTCTACTTGCATGATATCTTCTCAATTAAAAAGAACATTGTTGGTAATATACAGACTATCATTGTTTGGGGCGGCCTCATAGGTATGTTTTGGGCGTGTGTCCGCAAAACTGGGAAGAGTTTATTACCGATTCTTCTGACATTATTTTATTTTACCGCTATCCAGATCCCATTTGTTGCGATGTCGAGATATGGCTATCCAGTGATGACATTTTTTATATTGTTTATGAGCTATATGATCTACCAGGTAATATTGATTTTTACAAAAGAGTTCACTGCTAAAAACAATCATGGCTTACCGCCGCATCCCCGACATGAAAGTGGGGTTTAGCGCGGTTCACATCGCTCCATACTGAGTAATATGGCGATTGCGACCATCCCTTCACCTTGTGCCGGAAAGCTTCGACCCGTTCCGCTGGCATAGGCTGGTAGGGATTTTTTTATTTCTCCTCATTGGGCAACTACCGTGTTCCTTTGGATATATCCCCATAGACTAATCTCATAAAGTGGATCATGCGTCCTGGGAGGAGAATGCTATATGGAGCCGACGACCGACTTGGAAAAACTCCGGATGAGATTATGGGATCGATACTTGACCTTGCAGGACAGGAACAAAATTTCTTTTGATCAATATTGGTATGAATTTCTGATTAGATATTCGATAACGGATGAAGATTTGAATGGGGAAACAGCCGCGAAATGAGAACGGATGAATTAGACTATGAATTAACGTAAATTAACGTATAACTTTGCCATGGAAACCGCATCCTAACGTGTAACTTATTCTCTACAACACACAGGATGATCGCCATGGCTTTTTTGCATAATTGGATTCGAGGAAAGAAGAGCTTTGCGTCGCAGGCTCAGGCGAACCACAAGCTGAATACTCCGATCAGCTCCGTATTATCGCAAAATATAGCGGATTTGCACGAGCTGTTCAGTCAGACGCCCGATTTGGTCGTACGCCATTTCGTGATCAAACAGACGGGCAGACAGGCGGCAATCGCTTATTTGGACGGGCTTACGGATAAAAACGCCCTAAACAACAACGTGCTGCGCCCGCTTCAATTCGAATCGGATGCGGACGCGCCGGACAATTTGCCCCGGGTGAACGTCGGGAATGTCAAGACCATAAGTCTGTGGTCCGATCTCGAAATGGCCATGCTGCAGGGCGTCAGCATTTTGTTCGAGGATGGCCGCAGCGAAGCCGTCGTCTTCAACACCCAAGGATGGCCGCAGCGGGCGATCGAAGACCCGCAACTCGAAGCATCGCTTAAGGGCGCGCATCAAGGCTTTGTCGAAACCGGCAGCCAGAACATTGCTCTGATCCGACGCTACATCCCGAACCGCGAGCTGAAAATTAAGGAGCTGACGATCGGCCGCCGGGGGAACACCCTCGTATCCATCTTATATATGGCCGATATCGTTCATCCCGAAGTATTAAAGGAAATCGATGATCGCATTCGGCGGTTGGACATCGATGCCATCATTAACACAGGGGAATTGGTCGAGCTGATCGAGGACAACCCGTATTCGCCTTTCCCGCAGTTTATTACCACGGAACGCCCGGATTCGGCTGCTGCCCAACTGTTGCAAGGGAGATTCGTCATCGTTGTCGACCGTTCGCCCAGCGTACTGATCGGCCCCGCGACGTTTACTTCGTTTTTTCAAAGTGTGGACGATTACAGTACACGCTGGATGGTCGCGTCTTTTACACGTTTGCTGAGGTTTGGGGGATTTGCCTTAGCCGTCTTTTTACCAGCGCTCTATATCGCCGTCATTTCCTTTAATTACGAGGTCATTCCGCTGCAGTTGCTGCTGTCGATCGGAGAATCTCGGGCGCGCGTTCCGTTTCCTCCGCTTGTCGAAGCGCTGCTTATGGAAATTACGCTGGAAATGATGCGCGAAGCGGGGGTCCGGCTTCCGGCACCAATCGGGCAAACGGTCGGGATTGTCGGAGGCATCGTGATCGGTCAAGCGGCCGTCTCCGCGGGAATCGTCAGCAACATTATGGTTATCGTGGTCGCTTCCACGGCGATCGCTTCGTTTATTATCCCCAATTATGACATGGCCTCCGGCATCAGGCTGATTCGGTTTCCGATGATGATCATCGCCTCGATGTTCGGGATTGTGGGCATCGTGATCGGTATGATGACCTTGATTGCACATTTGATTTCACTGGAATCGCTAGGCACACCTTACGGTAACCCGATCGCCCCGATGCGGTTCGCGGATATGAAGGATACATTCGTTCGTCTGCCCTTATGGAGCATGAAGACGCGTCCCAAGAGCTCGCGGGCCGTTCAATCGCGAAGAATGGGCGATAACCACCCGAAAGGTGACGGCTGAATGAAGAAGTATAGGGAAGCTCGGCGCGCTCGTTTTTTTTCGGGCCGTGCTTTTTTTGAAGCTGTGGGTTTTTGCTGTGGATGAAAACTCGTGTTACCCGGAGGCAGCTCGCATGAAACGATGGGTTATGCTCGGACTGCTGGTTCTTCTGCTCGTTCCAGGCTGCAGCAACGATAAGATCAATGTCGAGGATTTGACGCTCGGCTTAATGCTCGGCATGGATTTGGACCAAGATAACCATATGGTGTATTACTTATCCAGCCCTGTATTTAACAAGGAAGCGAAGAAGAAAAATGAAGAGTTCGGCCGTAAGACAGAAACGTTTCGTCAAGCGATGACGGGGTTCGATGCGATGACGACGGGACTGACCATTCGGGGGAAGGTACAGGTTATGCTGGTAGGTAAGCGCGTACTACAGCATCCGGATTGGTTCCGGCTGTTCGATGTCGTATACCGGGACGCCAAGTATTCCGTGAACGCCAGAGTCGTCGCCGTCGATGGGCCGGTTTCAGAAATCATTGACTTCTATCCGCTCGATAAGCCGCGGCTGCCTCTGCATATGACCAAATTGATCGACACAGCCAACCGGAGAGGGATAACCGTGCGAACGACGCAGCAGGAGCTGCACCGACAAATGTACGAGAAGGGAATGACGCCATCGATTAGTGAAGTTAAGATGGGCAAAGCCGTTGAGGTGACAGGAACGGCGGTGCTGAACGAGCGCGGGGAGTATGCGGAGCTGCTGGGCTTGCAAGAGAGCAGCTTGCTGCTTCTTTTGCAAAACCGCGGGAAGGAAATAAATCTGTCGGTTGAAATTCCCGGAAAAGGTCATGGACGTCCGGTCTCACGAAGCGTGACCACCTTTCGGGTCAAAAGCGTCAAGATGAAGATTAAAACGAAGCACGCTCAAGACAAGTTTCAATTCGACATCGATATTCGGTTGCCCATTGCCTTGTCGGAGCGGTTATTCCCGTTTGACGTCAGAAAAAAGGGAGACAAGCTGGAGCAGGCCATTGACAAGCAGTTGAAGCGGCAGTTCGAACAAATGATCCGAAGTTTTCAAAAGCATCAGGTTGATCCGATCGGTCTCGGGCTTTACGCCCGCGCTCATGAGTATCAAGCCTACAAGAAGGTGCAGGAACATTGGGGCGAAGCGTTGGCCAAGGCGGATGTGAAGCTTTCCGTAAAAACAGAAATTGTCGATATGGGGCCGGCCAAATAAGAGATGCCCAAGCTTGTTCAATTCGTAAAGCGGGTGATAACGAATGAAAAAGTATGCGTTTAATGACATTACATTGATGCAATATATTTTTCTGATCGCCGGCATTCAAATGGGCGTCGGCTTGCTGCAGTTGCCGCGGGAGTTGGCCGAACTCGCAGGAACCGACGGATGGATCGCTATCGTCATCTGTTTTTTCATTGCCACCTGCTCCAGTTTAACGATTGTTCAGGTGATGAAGCGGTACCCGGATGGGACGCTTTTTGATCTGCTGAAGCGGTATGCGGGGAAATGGGTGGGACGAGCCGCAGCGGTCTTGACCGCAATGTATTTCGCTTTCTTTTCCTATACCATCATGGTAAGGGCTGTTTTGTTCATCAAGTCGTGGATTTTACCGAAAACCCCTGATTTCGTCATGCTGATTCTACTCGCCATTCCGTCGTATTTGCTTGCCCGGGGAGGCGTTCGCGTTTTAGGCCGCTATGCGGAGATCGTCCTTTATATCACCTTGTGGATGCCTTTCTTCTACCTGCTCTCCTTGAGAGAAAGCAATTGGCTGTACATGCTTCCTGTGTTTAAAGAGGGTCTGCATCCGATCCTGCTTGCGATGAAGCCGGCGCTGTACGCCTTTTTAGGGTTTGAAGCGTCGTTTCTCCTGTATCCGTTTCTAAAATCCAAACAATACGCCTCAAGGGGGATTGTTATCGCCAATGTGCTGACGCTGCTCGTTTACTTGCATGTTACCGTGACCTGCAACGTCTTTTATAGCCCGGATGCCATTACCCACTTTAATGAGCCCTCAGTCAATCTGCTCAAAACGATGGAATTCCGGTTTATCGAACGGCTGGAAATCGTTTTTCTCTCTTTCTTTATTATGATCATTTCAACAACATGGCTGCCGGGATTATACCTTTCCGTTTTCTCGATCAATTGGATTTTCGGCAGAGAGGATCACCGTAAACTGCTTCAATGGGTAATGCTGCTTTTTGTCGGCAGCGTGATCTTTGTTATGCCGACGTTCAACAAGACCGATAAATGGATTGAAGTTGTCAACCTGACGGAGATGTTCTTCGGCTACTTGTTCCCATATATATTGTGGCTGTACGTATGGCTTCACGATCGTCTGCGCTGGAGGCGAGGGGGAACATGAAGCGATGGGTACGGACGGCAGCCTTGGTCGTATTCGTGGCGATGCTGCCTGGATGTTGGGATCAGGCGAATATTGAGGATTTAACGCTCGGCTTATCGGTAGGCCTCGATTTGGACGAGAAAGATAACTTGTTGGTCTCTATGGCCGCTCCCGTGTTCAGTAAAGAAGCGAAGAAAAAAAATGAAGACTACGAATTCCGGTCCAAGACGATCCGCACGGCCAGAAACCGGTTCGATGCCGTCGTGTCCGCCCTTACCGTCGGTGGGAAATCGCAAATATTGTTTCTCGGCAAGCGATTGACGGAACGGGCAGATTGGCTTCCCTTGATGGATACCTTTTTCCGGGACGGGAAGCAGACCATCAGTGCCAAGGTCGTGCTCGTGGACGGCCGGGTATCCGATGTGATGCACCATTATCCTAAGGACAAGCCGCGGCTTTCCCTTCATCTGACCAGGCTGCTCGATAAAAACAATCGGCGTAATTTCACCGTCCGGACGACGCTTCAAAAGCTGATCGAACAGAAGTACGAGAAAGGCATGACCATCTCCATTTCCGAGCTTAAATTGAACAAGGAATTCGAGGTGACGGGCACGGCGCTTCTGAATAACAAAGGGAAATACAAGGGCTCGCTGAATCAACAGGAAAGTTCTTTGCTGCTTATTCTGCAGAGGAGTACGGTAGAAGAGATTCCTTTCAATATCCATATCCCGCATGAGCGGAAGAGCGGTGTTTTCGCCTCGGATATGGTCAGCTTCAACGCAGGTACCGAGAAGGTCAAAATCAAAACGGCTTACAATCAAGGGAAGTTTCGTTTTGATGTGGACATCCATTTGTCAGGAGCTTTGACGCAGAGACTGTTTCCGTTTGATATTGAAAAAAAAGGAGGAGAGCTGGAAGCCGCGATTGAGAAGCAGCTGGACAAGCAATTCTCGGAGCTGGTGAAAAAATTCCAGAGCCTGAAGGTCGATCCGGTCGGCTTCGGCATCTTCGCGCGGGCGTACCAATTCAAGGCATTCAAGCAGGTGCAGGAAGAGTGGGGCAATGCGTTCGCAAAAGCGGACGTGAACGTAAAAGTCAAGTTGACGCTCAAGAGCAGCGGGGCCATCAAGTGATTCATGCGGCTCTCTGCGCAAGGTCATCCGTTACGGAATAAAATTCCGAGAAATCCGGAGAAAAATAAAGATCGGCCCTTGCCGCAAAGATGCGAACAAGAGCCTTTTTTGCGTTGTTCCACGAAATGAAAATCGCCGCTTTAGCGTAGCGCCGTCTTCACATCATCTTTGGATTCATTTAACATTGCGCAAACAATCGGAGGATAAAGTAAAGATGTAGAGAATACAACAAAGTGAAGGAAGGTGTAGGATTTCCTTCTTGGTGGGTTAACGGAGCGGAGGAAAGGCATGGAAACGACGTTTGTGTGGTTCGATTTGGGGTATACGTTAGTTTATTTGGAAAGGGAAAAATGGTTTGCGGCTTATTTGGCCGAGCAGGGGATCGCGAAGAAGCTGCGGGAGATCGAGCTGGCTTACCATTATGCGGACAAGCTGTTCATGCGCGAATACCCCGGTGTCCTCGGCCGGGAGGCGACGACGTTCTTCCTGTGGTATCTGGGCGTTTTGAATTACCGGCTGGGGTTGTGTCTCGATCTGCAGGAGCAGTGGCGGCGGCTGAACGAGCTGCGGGCAGAGCTTCGTTCGCCTTGGGTGGCCTATCCTTTCGCGGCCGAGGTGCTGGCGGAGCTAAAGCGGAACTCTTACGGAATCGGACTGATCTCCAACTGGGATTCAAGCGCCAGGCAGGTGCTGGCGGATACCGGACTGCTGCCGTATTTCGACCATGTGATCGTCTCTTCGGAAGTCGGTGTCGAGAAGCCGGACCGGGCCATCTTCGAGCTGGCGCTGCGGCAGGCGGGCGTACGTGCAGAGGAATGCTCCTACGTTGGAGACAATTATTACGACGATGTCGTCGGCTGCCGCGAGGTGGGGATGGACTGCTGCCTGATCAACCGGTTCGGCCGGGTCGGCATCGAAGAGGTGCAGTATGAGCCCGTCCTTGCGTCGGTACAGGAGCTGCCCGCTTATTTGCAAAGAAAGGAAAGGAAGTGCAGCGTATGAGCGTGGAACGCAAGATCGAGCAACTATTCGATTCGCTCAGTCCGAGTCAAAAGAAAGCCGCTTACTTCCTGACCAAAGACATCCGCCAGGCGGCCGTGCTGCCGGCCAAAAAGATGGGCGAACTTGCCGGCGTCAGCGAGGCTACGGTGCACCGGCTCGCGCAGACGCTCGGCTTCGAAGGCTACGCCGCGCTGCAGAGCGAGCTGCAATCGCAGTTTCTGCAGGCGCGCCCGGTGCAGCGGCTGCTCGAGACGGCGCAGGAGGAGCAGGCAACGTGGCTTGACGAGCTGTTCGCGCGGGATATCGACAACCTCCGCGAGACGGCTGCGCTCAAGCAGGAGGCGAAGGTGGAGGAGGCGGTCCGGCTGCTGCTGGACGCGGAGCGCACGTATACGGCAGGCTGGCGCGCAGGCCTTGCGGTGACGGCGCCGCTCGCTTACATCCTGCATTACATGCTCGGCCAGGCCCGGTTGGTGCCGCAAGGCGAGGCGGCGGAATATGCGGCGCATTTCCGGCCGGGGGACGTGCTGCTCGTCTCAGGGTTTCCCCGCTACTGCCAGACGACGAGGCACTTGACGGAAGCGGCGAAAGAGAAGGGCGCGCGCATCGTCGCCTTAACGGATTCGCCGGTGTCGCCTTTTGCCAAGCTGGCCGACGTGTATTTGCTTGCCGCCACCCGTTCGCGGGGCTTTCTCGATTCGTACGTGGCGCCGCTTGCGCTGGCGAACGCCTTGATCAAGAAGATGGCCCAGCTCGATTTGGAGCGGGTCAAGCGCAATATGGTGGAGATGGAACGGAAGTTCCGGATGTTCGAGACGGAATCGTCTGGGTGGACCGGACCGAACGGAAAGGGGACAACGAAATGAAATTAACGATTTTGGGCCCGTGGGGCGCTTATCCGGCTGCGGATTCGGCGTCGGCGTCGTATTTGATTCAGACGGAGTCGGTCAACGTGCTGCTGGATTGCGGCTCCGGCGCGCTCGCCCAGCTCCAGCGGCATCTGCCGCTGGAGGAGCTGGACGCGGTCGTGCTCACGCATTACCATACGGATCATATCGCCGACGTGTACTGTCTGCAGCATGCGGCGATGATTCTGATGCAGCTCGGCCGCAGGACGAAGCCGATCGAGATTTACGCTCACGACGCGGACCCGGAGGCCTTCGCAACGCTCGCTTACGGAGAGTACATGCATTCGCATGTCATTGCGGTAGGAGATACGCTTACGCTTGGCGATCTGACCTGGACCTTCGGGCATACGACCCATCCCGTTCCGTGCCTGTCCATGCGCATCGAGCATGGGGGACAGACGCTCGTGTTTACGGCGGATACCGCTTGGAACGACGATTTGGTACGAATCGGCCGGAACGCGGATCTGCTGCTTTGCGAAAGCAATCTGTACAACGAATATTTCGGCAAAATCGGTGGACATCTGACCGCCGGCGAAGCGGGAAGGCTCGCCTCGCAGTGCGGAGCGAAGCGGCTCGTGCTGACGCATCTTCCCCAATACGGCGATCTCGGCCAGCTTGTCCGGGAGGCGCAAGAGACGTATCCAGGACCGATTGATCTCGCCCGTACGGGCGATCAATATGTGCTGTAACACAGCCACAAGAAATGCCCGCCTATTAAACAAACAACGGATGGAAAAGAGGAGAAACCATGCTAACCGAAAGATTGCGAAGGACCCCCCTGCTGCTTGCCGCTCTGCTGCTGTCCGTCACCGTCCTGTCCGCCTGCGGCTCGGGCGGCCCGGCGAAGACGCCGGCGACCGGCGCCGAAGCTGCCAAAGAACCCATACAGGGCGGCAGCGTCGTCGTCGCCGTTCCGCAGGACCCGGACTATCTCGACCCGCACCTAGCCGTTGCTTCGGGGACGCAGGAGATGATGTTCAACGTGTTCGAAGGCCTGCTGAAGCCTAACGAAAAAGGGGAGCTGCAGCCCGCGGTCGCACAGGAATACAAGGTTTCTCCCGATGGGCTGACGTATACGTTCACGCTGCGTGACGGCGTCAAGTTCCACAACGGCAAGACGGTGGCGGCGGAGGACGTAAAATTTTCGTACGAGCGGCTGATGGGCAAGGAAACGGGCAAGCCGCTCTCCAGCGCCTTTGCGAACGTCGAAGCCGTCGATACGCCGGACGCCAAGACGGTCACGGTCAAGCTGAAAAAGAACGACGTCTCGTTCATGAGCAACTTCACGGCCGCTATTTTGCCGAAGGGATACGACAACCAGAATAAAGCGCCGATCGGCACCGGGCCATTCAAATTCGTCGAGTTCCAGCCGAACCAGAAGCTCGTGATCGAGAAGAACAAAGACTATTACGTCAAAGGCGTGCCTTACCTCGACAAGGTCGAATTTCGCATCATGCCGGACGCCGAGGCTTCGCTGCTTGCTTTGAAATCCGGGGACATCGACATGTATCCGCGGATCGGCAACGAGCGCATCGCCGAGCTAGGGGATCAATTCCGCTATGTGGAAGGCATGCAAAACATGGTCCAGCTCATGACGATGAATATCGCCCGCAAGCCGTTCGACGACCCGCGCGTGCGTCAGGCGATCAATTACGCCGTGGATACAGATGAAATTATTAAAGTCGTGGCGGACGGCAAAGGAACGAAGCTCGGCTCCAACATGAGCCCGGTCATGCAAAAATATTTTCAGGAAGGTCTGGAATCGACCTACAACGTGAACGTGGACAAGGCGAAAAGCCTGCTGGCCGAGGCGGGGCTGAAGGACGGCTTCAGCACGACGATTTCGGTGCCGTCCAACTACAAGTTCCATGTCGATACCGCGCAGGTTATTGCGCAGCAGCTCGCGAAGGTCGGCATCACCGCCAAAATCGAAATGGTCGAATGGGCCGTCTGGCTGGACCGGATTTACAAAGGCCGCGACTACGATATGACGATCATCGGGCTGACGGGCAAGCTTGATCCGCATGAAGTGCTGGTGCGCTACGCGTCGGACTACAAGTCGAACTTCTACAACTATAACAACCCGGAATACGACAAGCTGATCAAGGCGGCTCAAGTCGAGCTGGACGACGCCAAACGGGCGCAGCTCTATAAAGACGCGCAAAAACTATTGACCAAAGACGCCGTCGCCGTCTACATCATGGACCCGAACTTCACCGTAGCGATGAAAAAAGAGCTGGACGGCTACAAGCTGTACCCGATTTACGTGCAGGATATGTCCACGATTCACCGTGTGAAGTAACAAGAAGCTGGGCTAATGTCGAGTTAAACGGGCGGATCAATCGGAAAAAACGGTCCGCTCGCGCGGCATCTCGAATGAATCGCCCACTTTTTTAGGAAAGGAGAGACAGCGACGTGACGTATGCATGGCGGAGAGCCTTTACGCTTGTGCTGACGGTGCTGCTGGTCCTGATGATGACCTTTGCCGTCTTTCGGATCATTCCGGGGAATCCGGCTTTGACCATTCTCGGAATGGAGGCGGACGAGGCGCAGGTGGCCGCGCTTGAGGCGAAGCTGGGCACCGACCGTCCGCTCGGCGAGCAATTTGCGAGCTGGCTCGGAGGCGTTGTATCGGGCGATCTTGGCGAATCGCTCAAGTTCTCAAGGCCGGTCGGGGAGCTGATTTTGGACCGGCTGCCGGTGACGGCATCGCTCGCGGTGCTGTCCATGGCGATAACGATCGTCATCGCCGTGCCGCTCGGCATTGCGGCGGCCAAGTCCCAGCGCCGGGCGTCCGGCTGGTGGATTTCGCTGCTCAGTCAGCTCGGACTGGCCGTTCCGTCGTTTTGGCTCGGCATTTTGCTCGTGCTGCTGTTCGCTTTGACCTTCCACTGGTTTCCGGCCGGAGGCTACGTTCGGTGGTCGGAGTCGCCGCTTGAGGCGCTGCGCTCCTTGTTCCTGCCTGCGCTGGCCGTAGCGATCCCGCAGGTTGCCGTCGTGGTGCGCTACCTGCGAACGACGATGCTGGAGCAGCTCAAGCAGGACTACGTCCGAACCGGCTACAGCAAGGGACTGAAAGAACAGGCAGTGCTGTACAAGCACGTACTGAAAAACGCGCTCATCCCCGTCGTCACGGTGATGGGGATGATTTTTGCCGACGTGCTGGGCGGCAGTCTGGTGGTGGAGCAGGTGTTTGCGCTGCCCGGGCTCGGGCGGCTGCTTGTTTCCTCGATCGGCGCCCGTGATTTTCCGCTTGTGCAGGGGATGATTTTATTCACGGCCGTAACGGTGATTGCGATCAATTTTGCCGTCGATATGCTGTACCGGGTGCTGGACCCGAGAATTCGGTTGAAGTAGGAGAAGAGCGGAATGACACGAAATCGGAACGTTCATTTGCTCGTGGGGGGCGCACTGATCGGCGCGATGCTGGCGCTCATGCTGGTTAGCTGGCTGTATGTTCCTTACGACGTCAATAGCATGAATCCGGCCGGCCGGTTTCTCGCTCCCGGGGCGAAGCACCTGCTCGGAACGGACAATTTCGGACGGGACATTTTAAGCCGGGTGATGACGGCTTCCCGGACCGCCTTTCAGGTCGGCTTCCTGACCGTTCTGATCGGCGCGGCCGGGGGGCTGCTCGTCGGAGCCGCCGCCGGTTATGTCGGCGGTTGGCTGGACGAAGCGCTGATGCGGCTGATGGACGCGATGATGGCGTTCCCCGGGCTGCTGCTGGCGCTCATGCTGGTCGCGGTGTTTCAGCCGAACCTGACCAATACGATTGTGGCGATCGGCCTGATGGCCGTGCCCGGGTTTGCCCGCATCGTTCGCAGCGGGTTCGTGCAGTACAAGGAGATGGATTTTGTGAAGGCGGCGCGAGGCATCGGGGCCGGTCCGCTCTCCATTGTGTTCCGCCACATTTTTCCGAACATTTTGTCGCCGTTCATCGTGGCGGCCACGATGAGCTTCTCGGGGGCGATTCTCGCGGAAGCCGGGCTGAGCTACCTCGGGCTCGGCATTCAGCCTCCCGACCCGAGTTGGGGACGCATGCTGAACGAGGCCCAGAGCTATATTGCGAAAGCGCCGTGGTACACGCTGGCGCCGGGGCTTATGATCACGATGACCGTGCTCGGCTTCAATCTGCTCGGCGACGGGCTGCGCGATTGGAACGACCCGAAACGATGAAGGGGGAACGTACCATGGCCAGAGGAAAAGAAACGCCTCTCTTGAGGCTGGACGAGCTGCATATCGAGCTTCCGACCCGTCAGGGCATGCGCGCCGTGCTCGAAGGGGTATCGCTATCGGTCGGGCGGGGGGAAATCGTCGGCATCGTGGGAGAATCGGGCTGCGGCAAAAGCATCACGGCTCAAGCCGTGATGGGACTGCTGCCTGCCGGCGCCCGCATTGCGGGCGGGGCGATCGACTACGCCGGCGCCGAGCTGACACGGTTGTCGCCGGAGGCGATGCGCAGACTGCGTGGCAGAGAGATTGCGATGGTGTTCCAGGACCCGATGACCTCGCTCAATCCGGTATTTACGGTCGGAGAACAGCTGATGGAAGGGCCGCGTTTGCACTTGGCGATGTCCCGTAAAGACGCGTATAATCATAGCATAGGCATGCTGGAAAAAGTTGGGTTGGCCCGCGCGGAGCAGTTGATGCGCGAATATCCCCACCGGTTGTCCGGCGGGATGCGGCAGCGGGTCATGATTGCGATGGCGCTGGCGTGCCGTCCGAAGCTGCTGATCGCCGACGAGCCGACGACGGCGCTCGATGTGACGGTGCAGGCGCAAATTTTGGAGCTGCTGCGGGACTTGAACCGGACGGAAGGCACGTCGGTGCTGTTGATCTCGCACGACCTCGGCGTCATCTCGGAAATGTGCAGCCGCGTGTCCGTCATGTACGCCGGGCAGGTGGCGGAGACGGCCCCGGCAGCGGAGCTGTTCCGGTCGCCCGCCCATCCGTACACGGCCGGCTTGCTGCGGTCGATCCCTTCGCCGGACAAGCGGAACGAGGCGCTGTACGCGATCCCCGGTCGCGTGCCTCCGCCGGAGGAGCGCTCCGGAGGCTGTCCGTTCGCGGCCCGGTGCGACCGTGCCGTTGCGGCCTGCTCCGGCGTTAGGCCGGCGAGCCGCTTGATCGCGGACCGGCACGAGGTCCGCTGCTTGCTTGCCGAGGAAGGGAGGCCGTTCGTCCGTGAGTATCAGCTCGCTTGAACCGCTGGTGGCGATCGACCGGCTGACGAAGCGCTACCCGGCCGCCGCAGGCTTCGGAAAGCCCAAGGCATGGGTAAACGCCGTGAACGGCGTCTCCTTCAATATCCGCAGCGGCGAGACGCTCGGCCTCGTCGGAGAAAGCGGCTGCGGCAAGTCGACGACCGGCCAACTGCTTGCAAGGCTGATGGAGCCGACCTCCGGGTCCATCCGCTTTCGCGGACGGGAGCTGACAACGCTGCGGGGCCGCGAAATACGGGAGATGCGGAAGCACATTCAGCTGATCTTTCAAGACCCGTACGCGTCGCTCAATCCGCGGCATACGATCGGCTCGATTCTGGAGGAACCGCTTCGCGTCCACCGGAGCGGATCGCTTGCCGAGCGTAGGCAGCAGGCTCGCGACATGCTGGAGACGGTAGGGCTGGACCGCAGCTACGCCTCCCGGTATCCTCACGAATTGAGCGGCGGCCAGCGTCAGCGCATCGGCATCGCCCGGGCGCTTATGCTTCGCCCGTCCTTCGTCGTGGCGGACGAGCCGGTGTCCGCGCTCGACGTATCGGTGCAGTCGCAAATTTTGAATCTGCTCAAGGAACTGCAGCGGCACTTCGCGCTGACTACACTGTTCGTTTCGCACGATTTGAACGTTGTGCAGTACATGAGCGACCGGGTCGCCGTTATGTATCTGGGCACGCTTGTCGAGCTCGCGCCGGCCGAAGCTTTATTTCGCGGTGCGGTCCATCCGTACACGCGGGCACTGCTTTCGGCGATCCCGTCCGTCCGTGACGGGGAGCGGCGCGAACGCATCGTGCTCCGCGGCGAGGTGCCGAGCCCGCTTCATCCGCCTGCGGGCTGCCCGTTTCACACGCGCTGCCCGCAGGCGGCGGCGGAATGCGCCCTCGTGCTGCCGGACTGGAAGCCTGTCGGCCTGGACCATTACGCTCGCTGCCTGCTGATTTAAGCAGCATTGCATCGGATCGGCGGGGCGAAGCTTGCAGAAGCCGCCATCGCCATCCGGCCCGCTCAAGCCTACAGGAGAACGAGGAGGGAATCGTTTTGAACATCGGCATTTTGTCGGATTTGCATATCGATACCAATAACCCCGGCTGCTCTGTTTCAGTCGAGGACGCGCTCTGCGAAGCGGCGCTTGCGCAGAAGGTGGATCTGTTGCTGATCGGCGGAGACATCTCCAACAACAGCGCCACGACGCTGAAGACGCTCAGGTACATCCGGGAACGGCTGTCCATTCCGTGCTTGTTCGTCCCGGGCAATCACGATCTGTGGAATATCCATGATCCGGAACGTACGGCTTGGGATTCGTACCGCGAGCTGCAGGCGTACGAAGGGAACCTCGCGAACGGCGCCTACATGATTAATGAAGAATGGGCCGTCGTCGGAGATATCGGTTGGTACGATTACTCGTTCGGCGCAGACCGCTACACGAAGGAGGAGTTTGACCAGATGTCGCTCGGCGAGCGGACATGGCAGGACAGTCTGTTCGCCCGGTGGGACCGGCCGACGACAGAGGTCTGCGATTATTTCGTGCAGAAGCTGGACAAGCAACTGAGCGAGCTTCGGGACAAGAAGGTCATCGTGATGACCCACGTCCTGCCTCACCGTTATTTTACCGTCCCGAACGCTGGCGAGGTATGGGGCTACTTTAACGCCTTTCTCGGAAGCGAGCAGTACGGGAAGCTGATCGAATCGTATGCCTCCTCTGTGAAGCTGGCCGTCTGCGGCCACGTGCACTACCGGAAGCGGCAAACCTTCGGCGGCACGCTGTACGTATGCAGCTGTCTCGGCTATACCCGGGAATGGTCGAATCCGGGAGATGCGCAGACCGAGGTTGCGAAGGCATTGTCCGTGATCGAGCTGGCCTCTCTTGAGGATCGAAGCCCACTGAATGCATAATTGATCCGTCCATTTTACAAAGGAAGCACCTCTTACGGCGAAAGCGGTCGGAGGCGCTTCTTTTTTCGTTCTTCCGGAATAGGATGCAGTACGCTTCGGGTACTACGCAAAGTTAGTACTACCCGCTTTGTCGAATCCGCGTACAATATGGTTTAAGACCAGGTGCTAAGAACTAATCGCAAAAAACACAAAGCACCGACGGAGGGAATGGCTATGGTATTGATAAAATGGTTGGCCCGAATCGTACTCAACCTGTTCTTTCAAGCGAGATTCAGCGGTTTGGAAAAGCTCGACTTCCGCAAACCGACCATTCTGATTCCGAATCATCTGTCGCTGATCGACGCGGCGCTGCTGGCTACGCGGCTGCCGGAGGAAGTGACGTTCGTCGTGAACACGCGCATTGCCAAGCGGTTCGCCCCGTTGATCCGGCTGCGCAAGCATATCGCCGTCGATCCGATGAATCCGTACTCCGTGAAGCAGATGGTCAAGACGGTACAGAAAGGGGCCCCGCTCCTCGTATTCCCGGAAGGGCGCATCAATACCGCGAGCGGCGGCTCGCTGATGAAAATATATAGCGGCGTCGGCTACATTGCGCTCCGCACGGGCGCGACGCTGTACCCGATTGCCTTGAACGGCCCAGAACGGTCGAAATTTTCTTACCTGAAGCATAAAATTCGGCAGGTGTGGTTCCCCAAGGTGACCGTGCAGATCGGCGATCCGTTTACCTTGGATTACGACCGCAGCCAGTCGATGAAATCGCAAAAGGAACGCGCTGCGGCGCAAATCCAGAAGAAGCTGGAAGCCGAGCTGGTGAGCAGCCGGGTGAAGACAGGAATCAACCTGTTCAACGAACTGCTGACCGCCGCCAAGCATCACGGCTACAACTTCCCGGTGTGCGAGGATTTGAGCCAGACGTTTACTTATAAAAAGCTATTAACCGCTTCTTACGTCTTTGCCAGAAAGCTTGCGGCCGAACTGAAAGACGAGCCGGGTGTCGCTGTCCTGCTGCCGAATTCCGCCGCCCATCTGCTTGTTTTGTTCGCGCTGTTCAAGCTTGACAAACGGCCGGCGATTCTCAACTTTTCGGCCGGTGAAACTAACATGCGCATCGCCTGCGAAACCGCTTCCGTCCGCACGATTCTAACTTCCAGACAGTTTGTCGACAAAGGAAAGCTGACGCCGGTGATCGAAAGTCTCGGCCACAAGTACCGCGTGCTGTATTTGGAAGACATGAAGGACACGCTTCGTATGAGCGATAAGCTGTCCGGTTTCGCGGACTTCCTGCTCAAGCGGAAGGCGACGGTGAACAATACCGAGATCGTGCTCTTCACCTCCGGCAGTGAAAGCGTCCCGAAAGGGGTCGTGCTGGACCATGCGAACCTGTATGCAAACATGCAGCAGACGCATACGGTGATGGACATTAACGCCCGGGACGTCTTTTTCAACGCGATGCCGATGTTCCACAGCCTTGGGCTGCTGGTGACAGTGCTTCCGGTGCTGAACGGCGTGAAGGTGTTTCTGTACCCGAGCCCGCTTCATTACAAGGTCATTCCGGAGCTGGCCTACGATCGAAATGCGACGTTTCTGTTTGGCACCTCGACGTTCCTGGCGGCGTACGGCAAAGCGGCGCATCCGTACGATTTTCAATCGCTTCGCTGCGTGATCGCCGGAGCCGAGAAGCTGAAGGACGAAGTCCGGCAGCTGTGGGTCGACAAGTTCCATGTGTGCCCGGTGGAAGGCTACGGCACGACGGAAGCGTCGCCGGTCGTGGCGATGAACACCCGGATGTGGCACCGCAAAGGCACGGTCGGCCAATTGCTCCCGGGCATCGCATATAAGCTGGAGCCGGTGCCGGGGCTGGAAGGCGGCAAGCTGCTGATTCAGGGACCAAACTTAATGAAGGGCTACCTGCTCCACGAAGAGGGCTTCAAGCCGTGCCCCGAATGGTACGATACCGGAGACGTGGTGAAGATTGACGAAGACGGCTTCGTGACGATCGTGAGCCGGGTGAAGCGGTTCGCGAAAATCGGCGGCGAGATGGTGTCCTTGAACCAGGTGGAGGAGATGGCAACAAGCTGCTATAGGGATGCGAATGTAGCCGCAGTCAGCTTGCCGGACAGCCGCAAAGGCGAGCGCATTATTCTGTTCGTGACGCAAGAAGAGCATCAGATTCAGACGATCAAACAATTCGTAAAGGATCACGGGCATTCTCAACTCATGACCCCGTCCAAGCTGGTGCGGGTCGAGAAGCTGCCGATTCTGGGCAGCGGCAAGCCGGATTATGTGGCACTCAAAAAGCTGGCCGAAGAGCCGGCGGCAGACGAAGGAGCGAACGCCGTATGAACCTATGGGAAAAACTCAAACTCAAGCCGATCCATGCACTGCTCGTCTCGCAATTTTGGAGCGCGTTCGCCGATAACGCTATTTTGTTCGCGATCATTGAGATGCTGCGAGCCAAGGCGTATCCCGAATCGTATATCGGCAATGTGCAGCAAGCCTTTTTGTTCGCTTACGTCGTTCTGGCGCCGTTCGTCGGCAGCTTCGCGGATAAGCATCCGAAGTCAGTCGTGCTGCTGATCGGCAACGCGCTGAAAGCGCTCGGGATCGTTGGTCTGCTGCTCGGTCTCGAGCCTGCCTTAAGCTACGCCGTAATTGGAATCGGCGCAGCCGTGTACAGTCCGGCGAAGTACGGCATCCTCGGCGAAATTTTGAGCCGTTCCGCGACGGATGCGAAGCAGCTCGATTCTGAGCTGCTCAAGGCGAATGCCAAGATCGAGGGTTATACGATCATTGCCATTTTGGCCGGTACGGTGGGCGGAGGCATTCTGGCGAAGCAGTCGCTGACGGTGTGCATCGTCGCCTGTCTGCTGCTGTACGTGACCGCGCTGCTTTTGTCGCTTTCGATTCCGAGGGTGGTGGGGAACCCGAACATTCATTACATCAAAGATTCGATCTTGTTCTTTAAAGATATCGCCGAGCTGTTCCGGGACCGGACGGCCCGCTATTGCCTGATCGGCACCGGCTCATTTTGGTTGACGTCGTCGGTGATTCGCGTGGCGGTTATCGCCTGGATTCCGCTGCATCTCGGCATTCACGGGGTCGATCAGATTTCGATGCTGATTGCGGTTACGGCGATCGGCATTATGGTCGGAGCCCTGGCCGCTCCCAAGCTGATCCCGGCGCACAAGTACTTGAACTCTTATCTGTACGGCGTCGTGATGGTTATACTCATTCTCGTTTTCCCGATGCTGAGCAATTTGTACGTGACGGTGTTCATCTTGCTGGCGGTCGGTTTTGCCGGCGGTGTCTACGTCGTACCGCTGAATTCGGTGCTGCAGAAGGTAGGCAACCCGAAGATCGGAGCAGGCAAAACGATTGCCGTGCAAAACTTGTTCGAGAACATCCTGATGTTCGCGGGCGTGCGGGCGTATACGCAGGCGACCGCTGCGGGAACAAGCGTGGAGACGTCGATTTACGGCGTCGGGCTGGTGCTGGCGCTGTTCGTACTGTATCTGGTGTTCCAGGCCGTGATGCTGAAGCGGAAAAGCGCCGGAGTTGCCGATTCCCGCGTATAATCCCCGCATTCGTAAGCGCAAGAAAGACCGGACCCCACCGCCTGGCAGGATCCGGTCTTTCTTGCGCTTAGCGTCCCGGCAGCGGGGCCGCGCCGTACGGATAAGTATACTGAAGCGGTTCGTCAAACGTGATGTAGTCGAGATTAACCATCAGCAGCAAATAGCGCATGCCGGTTTTGGGGTCGCTGATGATGATGTGGTCGCGGCCGGCGGCTTCCAGACGCCCTTTGAAAATTTTGGCGTTCCACTGGGTGTTGTTCTCATACGTCATATACAGCGTAGCGATTTTGCCCAAATTGAGCCGCAAAATGTTTTCGATGAAGGACTGCTCCATCGGCAGCTGCCCCGGGGTGGTCGGCGCGGCCGCCGTCGGTACCGGCTGTCCTGCAGCAGTAATCGTAGAGCCTGCCGGAATCATCGGCGGCACTGCTTGCGCAGTAGGCTGGCCGTAGCCGGGGCTGGGGTAACCGGCGCCATAAGGAGTCGGTACTGCTTTGGTCGGATTGCTATACATCGCTTTATAAAGCCTCCTTCAAACTTCGCTTGATTTGGGTTTCGACTGGGCTGGAGCACACCATTCATACTATGGTGTGGGCGAATGTTTGGTGACGGATTTTTTATGGGAATTCCTCGTCCTTTCGTATACGGATGCAAAAAGAGCCCTCGATTCACAAGGGCTCTTCCTGAACTAAAAATCAATATGATCCGGGTCCGGACCGAAGCGACGGTCTTGGTTCAGGCCGTTCAGACGCGCTATATCATCGTCGGACAAGGTGAAGTTGAAGACGTCGATGTTTTCGCGGATGCGGCTTTCGCGAATGGACTTCGGAATGGTGACCACCCCGTTCTGCAAATCCCAACGGAGAATGATCTGCGCTGGCGTTTTGCCGTATTTGTCCGCAAGCTCGCTCAGCAGCGGCATATCGAGATTACCCTGCATCAGCGGACTCCAAGCTTCAAGCTGGATCTTGTGTTCCTTGCAGAACGTCCGCAGCTCCTGCTGAATCAGAAGCGGATGGAATTCGACTTGGTTAACCGCAGGGACGATTTCGCTATCCTGCAGCAAATCCTCCAGATGGTGCACTTTGAAATTGCTGACGCCGATCGCCCGGACGACTCCGTCCTTATACAGCTTTTCGAGCGCTTTCCACGTTTCCTTATATTTGCCCTTCACTGGCCAGTGAACGAGGTACAGGTCGATGACCTCAAGCTGCAGCTTCCGCCGGCTTTCCTCGAAAGCCCGAAGCGTGCTGTCATAGCCTTGATCTGCGTTCCATACTTTCGTCGTGACGAACAACTGGTCGCGCGGAATGCTGCTGGCTTGAATCGCTTGGCCTACCCCGGCTTCGTTGCCGTAGACGGCAGCCGTATCAATGGAGCGGTAACCGGCTTCCAGCGCATGCTGCACGGCTTGGACGACCTCGTCGCCTTCCTTGGTTTTCCAGACGCCCAGTCCGAGCCATGGCATGCGGACGCCGTTGTTCAACACCGTAGTGTCGCTGTTTCGCTGAATCTCGGTCATGTTCAAATTCCCTCCCTGGACAAATTTCATTCTATTTCATGATAACACAACCGGCTGCGGAACGAAAAATTGCGGTCCGGATCACGTGGGATGAAGGATGCTGATGAATCACCACTATTAATGAAGTAGAAAGCTTCTCGAGCGGTGGTGATTTTGGTTTGCCGCCAAGCCTTCTTCCTCGAAGGGTTTCGTTTGAAGAAATGATTTACAAATAAAACCTAATTTAATATAATTAGCCATGCATAATCATTTATTACTCAATACTTTTGTATTAAACCATCCTTCATGTTATAAAATATTACATAAAATGATTTGCAGCTTGGGGAATTCAAAAAATAATAATCGCATTGGAGAGCTTATCTTTGGATTTGGGAGGTGTTTCATGTATTTGACGGAACGCGAGAAAGAGAAGCTGCTCGTCACCGTGGCGGCCGATGTGGCCCGGCGGCGGCTGGCGCGCGGCGTAAAGCTGAACTACCCGGAAAGTGTGGCGCTCATTACCTCCGAGATCATGGAAGGAGCGCGCGACGGGAAGACGGTAGCGCAATTGATGCAGTACGGAACGACGGTGCTCCGGGCGGAGCAGGTGATGGAAGGCGTGCCGGAGATGATTCACGAGGTACAGGTGGAGGTGACGTTTCCGGACGGGACGAAGCTGGTTACTGTCCATCAGCCGATTCGGAAAGGCTAACCGTTGATAACCAATGGGTTACCGTTCATTCATGCGACATATGGAGCGGCTTTCGTGTGCAGCGCAGGAAAGCCGGTGCAGAGAGGTGAGCGTCTATGGTACCGGGTGAATACCAGATCAAACCGGGATCGATCAAGCTGAACGAAGGAAAAGAAAAGTCGGACCTCGTCGTTGTGAATACGGGGGACCGGCCGGTGCAGGTCGGATCTCATTATCATTTTTTTGAAGTTAACCGGGCGCTTTCGTTCGACCGGGTGCACGCTTTCGGGATGCGGCTCGATATTCCTGCCGGCACGGCGGTCCGCTTCGAGCCGGGCGAAGAGAAGAAGGTGCGGCTTACCGAGCTTGGGGGCGAGCGTTTGTCCTACGGGTTGAACGGCTTGTCCCGGGGCGCCGTTCGGCGCGGCGTTCTCCCGGAGCCGGTTCGCATCCGGCTGGCCGAATGGGAAGGAGGAGCTTAACCGTGGCAGAGATGGACCGTAAATCGTACGCCCTCATGTTCGGACCGACCGTCGGCGATCAGGTGCGTCTGGCCGATACGGACTTATGGGCTGAAATCGAGTATGACTTTACCGTTTATGGAGAGGAGTGCAAATTCGGCGGCGGCAAGGTCATCCGCGACGGGATGGGTCAGTCGTCGCGCCATACGCGGGACCAGGGCGTGCTGGACACGCTAATTACGAATGCCGTCATTATCGACCACGGCGGGATCGTCAAAGCGGATATCGGCATCAAGGACGGAATCATCGTCGGCATCGGGAAGGCGGGGAACCCGGACATTATGGACGGCGTACATCCGGGCATGATTGCCGGAGCATCGACGGAAGTCATCGCGGGCGAAGGCAAGATCGTCACGGCCGGGGGCATCGATACGCATATCCATTATATATGTCCGCAGCAGATCGAGACGGCGCTGTCGTCCGGCGTAACGACGATGATCGGCGGCGGTACGGGCCCGGCGGCAGGCTCGAGCGCGACGACGTGCACCCCCGGCGCATGGCATATGCGCCGGATGCTTGAGGCGGCGGAGGCGTTCCCGATGAACCTCGGGTTCACGGGCAAAGGCAACGCCGCATTCCTGGAACCGCTCGCGGAGCAAGTCGAGGCGGGGGCCATCGGGCTGAAGCTGCACGAGGATTGGGGGACGACACCGGCGGCCATCGACGCTTGCCTCGCTGTAGCCGACCGCTACGACGTGCAGGTGACGATTCATACGGATACGCTGAACGAGTCCGGGTTTGTCGAAGATACGATTCGTGCGATCGGCGGGCGTACGATTCATACCTATCACACGGAAGGCGCCGGAGGAGGGCATGCGCCCGACATTATCCGCATCGCTTCCGAGCTTAACGTTCTGCCGTCGTCGACGAATCCGACCCGGCCGTATACGATCAACACCGTCGAAGAGCATCTCGACATGCTGATGGTCTGCCATCATCTCGACAGTCGCATCCCGGAAGACGTGGCGTTTGCGGATTCCCGCATCCGTCCCGAAACGATCGCGGCGGAAGATATTTTACACGACCTTGGCGTCTTCAGCATGATTAGCTCCGATTCGCAAGCGATGGGCCGGGTAGGGGAAGTGATTACCCGGACATGGCAGACGGCGGACAAGATGAAGAAGCAGCGCGGGCATTTGCCTGCGCCCGATGGCCCGGGTCCGGCCAGCGATACACCGGATAACGATAATTTCCGCATCAAACGCTACATTGCGAAATATACGATCAATCCAGCGCTGACTCATGGCATCGCGCATCTGGTCGGCTCGGTCGAAATCGGCAAGCTGGCCGATCTCGTCGTATGGAGCCCCGCCTTTTTCGGGGTGAAGCCCGACATGGTGCTCAAGGGCGGCATCATTGCTTACGCCCAGATGGGCGATCCGAACGCTTCAATCCCGACGCCGCAGCCCGTGTTCGGCCGGCCGATGTTCGGCGCTTTCGGACGGGCACTGCGGCACAGCATCATGTTCGTTTCACAGGCGGCTTACGATAACGGCGTTCACCTTGAGCTGGGGCTGTTGAAGCGGATCGAGCCGGTCCGCAATTGCCGCAGCGTGACGAAGAAGGATATGATCCACAACGGAGAAACGCCGGGCATTGAAGTCGATCCGGAAACATATGAGGTGAAGGTGGACGGGCAGTCGGTCACCTGCGAGCCGGCCAGCGTGCTGCCGATGGCGCAGCGGTATTTTTTGTTCTGAATGCAATCGTTAGGAGGCGGCCGCGCCATGGAGCACACCACAGATTTTTCTTGGCTTGCCTATACGCAGCTATTGGACTCGGCGGTGCCGATCGGAGGGTTTTCCCACTCGTTCGGTCTGGAGACGCTGGTGCAGGACGGCCGGATCGAAAGGCCGGATCAGCTAAAAGATTATATGTTAGCGATGCTGTTTCACAGCTGGGCGCCGGTCGATGCCTTGGCCGTCAAAGCGGTGTACTGCTACGCTCCCAGCGAGCGATGGGAGGAGCTGTGGCTTGTCGACCGGACACAGCATGTGCAGCGGGCATCTGCCGAGACGCGGGAAGGCGTGGCCAAAATGGGCCGCAGGCTGCTCCAGCTTGCCCGCGCCATATACCCGCAGCTGGAGTGGGGGCCGCTGGCTGAGGCAATGCGGGACGGGCGATGCGTCGGCACCCATCCGCTCGTCCATGGCTGGATCAGCCTGCAGCTTGGCGTGCCGCTGCCGGCAGCCGCCGAAGGATACTTGTACACATGCGTAACGACCGGCATCAACAGCGGCTTGCGCCTGATGTCGCTTGGTCAAACCGACGGCCAACGGCTGCTTGCCGCGCTACTTCCTTCCATCCGGGAGGCGTGGCTGCGCTTTGCTCATTTGGACCCGTTGGAGGACGGTTTTTCCAGCACGCCGCAGGCGGAAATCGCCATGATGCGGCACGAAGGGCTTTATTCGCGGCTGTTCATGTCGTAGAGTCAGAATTCTTTTTATCATAACCTTATTTTCTAAACAAAGGAGGGCTTTAACCATGTGTCAAGGAGGAACGCATCATCACCATCATTGGGAAACGCCGGAGGATCGTCAGCTCGAACGTCCGATGCGTATCGGAATCGGCGGACCGGTCGGCTCGGGTAAAACAGCGCTTGTGGAACGGCTGGCGCGGAAGCTGAACGGAAAGTACAGCATTGCCGTAATCACCAACGATATTTATACGAAGGAAGACGCGGATATTTTGATACGTTCGGAAGCGCTGCCGGCCGAACGGATTATCGGGGTAGAGACGGGCGGCTGCCCGCATACGGCGATTCGCGAGGACGCCTCGATGAATTTCGAAGCGGTCGAGGAACTGGAGCGCCGCTTTTCGCACCTGGACATCATCTTCATAGAAAGCGGCGGGGACAACCTGGCGGCGGCATTCAGCCCGGAGCTGGTGGACCGGTTTATTTATATCATTGATGTGGCGCAGGGAGAAAAAATTCCGCGCAAAGGCGGGCCCGGCATCATCCGCTCCGATATGCTGGTCATTAACAAAATCGATCTCGCCCCGCACGTTAAGGCTTCCTTGAAGGTCATGGAGGAGGATACGGTAAAAATGCGCGGCGACCGACCGTTCGTCTTCTCCAACTTGTTCGACGGACAAGGGCTCGACGACATCGTGGCTTGGGTCGAGCGAGAATACAGCGATAGCCATGCCTGAAGTGACGGGCTGCATTGACGCGTACTTTTCGGCGGCGGACGGCGTAACACAGCTCAGGAATCATGCGCAATCGTATCCGCTCAAGATTGCGAAGACGTTTCCGTTCGGCGGCGGGCAGCTTGGCGTTTACGTCATGGACGCATCCCCGGGAATTATGGCGGGCGACCGATACGAGCTGACATGGCGGTTCGGAGAGGATACGAACGTTCATGTGACCAACCAGTCCTACACAAAGGTGCATCCGTCGCACAAAACGGGTTGGGATGTCCCTCGTCCGAGCGCACAGCTGCAAAGGCTCGAGCTCCGACAGGGAGCTTACGTGGAATATATGCCGGAGCCGCTGATGCTGTACCAGGCCGCTTCGTTTTGCAACGAGACGATCGTCGAGCTGGAGCCGGGCTCATCCTTGGTGCTGAGCGAAATCGTCTGCCCAGGCCGGACGCATCGCGGCGAACGGTTTCATTATGCCCGTTACCAAAACACGTTATCGGTCCGCCGCGACGACGAGCTGATCTTCAGCGCCAGACAGCGGGTGGAGCCGCAGCTTGAGACGCCGCGTTCCATGGCCCGCTGGGATCTTT
Organism: Paenibacillus tianmuensis; assembly: GCF_900100345.1. GTDB lineage: Bacteria > Bacillota > Bacilli > Paenibacillales > NBRC-103111 > Paenibacillus_G > Paenibacillus_G tianmuensis. Next base: position 169,617 of record NZ_FMTT01000002.1, on the reverse strand, counting down.
ATACGCATCTGGGGACGCTGTATCTGTTCTCCGACCGGACTGACACAGGGCTTGTGGAAGGGCTGCGCGAGCGGCTGAACGGCTTTGTTCCCGCTTCTGCGGCCGATTCGGAGCTTTACTATGGCGTAAGCTTGACTTACAAGCACGGGCTTGCCGTTTCTGTCCTCGGCTATCGTGTCGGGGATGTCCAAGAGCTGCTGGACGAAGCTTGGCGTTATATCCGTACGGAAGCGTTCGGCAAGGAAGTGTTGAGGGTTCCTAAGTAATTCCAGTCAATGTCTCTGGTCTTAGACGGAAAAAGCAGGGGTTCGCCGCTCCTTGTATTTTCCGATGATATTCAAGAAAATATGCGGTGCATGTCCGGCGTCTCCAAGCGCACAACCGCTCTCGTCCCTTGATGGGGGATTCGACAATATTTTGAACAACGCTATCCTTTGTTGTCAAAAGGTTCGCAGGTTGTTATGATAAAGAGGATCTTTTCAAGAGTGAAGGATATCACAATCATTTTTGAATTCTTCACACAAGGGGGTTGCATAGAGGTGGAAAAACAGGCAGGCTTGGGGATGGGTGTAGAGACGACAAATATTGAAGCGGACGCCGCTGTCAACTCGTCGGCTACGTGGAGAGATTTTGTGAATCTCGCCAAACCCGGCATTTTATTTTCCAACGCGATTACGGCATTTGGCGGCTTTTGGGTCGCTTCCGGCTGGCATATCCAGTGGGATAAATTGATATATATGCTGCTCGGGAGCGTGTTGGTCATGGCGTCCGGCTGCGTGCTGAATAACTATTTGGACCGGGACATGGACAAGAAAATGACCCGGACGCAAAAGCGTGCTACCGCAGTAGGCAGCATTGCTCCGCAGACCGTATTATGGTACGGCATCGTACTCGGCGTTGTCGGCCTTGCAGTGCTGTGGTTCTTGACGAATCCACTTACCGCTCTGCTAAGTTTACTCGGTTTGTTCATTTACGTATGGATTTATACCGCATGGTTTAAGCGTTCATCCGTATGGAGCACGTTCGTCGGCAGCTTTTCCGGCGCGATGCCTACGCTGCTTGGCTACTGCGCCGTTCAGGGACAGATCGATGCCGCGGGGCTTATTCTGTACGGCATTATGTTTCTGTGGCAGCCGCCGCATTTCTGGGCGCTTGGCATTCGCCGGATGGAAGAATACCGCGCAGCCGGCTTCCCGCTTCTGCCGGTAGTCAAAGGAACGTACATTACCAAGATGGCGATGATTCGTTATATCGTACTGCTTGTGCCCGTTTCGCTTTTGCTGTACTGGCTTGGTTTTGTAGGAGAGCTTTACTTCTTCGCGGCTACGATCATGGGCTTGTACTGGGCGTTCTTGAGCCTCAAAGGGTTCAAAGCGGAAGACGAAGTGCAATGGGCCAAAAAAATGTTTATTTACTCCATTAACTATTTGACCTTGCTGTATATCATCATGGTCATCAGCACCACTCCTTTACCTTAAGGTATTTGCGAACGGTGCAGCACGGTGGATGACAATCCCTTGGCTCCGGCCTTGGGATTTATTTTTTGAACAATGGGAAGGTGAGCGATGAAATGCAGAAAACCGGTTTTAAAATCGTCGTCATGGTGCTGTTGGTTGGTTTGATCGCAACATTGGCTTATATGCTGATGAAAGGTCCGGAGAAAAAAATCGGGGTGCTCAAGAAGGCGCCGGATTTCAAACTGGAAAACCTAGACGGCAAGACGGTAACGATGGCTGATACGGCAGGAAAAGCAAAGCTGATATATTTCTATTTTTCGCATTGCCCTGACGTCTGTCCGCCAACGACCTACAACCTGTCTAAAATTCAGGACGTCTTGGTGAAAAAGGGCATGTTCGGCACAAAGACGGCGCTTCTTTCCATCACATTCGATCCGACGCGGGATACGCCTGAACGGCTTAAGGAATTTTCCGGCCGTTATCATCCGGATTATAAGGGCTGGTATTTCCTGCGCGGCGACGAGGCCTATACGGCGGACCTTGCGAAGAAGTTCGACGTCCTCGTAACCAAAGACCCGAAAACCGGCGATTTTACGCATGCGAACTTATTTTTACTGGTCGACGGTAAAGGCGACGTGCGGACCTACTATTCGGGTAACGACGAAAATATAGATATCGAAGGAATCGCAAACGATTTGATTCAAGTTAGCAAGGAATCCTAGGCAAGCGGCTAAGGCACCGAATTGACATGACTTATTTTACATACATCTTGCTCAATAATGTCGTTCCGCTGACCATCATGATTGCGATAGGCGTCATTTTGTACCGGGCATTCAAGCTCGATATCAGGACGCTTTCCAAATTGAATTTTTACTTATTCTCTCCGGCGCTCGTCTTCAAAATGCTGTATGAATCGTCGCTCTCGCTAGCTGTTCTCGGACAAACGCTGCTGTTTTTCGTCCTGTTTTTTGCCGCGATGTTTCTTTTGATGGAAGTCGTGATCCGTCTGCGGGGATATAAGGGCGGCATGATCCCGGCGATGCGCAACAGCGTTATTTTTTACAACAGCGCGAACTATGCGATTCCGCTTAACCAGCTCGTGTTTGTCGGGGACGCGTTCACCTTGTCGATTCAGATTATCATTATGATGATGCAGAGTCTTCTGCCGAACACATACGGCATATATGCCGTTAATGCTTCTAAGCGCAACGACATGAAGCAGACGCTCCGCACGATCCTGACGCTGCCGGTTATCTACATCATTCCGATCGCGTTTTTGATGAAGGGGCTGGACATTCCTATTCCGGGACCGGTGTATGCTCCGATCAATTATGTATCGGACGCGTTTATTGCAACCGCTCTTTTGACGCTCGGGGTACAATTGGGAAGCATGAAATGGACGTTCAACCTGACGGATGTCATGCTGTCGAACGTGCTGAGGCTCTGTGTGGGCCCGGCCGTCGGATTTCTGATCGTCATGCTAATGGGGATCGAAGGGCTCATGGCGCAGGCGCTTGTGCTGTCCTGCGCGGTGCCGACATCGCTAAGCAGCGTGCTCATCGCCGTCGAATACGACAATGAACCGGAATTTTCGTCGCAGGCGGTGTTTTCCTCAACGATATTTAGCATTTTTACGGTAACGCTGGTTATTTATTTAATAAAATTTATAGGCTAAAACTTCTCAAAGGTCGGGATTATCGGGGGATAAATAATAAACTCCTCCAGCCCGGCCTTTTCCAATTGCTGAATAAGGTACTCGTCTGGCGTGCCTTCGACGCCTGCATAGCCGCGCCGTGTATACATTTGTTCGGCATCCGGAAACGTATCCCGGAGAATGGCGCGTATTTTTTTGCCCGAGGGGTCATTGTCCGTAAACAAGTACACGTCGCGCGTTAAGATCTTTTTCTTCAACTCTTCCAAACGATCCGTATTCAGCGATCCGAAGGTACAAACGATGATGATGTCCTCTGTCAGCAGGCGGCGAAGCCTAGTTTTGTCGTTTTTTCCTTCCACAATGATGGCTATTGACATCGACTGCCTCCGTTCTTGCAATGAATTTCCTTCTTGTAGTATATCCCCTTTTGCTTGAACTTGAGAACTTGAGGACGAGGAGTAAGATGGATACAGAAAACCCGCCGACTGTAATGAACGGCGGGGCAATCTTAGGGAAACTAAGGCCAATCAGTTTACCTTAAAAATGTCTTTCCTTTGGATACAAAAGAAGTTAAAAATTCAGAAAAGCTATTGGCAACAACCTCATATTCCTGATTATCTTCGTATTCATGCTGCAAAAATAGTACTTTTCCAAAGCTGCTATCTTCCAATGACAAAACATAAGTATGTCCGTATTCATCCCCGGCGAACGGTATCTTTTTTCCAAAGTGAATACCTTGTTTTGCATAAACTTCTAACCGCCGTTCGATAGAAAATCCGTATTTTATCGGGAAAAACAAATAACAACATTCATCTGGAGCAGAGTCGTTTCCGTTATATTCCAAATAATAGGACTTAAACTCTGCTGGCAATTTTGTTTCTAAAGTTTTCTCTAAATCATTAAAGTCTAATTCAGTAAGCTCTTGGATGGGCTCTTGACTGCATTTTCTGACAAACGCCATATATTCGTTAAAATCCATATTGTCACCTTTGCTTTACAAGATTCTTACCGAAGCCTTTTCGAGGAAGATACATTCGTTAACAAAAGGGCCGCTGCCCTTGTCTGCGAGAGACAAAAGAAACGGCCCAAGTTCATGGAGAGTGGTTCATGATGTGATAGCAATTAGTTGTTGATGAAGCTTGCTTTGGAGAGCAGGCGTTTCAGCATGGTTGCGGATTGTGCGCGAGTCGCCGTATCGCGGGCGCCCAACGTGTCGTCCGTCATGCCGTCGATGATGCCGGCGTCAATCGCAGTGGCGATTTCGTTCTTCGCCCATACGATTTTGCTTGCGTCTTTGAACTTCGCCAACAGTTGAGTTTGTTTATCAGCCGAGACGTCCGGTTTCGCACTGGCATAGTTCAGAGCGCGTACGACCATAGCCGCCAGCTCTTCGCGGTTGATCGTAGCGTTCGGACGGAACGTTCCGTCTTCGTAGCCGTCAACCAGCTTCGCATTGGCTGCTGCTGCTACAACGCTTGCGTACCACTCGCTAGCTGCAACGTCTTTAAATGTGCTGCTGCCACTGTTCGTATCCAGACCCAGTGCGCGAACAACCAGTGCTGCGAATTCCGCACGGGTGATATTGCGCTCCGGCTGGAATGTCGTGTCGGTTACCCCGTCAACGACAAGTTTGTTAGCCAGCAGTTTGACGTAGCTTTCAGCCCAGTGGCCGTTGATGTCGGAGAATGTTTTATTCATCTCGATCACGGCATAGATGCTGCTGCCGTTGCGTTTCAATGTTGCTTCGCCTTTACCATCCGTCGAAGAAGAGAAGACAGCAGGCACAAAGCTCAGTTTGCCCGTTGTCGGGTTATACAGAACGCCTGTCGCTTTGGACGAATCGACAGCCTTGCTCAGCGGAAGAATCCGGCTGATGTAGTTGTTGCCGAGGTCCAGAGCAGCGGTTTTCTGATCTTTGCCAAGACCGACGATATCGAAATCGACAGCATTGCTGGCTACCGTACCGCCAAGCGCTTTAGCAGCCTTATCTACGCCGTCTTTCGTCGCATCATTTGCTTTCGCGATGGTTACTTTCAGCTTCAGCTCATCCGTCGTTACCGACAGTTTGCTGGCCAAGTCTTGCAGCTTCAGCGCGTTGATCGGAATGCTGTACGAGCCGTTGTTGTTAACGATGACCAGTACCTTCTTGGAATTCGTTACATAATCGACAAGCGCTTTAGCCGGAATCAGAGCGATGTCGCCACTCAGCTTCAGCGTCACTTTGTCGCGGTCCTTGAACGAATTTTTCAGTTGGTCGGCATCAACGGAACCGTCAGAGTTCACGTAGATCGTTTCCGAGCCCCAGATCCCGCCACCACCGCCGCCACCGCCGCCGGAGCAGCAACCGCTATTGCCAGAGTTACCGCCGGTGTTACGTTGAACGGAATCGTAAACAGCACCAGTAATTGTTTTTCCGTCAACCGAGGTGCCAAAAGGCCCTTGTACACGAACATAATCATAGGTGTTGCTCGTTACCGTAAATTTGTAGTTATAGACATTGCTTGTAACATCGTAGTCAACATAAGTGGCGTCAGAAACGTCAAAACGATTTCCGTTCGGGTCAAACGCGTATACGGTAGCATTCACGCTGTAAACATCGGAATACACCGTACCGGTTACCGTGTTGTTGCTTTCAAACTTCAAATCTTTGAATCCCGCAGCGGCAAACGCCAGAACGGGAACCAAAACAGAAATGATAAGCATCAGTACGGTCACTTGTGCTGTCTTTTTAAGCACAGCTGGCTTCATGCAGGGTTCACTCCTATCTTCCTTAACGAATAATGGATTATTGCTATTGCGTTGAACAGGTTTCCTGGACAAATGCATTTTCACCTCCTTCGGCTAGTAATTGATATCATTTAGATGTTTTCGAATCGGACAGAGCCGTTTATGTCCGTCGCGCCAATGGAAGAATGATCCATTATGGCGGCCCTTTGAACATTGCCCAATCTGCCCGCAGTGAAACATCTCGGCATCTTAAACGGTAGAGAGCGAAATAAAGTTGCGTTCCGAAGCGTATATCGATACTTTTGGACTATTAATTTATGACTAAATACCTATAAATCAACTGAGTTAGGAATTTAATTTCATTAGGAAAAGCAAAGAACCGCGGCTAAAATATTTCCTATCTCCAAAAATCGTTTCAAACTCGCACGGGAGCGGCGAACGAACGGGGCGGCAGCAGAGAGAGCGCAAGCATAAGGCAGAGAAACGCGAGAAAATACGGCGATACTTGTGTCCGTGTATGCCCGGCGACAATCGGGCCGATAAAGGCGCCGATCGAGTACGAAATCGACAGAATCGAGAAGACGCGTCCGTAACGTTCCGCGTGCGTTAGGGCCGCAAGCAGCGATGCGATGGCCGGAAAAATGACGCCCTTGGTCATCCCGATCAGAAACAGCGAAGCGTAGAGCGGCAGCGGCCAATGTACGGACATCCCGAAAAAAATGAACGCCAGCGCAAGACTGCCGAACAGCATCCGGTAAAAAGGGGAAATCCGGTTCAAAAACAATAGGCTAAGCGTCACCAACGACCCCATGGAAATGACGGAAAAGAACACGCCGGAGGTCATGATGGAGCCGCTCGCCTCCTTCATCAACGGAAGCTCGAAAAACAAAATGCCTTGGGAGCAAGAAAGCGCAAGAGGAATAACGAAGAAAAGCCAAGGAACGCTTTCCTGGCCGGAGACCGGCAAATTCCTCTGGGAAGCGGGTGGAGAGGCGTCTTCCCCCGCAATCGCTGCCTTGGCGGGTTTCCCGCCTCGCTGCTCCTTTACTCCGATCCAAGCGAGCAAGCCGGTAAGGATGAGGCCCCATCCGAGAAACGTAAACGATTTGGCAAAGCCAAGCTGCGAGACCAGGTAGGCGCCGGCGGCTGGACTGAGCACGGAAGCGATCGTATGCACCATGCCGTTGCCGGCCATTAGCTTGCTTTGTTGAATTTGGTTTTTGGCGATTTTGGCGAGCAGGGACAAGCAGGCCGGCGATAAAAATGCCAGCACGAAGCCGCTGATCGAACGGATGACGAGCAGCCCCCACGGATCACTGACGCGGGATTGAATTAAGAGCACGATTCCTGCTACAATCAGGCTGAACACAATGAAGCCCTTGCTCCCATAGCGGTCGACGCCGTAGCCTGCGATCAGGTTTCCGGGCAAGTGCGTGATCGAATAGACCCCGAGAATAAGCCCGATGAACGAAGGCGTCGCACCCAGCGACACGGCAAAAGGAGTAAGAATCGGGTATTGGGCATGCAGATCGAAAATGGCGACGAACATGAACAGATAGAGCCATACGGCGGTTTTCATGAAATCACCTCTTTTTATAATGGGGTTCGTCTGTCCATCGCTACTCTATACGTTTACGTCTGCCGGCAAAGGGATAGTACAAGTATTTTGCAGCATGCCGGATCGTTTAGTGTATAAGAAACGCGGGTTCCGGCGGACAAAAGGAGGGATCTCGGATGGACCTGTTTATCCGAATCGTGCTGGTGGCCGTCTTGCTGCTGGCGCTGTGGAGGCTGCTCGTATCGTTTCGCCGAACCAGGCGAAAAGAAGACAAAGGGGCGGAAATCCAGCGCAAGCTCGCCGAGCTCCGCAAAAAAAGAGATGAAGAGTGACGCCGGGCTGGTGTATGATAAGGGCGCGGAGAGCCGCAGTAAGGGATTTACATAAGCGATGGAAGACGGACTTTTAGGGGAGCGATGGAAGTGGATTTTGTAACGGCTTTTTTATCCGAGCGGTGGTATGTGCTCGTCGGGGCGCTGATTGTGTTGTTTCTCGTCATCAAAGTGGTGAAAACCGTCATCAAATGGGTTCTCGTGCTCGCGATACTGGCGGGGCTCATCTGGTATGGCGCCAGCTACAAGGATCAGCTTTTGGAGCTGGGCACGACGGTGGGAGCGAAAGTCGCCGCCGAAGTCAAGAATCAAACGGTCAAAGCGATTACCGACGAAGTGAAAGAAGCGAAATACAGCCAGAACGCCGACGGATCGTATACCGTAAGCACCAGAAGCGTGAAGTTGGAAGGCAAACCCGGCTCTAGCGATGTGCAGGTTACCTTTATGAACCAAACGTTCACGATGAAGCTGGACGATGTCCTGAAAGAATTCATCGATCAGGCGAAGAAAAACGCCGGCCAATAAACCTTCGGAACGCATCTCGATAGGAAAGGAGGGGGACGCTGGTGAACGAGCTGCAGAAGCTGGCGCAAATCAATTGGATTACCGTGCTCATCGCCGTATTGTTTGTAGTATCGATTGTACAGGGCTTGCTTCGCGGGGCGTCCTCCACCGCGAAGCATCTGGCGCTCATGGTGACGGAAGGGGCGGTTACACTGCTCAGCCTGTTTCTCGCTTGGGAGCTGACTTCATGGCTGTCGCCCAAGCTGCAGGCGTGGCTTATAGGGCTCGGGCTGACGATACCATCCGAGGAACTCGGCTTTTGGAAGCAGCTATATTACACCGCCGCAACGGCTCTGCGCGATTTTTCCCTGCTGCGGTTCAGCGTCCTGTTTGTGTTGGGATACGGCTTGATTAAGCAGCTGGTTTACCGCATGATCGACCCGCTGGTGAACGATTGGTTGGCGGAACGGACGAATGCGGGCTCCGCCAACAGGGGACGAGTAGCCACTCCCTCCCTGCTCAGCAGTCTGATCGGCGGCGTCATCGGCTCGGTGACCGGGTTTGGCCGGGGGATGATTATGATTGCCGTGCTGTTTATCGTCACGACGCTGTTCCCGCAGACGCCGGTGGCCGCTTATATTCAGGATTCGTCCCTTTTTCAAAAAGGGGCGACGGAAGTGATCCGGCCAATGACGGGCGATTTTTTCGCTAACCAGCTCCCGGTTTTCACACGGGCCGTGGAACAGGAGTTCGCCAACATTTTGCAGCGGAAATATGAGGTTGTGGATGCCCGCATTCCCCAAGATGTCGCGGAAGCGGCCAAGCAAGTGACGGCCAAAGGCCAGACCGATGAAGAGAAAGCCAGGCTGCTGTACCGCTGGGTCGGCACGCGTATCAAATACGACTGGGACAAAGTGAAGGCGTACGAGGAGCAGCGCATTTGGAGAGAGCAGACGCCGGAGGATACGTTTAACACGAAGCAGGGCGTTTGCATCGACTTTTCCAGGTTGTACGCAGTGATGGCGAGGGCGGTCGGGCTGGACGTCAAGGTTGTGACCGGACTCGGCTATGACGGACGTGGCGGTTACGGCCCTCACGCGTGGAACGAAGTGTACCTGGGGGAGAAAAGCGAGTGGGTGCCGCTCGATTCCACCTGGGTGGCCAGCGGAGGCAACTGGTTCAATCCGCCACGCTTTCAGGAAACGCATATTAAAGATACGTAATCACGGAAGCCGGACGGCCGCCACAAAGCGACGAACCGGTTTTTTCCTTTTCCGTACGTTTCTATAAATTCTTCGAATATGATACACTTGGTACGATGTAAGTTTGAAAAAGGTGGGTTTATCGTTTTATCATACTGGGGACAGCATTCTTTCCCTGCGCGAGCTGCTGCGGGATGTAAAGTCGCATATGGGAACTATTTTTGGAAGGAAGGAGCCGCAAGCAAGATGAAGAAACCTATCGGCATGGACGACTCAAGCAAGCAGGACGGAAGCCAGCGCCGTCATTTTACAACCCGGATCAACCTGTTCTTTTTCTTTACGTTTTTCCTGTTTTCCGTGCTTATCGTGCGACTGGCGATGCTGCAATTTGTCGAAGGCAAAGAGCTGGCGGCGAAAAAGGACAGGAGTAACAACGCCGATACGCCGATCCCTCCGATACGCGGCAATATTTTCGACCGCGGCAGTGCCCCGATCGCCTATACGACGTCGACCCAGTCGCTTTATTTCCGTATCGAGCAGGACCAGCCCAAGGATCAAGTGGTCGCCTTGGCCAAGCGCTTGGCCGACATTTTCGCGCAGTACGGCAACAAGGACGTGAAGCAGCCGACCGCGGAGGAAATCATTAAGGCAATGGATGTCGGCTTCGATTTGAACCAGGACGATACGGCCAAAAAACCGAGCTATTACTGGGTGCCGAGGCGGATCAAGACCGAATTGACACAAATGGAAATGGCGTTTATTTTGGAGCACCGCGACGAGCTGAAGTGGACTGAGATCATGGAGGAGAGCCTCCGCACGTACGACCGCGAGAACACCATTGCGGTGCAGCTTGTCGGGTACATGCGGCCGTTCTCGACGGCGCGAGAAGCGAAGAACGGGCTTGAATTTTATAAGGATAAAACAAAAACGGCAGAATACCTCGACCGGGAATACGTCGGCTATGATGGCATTGAATTGATGTACCAGGAAGAGCTCCGTGGCAAAAACGGCGTGAAGTCGTATCCGGTCAATGTCTTGCAGAAAATTATCGGCGATGCGGAAGCCCCTACGGTCACCCCGCCGGAGAAGGGGAACAACCTGTACCTGACGATTGACAAAAACGTCCAGCTTGCCACCGAGCAGGCGATCACGGACCATCTGGCAACGTTGAAAAGCTCGGCTTATCGTTCCAATTCTTACTCGGCCAAAGGAGTCAACGCCGTCGCGGGCTATGCCGTGGCGATGGAGGTTGAAACGGGCAAAGTCGTGGCGATGGCCAGTATGCCGGATTACGATCCGACCTTCTGGAGCAATCCGTTCTCGGATGCCGATTACAAGCAGGTTCAGACGAAAATCAACAACGGCACGATTACGACAGCGTATCCGGACTACCCGGATGACGAGCAAAAATATCATCCTACGTCCATCGTGTATGTGGGCTCCGTCATTAAACCGCTCACGGTGTTGGTCGGGTTCAACGAAGGGCTGCTTACGCCCAATACGATTTACAACGATACCGGCGTATTTACCTATGGTAAAAACAACAGCTCCAGACATACGAATTCGGGCCGGGCCTCTTTTGGACCGATCAATGCTACGACAGCGATCAAAAACTCGTCAAACACGTTCATGTCAGCGTTGATCGGTAACGCACTGTATATGCGCTCCCCTGGCAAGGCTGTAGAGATCTGGGACCAGTATTTGGCCAAATTCGGTCTGGGCGTGCTTACCGGCAGCGGCCTGCCGCGGGAAAGCGCGGGAATCAGCGAGTACAAGACCAATACAAAAGAAACGCCACAATCCCGGATGGTATTCGCCTCCTGGGGGCAGAACGAGAAGTACACGACGCTTCAATTGGCGCAGTATACCACAACGCTCGCGAGCCGGGGCAAACGGCTTCAACCGCTGCTTGTCGACCGGATCGAAACATACGACAAAGGCCAGATTGTCAAGAAGTTTGACCCGGTCGTGCTGGATCAGACCGATTTCCCGAAAGCTTACTGGGACGCTGTGATCAAAGGAATGTTGGATGTCCGCACTCAAGGCTTTGACGATTTCCCATATCCGGTCGCCAAAAAAACAGGAACCTCCACGCAAAGAGTGGCCGGCGGCAAAGAAATCGACAACGCCGTGTTTATCGCCTTCGCGCCTGCGGAAAATCCGAAGCTTGCCGTCGCCGTCGTTGTGCCGGAAGGCGGATTCGGCAGCTACGGCGCCGGCCCGATCGCACGCAAAATGTTCGACGCTTACGATCAATATTACGGACTAGATGGGAAACCGAAAGGGCCTCCGACCACAACCAAAACGCCATAACGAAGCACCGGAAATCTCCTTGGACAAAGGGGATTTCTTTTTTTGTAAAAAATTTGCACTGAGTCAACATATTTGCATATCATAAACATATAGTCATTAGGGAAATAAAAATGGACTAATACAACTTGTTAGGAAAGATGGGAGAGGAGTACTTTGAAAAACGTAAAAACAAAACCGAGGCTATCGTCTTCGTTCAAACGATTTATTATGACGATCATGTTCCTCGCACTTGCCGTATCGCTCGCCGCATGCGGAGCGCCTAAGGAGAGTGCCGCTTCCGGCAAAGTGAAAAAAACGGCTACAATTGGGATGATCACCGACATTGTCAAACATGGGAAAGCCCGGGCTCACTGGAGCCCGGCTTTTTCATATACGCGCTTAAATGCCTGCTGCGATAGCGCCGCCAACGCTTCGGCGGTTTCCGCTGGCGGCTGCGGCGTCAAAATTTCCTGCGCCACGACGCCGGTATAGCCGATACGTTGCAGCCCTTGCAGGAACGTCGTCAGGTCGATGACGCCCTCGCCCGGATACAGCCGGTCGTTGTCCAGCGCCTCGGCGACCGGAACGTCCTTGGCATCGTTGATATGGACATGCACGATCTGATCGGCGCGCAGCTTGGCGATATCGGCGGCCGTACCTCCCGTCGTATGCCAATGGTAGGCGTCGAACAGCAGGCCGACATTGCTTTTGTCGATCGTATCGATCCACTCCAACGTGCTCTCTGCATCCCATAAAAAGGGATGCTTCCATCGCGTGCGCAGATGATGCGGCCCGACGAATTCCAGTCCGAGCCGGATGCCGTACGCCTCCAAAATGTCCGCGCAAAGGCGCAGCCGCCGGGTCGCGACGGCCATGAAACGCGCGGCGTTCTCGTCCGTCGATGGCAGCACATGCGTGCAGCAGGCGGTTACGCCGAGCTTGCTTGCCGCCGCCGCTTCTGCGGCGAGCCGGGGCAAGCCGTCCCGGAACGCCTCCTCGGTTTGCCGCCATTCCGCGGCGAGTCCGGTCGCGCCAATGCGCACTTGTTTCTCCTGCAAAAAATCTCTCGCCTGCTCCAAGCCTGCCGCTGCGATCCATGCCTCCAGCTCTTGGCCGTGCGCGTCGATCGCGCCAAACCCGAAGCGGGAGGCGAGCTCCGCGAACTCGCGGATCGTCCCGGCCTCGCCGATGCCTGCCCTGGTCAATCCCTTGATCATCCGTTCGTCCTCTCCTTCCACAAGGTCTATCCGCCCACATCATAAACCGCCGCTCCGCAGGCTGTCTACTCGGAAAAAGCGACATATTTTTCAGGAAACCTACCATTTCCTGAAACCCGTACGAATATGGTATACTGTTGTATCGGACTATTTTTTAGCGTTTGAGGAGGAAAAACAATGTGCGGGATCACCGGCGTCATGTATTTTGAAGACCGCGAGCCTTCCCCGTCCATACTGAAGAGCATGACCGACTGTATCGTGCATCGGGGACCGGACGATTTTGGATTTTGGAGTGAGAACCGCATCGGACTCGGCTTCCGCCGCTTGTCCATCATCGATTTGCAGGAAGGCCATCAGCCGCTCGCCAACGAAGACGAAACGGTATGGATTGCGTTTAACGGCGAGATTTATAACTATAAATATTTGCGCAATACGCTTCAGGCGAAAGGACATCAATTCAAAACCCATTCGGACACCGAAGTCATCGTCCACCTGTACGAGGAGTACGGGGAAGAATGCGTGAAGCAGCTTCGCGGGATGTTCGGGTTCGTCATCTGGGATCGCAAGAAAAAGCAGCTGTTCGGCGCGCGGGACCATTTCGGCATCAAGCCGTTCTACTATTACCACGACGGCGGCCAATTCCTGTTCGGCTCGGAAATCAAAAGCATTCTGGCCGCCGGAGTCACTCGGACGATTCATACGGAAAGTTTGCTGAACTACTTGACGTTCCAGTACGTGCCGGAGCCGACGACGATGTTTCAAGGCATACATAAGCTGCCGCCGGGACATACCGTTACCGTATCGTATGACGGCGGACTGTCGGTCAAGCAATACTGGGATGCGATGCTGGAGCCGGAGGAGCGGCCGTTTGACGAATGCGTCGAGCGCATCCGCGAGGCGCTCAAGGATTCGGTCGTTCACCATATGCAGAGCGACGTGGAGCGGGGCTGCTTCTTATCCAGCGGCATTGACTCGACGGCGATCGCCGCGCATATGCGCCAGATCGAATCGATCCGCACGTTCTCCGTCGGCTTCGAGGGGGCCAACAACGAGACCGTTATCGCGCGTCAGACCGCACAGGCGCTGGGTACCGAGCATTACGATAAAATTATTACGAAGGAAGATTACTTCGGCACCTTGGCCAAAGCCGCCTGGCATCAGGACGAGCCGGTGGCCGACCCTTCGGCGATTGCGCTGTATCATGTGGCGCAGCTTGCGCGCGAGCACGTGACGGTCGTGCTGTCCGGCGAAGGAGCGGACGAGCTGTTCGGCGGGTACCGCATCTACTGCGAGCCGCAGTCGCTAGCGCCGATCGAGCGGCTGCCGCACGGTGTGAAGCGGCTGCTGCATGCGCTTGCCCGGCTGCTGCCGGACGGCGTCTACGGCCGCAATTACGTGCTGCGCGGCACGACTCCGCTGGAGCAGCGGTTCCTCGGCAACGCCAAAATTTTTACCGAAGACATGAAGGCCGAGATCGTGCGCGCCGACCGCGAGCTGCTGAGCCGGTACCGCAATCCGTTCGACATCGCCCAAACATTTTACGATAAAAGCAAGCATCTGGACCCCGTGTCCCGGATGCAGTATATCGATATGAACCTGTGGATGCCCGGAGACATCTTGATGAAGGCGGACAAAATGACGATGGCGCATTCGCTGGAGCTGCGCGTGCCGTTCCTCGACGTGGAGATGTATGAGGTGGCGCGCCGGATTCCGGCCAAATACCGGATTGCGGAAGGCACGACCAAATACGTATTCCGCAAAGCGATGGAAGGCATGATCCCGGACTTTATTCTGAACCGGCCGAAGCTCGGATTTCCGGTGCCGATGCGCGAGTGGCTGAAGGGTCCGCAAGGAAACGTCGTGATGGAGCAGATCGCGGCAAGCGGCATCGACAATTACATCCGGATGGACACGGTAAGGGCGATGCTCGGAAATCATCAGAGCGGCAAGGGTGATTACGCCCGGCGCATTTGGACGATCTATATGTTCGCGCTTTGGCATGCGGCCTACATGGAGGAGCTGCCGGCCCGAACGCTCGCGCACGCTCAATAAGCGAAGGTCCGCAGAGGAGCGAGTGCGGCCGCAGAACGCGGCAGGTACGTTACTTCAAGGAACGGACGAAAAGGGAGAGAAGCGAACATGAGTCGATTCAAAATGGTAGCGTTGGATCTGGACGGCACATTGCTGACGGAAGAAAAGACGATCTCGGAGGAAAACCGCGCGGCTATTCTAGCGGCGCAAGATGCCGGAGTAACGGTCGTCTTTTCGACCGGTCGGGGCATTCAGAACTGTCAGTCTTATGCGGAGGAGCTCGGCCTGAAGTCGCCGCTCGTCACGGTGAACGGCAGCGAAGTATGGAAAGCGCCAGGTGAGCTGCTTGAGCGTCATACGTTGGACACGGAGCTGATCCGCCGCATGCATGCGCTCGCGGTCCAATACGATACTTGGTTTTGGGCTTATGGCGTCAAGGACATCTACAACAAAGAGCACTGGCTGCCCGAAGCGGAGATCGATGCGCAGCAGTGGCTGAAGTTCGGCTATTATATCGAGAACGAAGAAAGCCTCGCGGCCATCCGCCGGGAGCTGGAATCGTGGGATAAGCTGGAAATTACGAATTCTCATCCGTTCAATATCGAGGTGAATCCGAAAGGCATTAGCAAAGCCAGCGGACTGAGACAAGTATGCGCGGTGCTGGGAATCGAGATGTCGCAGGTAATCGCCATGGGCGACAGCTTGAACGATGCGGCCATGATCCGCGAAGCGGGACTCGGTGTGGCGATGGGGAACGCGCAGGAGGAAGTCAAGCGGCTGGCTGATGCGGTGACCGGGACGAACGAAGAACACGGCGTCGCTCAAATTATCAGAGAGTTTGCGCTGAAATAGCGGATCGTGCCGTCCGGCAAGTTACGCATCGCAGCTGAAAAGGGAGGCATCCATCTATGGTCATCGCCGCATGGATCATCATCGTTGTTCTGTTTCTCGTCGGCATGGCCGGGGCGGTATATCCGGTGCTGCCGGGAGCGCTCGCGATTTATGCGGCGTTTTTTGTCTACGGCTTTATGGTCGGCTTCGAACCGTTCGGGGTTTGGTTCTGGCTCATTCAAACGACGATCGTAGCCGTTCTGATAGTGGCCGACTATGCCGTCAGCGCGGTTGGCGCCAAAAAGTTCGGCGGCACGCGGGCATCCGTCATCGGCAGTACGATCGGGCTGTTGATCGGACCGTTCGTGATCCCGGTCGCTGGGCTGCTGATCGGTCCGTTTATTGGCGCCGTCGTGGGCGAGCTGATCGTCGGAACGGAATTCCGTCAGGCGGTGCGGGCGGGAATCGGGGCGCTGGTCGGCTTTTTCTCGGGGCTCGTCGTTAAACTCGTGCTGCAGCTGCTGATGATCGTGCTGTTTATCATCTGGGTCGTGTAAGGCATGAAGGGAAGAAGGGAACGTTTTGTCCAAAGATTCATTAGTTAAAGGAACGCTGATTCTAACGTTGGCGGCATTGGTCGCCCGGGCGCTCGGCGTGGTGCAGCGTATCCCGCTCGTTTATTTGCTCGGCGATATCGGCATGGCGGCCTACGGCATCGCCTTCAACCTGTACTCCGTGTTGCTCGTCGTCGCCACCGCAGGCATTCCGAGCGCGCTCAGCAAAATGATCTCCGAAAAGACCGCGCTCGGCCGGCATGCGGAGGCGGACCGGATCTACAAGGCGGCGCTGTGGTTTGCCGTATGCGCAGGTGTGCTGATGACCGTTCTGCTGTATGCCGCAGCACCGTATTTTGCCGACAGCATTCTCAACCCGCAGGCGGCGCTGCCGATCCAAGCTATCGCACCGGCGCTGCTGCTGTTTCCGCTGATCGCCATCATGCGCGGCTACTTCCAGGGACGCCGGATGATGATGCCGAACGGCATATCGCAGATCATCGAACAGCTGTTCCGCGTCGTTACTTCGGTGGCGCTTGCCTATTTGTTGCTTAGCCACAGCTTGGACTATGCCGTCGCCGGAGCTTCGTTCGGCGGCGTGGTAGGCAGCATCGCGGCAGCGGCCGTGATGCTGTATTATGCGTTGCGGCTGAAGCAAAGAGACCGCCGCGAGCGGTCCGCGGAGGGCGCCGACGCAGCTGCGGCAGAGAGCGCGGGCGCTGCGGCGTCCGGCCAACCGCTGACGTTCAAAGCGATCTATGCGCAGCTGTTCAAGCTGTCCGTGCCGATCGTCATTTTCTCGATGACCGTCACGCTGATTTATACGATCGATTCGTCCATCGTGACTCTGCTGCTCAAGGATCAGTTTGGAGAGCACGCGGCTCGTGAAATGCTTGGGATTTTAGCTGGCCGGGCGCAATCGCTGGCAGGCATTCCGATCATTCTCGCAGTGGCGCTCAGCCAATCGGTCGTACCGATTATTTCGTCAGCCTATTCGCAAAAAGACCTGAAGCAGGTATCCGATCAGACAGCCAAGGTACTGCAATTATCGATTCTTACCGGCCTGCCGATGGTGCTGCTGATCAGTCTGGGGGCGCGCCCGATCAACGGGTTTATTTTTGCGAACCTGACCGGTTCGCTGATCGTGGATGCGTATGCCCCTTCAATCATCACTCTGCTTACCGTCAGCGCGATGTTCCAGATCGTCATGCAGACCTCGGGCGCGGTGCTGATGGGAATGGGCCGCATGAGGCCGCTTGTACTGAGCGTGATCCTTGGCATCGCGGTCAAGCTGGCAGGAAGCTATGTACTGGCTCCGTACTGGGGCATCTACGGCATCATCGCTGCCACCGCCCTGTGCTTCATCGTGATGGCGTGGCTCAACCTCTCGGTGCTGCGGTCCGCCGTGCCGTTCCGGGTGTTCGGCCTGCGCCGTTGGCTGTCGCTCGCGGCGACGACGACGCTGATTTGCCTGATCGGCTATGGACTGGAGCAGTTGTGTGTTGCCTATGTCCATCCGTTCGGCAGCGGACGTTGGGATGATATGGTGCAAGCCTTGATCATCTGTGCGATCATCGGCGCGGCTTACCCTGTCCTGCTCTTCCTGACGCGGGTCATGACGCTGCACGATTTGCAGCATCTGCCAGGACCGCTCCGGAAGCTGGCGAAGCCGCTGCTCGCTCGTCTTGGTCGCACGACGCAGCAAGAAAAACGGTAAACGATGCGGCAATGCTCATAGACGATTGTAAAAACAGCCCCGAACCTTCCAAGCAGATACTGCTGCTGAGGAGGTTCGGGGCTGTTCGTCGTCCGGAGGCGGCTTCGGAGTGCGCTATCATTCCCGTGTGCGCCACACAGAAGTGCAGTGGACCTGCGCTGGAGTCCGCGCATTAAACGAGCAGATCGCCGGCGAGCACGGCGAACTCGATTTTTTTCAGTCCGAGGCCGCATTCCTGCGTCATTTCGAAGGAGAACGGCGCGCTGATTTCCGTAAAATAATCGAGGACGGACAGGTCGCGGAACCAATCCCCCGGAATGGGCGGTTCGACGTCTCTGTCTCTCCATGCATCCGTCAGCGCCGGACTGTACAGCGGGGCCGCGCCAGGCCGCAGCTTGCAGCCGTCAAGCCGCTCCAGCAGCTGGCCGCGGGGCCGGGGCGTCTCCTTGCGCACGGGTGCGAACAGGTGCGGCCAGTAATCCGCGCGGGAGCCGCTGTGACGGCGTCCGCAGGCAAACGCCTGAGCGCCTTCGGCTACCGCACGGATGCCGAATAGAATGGCGTACAGCTTTTTGCCGACCTCGATGCGCTCGCGCACGCTGCTGAAGTTCTCCAGAATCAGACCTGCGAGCCGTATACGGTCGCCCTGGACATAAGGAAACACGACCTGGTTCAGCTGAAGCAGCGTCTGCGTCTGAAAAAACAAGGTGTCGAGTACGGTGCTTTGAAACGAAGGATGACGGACGACGCGCTCCTCAATATAATGCTGCTCGTTCACGATTAATGCGATGGTCAACAGCCCGGATTCCCGCTCGATCCAGAAACGGTCCCAGACCGGGCGCATAAAGCGCGAGACGCCGAGCAGGGGAAGCAGATGAAATAGCGGGCGTTTCAACTGCACGCTCGCCCGGTACAGTAGAAGCTGCGGGTAAGCATCCCGGAAGATGAGCGCGTTGGCCCTTTCCAAAAAAGCGAAGACGTTCTCGCACTGCTCCTCGTTCAACAGAAAAGGCAGCAGATCTCCCCGTAGATCCGTCATGCTCCACCCCCCGTTGCGCGACACCATATGGGCCAGCAACGCCCAATGCAGTTCGGGATGCTCCCGGTACATATGCAAATAAGCCGCGGTACGCGTCACGTTGTTGCGGATATGCACGTCCCGCTCACGTAGGATTCGCTCCAGCAGCTCCTGCTCCTCTTCTTTGGCATCCGGCCCAGTCTCCGGGGATTCTTTTACCGACTCCGCGTTCCCTTCCTGCAGCGCAAGCTTCCACTGCAGCCGCTTGCGCAGCGCTTCGATCGAAAGCGGATCGATCGGAATGCGGTGCGCCGCGGCCAGAAGCTTTTTTTCATGCGCTACCGTCTGCGCCTTTCCTTTGATCCACTCTACCGCTTCCTGTGGCAAATCCGCCAGCTTATGAAGCAGATCGATGCCATTCCAACGGTAATTTCTCCGGTTCATGGTCCGAGACCTCCCGCCTTAAAAAAAGGATTTTTCAAACGTCTGTCGTATAATTCCATATGCAGGTGCGCAACGTTCTGCCAATTATTTCGTATAAGACGGTGGGTTACATGCATCATAGTACATATTTTTAGGAGGTTCCCGATGAGAACAAAACGTTGGAACACCATGCTGAGCCTCGTGCTGGTCGGCATTCTGATCCTGCTTGCCGGTTGCCAACCGGTCGGCAATGTCGACGTAGGCAAAGCGATGGCCGGAAGTTTGGCCGTCAAATCTTCGGAAGGCAAGCAAACGGTAACGCTGGAGCTGACGCCGGACCCGGCGGTCACGATGTCGCCGGAGGGCAAGCGGATGTTTGATCTGTTCAGCAAGGTGAAAATTGACATTACCGAGATGAAGACGCAAGATCAGCTGCACGCGTCTATGAAAGGCGCATTCGAGTATCAGAAAGGCCGCGTGCCGTTCGAACTGGTCATGTCCGACATGAATTACACGCTCAAAATCGAAGGCGCGAAAAAGCCGATCATGATCCGCAACAGCGCGACGGCCGCTACCGAGCTTCCCAAGGAATTGCAGGAGCAGCTCCAGCAGCTTAGCAAGAAGGCGGTTGAAGCGGTACCTTCGCTCACGCCGTTCTTCACCCGCAACTTCCCGAACCCGAGCAAAATTACGGCTGCGGAAGTGAGCGAAACCGTGAACGGCGAAGCGCTGACCCTGCAAAAGGTTCATGCCGAAATTTACGGCAACGAGCTGCTGGGCTTGGTGAAAGGCTTCCTGACGAACGTGCTCGCCGACGATCAAGGTCTGAAAGATTTCATCGGCGTGCTGTACGATCTGTACGTGCCGATCTTGAAGGAAGTCACCCAGGAAGTCGGCAAAAATAATGCCGATTCAAACGACACGCTCACGCCTTATCTGAACAATAAAGCGCTGGCGGTAGAATTCGTTCATACGTTCGTGAAAACACAATTGGAGCAAGCGCTCAAGGATTTCGACGCGTCGGTCGATAAGATGGATCCGGAAGCCAAAGCCTGGTTGAGCGACAACCAATCGCTTAAGATGGACTTGTATGTAGATAAAGATTACGTTACCCGCAAATCGAACGCGGAAATTGGATTTACCCTTCCGCAAGGCAAGGGAGGCGGCTTGAAAAGCGTCAAAATTACGTCGGTCTACGAAGTGTGGAACGTGAACAAACCGATACAGGCCGCCACAATCGATACCGCAGGCGGAGTTATCGAAATGAACGGTGCGGACGGCAGCCTGACGGCAGGCAAATTCGTCGCATCGCTTGATCCGAACTCTCAACTGTACAAACTGCTTAAAGACGATCTTGGCGTAACGAAGAAAAATATCAGCATGATCGTCGGCGAAGACAAAGAACTTTCTTTCGGCACGCTTCCTTATAACGACAACGGTACGATTATGGTCCCGGCGCGTTTCGTCGTCGAGGAACTGGACGCCGATGTGAAGTGGGATGCGGCCACCAAGCAAGTCAAAGTGACCGATCCGCTGAGCGGTGCCGTGCTCGTATTAACGATCGGCAGCGACGAAGCTACCGTTAACGGCAAGACCGTTAAGCTGGAGAAGCCGGCCGTTCTCGTAGAAGGCGTTACTTTTGTTCCCGTTCGCGTCGTTTCCGAAGGCCTTGGAGCGAAAGTAGGCTGGGAGCAAGCAATGCAAACCGTTAAAATTACCCGCGATTAATATGAATATGGCTTCATCCTTAATATGTGCTTGAATGGCCGGACTATTCGGCCTTGAAAGCAGAAAACAGCCTCCCATCCGACTCCGCCTCGGAAAGATGGGGGGCTGTTTCTATTTCATATACGAGGATCAGGCCTAATCCTGGGTTGAATCGGAAGTTAGGGCTTTCGTCTCCGTTCCCGGCCCCAGAGACCGGGGGGAGGGCAGCCGACCGGCTCGGGCGGCTGTCTCCCGCAGCAAATATTCGATGTGGCTGTTGACGCTGCGGAATTCGTCAGCCGCCCATTTTTCCAGCACTTCGTACAGCTTCGGATCAAGCCGCAGCGGGAAGTTTTTTTTGCCGGCCATGGGGGACCGTCAGTATAAGCTTCCCGTATTGATGACCGGGCTGGCGGAACGGTCTGACACGATGGCGACGAGCAGATTGTTGATCATGGCGGCTTTGCGTTCTTCGTCAAGCTCTACGACGCCTTCTTGCTGCAATTGGGCGATAGCGAGCTGCACCATACCGACGGCGCCTTCTACAATTTTGCCGCGTGCGGCGATGATCGCCGTTGCCTGCTGACGCTGCAGCATGGCACTGGCGATCTCCGTGGAATAAGCGAGATGCGTCAAGCGGGCTTCAAGGACTTCGACGCCGGCCACCGACAGCCGGTCCTGCAGCTCGCGGCTCAGCTCTAGGGCAACCTCTTCGGAGTTGCCGCGCAAGGAGTAGCCGTTCTCGTATGAATCGTACGGATATTTGTTGGCTACGTGCCGCAGCGCAGTTTCGCTCTGAATCTCGACGAATTGCTCATAGTTGTCAACATCGAAACTGGCTTTAGCCGAATCGACGACGCGGAAGACGACAACGGCGGCGATTTCAATCGGATTGCCGTCGATGTCGTTCACCTTTAACTTGGCGCTGTTGAAGTTGCGGACGCGCAGCGATACCTTTTTCCGAACGGAGAAAGGAACCGTTACCCACATGCCGCTCTCGCGCAGCGTTCCGGCGTAGCTGCCGAAGAACGTTACGACCATCGCTTGATTCGGTTGAACGACCGTCAATGAGGATAACGGTAGCACCGACAGGACGATCAAGACAATGCCCAGAGTGGTCGAAGCTTCGGTAATCAGCAGGTAAAGTCCTCCTCCAACCATTGCAAGCACCAGCAGCAGCCCGAGAAATCCGTTCATCACCCATGCTTTTCTTTCTTTCATCGCAAGCACTCCTTTTTTTAAGGAAATCATATTGTTTTGATATTTTTATGATATCACTTTTAGAAATAATTGTAAAGATGTATAAACTGGAAATTCAATTTAGGATTGAAATTGGCTCCGCCTACGCAAGATTGACAGAAGCCACTCCGAGTGCTATAAGTGGGGTAAGCGAAAGAAATAGCGCAAAACGATGACCGAAGGGCGGTGCTTTCTATGGAACAAGTGACAGCCGAACAACGATTTAGAGAAGTAATCGCCGGCTCCAAGCCGACCGTTGTCGTTTTCCAAGCGACTTGGTGCAAGGATTGCCATTTTATCCATCCATTCATGCCTCAAGTGGAGGAAGCGTACCAAGATCGCCTGAACCTCGTTCATATTGACGTCGACGATTTGCCGGACCTTAGCTCGGAATTGAACATTTTGGGCATCCCGAGCTTTATCGCGTTCCGCGACGGTCAAGAGCTTGTCCGTTTTGTCAGCAAGCTGCGCAAAACGCGCGACGAGATCGAGCAATTCCTGGACCGCGCACTGGAAGTATCGAACGCCTTGCAAAAGTAACAGCCATAGAGGGCCCAAGCTCAAAAGCCCGCCGGAAACCGCTCCGGCCGGGCTTTTGTTCGTTGAAGAGGGCGGTGTAGCCGGTTCGTCCGGTTTCAAGGCTTTGTAACATTTCTGCATGGATTTAGGTACTTTTTATCGCTATAATAAGGGTTGGACGTTCGCTTTTGTCTAATGTTGTCGACAAATGATGATAGACGTATTTTATAGAAGAAGCGGGTGAATGTGACGCATGAACATACAACGTTGGTTGAAACGCTTATCTTTTGCGAGCATGGCTGGCATGTTTTTGATCTTGCTGATGGGTGCGTTGGTGACGAAAACGGAATCGGGCCGGGGCTGCGGCGACGATTGGCCGCTGTGCAACGGACAGTTCGTTCCGGCTTATACGATTGAATCGATGATAGAATACAGCCACCGCTTTGTGGTCGGCATTGTGGGGATTATTTTGCTTGTTACGACCATTCTCGTGCTGCTGTACAGCCATCGTAAGGATGCCAAATGGTACGTAGGCGGGGCGATGGCGTTCACGGTGCTGCAAGCGATCCTCGGCGCCATGGCCGTCATATGGCCGCAATCCGGCCCGGTGCTTGCGCTGCACTTCGGCTTCTCGCTGCTGTCATTTGCCTTTACGCTGCTGCTGTATTTGGTTTTCACGAAATTCGGAGACGCGCTGCACCGAGGTGACGGAACGAGACTGACCAAAGGCGTGCGTGCCGCCATCTGGGGTATTTTGATCTACTCTTATGTCGTCGTTTATTTGGGAGCCTTTGTCCGGCATACGGAATCGACCGGTGGCTGTATCGGCTGGCCCTTGTGCAACGGACAAGTCATTCCGGAGCTGGGCGGGGCGACCGGCATCGTATTCATGCACCGCGTGGCGGCTGCGGTATTGGGGATCGCTATTCTCGTGCTGTTCCTGGTCGTACGGAAGCAGGCGCATACGGATAGCGCGATCTATCAGGCGACCCGCCTATCACTGGTGCTTGTCATCCTGCAAATCTTAAGCGGCGGCTTTGTCACGCTGGCCATGGGCTACGATATTTATTTGGTCGCCAGCATGCTGCATGCGCTGTTGATCTCCTGCTTGTTCGGCATCATGTGCTACTTGGGGATAACGTCTCTGCACGCGGAAGAGGGGAAAGTACGGGCTTACGCGGCTCCTCGGCTGCCGTAAGCCCCTCTTATTACTATATGTCCTAATCGGGGACATTTAGCAATGATCTATTTCACTTCGTGGGATGAAAGAAGGGAGACGCTTGGCCATGAGATTCGAAAATTTACGCAGCTTTCTGGAAGCGCTTCGTAAGGAAAATCAATTAAAAGTCATCTCCGCGCCGGTCGATCCGAATTTGGAGCTTGCCGAAATTCACCGCAGGGTCATCGATGAGCAAGGGCCTGCACTGCTGTTTACCAATGTAAAAGGCGCTTCCTTTCCGGTCGTAACGAATCTGTTCGGTACAAGCCGAAGGGTAGACCTCGCGTTCGGGCCGCGTCCCGAGCAGCTGATGAAGGATATTATCGCGGCCAAGGATACGCTGCTTCCGCCAACGCCGAAGGCGGTCTGGGATCAGCGGCAGCTTCTTCTGGACCTGCTCAAAGTCGGGACCAAGAACGTGTCCTCCGATGCGGCTCCGGTGCTGCAGCAGTGCAAGACCGAGGCGCCGCTTGCCGGGCTGCCCGTATTGACGAGCTGGCAGGAAGACGGAGGGCCGTTCGTCACGCTTCCGCTGGTGTATACCGAGCATCCGGAAAACGGCAATCATAACCTGGGCATGTACCGGATGCAGGTGTATGACGACCGGACGACAGGGATGCACTGGCAAATTCATAAGGGCGGCGGCTTCCACTACCACGAAGCGGAGAAGCGCGGACAAGCGCTGCCGGTGACAGTCTTTCTCGGCGGTCCGCCGGCCTTGATCGCGTCGGCAATCGCGCCGGTGCCCGAGCATCTCCCGGAGCTGCTGCTGACCTCGCTGATTTTGGGGCAGAAGCTGCCGCTTGTGGCCAATCCGCACGGCGGACATCGTCTCGTCGCCGAGGCGGAATTTGCGATTTGCGGCTCGGTAGCGCCGCATGTGCGCCGTCCCGAAGGCCCGTTCGGAGACCATTTCGGCTATTATTCGCTGACCCACGATTTTCCGGTGTTCAACGTGAGTCATGTATGGCATCGTAAGGATGCGATTTATCCGGCCACCATTGTCGGCAAGCCGAGACAAGAGGATTATTATCTCGGAGAGTTTCTGCAAAAGCTGCTTTCGCCTGCCTTCCCGATGGCGATGCCGGGCGTCAAAGACCTGTGGACGTACGCCGAAACCGGCTTTCATGCGCTTGCCGCGGCGATTGTCCGCGAAAGCTACAGCCGCGAAGCGATCGTCACGGCTTTCCGTATTCTTGGCGAGGGCCAGCTGTCGCTGACGAAGGTTTTGATGGTGACGGATCGGCAAGTGGAACTAGAACGTTTCCCGACGCTGCTGGAGACGGTGCTGGAGCGGTTCGATCCGCTGCAGGACTTGTATGTATTCGCCAATACGTCGAATGATACGCTCGATTATACCGGCGACCGGCTTAACCATGGCAGTAAAGCGGTGCTGGTCGGTGTTGGTGAGCCGAAGCGGGAGCTGCCGGCCGTTTATATGGGCGGGGAGCTGCCAGGCATTTCGGCTGCCGCCGTCTATTGCCGCGGCTGTCTCGTCGTCTCCGGCGCCTCCTATACGGACGATCCCAGATTGGCTAACCGGTTGGCGGAGGAGGCGGGAGATCGTCTTGCCCAGTGGCCGCTTGTCATCGTGGCGGACGAGACGTCTATTGCCGGCGACCAGACGGCGTTTCTGTGGACGGTGTTCACCCGCTTCAACCCGGCCGCCGATATTTACGCGCGCACGCAGGTCAAGCGCCATCATATCGGATACGAGCTGCCGCTCGTGATTGACGCCCGGATGAAGCCGGGGTACCCGGATGAGCTTTTCCCACGGGAGGATATCGTGAAGCTGGTCGACTCCAGATGGAGCGAATATTTTGCTTAATTTCACGAACGCAACCGACGATAGCGGCGTGTCCTTTTACCAGGGCGATGCGCCACTATCGTTTTTTTTGCAGGATGCGATTGTTTTTGCAAAACGGGATCGGGTATACTGAATGGGACAACAGGATGGGATGGGGACACCTATGTTAAGAGCGATTTTTGGCGAGCCGCCCAGGCAGGACACCGGGCTCCTGCTTGAGGCCAACGAGGCGATCCGGGGCTATATGCGGACCGTCACCCGGAAGAAGGGGGCGGCTCCGACCCCGCAGGAGCGCCGTTATGCGATTTGGTGCCAAAGCTTTCTGCGGGCATTGGACGAATTGGAGCAAAGCCAGTACGCAGCCCTCCGCTACGGAGAGCGAGTGAAGACGACGTTCATCGATCAGATGGAACGCGAGGAACTGGACGATTACCACCGCCATTTATATTATTATAACAACGCACTGATTCGGCTGTTTGCCGTGCTGGACAAGCTCGGGCATTTTATGAACGAACGTTTGGCTTTGAAGACCGAAAAGATCAAATCGAGGTTCTCATATTTTACCGTTCTTCGCAATATGCATCAACATAAGCTGTTTACCGATTTGGAGGCGAAGCTCTACGAGCTTAAAACGAGCTACAAAGAGCCGCTTACGCGTCTGCGGAATCAGCGCAACATGGAAATCCATACGATTAACGCCGATCTGCTGGACGATCTGATGAAGGCGGAGGAAGCGAAATACGGGGAACGGCTGCGTTCCGAGACGGAGGATGTCCGAGAGAATTTGGCCGATCTCGCGCAAGGCTGCGACATGGCGTTCCGTTCGGTGACGACCGTATTTCGTTATCTGGTCCGGTGATCCGGAGCGTGTTGAGTTTATGTATCGGATGAAGTTGAATCGCTCTCCGGCTTGCACTATACTTTGTATAGAATGGGAACGAACGAGAAGCGGGAGGTGGGAGCATGGAGGGGCAGCGGAAAACCGCCCTTATTACGGGAAGCGCCAAAGGTCTTGGTAAAATGACCGCGCTCCTGCTTGCCGAACGGGGAACCGATATCGTGCTGAATTACGTGTCCAGCGAAAAGGAAGCGTTCGAGCTGCGCGAGGCGATATGCGGCAAGGGCGTGCGCTGCGAGACGGTGCAGGGAAGCGTAGCCGTTCCCGAGGACAGGGAACGGCTCGTACAGGAAGCGATCGGTCATTTCGGATCTATCGATATTTTGATCAACAACGCTGGTCCGTTCATCCGCGAGCGCCGGCTGTTTATGGAGTATGGACTTGGAGAAATCAATGAGCTGATGCAGGGTAATCTGCTCGGCGTGATGCATTTGGATCATCTGGTTATTCCGATGATGCGCCGAAAGCAGTGGGGCCGGATTATTCATTTCGGCTTCGGCCATGCGGCGGAGGCACGGGGATGGCCGCACCGGGCAGCCTATGCAGCGGCAAAAGTCGGCCTCGTCTCCTTCACGAAAACGCTGGCCGTGGAAGAAGCGTCGGAAGGGATTACAGTCAACATGATTTGCCCGGGGGACATTCGCGGCGCGAATAAAGAGCGGACGATCGGCGAGGTAGAGCATCTGCATGATGACGAATCCCCGCGTGGACGTCCCGGAACGGGAGAAGACATCGCACGGGTTATCGCTTTTTTATGTGAAGAGCGCTCCGATTTCATTACCGGCAACATTATGGACGTATCCGGAGGGCTTGACCCGATCCGCGCCATGATCGGCAGCGGGTCCGTGCAAGCGTCCGCAAACGGCACAAACAAACAGCCCTGAGCGGCGCATGGTTGCATGCGGGCTCAGGGCTGTTCTTCGTAAGACTGTGATCCGGCGGTCCATGCATTAGAATACTTGCATAACCTCTTGAACGCCTTCCACTTCTTCAAGCAGCGCGCGCTCGATACCGGCTTTCAGCGTGATGGTTGAGCTCGGGCAGCTGCCGCAAGCGCCCATCAAACGCAGTTTAACGATGCCGTCTTCCACGTCGACCAGCTCTACGTCGCCGCCGTCGCGTTGCAGGAACGGACGCAGCTTATCTAGAACTTCAAGAACCTCGTCGTACATGGTGCTTTGCTGAGTGTTCTCGCTCATTTGCATCATCTCCCTTCTTATTTTATTATAGTACAATCGACCGAAAATTAAAATGGCTGTAAGGCAGGCGAAGTACGATGAGACCGATCATTGAATTTTGTACGAACAATATGCACCACGGGACAGCCAAGCTGATGCAGCAACTGGAGCAAAATCCGGAATATGACGTGATCGAGTATGGATGTCTCGGCAACTGCGGCGAATGCTATTTGGCTCCGTTCGCGCTGGTGAACGGCGAGATCGTAGCGGCAGCGACCGCAGAGGAGCTGGAGGCGGCCATTCTGCTTAAAATAAAAGAGATCGAGGATCTGCTCGATCTCTTCCAAGACGAATAAAGTTTATCCCAGATGGCGCTTCGACATCCAGAGCACGCCACTCTTCAAGGCACGGGGCACCATGCCGAGCATGACCGTCCGTTTGCCCATCAGGCCGAAGCCGGCTTTTTTGCCGAGCGACCCGAGAACTCCCTTGAGCTTGATTTTACCGAGCCGGGGAGTTTCGTTTTTCCATACGGCTTGCAGGACTTCCGCCACTTGCTTGCCTTGCGCTTCTGCCGCTTGTCCGCTCGGGGAGAAGGGCAGGGCCGCACAGTCGCCGACGACATAAATTTCATTGTAGTCCGGTAGTTGATGGTATTTGTTAATCGTTAACCGTCCTTGATTGTCCTTGGGCAGATTCAAGTTCTGCACGATCGGGCTGGGCTGAATGCCGGCGGTCCAGATGGTAATGTCGGTCTGAATGATTTCCTGCTGGTTATACAGCAGACCGCTTTCCAAGCGGCTCAACGATACGTGCGAGCGCAACTCGATGTCGTGCTCCAGCATCCACTCGCGCACATACCGCTGCAGCTTTTCCGGGAACGGAGACAGAACGCTGCCGCCGCGGTCCAGGATGCGAATGTTCAAGTCCGGCCGGCTTTCGCGCAGCTCCGCCGCCATTTCTACGCCGCTGAGACCGCCTCCGACAATGGTGATCTGACCGTAAGGAGCCGCATCGTTGGAAGCCTGGTATGTTTTGCGGGTGGCCGACAACGACTGAATGCTGTTCGAGAATTCCTGCGCCCCAGGAATGTTGTGGTATTTGTCCACGCATCCAAGCGCGATAACGAGCCAGTCGTAAGACAATGGTTCGTCGTTCGCGAAACGGATCACCTTCTGCTCGAGATCGACGGCCGTGACTTCGCCGTATTTCAGAATCAATCTCGGGTCTACCGGAAAATGCACCCGGACGTCTTGTTCGGACACCGTCCCGGCAGCCAGCGCGTAGTATTCCGTCTTCAGTCCCTGATAAGGCATCCGGTCGATCATGATCATCACCGTATCGGCCGGGATGTCTCCTTCCAACAATTCTTTCGCTACCGTCAGTCCACCGTAGCCTCCGCCCAAAATGACAAGTTTTTTCATACAACGGTTAACCCTTTCTCTTATGACTTAATTAGTAGACCTTGATCTCGTTATAGAAAGTATCGCGCTCGACGGCAATGCGGCCGGCTCCTTGAATGAGCCAAACCAATTCGTCCCGTGTCATGCCTTCCGGCGAGGTCGCTCCGGCGGCATGGCTGATACGCTCCTGGATAATCGTGCCGTGGGCGTCCGAAGCGCCGAACGTCAGGGCGATTTGCGTAAGCTGCGTACCGAGATTGATGAAATAAGCTTTGATATGCTGAATGTTGTCTAGCATCAGACGGCTGATCGCGATCGTCTTCAAATTGTCGAAGGCCGATACCCGGCGCTTGATGCTGGCATTGACGCTGGCCGGCTGAACCGAGTTCGGTATAAAGACCATGAAGCCGCTGGTTTCGTCCTGCAGCTCGCGCAAGTACATCATATGTTGGATCCGTTCTTCGAACGTCTCGATGGCGCCGAACAGCATGGTGGCGTGCGTTTTCATGCCGAGCTGATGCGCCGTACGATGCACTTCCAGCCACGCTTCGGTGGAGGCTTTGTCGACCAGGTGCATTTTTTTGCGGTAACGCTCGGACAAAATTTCCGCGCCCCCGCCCGGCATCGTGCCGAGTCCGGCATCCATCAGCGCTTGCAGCACTTCTTTATAGCTTAACCCGCTAAGTCGGGAAAAAAACTCAATCTCTGCCGCCGTGTGCGCCTTGATAGTCACATTCGGATAGCGCTGCTTCAGTCCCTTGATACAGTCGACATAATATTGGAACGGCACGTTCGGATTGTGGCCGCCCGTAATGTGGAACTCCCGCATGTTCGGATGGTAGTGCTTGTCGATGTAATCGAACATTTGCTCGGCCGTCAGCGTGTACGCGCCGTCCTCGCCTTCGTCGCGGCGGAAATGGCAGAACGCGCAATGCTCCTCACAAACATTGGTGAAGTACAGGCTCATGTTGTCGACGAAATACACTTTTTTGCCGTTCTTTTTCAAATTCACTTGGTTCGCTAATTGTCCGATGGTTAATAAATCGTCCGTTTCGTACAGAAAAACGCCGTCTTCCAGGGTCAAACGCTCTCCGTGCTCCACTTTTTCGGCGATTTCGGCCATGCGCCTTTCCTGGCTGTTGATGATCGTACTCATGGTTTAGCCACCTCCGTAAATGGGTCAGGCGCCCCTGGTTTCCGTTAACGGGACGCTCTGTCGATGAAGTTGTACAACGATACAGGGAATCGTGTCTTTCGCAGTCTGCTGCGGATGAACCGGCAAAAGCTGTGAAAGCTTGCACATGGTCAACAGGCCAGGACACACAGGTAGGCGAAGCTTGGACGTATTCCATGAAATACGAAGCTTCGCTTGAGCGCTTGGACAGACCAACGATGCGTTTCACCCGAATGACACGTGTGATAAACAATACTCCTTATTATAAACCTACTGCCGGAGAGGGGCAATACATGAATCGTTAAAACTATATTATTCCTGTTGTAGAATTTAACAAGATAGGGTTTAGTTCCTATTTTCATGGGCAGGGGAGTCTAGTATACTGTTAGATTGAAATCACATTGGGTAGGACGGTGCCAAGTTGCTTACTCCAGCTCTCGATGAGCAGGCCTCCATTTCCGAAGAAATCGAAGACATGCGGGAACAGATGGTAAGTTTAGGAAACCAGTTCGGGTTCATGCATCCGGAAGTGCAGCACTGCAGCAGACAATTGGATCAATTGCTGCTTCGTTATTATGAAGCCGATAAAACGGACAGCCGCAAATGAGGCAGCCCTTGAGGACCGAGGCCGGAAGGAGTATACTTCTATATAGAAGTACATTTTCGAGCAGGTAAGGGAGGCATGGCGATATGATTAAAATCAGCGAAACGGCTTGCGATAAAATTAAAGAAATGCTCGCGGCGGAGGAAGCAGCTCCGAATCTGTTCTTGCGCGTAGGCGTCAAGGAAGGCGGTTGCAGCGGCTTCTCCTACGGGATGGGCTTTGACGACAACGAGCAGGAAGGCGACAAAGTCATGGACATCCACGGGCTGAAGGTCGTCGTGGATGAAGAGAGCGCCAAATATTTGTACGGCGTGGAGATCGATTTCCAAGACACCGGCATCGGCGGCGGGTTCAGCATTCATAACCCGAACGCGGTAGCCACATGTGGCTGCGGCTCCAGCTTCCGCACGAAGCCGGAAGAAGAAGTGCTGGCACAGCCTTGCGAGGATTGAGGCACGGTTGGTCCGTACGAAATGAACGATAACAACCCGAATTTTTTCATTTATGGGTTGCGAACTCCGTACCTCCTGACGTTATTCTTCGGAATACAACGTTGGGAGGTTTTTATTTTGAAGCTTAAAAACATGTATGCAGTACATACAAAAAAAGTGTGCTGCTCGGAGGTGTTGGTGGTCGGGCGCTGGTCTGCCGGTGATTACCTTCGGTGGCACACGCGATTTGAAGCCAGGTAGTTAGGGCAACTTCTTCATAAATTTCCTTCAAAATTTTGTTGGAAAATCCGATATATATGGGAGTAACCGATATAAAAGGAAATCAACATGTGTAAAGAGGGGAGTATTGAGATGTTTAATCGCAACAAAATTGGTTTTTTGATTGGAATGGCCGTTGTATTGCTGTTCGTCAGTTCCGGATGTGCAAAAGAAAAAACCGATGAGGAAAAGCTAGCCGAGGCCATTCAGAAATCGATTGCGAACTCTGCTAATAAGGCGGATGCTTCTACTAAAAAGGAAGAGCCTACAGTGGAATCAAAACTAGCTGAGATTGACAGGTTTATAACCGTGAATGTTTGGAACGAAGGATTCGTAAACATCGGTTCGTACAAAAGTAGAGGTACCAGCGCCACAGGCAAGGAGTTAGACATAGATTTCACAATTGAACGACTTGGTAAAGCGATGGAGAAGAAAGCGGAATATGATGCTTATATAAAGGGATTGGATGCGAAGTATGATAATGTGAAGCAAGTATGGACTAAACTATCGAGTGAAACCGATAACTTGTACAAACAACTTAAGGAAAATAAGCCCCAAGCCAATGACAAGAGTTATAAGTTTAATACGGGATTATTCGAGCAGTATAGTGACGCTTTTAAAGATGATGTACAGGCGTTGAAGAAGAAATAAATTTCAGGACGAAGCCGAAGCAAAGAGCACTAGGCTTACGAGGATTCAGTTGCTAAATATTTTGAAACAAATATAGACGATAGCCTTTCAGATTATTCCGATCGGCTGCCGTCTTTTTCGTCTTGGATAGAAATTAATAGATTAATATCGTCGATTTGCAGGGCATCTGCAATTTTATCGATCACGGTACGCGGAAACATTTTATTGATATCGCGGCAGAGCTCGGAAATGGTCGCTTCTCTAATCCCCGTTATTTGTGCAAGCTCTTTTTGTTCCATGCCTCGTTCTTCAAGAATCGCTTTCAGATTGCAGCGCACTTTTCTCATCAATATCCACCTCAAATAGAAGTATACAAAAAACAGAGAAGATAGAAAAAAATGAAATATTGAAAATTACGAAATTCGGAATTATTATAAAAGTAATAAAATTACGAAAAACGTAATTACATTAAAGGAGCTCTGACATCACATCTCATCACTTCACCGGTAGTAGGCATCCGATGTTGTGTGGCTTCATCTTTGGTACTTCTGCGGAACGAACGCATTAAAAGAACAATAAGGAGTGGCAGAACATGTTGAAGAGGGTAACCCTTGTTCTCGAAGCGGGCGAAAATGATTTTGAACTTACAGATGCATACTTGACGCCCGACGAATCGCACGCATTTTTTATTTTAAACCATATTGTTCATTATACCATGGCTTCCCGGACGCAAAATCATCGAATTTACGTGGAGTGCGGTGCCAAATTAAATTTAGGCAAGACGCATAAAGGAGAAATCGCTATTTTCGATCTGCACGAAAAGCTCCATGCTATGACTGCTTACGAACTTCTGAATTTCCATGTGCTCCATGATGCAGATAAACTGAGCCTTATTCGTTGAAGATGGACTCTCTTGGCATAACTTGGCACGACGGCCAAAAGCTGACGACGGATGACGAGTTTTCACACTCAACAACATCCTCGAACCGGATTGGCGCTTCGTTGCTCAAATAACCATTTTGTAGTAATATCAGAACAGGTGTTTGTTACCGGGGGCGTGGAAGACGCAGCGCTTCGTTCGATTTGGAGAGGAGGACGAATATGCCGGTAATCAGATCCGAATTGTACATAGAAGCGCCGATTGAAACCTGCTTCGATCTGGCGCGAAGTATCGACGTTCATGCCCAATCGACTTCGCAAACGAAGGAAAGAGCGGTCGGCGGAGTCATGAGCGGGTTGATTGAGCTGGGGCAGACGGTAACGTGGGAGGCCGTCCATTTCGGCATCAAGCAGCGGTTGACCGCGAAAATAACGGAATTTGAGTTGCCTTTTTATTTTGTGGACGAGATGGTCCGGGGCGCGTTCAAGCGGTTTCGGCATACGCATGAGTTCTGCGCCGTCGATTCGGGAACGTTGATGATTGACGAATTTGATTACACATCGCCATTAGGGCCTCTTGGCAAGCTGGCGGACCGGATGTTTCTGGAAGCGTACATGAGAAGTTTTTTGCTGAAACGAAATCTCTACATTAAACAGCTGGCGGAGAAGCAAGCCGCATGAATGCCCACCCATGCAAAAAGCGGACGATCCTGTACAAGGAGTCCGCTTTTTTACCGTGGTTGATGGTCCGGCTCACTGTTTGGCGTAGACATGCAGGTACTCGATATATTCATGCACTAGCGCTTGCAGGGCTTCCGCCTTTTGCTCAAGGCTGCCACCTTCGCCGAAGGCTTGCCGAATCGCTTCGACGTAGGCTCGACCCTGTTTTTTTCCCGGCGCGTATGCGCGGCCGTAGTCGTCCAGATAACTCGGCAAAAAATAACATTCCAATACGTTTATCGCCAACTGGTAGTCCTCTTGCGGATTCGAATCCGACCAAGTCTTCAGCTTGTCATACAAGGCGCTTAGCGTAATAAGGCCGAGCCGATACGTTCTTCGCGCAAATTCAAACGCCTGCGGGTCGATCTCCCCGCGCTCGAACTGCTTGAAGTTTTTTTCGTCCAGCAAGTACAAAGCCCCGCCCCATTCGGAAGCAAATTTCAGCCAAAAGTCGGCGTCCTCCCGTCGGATCGCAATCGTTTGAAGCTCTTCGAATACGATATCCGGGCTGTCGGTGAGCTTGGCTTTGGCTTCCGTCTTCGGCGAGTCTCCTTCAAAATTCAGCACATTGGCATTCACGTGACTGCTCCTATCTAAGCATGGGTTTATTCCGCGGTTCCTGCCGTAGTTGGCAGCGAACGTGCGAACGGATACTTCATTGTATCATATCCGCATCCGCCGGTTAAATCCTAAACGCCAATGGCTGGGGTCGAACCGACAGCTTGACCTTGCTTGGCTTATGCTTCTGCAGCAGCGTCCACATGAGATGCCGGCCAATCGGGTTGGCGCTGTGAATAATAATTTCTTTTGCATACAGGTTCTTCTCGACCATATATTTGACCAAATCGTAGCCGCTGGCTTTACCGAGGCCCAGATCATGATCGAGCGACAGGATGTTAACCGATCCGGCCGTCATCAAATCGATACACTGCTCGACTGACCTCGCCAGCGTAAAACCTTTCGGGCACGGACGCAAGTCATCCAAATACACGTTAATCATATGCCATCGCCTCTCTTTGACTTCCAGCATACGCACCGCACGTTTAGATTGCTTGGACTGCGGCACAGCCACAGCGCGCGTTTATCCCGCGAACGCCAAAAACGCCACTTCTTGTTCGAAGTAGCGTCCGCACGCAGCATGGCAGTTATCGTTCCAGCAGAACTTGAATGCCTTTGATCACGTTCCAGATCGTTACGACGAAATACAAAATCAGGCTGAGCACGCCCAGAAAAATCGTGGAGGTGACCGAGATCGTCGCTATCCAGATGATGAGGAAGAAGAGCAGCGAGAAGAACGGCAAGATGTGCGAGAGAAGCGCTTTTTTGGCGTGTTCGCGGACCCAGCCGTCGTTGGTGACGAAGTAGACGACAACCGGTACAAGAAATCCGGCGAAAAATATGCTGAAATAACAAAACGAAGCGATCAGCTTACGTGCCTCCACGGGGATGCTCCCTTCTTCGTATATCAAAATCCATCACTACATAGTTTCAACCGACGGAGGGACGATTAAACAATAAATGACAAGATAATCCTTAAATTACCCTATTATAGTCAAAATGGAGTAAAATGGTCTTTTCCGATCATATTTTTTTATCGCGAAAAACGGTACGCTGCTTGTGTATAACTTTGTCCACACTATACACCCCGCCAATGACGTATATTCGACACTTATTAACATAATACTCACAAGATATGCACAATTCTATGTGGATAATGGAACGGTTGTTCTAATTTTGGGCACATGTTAATATAATTTTACATTACAGGATAAGGTGAGTTGTTCCATGAAACTGATCAGTAATGAGATTTTAGTGGACTCCTATTTCAAAGCCGTCGATTTGAAACTCGAAGAAGATTTTGTCGAATTGTTGTTAGACGAGATCAAGAGGAGACAAATCAACTTAGATTACTACAAAGAAGGTGAAGCCCAGGTCAGCTGACCGGGCTTTTTTTCTTTTATGTGGAAAGCGATTCCCCTGTTAAAAGTCAAAAAGATCGCTTTTGTTAGGAACAGAGCGATCTTTTCGGCTAAAGCAAATATAGATGAAAGTATTTTTACAATTTCATGTTGCTGCTGTGGCCCGGGGACAGCTTAGCTGTCGGATCGATATACACCTTCGCGTTATTGATGGCGGTTGGCGCTTCGCCGAAACCGACGGCGATGAGCTTCAGCTTGCCGGGGTACGTCGTAATGTCGCCTGCCGCGAAAATGCCGGGCACGTTCGTTTCCATCCGCGAGTCGACGATGATGGAGCCGTTGTCGATGTTCAGTCCCCATTCGGCGATCGGGCCGAGGGAGGAGACGAAGCCGAAGTTGATGATCACAGCATCGACATCAATGACGCGTTCTTCGCCCGTCTTGCAATGGGCAAGTACGACTTGCTCGATTTGGTCGCGGCCTTCGAGCTTCTTGATTTCCGTCGGAGTGATAACTTCCACCTTGGACTTCATCAGGTTCTCGACGCTGTGCTCATGCGCGCGGAATTTGTCGCGGCGGTGAATCAGCGTTACTTTCTCTGCGATCGGCTCCAGCATCAGCGCCCAGTCTACTGCAGAATCGCCTCCGCCGCTGATCAGTACCTTTTGGCCTGCGAAGCGGTGAAGATCGCTGACGAAGTAGTGCAGGTTTTTCTTCTCGTATTGCGCAGCTTCTGGGAGTTCGAGCTTTCTCGGTTCGAACGCGCCGACGCCGCCGGTAATGATGACCGCTTTAGATTGATGCACGCCTTTGTCCGTCGTCACTTCGAACAGACGCTCGTCTTTTTTCTCCACTTTCAATACCTTTTCTTCCAGGCAGATGGAGAGTGGGAAATGCTTCATTTGCGCTTCCAAATTATTAACAAGCTCTTGCGCCGTTACCTTCGGAAAGCCGGCTACGTCATAGATGTATTTTTCCGGATAAAGCGCTGCAAGCTGACCGCCCAGTTGTGGCATGCTTTCAATCAATTTAACGGAAGCTTGGCGCATTCCTCCGTAAAACGCCGCAAACATCCCTGCCGGGCCGCCGCCTACGATAATAATGTCGACGATTTCGCTGCTCATGGTGGGTCAAACACCTCCGAAACATAGTAAGGTCCATTCTAATTATAATCGTACGGCCACGACATTGAAAATATAAATAAGACTTTTCAATGAGTGATATAATTAATTAGCCTGATAAAGTTTTTATATGGCAAAAGGCAGCAGCCGAAGGAATCGAGGGGATACCTTAGTTAGTCTGGCGATTTTCCTGGGTTTTTAATCAAAATAAAACTTGCTATTTGCTTCGTATCATTATATTATTGCATTTGAATTGGTTAAAACTGTTGGTATAAATACACATCATTTGCTTATATTTTCAAACGCCGGAGGGAACCTTATAGGAAGAAAACCATTTTTCGGCGTCGCTTGTGTAATTTTTCACAAACAGTTTTCAAACTCATATACTATATAGAAAAATATGTGATGGAAGGGATAGAACCATGAGTCGAATTCCAAGAATAGTCATTTTAGGCGCAGGCTACGGCGGGATCGTAACGGCTATTCGGTTGCAAAAAGAGCTGAATTATAATGAAGCTGACGTCACGCTCGTAAATAAGCACGACTATCATTACATTACGACCCATCTGCATATGCCTGCCGCAGGGACGGATAATCCCGAAAATGCACGCGTGAACATTCTGAAGTTGATCGACGAGTTCAAGATCGATTTCGTGAAATCAACCGTCGTTCAAATTCGGCCGCAAGAGAAAAAAGTCATTCTGGAAGAGGGCACGCTCTCTTACGATTACTTGGTTATCGGCTTGGGCGGCGAACCGGAAACGTTCGGCATTCCGGGGCTGAAAGAAAATGCGATGAATATTCGCTCCATCAACAGCGTTCGCTTCATCCGCGAGCACGTAGAGTACCAATTTGCGAAGTTCAAGCGCGAGCCTTCCCGTACGGACTATCTGACCTTCGTTGTCGGCGGCGCCGGATTCACCGGGATCGAGTTTGTCGGTGAATTGGCCGACCGGATTCCGGACCTGTGCAAAGAATTCGACGTGGACCCATCCCTCGTAAAAATATATAACATCGAAGCAGCCCCGACGGCGCTTCCGGGCTTTGACCCCGAGCTCGTCGAGTACGCGATGAACGTATTGAAAAACAAAGGCGTCACATTCAAAATCGCGACCGCGATCAAAGAGTGCACCCCGGACGGCGTCGTGCTTGCAACTGGTGAAGAGATCAAATCCGCTACCGTCATCTGGACAGGCGGCATTCGCGGCAACCATATGCTGGAGGAAGCTGGCTTCGAGACGATGCGCGGCCGCATCAAGGTCGACGATACGCTGCATGCTCCAGGACACGACAACGTGTACGTGCTCGGCGACTGTTCGATTGTGATGAGCCCCGAAGGCCGTCCTTATCCGCCAACGGCGCAAATCTCGATGCAGCAGGCTGATGTGTGCGCGCACAATCTGGTAGCGCAAATCCGCGGCTCCGAGCTGAATAAGTTCGAGTATAAGCCGAAAGGTACCGTAGCCTCTCTCGGACGCGGCGAAGCGATCGGGATCGTCGGCTCCAAGAAAATCAAGGGCGGTGCCGCGGCCGTGATGAAAAAGCTCATCGACCTGCGCTACTTGTATATCATCGGCGGTATTCCGCTCGTGCTGAAGAAAGGCCGCTTCTAGATCATGCGCAACTGTAGCATTCAGGTTCGGGGGCTGCTTACTCGGGAGGAGCTTGACCGATACAACGCCCTTCTCGATGTAGGTCATTACCTCGAATCGCAGAACCGTTACGACCTGTCGTATATCGTGCAGAAAGAAATCGACATCCTCATTCTTCCAGCTATCGAGCGGCTGAAGGAAAAATCGCGACAGCGCGACCGGGACACGGAAGAGTACTTGCGGCGCAAAGAGCTGGGACTCTTGGATGAAGACGACGAATAAACGAGCAAACCCTTGCAGCTTTCGTTTCGGCGAATGCCAGCAAGGGTTTTTTGAGCGGATTGGCCCGTTACAGCTTCAGCATCGAAGCCATTTTCTCTTGATTCAGCAAGTTGCCGACATAGAAATCGCCGAACTCCCCGAACCGGGCGCTCGTTTCGTCAAAGCGCATTTCATGAACGATTCTCTTGAATTGCAGCACATCGTCCGCGAACAGCGTAACGCCCCATTCCCAATCGTCCAGACCGATGGAGCCGCCGATGATTTGCTTCACTTTGCCGGCATAATTGCGGCCGATCATTCCGTGTCCGCGCATAAAGTTGCGGCGGTCTTCGGCAGGCAGCATATACCAGTTGTCGTTGCCCTCGCGCTTCTTGTTCATCGGGTAGAAGCAGATATGTCCCGCTTTCGGCAGGATCGGTTTCAGGCGCGCCACGACATCCGGGTCCTGCATCGGATCGGTCCCCGGCTTGGCCATATAAGCGCCGAGCTCGACCACGGAGACGTAAGAGTACGTCGGAATCGTCACTTGCGCGAACATGGATTTGTTAAATTCGGTTTCCAGCTCGTTCAATTCTTCCAGCGTCTCACGCAGATGCATGAAGACGAAATCGGCTTTTTGCCCGACAATGGAATAAAAGGCGGTGCTGCCTTGCTTTTGGTCCTCGGTGCTCTGATATTTGCCGAGCAGGGTGAACAGTTCGTCCTCGGCGCGCGCTCTTTCTTGAGCGGTCAAGCTTTTCCAGGCGTTCCAATCGATCGCGCGGAAATCATGCAAGCTATACCAGCCATCCAATGGATGTACGACTTCACTCATTAACGGACACTCCCTTTTTCCTTCAAAATGGGCACTGCTGCCAGCTGCTTGTTTTATTGTAGCGAAATCGGCCGCAAAGGGCAAATGCGGCTCCGTGACGAAACGGCAAACTTTTTGTGAACGGCTTCCTGGAAAAAATGCTATTACAATTCGGAGTCCGTATGCCGATGTACCTGTAAAAGGAGGCGTCCGTCATGACAAACCGTTTAACGCTAGGCATTTTGATGGGGACGCTCATCAGCATCCCGTTTTGGATCGCGGCGATCGGCTGGTACCGTTTTATCTGTTCTCTTTTTTAGCTCGCGTCTGTGATTTTTTTCATATTTCGTTCACAACGGCTCACTTTACCGCGCCTTCGTTTTTTTATACAATATAGGCATATGGAAAGGAGCTGTCCGCTTTGTTGCAATTGATCATCGTAACCGTGCTGCTGTTCGTTCTGTTTTTCGGGCTCGGTTTTATTCTAAACATGCTCATGAAAACGACTTGGTTCCCTATTTACGGATATATAGCGCTCTTGATCGGCTTGGTCATTTATTGGGGCTGGGGCACCGGCTCGCTCGCTTCGAATCTGGCCGAATATTCCTTCGCCGATTACGTCCCTGCCGTCGGCGGCCTGATCGGCGCCATCCTTAGCGGCTCTACGATCAAATCCCTTCGTGAAAAAGGGTTTAAAATGTTTTAATTTTTCGGGTTTTTGTTTTTGATTTTTGGTTTTGCTTTTTATTACTCTTTTTCAAGCAGGCTCTGCCGTTTGGCAGAGCTTGTGTTTTTTTGGGGGAATAGGGGGGGGAGCGGAGAGTCGTGTGACTGCCGGAGGCAGTCAGCACGACTCTCCGCGCAACTCCCCAATCCTCTGATCCCTAAAAACATACCCTGCCACCCCCCCAAAGCCTGCTTTTTCCTTCTACCCTCATTGTCGATTTGTGTGATAAAATGGAGAGTAAACACTTGAATCACGGATGGAGTTTTGACCGAATGCGGATAACGAATTTGCTGCATTTTTCCGAATATCACCGTTTCTATGTCATGCGGGATTTCGCTTTAAGCAGCTTGGATTACAAGATGATGGCCGCGGTATATCAGCCGATGATCGGCGCTTATGCCGTCAGCGTATACATGACGCTGTTTCAGCAGCTGCCTGCGGACAAAGTCGGGCATTCGGCAATGGAGCAGCAGCGCAAGTTGTTTCTGGCCCTGGAGCTGGATGCGAGCGAGAACGGACGGAAGCTGTTCATTGAACAGACTTCAAGGCTGGAAGCGGTGGGACTGCTCAAGACGTCGCGCCGGTTTGCGGCCGCTTCGGATGATTACGTGTACGAGTACACGCTGTTTGCGCCGCTGCCGCCGACGGAATTTTTCCGGAATCAGCATTTGACGCTGCTGCTGCGGGATAAGGTCGGCAAATATGCGGTGTTTGCGCTGCGGGACGAGCTGGTGCTGCCGGAAGCGCAGGAAGTGGCGGACGCCAATACCGAAAATTTGTCCGTGCCGTTCTACGAGCTGTTCCGTCTGAATACGCAGGTGATCGATCACGAGTTGGAGAAGGCGTTCTTCGAATCGGCGGCGGCGAAGCCTGCCGAAGCGAAGCCGGAGGTCATGTACAAGGGCTACCAATATGCGGAGATCATTATGCACTTTCCGCGGGAGTCGGTAAACCGGGACTTCGTGGAGCGGCTCAAATACGAGCCGGAGCAGTTGGCGACGATCAATTTTGTAGCGAAAAAGTACAACCTGTTTTTAACCGACGTATGCCGGCTTTTGGATGAAGACGGCGTGTTCGACGAGGACGGACGGATTGTGCTCGAGCTGCTGCAGCACAAGGCGAACCAAGTGTTCCGGCAGGACAAAAAGCGAACCGAAGAGCGGACGCGCCATATGGCGAGGATTGCGGATAAAACCGGCGAGACGGACCGCGCTAGCAAGAGCCCGGAACCGGCTGGAGACAAAATCGTCGAGATGGAATATTACCTCCAAGTGCCCGACCTGTTTCAAGGAGAATGCAACCAGCATCAATACAACTACATTTTGCGCAATGAGCCGTATACGTTTTTGCTGGAGAAGATATTCAGTCAAGGCTCCATACCGGACGGGCTGCTCGATACGCTGGCCAAGGTCGATTTGAACTACGGCCTGCGCGAGGAAGTCATGAACGTGCTGATTCATTACATGTATGTCAATAAGCGTTCCTGGTCGAGAGCGTCCATCGAATTCAGCGTCACGGACATGCTGGCCAAGCAGGTCGGCACGTTTGAAGAAGCGGTGCAGTACATCCGCGAGCAAATGAAGTATCAGGAGCAGCAGCGGACGCGCCGCAGCGCAGGCGCAAGCGGTGCGAGCGCTCCGGCCCGGGGAGGCCGGGGGCGACAGAAGCCGGTCATTCCGATCGTCAAGGATACGCCGGCAGCGAAAACGCTGTCTGCGACTGAGCGGGAAGCGCTCCGTAAAATGGCGCAGCAGCTCGACGGCAAGCTGTAATAGAGACGTAATCGTACTAGAGAAGTGTCAGCGATGCCCGGCTAGCAATCAATGGGGAGGTGCAGCGGATGGAGTCGCTTGGGGAACTTTTGCGGGGCGGTCAGGGACGTCAGTTGTTGCAGCAGGCGGAAAATAAGGTGCGGGAAATTGCATCCGATCCGCTGATCGTCAAGCTGAGAGCCAAACACCCGGAGCTCGACAGCAAGACGATCAAGCTGAATTTGAACAAGCTGCACCAATATATAACGGAATATAACAACTGCAACAATTGCCCGGGGCTGGACCGTTGTCCGAACGATATGGAAGGTCATTACACGATGCTGAACGTCGAGCCGGGGGACGATTGGACACGGGTGTATGATCAGAAGGTCGCATGCAAGAAATTTATCGCCAGAACGACGCAGGATGCGGTCCGCAGCCGGATTCGGAGCTTCTATGTGGACGAGCGGGCGTTGTCCCAAGGGTACTCGTCGCTCGAAATTTTCGATAAAGATCCGGACCGGGAAGAAGCGATCGGCCGGATTATGCAATACATCGTAACGATTCGTCAGCAGGGGCTACAGCCAACGGGCCTCTATTTAGCCGGTAACTTCGGAACAGGTAAAACGTTTTTGATGTGCTATTTGCTCTATGAGCTGGCAAAAGAAGGCTACAGCGGGGCTATCGTGTACATGCCGGATTTTGCCGAGGATTTAAAAACGATGTTCCAAGATCCGCTTAAGCTGAAGGAAACGATCGACGTCCTGAAAGAGACGGATCTGCTCGTCTTTGACGATATCGGAGCGGAGAATTTGAATCCTTGGCTTCGCGACCATGTGATGGGAGCGATCCTGAATTACCGGATGAACCGCAAGCCAACGTTCTTCACGTCCAATCACGATTTGGACGCGTTGGAGAAGCATTTCAGCTTTACCAGCAAGGACGGGGACGAGGAGTTCAAAGGACGGCGCATCATGGACCGGATTCGGCCGTTCGTGGACGTGGTCATGGTGAACGGGTATAACAAGCGCGGAGCGCATCCTGAATCCTAAAACGCATAAAAAAGCCTCTGCCGTCCTCCGGAAATGGAGATCAAGCAGAGGCTTTCCGCAACGGCCGAGCCATTTACTTCATCATAAGCGAAGCCGCTGTCGCGATGATACCGATCACGAGCAGGATGGCGAAGAACACGCCGAAGCCCGTGGCAACGTCGATAAAATCGTCCCGTTTTTCTTCATACACGTGCAGTTCGGGATTTCTTGTCGAGTCGTTCATACAAGGTTCCTCCTTCGGGTTGTGCCGGGCAAAGCCGCCTGACGGCACAGCTTAGGCAGCTTAGCGATACTCATATACGGTTAGTATACCCAAAGTCGCATTCTATTGTAAAGGATGTAAAGTGACAATTGTGCAAACATTGGCTCGGTTGAAAAAGGCTCTCGTTGTGGTATACTTTACATGTTGACATTATTTCCGCAAAAGGAGAAATTGAATCATGGCTATCGTTAATGCGTCTGACCAATCTTTCTCAACTGACGTAGAAGGATCTGGTACGGTTCTTGTAGGTTTTTGGGCTCCTTGGTGTGGTCCTTGCAGAATGCTTGCTCCTGTATTGGAGGAGTTGGATAAAGAAATCAGCGAAAGCGTGCAAGTCGTGAAAGTGAACGTGGACGACAACCCGGAGACCGCTTCCCGTTTCGGTGTAATGAGCATTCCGACGCTGATCGTGTTCAAAGACGGCCAGCCTGTCGATAAAACCGTCGGCTTCCAGAGTAAAGATGCGTTGAAAAACGTATTGAGCCGCCATCAATAATTTGGCAGCCTGCGGACTGCGTGAGAAAAAGCTCTTTTTCTGCTATGCTGGAAAAAGAGCTTTTTGCGTTGGGAAAGGGGAGGGTTTCGTTGACCGAATATGCAGGGGAACCGGATCGCCAGGACCGGAAAAAAATACGGGAAGCGATCAAAAACAAGCTGTCGCTCGTCCCGGAGCAGCCCGGCTGCTACTTGATGAAGAACCGGGAAGGCACGATCATCTATGTCGGCAAAGCCAAGGTGCTGCGCAACCGGCTGCGGTCTTATTTTACAGGGAGTCATACGATCAAGACGCAGCTGCTCGTAAACGATATCGTCGATTTTGAGTACATTGTTACGGCCAATAACATGGAAGCGCTCATTCTGGAGTGCAA
This sequence comes from Paenibacillus tianmuensis, assembly GCF_900100345.1. Lineage (GTDB taxonomy): Bacteria > Bacillota > Bacilli > Paenibacillales > NBRC-103111 > Paenibacillus_G > Paenibacillus_G tianmuensis. The sequence continues at coordinate 125,045 of NZ_FMTT01000002.1, read as the reverse complement.
TCTGATCAAAAAATATTATCCGCGATACAACGTTCTGCTGAAGGACGACAAGTCATTTCCATACATCAAAATTACGAACGAAAAGCATCCCCGGCTGGAAGTAACGCGCCGGGTGCTGAAGGATAAAGCCAAATATTTCGGTCCTTATCCGAACCCGTACGCTGCGGGGGCGACGAAGAAGCTGCTGGACCGGCTGTATCCGCTCCGCAAATGCAAGACGCTCCCGGACCGCGTATGCTTGTACTATCATCTTGGACAGTGCATTGCGCCCTGTGAATACGAGGTCGAGCAGGAGACGTACGACAAGATGGTGCACGAAATCAGCCGGTTTCTCAGCGGCGGGCATAACGAGATCAAGCAGGAGCTCACCCGCAAAATGCACGAAGCGGCGGAGGAGCTCAATTTCGAACGGGCGAAGGAGCTGCGGGACCAGATTCAGCACATCGATATCGTCATGGAAAAGCAGAAGATCACGACGACGGATACCGTGGATCGCGATGTCTTCGGCTTCGCCGTAGACAAGGGCTGGATGTGCGTGCAGATTCTTTATATGCGCCAAGGCAAGCTGATCGAGCGGCATGCGTCGTCTTTTCCATACTACGGCGAAGCGTATGACGATTTCCTGACGTTTGTGACGCAATATTACAGCGAGAACCCGGCGCTGCCGAAGGAAGTGTTCCTCCCGGCATGGACGGAAGGGCAGCCGCCCGCGTCAGGCTCGGAAACGGCCGCCACCGTCGAGGCGCCAGCGATGGAGGCGCACGTGGAAATGGTAGCCGAAACCGGAACCGTGTATTCCACGGACACCGATCCGGAGCCAGCCGATGATCCAGTAGAAGCGGACGATCCCACCGGATCGGGGTCCAAGGCCGATGTGAAGGAAGCGCTGGAAAGCTGGCTCAAGGTCAAAGTGCATATTCCGCGGCGCGGACTCAAGAAAAATATGGTCGACATGGCATGTGACAACGCCCGCGTATCGCTGGAAGAAAAATTCCGTCTGATCGAGCGCGACGCGGACCGGACGGTCAAAGCGGTCGAAAATCTGGGACAATGGCTCGGCCTGGGCACCGTTCGCCGGATCGAAGCGTTCGATAACTCGAACATTCAAGGGTCGGACCCTGTATCCGCGATGGTCGTATTTACGAACGGCAAGCCGGACCGCAAAGAGTACCGGAAGTACAAAATCCGCACCGTACAAGGTCCGGACGATTACGAAACGATGCGGGAAGTGGTGCGCCGCCGGTACGAGCGGGTGCTCAAGGAAGGCCTGCAAATGCCCGACCTGATCGTCATCGACGGCGGGCGGGGTCATATGTCCGCAGCGATCGACGTACTAGAGAACGAGCTGGGGCTTTATATTCCTGTCTGCGGGCTGGTCAAAGACGTGAAGCACAAAACCGCCCAGCTGCTGATCGGCGATCCGGCCGAAGTGGTCCCGGTGCCGCGCGACAGTCAGGAATTTTATTTGCTCCAGCGCATTCAAGACGAAGTGCACCGCTTTGCGATCACGTTCCACCGGGAAACCCGCGCCAAGTCGATGACCGTCTCGCAGCTTGACGCGATTCCCGGTATTGGGGAGAAGCGACGTAAGGCGCTGCTGAAGCATTTCGGCTCGCTTAAGAAAATAAAAGAGGCCGAAGTCGCAGACTTCAAGCCTCTGGGGATCAGTGAGAAGCTGGCGGGCCAAATTTTATCGGCGTTAAACGGCCGGAATCCGGACTCGCCTCCGGAAGCGGGGGAGCTCCAGGAAGAGATGCAGCAGGCGGACGCCGATTAAACCGGCCGTGAAGCCATGCAATGATCCATCCGACCGCTGCGGGTACAAGGAGATATAGCGCTCCGAGGGCAATCTGCAGCGGTTCTCCCGTATACATAAGCGATAGTCCCATCAGGATGCTGTCCATAGCGGCATGGGCGAACATAGCGGTCAGGAAGCCGTACCGCAGAAACGCCCATCCGAAGACAAGGCCGAGCACCGTCACCTCGATCAGTCGCGTGTACACCGGATAGATCGGGTACTGCGTATGGCTCATGGCCCAGATGATGCTGGGCAGGAGCACAGCCAGCGCCCGGCTGCGGGTCAGTTTGAGCACGAGCGCAATGCCGAGCAGCCGGTAGACGGCTTCCTCCGATATCGCGGCAGCCCAAGCCATTAATGGGAATAAGCCCGGTACGCGCATATTGTATATGGAGTCCGTCGGCTCGCTGACCGCCCACACGTCGAATGCTTCCGAGGCGATGAAGAGCATCACTTGCTGCACGCCAAGAATGAACAAGCAGATCAAGTAGCCGCGTACCATGGCCGTTCGCGTCTCGCTTCCGAACTGCGGATCGCGCCATACCGGCCACGCATTCCAGCCGCGGTTCAGCCAAAGCTGCCGCCCGGCCAGGAAGGAAAGGTAAGTCGAGCCGGCCATCAGCGTAATGAAAATATTCATAATCAGCAAATAGATAGCGGCCTCCGGTTCCGAGGGGCCGCTTCCGTGCATGGTCCGGAAGGCCGGCAGCATATTGAAGTTGTTCGTCAGGTAGATGGCTAAAAACAGCATTGTCAGCACCGTGCCGCGTCCGAAGCGGACCTGCCTCCGATAACGGATGATAACAATCAGCGCGGCAAACGTCATCATCAGAGATGCCGCCATACTGATTCTAGTCATCAGGGCGGATCGCTCATCTTGGGCTTGCTGCCAGGAAATAAAGCTGTCCGGAGCCGGGAAAACCGGTTTAAAGGACACCGCTTGCCCGCCGGACACGCCGAGACGGAGCTCCAGCTTTGCCGCGCCAATTTGTTCTGTTTTGCTCACGTAGACGAGAGCCCCGCTGCGGTCCCTGCCTTGTTCACCAGATCGTGTAAACTGCTCCGGTGCGTAGCCCATCTCCCGGATGGTTTGCTCCGCCAATCGGGCGGGATCGGCTTCGGACGAGCTGACCGCATCGCTTTTTGCAGCCGGAGATTTACTGCGCTCCCAACTGAAGATTTGCAGCGTTTTGTAATTTACGGCGACATAATAAGTTGTTCCGTACCGCTTGTCGTTGATCTCTACCTCGTAATATTCAAGCGGATATTGGTCACCGTAGCGCTTCGCGTATTGGTTGTACAGGTGTTCTTTTTGCAGATAGCCGCTAATGGCCGTGTACGCTTGATACAGCACGTTCGTTTGCGACTCCGGGGACAGCTTGAACCTGCTGCGCACAAAGTCTGTCGCTGCCGCTTCCGCTTGTTGTTTGGACACTTCCGGGGTGTTCGGCGGGGCTTGGTCCACCCGCTCTGTGTCCCGAAAAAAAGGCGAGACGATGATGACGCCAAAGTACAGCAGCAGTCCGATGACGGCAAGCAACGGCAGGGGAGTTGCGGAATAGAATCGTTTCAGCATAAGAGCTCCTTATCGGATCCGGAATAATAACATTGTATTCTTATAAATTAGCATACATGCTCCGAGAAAATCCATCGATATTGCGAGCGTGGTAAGGGAAAAACGCGAAAAGCGAAGCCACATAGGCGTAAGAGCGCTTACATCTGACTTTAGGTTCTAATTCTCGTACCATTTCAGTCAAAAACAGCTTTGTACTTCCGGGCAAACGGGATTATAATTCAATTCATATCAATTGAATAACAAGCCGAATTTCTTTACGAAAACGGGGGAACCATGATTTTAGGGGTGAATTCCGCAAGTCCTTCTTTGGGCGTGTGGATAGGGTGCCTGTAAGCCCGAATCCGTCAGCTAACCTCGTAGGCTTTCTTTGCAGGAACCTTTACACACGACACTAGGGGTTTCCAGTGTCTTTTTTGTTGCCTGAAACCTGTTAACAGAGGTGTATGATGAAATCTATCGCCAAAAAAATCAAGCTGAAGCCGCCGCAAATTTTAGTGATCGGCTTTGCGGCGATCATTCTGCTCGGGGCTACTCTGCTCTCCTTACCGATCTCCTCGGCAAGCGGACAACCTACGCCCTTTCTGGACGCGTTGTTCACGGCCACGTCCGCCACTTGCGTAACCGGATTGGTCGTTGTGGACACGGGCAGCCACTATTCCATGTTCGGACAAATTGTCATTATTTCCTTGATCCAGGTCGGAGGCCTCGGCTTTATGACCATGGCGACGCTGTTTGCTTTCGTGCTCCGAAAGCGCATATCGCTCAAGGAGCGGCTCATCTTGCAGGAAGCGATGAACCAAGGGAGCATGGAAGGGATCGTCCGCCTGATCCGGCGCGTCCTCGTCTATTCGCTTACGATCGAATTCGTTGCGGCCGTTATTTTCTCCATTCGCTGGTCGTTCGATTTGGGGATAGCCAAAGGCATTTATTTCGGCATATTCCATGCGATCTCGTTTTTCAATAACGCCGGTTTCGATTTATTCGGCTCTGTCGTTGCTCCGTTCACCAGTCTGACGACGTACGCGGACGATTGGATCGTGAACATCGTTTCGATGAGCTTAATCATACTGGGCGGCATAGGCTTCGTCGTCATGTCCGACGTCGTCGATTACAGAAAGCATAAGCGGTTGTCCTTGCATTCTAAGGTCGTGCTGTCCGCCACTGGCCTTCTGATCGTGGTTGGGGCGGTCGTCATCTTTATTTTCGAGTTTACGAATCAGAAGACGCTGGGCTCGCTGAACTGGTCCGGCAAAATTCTGGCTTCGTTCTTTCAATCCGTTTCGCCGCGGACGGCCGGGGCGAACTCGGTCGATATTGGGGCGATGCGCCAGGCGTCGCAATTTTTTATCATTATCCTGATGTTTATCGGGGCGTCTCCGGGATCGACGGGCGGCGGGATTAAGACGACGACGTTCACAACGCTGATTGGAGCGATGATTGCCATGATCCGCGGGAAGGAAGATATCGTCTTGTTCCATTACCGGCTCGGCAAGGATCGCATTCTTAAAGCGATTACGCTCACGATGATCGCTTTGTTTCTGGTCATTTTCGTCACAATGCTGCTCACCATGACGGAAAACCAGTCGTTTCTGAAGCTGCTGTTCGAGGTGACTTCCGCCTTCGGCACGGTCGGATTAACGATGGGTGTGACGCCGGAGCTTTCTTATTTTGGAAAAATTATGATTTCTCTCACTATGTTTGCCGGCCGTCTCGGACCGCTTACGCTCGCTTATGCGCTTGGGCCGAAAGCGGAAAAAGAGTTGTACCGATACCCGGAAGGAAAAATTACGATCGGATAGGGGAAGCTAGCGAATGAAACGTAGTCAGTATGCAGTCATCGGCCTCGGCCGTTTCGGTTCCAGCCTTGCAAAGGAACTGATCAAGCTCGGTTATGAGGTGCTGGGGATCGACAAGGATGAAGAAGCGGTGGAGGAGATGAGCGACGAGCTGACGCACGTCGTGGTGGCGGACGCTACCGACGAGGATGTGATCCGCTCGCTCGGCATCCGGAATTTCGATTGCGTCGTCGTTTCCATCGGCGATGACATTCAAGCAAGTATTTTAACGGCGATTTTGTTAAAAGATAGCGGTGTAGGCATGGTGGTGGCCAAGGCGCTGTCCGAGCTGCACGGCAAAGTGCTGCAAAAGATCGGGGTGGACCGCATCATCTATCCCGAGCGGGATATGGGCATCCGCGTGGCGCACCAACTGGTATCGCCCAATCTGCTCGACTACATCGAGCTGTCTGACGATTATACGATTGTGGAGCTTTCGGTGCCGCGCAGCTTGAACGGCCGTTCGTTGAAGGAGCTCGATCCGAGAGCGCGGTACGGCTGCAGCGTCGTGGCGATTAATAAGAAGAGCGGCGTCATCATCGCTCCGACTGCAGAAGATATGGTGGAAGAGCGTGATGTTATGGTCGTCATTGGAACGAACGAGCAGATCGAGACGTTTGAGAACGATATCCGGTAGCAAAGGGCGATCGACCGCAGTAAGGCCGAGTTTTCAGGAGGCGAAGAGGTACAAATGGAAAACAGTGTTATGATCGAACACGTACTCTTTCTTATTATATTTATCCTCCTCATCGGTATGATTTTCGGAAAAGTAGCGAGCTGGCTGAAACTGCCGGACGTCGCTCTTTTTTTGATCGCGGGCGTTGTCGTGGGCCAAGGGCTACATCTGGTCAACGAGCCCAGCAGCTCGTTTATGAACCAGTTTATTTTGACGGCCGGATCGGCGCTTATTCTGTTTGACGGCGGACGGAATATCCGGTTGTCGGGGCTTCGCAAAGTATGGATCACCGTATCGCTGCTCAGTGTGCCCGGGGTTCTGATCACCTGTGCCGTCGTTGCTTTTGCCGCACACTGGCTGCTCGGCATCCCGATGATGTACGCGGTGCTGCTCGGCGCGATTATTTCTTCGACCGACCCGGCGACGCTCATCCCCGTTTTCAAGCAGGTGCGCATTCGTCCGAAGGTAAGGGAAACGGTCGAAAGCGAGTCCGCCTTCAACGACGCAACCGGCTCCATCCTGACCTTCTCGGTGCTCGGCGCGATCACAGGCGGACAAGCCTTGTCGGTCAGCGCGAGTGTGATCGGGTTTGTGCAGTCGGCCGTGGGCGGCATTGTCGTCGGCGTGCTTGTCGGACTCGTATTGGTCTATGTTACGGCTCACTTCAAGCTTGGCTGGCTGCGGGATTATGCGACCATCGCCTTGATCGTCACGGCGCTCGGCGCGTATTGGCTCGGCGACGTGCTGCACGTCAGCGGCTTTATGGCGACCTTCGTGGCCGGCCTCATCTGGGGCAATCACGATATGTTCAAGCTGGAGCTGGACGACAAGCTGCACGAAATGGCCCATTTTACCGAAAATATGACGGTGGTTATGCGGATGCTCATCTTTATTATGCTGGGCAGCCAAGTGAATTTCCGGGTCATTCTCGATCATCTATGGCCGAGTCTTGCCGTCATCGCCGTATTTATGCTGATCGCCCGCCCGTTGACGGTGCTGGCCTGCGCGCTTCCGGACCGCAAGGCCGGGTGGAAACGCAACGAGATTGTATTCATGTTCTGGGTGCGCGAAACGGGAGTGATCCCGGCGGCGTTATCGGGCATGGTTGTCGGGATGGGCGTGAAGTATGGGGACGTGATCGCGTCAGTCACGTTTCTGGCCGTACTGCTGACCATCCTGCTGCAGGCCGGAACGACGGCGTATGTCGCCCGAAGGCTCGGATTGGAGGAGAAGGCGGGCGGAGAGACCTGACGCTTCGTCTCCCCGGCTTTCTATAACGTGTATTCGTCCGACGTATGGTAATGCCGAACCGCTTGATCGATGAAGCGGCGGATAGACGGTTCAAGAACGGCTTCCTCCGTGAACAACAGCGAGGTCGTTCTTTTCGTCTGTTCCAGATCGGGGATGAAGCGCACGGTCAGTTCGTTGTCTTCGATCAGATTGCGGCGCAAATACGATTCGGGCAAGAGTGTTGCCGTTTTGCAGGTGGATACAAGCCGGGTAATCGCTTCGAACGAGTCGATCTCCATTTTGACGTCAGGGTGTACCCCGCAGCGGTGAAACATCTCGTCCATCAAGACGCGGTACCATGTGCCCCGCGAAAACAAGATCATCGGCAGCTCATGCAGATCTTGAATATTAAGCTCCTCCTTGTCTGCGAACGAATGCCCTTCGGGTAGTACAAGACAGAGCGGGTCATCGAATAAGGGCACGCAGACGATGGACGGATCTTCGATCATGGAGGCGACGAGACCGATGTCCACGCGTTTCTCTTTGATGAGCGGCACGATCTCGTGCGTTTTGCCGGTAACGGCCTTGATGTCCGTATTCGGATATTCGCGGGTATAAATCGTAATCAGGTCGGGCAGCGTCGACTGGAGCGTCGTCAGGCTTGCTCCGATGACGATGCTCGCGGGTTTGACGTTTGTTTTGAACGCCTGCAGCTTCTCGTGCAGCCGGCGTTCCAGCCGCTTTTGCTCCAGGGCGAACTCGTAGCATACCTCGCCGGCACGGGTCAGTTCCAGTCGTTTGCCTTTGCGGACGAAGAGCTGAATGCCGAGATCCTCCTCCAGCCGCATAATTTTACGAGACAGCGCGGGCTGGGAAACGTTGAGCAGCTGCGAGGCTTTGTTCAAGCTCTGCTGCTCGACGACAGTGGCAAATACGTCGATAAGCTCCATAGCGGGTATCCCTCCTTTTCATATGTTAATAAGTTATAAGCATATATAAAAAATAAGCACTTCCATTATAAGCGATTCAGGAGTAGTATGGAATATGTCACTTCTTGTTCACATTTTTTGCCGCAAACGGTATAAAAGCTTGTCGGAACATGGAAAATAGGCATAGCGTTTTTTGTTGACGCTCCCAGTACGCGGGAGTACAATGGTAAATGGTTTTGACGAAGCGGTGACAAGCCTTAATTTGAGGGGGGAACGAGTTTCAATGTTTAAAAATTCTTACTTTTCACGGAAGCTGCATTCATTGCTTGGTGTCATTCCGGTCGGCTTCTTCCTGGTCGAGCACCTGCTGACGAACTACAAGGCGTTCAGCGGCGGACATGCGGCTTTTTTGGATCAGGTGTTCTGGCTGCATGACCTGCCGCTGATGTACTTGCTGGAAATTTTCGGCATCTGGATTCCGCTCGCTTATCACGCGATCTACGGCTTGTACGTCGCATATACGGCGCGCAACAACGTATCCAACTACGGCTACTTCCGCAACCAGATGTTTTTCCTGCAGCGTGTAACAGGCGTTATTACGTTCTTGTTCGTGGCGTTTCACTTCTTCCAAACTCGCCTGCAGATCACATTCGGCAACGTGGAGCAAGCGGCGATTGGCGTGCACATGCATGGGATCGCTACCAACACCATTTACTTCATTATGTACTGTATTGGCATCATTGCGGCCGTGTTCCACTTCAGCAACGGCATGTGGTCTTTCCTCGTCAGCTGGGGGATTACCGTGGGGCCGCGCGCGCAGCAAGTTTCGACTTATGTATGGATGGGCGTGTTCGTGGTGATGTCCATCATGTTTATTTTGTCTTTGACAGCATTTATGAATCCGGATTTCAGTCAGCTGCCGAAAACGGTGAAAGGTTAAGGGGGAGGGACGATCATGGCGAATTCAAAAATCATCGTAGTCGGTGGAGGCTTGGCCGGCTTGATGGCCACCATCAAAGCGGCAGAGGCCGGAGTTCACGTCGACCTGTTCTCCTTGGTGCCGGTTAAACGTTCCCACTCCGTGTGTGCGCAGGGCGGCATCAACGGAGCGGTGAATACGAAGGGGGAAGGCGACTCCCCGTGGGAACACTTTGACGATACAGTATACGGCGGAGACTTCCTCGCCAACCAGCCGCCGGTTAAAGCAATGTGCGAAGCGGCGCCGGGCATCATCCACTTGATGGATCGGATGGGCGTTATGTTCAACCGTACGCCGGAAGGACTTCTCGATTTCCGCCGTTTCGGAGGAACGAAGTATCACCGTACGGCGTTTGCCGGAGCGACGACAGGCCAACAGCTGCTGTATGCGCTTGACGAGCAGGTACGCCGCTGGGAAACCGCCGGTCTGGTGAAAAAATACGAGCATTGGGAGTTCATGGGCGCGGTGCTGGACGACGACGGCGTATGCCGCGGCATTGCCGGACAAGACCTGCGCAGCATGGAAGTCAACACGTTCAAGGCTGATGCGGTTATTTTGGCGACAGGCGGCCCGGGAATTATCTTCGGTAAAACGACGAACTCGGTTATCAACACGGGTACGGCGGCCAGTGCGGTATATCAACAAGGCGTTTATTACGCGAACGGCGAGTTCATTCAGATTCACCCGACGGCGATTCCGGGCGACGACAAGCTTCGTCTCATGTCCGAATCCGCGCGGGGCGAAGGCGGACGCGTATGGACATATAAAGACGGCAAGCCGTGGTACTTCCTTGAAGAAAAATATCCGGCTTATGGAAACTTGGTACCGCGCGATATCGCGACACGGGAAATTTTCTCTGTCTGCGTCGATATGAAGCTCGGCGTGAACGGCGAGAACATGGTGTATCTCGACCTGTCGCACAAAGATCCAAAGGAGCTCGACGTGAAGCTCGGCGGGATCATTGAAATCTATGAGAAATTCATGGGCGACGATCCGCGCAAAATTCCGATGAAGATTTTCCCTGCCGTGCATTACTCGATGGGCGGCATGTGGGTCGACTATAACCAAATGACGAATATTCCGGGGCTGTTCGCCTGTGGCGAGAGCGAGTACCAGTACCATGGCGCCAACCGTTTGGGTGCGAACTCGCTGCTTTCCGCGATCTACGGCGGCATGATCACCGGTCCGAAGGCCATTGAATATATCAAAGGCTTGGATAAGCATGCCGAAGACGTTTCGTCGACGGTTTACGATCGTTCTCAAAAACAGCACACGGACCAATACGAAAGCATCTTGAAAATGAACGGCACCGAGAATGCTTACGTGCTCCACAAAGAGCTGGGCGAGTGGATGACGAACAATATGACCGTCGTCCGCTACAACAAACAGCTCCAACAAACGCTCGACAAAATCAACGAGCTGAAGCAGCGCTACAAAAACATCAATATCAACGACTCGGCCCGTTTCAACAACCCGGGTGTGGCATTCACCCGCCAGCTGTGGAACATGCTTGAGCTGTCCCACGCGATGACGCTTGGCGCTTTGCTTCGCGACGAAAGCCGCGGCGCGCACTACAAGCCGGAGTTCCCGGACCGTAACGACGAGAAGTTCCTGAAGACGACGAAGGCCAAATGGACGCCGGACGGTCCGAAAATCGAATGGGAAGAAGTCGACGTATCGCTGATCGAACCGAGAAAACGTGACTACACGACCGACAAGAAGAAGGGAGGTCATTAATCATGGCCGAAGCAACTGCAGCAGCGAACAAAAAGGTCAAGTTCATCGTAACGCGTCAGGATTCGGCAGAAGGCAAATCGTACACGGAAGAGTTCGAGGTTCCTTACCGTCCGAATATGAACGTGATCAGCGCGTTGATGGAGATTCAGCGGAACCCTGTGAACGCCAGCGGCAATAAGACAACACCGGTCTGCTGGGAATCGAACTGTCTGGAAGAAGTGTGCGGCGCTTGCTCGATGGTCATTAACGGCAAGCCGCGGCAAGCTTGCTCCGCGCTCGTCGACAAGTTGGAGCAGCCGATTCGCATCGCGCCGATGTCGACATTCCCGGTTGTCCGCGACTTGGTCATTAACCGCGAGCGCATGTTTGCTGCTCTGAAGAAGGTTAAAGCATGGATTCCGATCGATGGCACGTATGATCTCGGTCCGGGACCACGGATGGCCGAATCCAAGCGCCAATGGGCCTATGAGCTGTCCAAATGCATGACCTGCGGCGTGTGTCTCGAGTCCTGTCCGAACGTGAACGATAAAACGACGTTTATCGGTCCGGCGGCCGTCTCGCAGGTGCGTTTGTTTAACGCGCATCCGACGGGCGAGATGAACGCTCACGAGCGTCTGGAAGCTTTGATGGAAGACGGCGGCATCGAAGGCTGCGGCAACTCGCAGAACTGCGTGCGTTCCTGCCCGAAAGGCATCCCGCTCACGACATCGATCGCGGCGATGAACCTCGATACGACGAAGCATTTGTTCAAGAAATGGTTAAGCGTGTAATCATACTAATCGTAAAATTCTCCCTTGCTGTGATCGCAGGGGAGAATTTTTTTGTTTGGGAATAGGCATTTTAGATCACCTCTTCCAATTTATGACCTTGTCGAAATTTGTAAATGGAAGTATATTAAGACAAGGTATAATCGGGAAAATATGTTAAGATAGCGATTGTGGGAGTGCGGTTGCATTGGTCGATTTTATATTATTCATGGTCTTTTCGATATTGGAAACCTCGGTGATGTATTATTTGATGTTCCGTTTGTTTAAGTTCGATATGTACCCGGTTTCGATTATATTTGCGAGCACGGTCGCCTCGTTTATTTCGTATACAAATCGAAATGTATATGAGATTCAATCTATAGATGTTCTCGTGCAAATTTTTCTTATGTTTATGTTTGTCTGGCTGTTATTTAAAACGCATTTTTTCTATGCGGCCATTATGACATGTACGGTTTATGTCGGCTATGTTATATTGCAAATTACATATTATTTTCTTTTAAATGGAATCGGTCTTTTTGACTCGCGTATACCGATCCCCAGCGCCATCGGAACGTACTTGCTGCAAATTATCACGGCATCTACCGCTTTCTTATTGGGTTTGTGGATCAAGAGAAACCGCAAGGGATTCGACTTTGTTCCCCACTCCCAATATGAAGTAGTTAAGATGAATAAAATTAATATTGCGTTTCTTGGCTTAAGTTTATTATCTGTTTCCGTGATGTCTCTCCTATATCTAACGAATCAAATTATTCATCTTTTTTATTTGCCTTTTGCTTTAGTTTCTATCATGTACTTCATATTATATTTTGCATACAAAAAGGATCGCTCCGATGATTAAACGGCCGTCACGAGCCATCGCAGCTTGGCTAAAAAATGCCAATCCGGAGGAAACCGCAAGCATTGAAGTCATGGAGTACGCTTTAAGTATTCTAATTAATATTTCATTGATTATTATTATCTCGTTAGGTATCGGACATAGCGCGGGGAAATACGGTGAAACGGCTTTGGCTTTATTTACTTTTATTTTGTTAAGATTTTTTTCAGGAGGTATCCACCTCCGATCCAGTTTAGGATGTATAACGACAACCGTTGTATTGTGTTCAACAATTCCGCACCTTCCAGTATTGAGTAAGTCAGAAATGTTGATATTTACTTTCATTTGTATTTTATTGTTGTTGTTGTTTGCACCTCAAGTGGATAGTGAGGCCGGTTTCAAACCTAAATTGAAACCTTTATTTAAAATCATATCGATATGCATTGTGAGCTCGAATTTAATATTATGCTCCTCGATTACCGCGGTCGCTTTTCTAATACAGTGTTTGACCCTCATTCCTTTAAAAGGAGATAAATAAGTATGAAGAAACTGATAGCCAAATGGGTTTCCATTATATTATCCGCTTGTGCTATGCTTTTCGCCGTTACTTTGAAGCCTGTTTTTTTCAGTCCCAAAGTCCCAAAAGAATTGATGGACAAAAATAAGGATTAGTTTGGAGTTGGATTTACAATGCGAGTGCTTCGGGAGGACGGTTCGGGTTACGAACTTGACGACGATGAGATCATTTTTTTCACCACTCATAATAATGTCATCAGCGTACATACCCGCACTGAACGATATATCGTTCCGACGACGCTCGACCAACTGAGCAAAGCGTATCAAGATTTGTCGTTCGATAAGGTGGATCGATCTTATAGCGTAAGAATGGACCGGATCGAAGGTTATCATGCCGTTCGTAAGGCGGTTTTTTTTGAGGAAGAAACGACGGAGAACACAAAATTCGCTCCCGTTTCTGAGCCCAATATGAAAAAAGTGTTAAAGCATTTGAACAAGAAAAAAGACCAACCTTGAAAGGCTAGTCTTTCTTCGGCAGCGCTCCGGGGATCGATTGACATCGGTTATGGTTGATGCGCTGGTGAACGAGGTCTTGCAGCAGATGCATGAACATCCAACTGATGGAAGCGAACTTGCTTTGCTCTGTCGGGAAATCGTCAAAGTAGGCCTTCAAATGGTGTCCTACTCCCTTGACCTTGGACATGTTCACGACATTGGAGCCATCGAGCTGCCAGAAGTCTTCGATATGATTTTCCAGATCGTCCAAATCCGCGATAGCCCGGTATTCTCCATGCAAGGTATGGAAAATAAGTCTTCCGGACTTATCCTTTTCGGTATAAAGAACATCGCTGTGGAGATCGATAACGGCGAGTCTGTTTTCTCCTGTTGGCAAAGTTTGAATAACCGACATGGGCGATTTCATGGAGGCTCTCCTTTTGTGTACTTTTTAACAAAATTATGAATACTAAATAATGGTTGACCATGGAATTGTTTACTAAAAAGGATAACATATATTTAGTACTTTTTTTATATTGGTTTAAAATTTAAATCGTCTATTGACAAAATAAGCCAAAGCTATCTATAAAATTCCGTTGACGAATCGGTAGGATAGAAGGTAAAATAGACATTAATTTAAACGTTTAAATTATGTTGAAGAATTGGAGTGCCGGTTATGAGCAAAAAGCGCCAAATCACGATCGTGGATCTGGCAGAGGCGGCCGGCGTATCGATTGCTACGGTGTCGAATGTGCTGAACCGACGGAATGTCCCGATGTCGGCCGAGACAATTCGGAAGGTGGAAGCGGCGGCGGAGCTTCTCGGTTACCGCCGCAATGTGATGGCGGCCAGCCTCAGCAGCAAAAAGTCCTACGAGCTAGGGATGCTTGTACCGAGCTTCGGCGGGTATTATGGGCGTTTTGCCGAAGAGATGCAGCGTACCGCTCACCAGTACGGGTACCATCTGTCGGTATTTTCGGCGGCGGGCTTCGATCCGGAGATCGAGAAGCGTCACTTGGACGTGCTGCTGCAGCGCAGGGTAGACGGGTTGTTTTGCCACGGGTTGGCTATGTCTCAGGAAGCCACCAGACAGATCGTATCCGACGGTACCCCACTGGTCCTGTTTAACGCTTGGGGGTGGCCGAGCGACATCGCGGTCGGCGCGGTCAATCTCGATTTTCTGGGAGGCTGTGATACGATCGTACGGCATTTGTACGAGCACGGCAGCCGGAAGATGATTTACTTAGCGAAAGCAAAATCGCTTGGAACGGACCTGCAGCGCCGGATCGGTTTCCGCAATGGGCTGGACCGGCTTCCAGAATCGATCCCGTCCACGATTGTGGAGCTGGATGACGGGTTCATGATGGATGAAGCAGTGGAACAGGTTCTCGCTTTTTCGGACGGGGTACGGCCCATCGGAGTTATGGGATTTGACGATAATGTGGCGTTGGCGTTCATGTTTGCCGTGCTGCGCCATGGATACAAGGTTCCGCAGGACGTGCAGATTGTCGGGGTCAATAACGATCCGTTCACATCCGTCTGCTATCCGTCGATGACGACGATGAACATTCCTTACGACAAGCAGGCCCGGCTGGCCATTCGTTTAATGCTGGAGCAGTTAGGGGAGATCGATACGATGGTGCGGATCGATGGAATTTCCGATCGTGTCGAGATTACCGATGCGCACGAGGTTCGCGTTCCGATGCAGCTTGTCCCGCGCATGTCCACCCAGTCCGTCTGACAAGCAGCATTGGCCTTCGGGCCCTACATAAACGACAACCAGAAAAGGAGCTTGATCCTTATGAATTTGTGGCAAAAGGCGATTGAAGACGCGGTTCAAAAAACAAAAGCCAACATCGGTAAATTCAGCGGCTTGTTTCCTCATGTCAGCGAGAACGGAAAATATATTTTAAACGATAATTGCGATTGGACGGAAGGCTTCTGGTCCGGGATGCTGTGGCTTTGCTATGAGCATACCAAGGACGAAGCGTTCCGTGAAGCGGCCGTGTGGACGGTCGAAAGTTTCAAGAAACGGCTTGAAGCCCATCGGGTGCTGGACCATCACGATATCGGGTTCTTGTACTCGCTTTCCGCCAAAGCACAGTGGATTATCGAGCGGGACCCGGCTGCCAAGCAGCTGGCGCTGGAAGCGGCCGATGTCATGATGCGGCGTTGGCGTCCGAAAGGCCGTTACATTCAAGCGTGGGGACTGGAAGGCGATCCGGAGAACGGTGGTCGCATCATCATCGACTGCATGATGAACCTGCCTTTACTGTACTGGGCTTACGAGCAGACGGGCAACAAGGAGTACTTGGACGTAGCGGTTACGCACGCCGACAAATCGCGGCGTTTCTTAGTCCGTGGGGACGATTCGTCTTTCCATACGTTCTACTTCGACCAAGAAACGGGCGAGTCGCTTCGTGGGGGAACGCATCAAGGCTACCGCGATGCCTCTACATGGACCCGGGGACAAGCTTGGGGCATTTACGGGTTCGCTTTGTCTTACCGGTATACGAAAAATCCGCTGTATCTGGAAACGTCCCGCCGCATGGCGCGTTATTTCCTTGAGCGGCTTCCGGAAGACGATGTGGTGTACTGGGACTTTGATGCGCCAGTCACCCCGGAGACGAAACGCGACAGCTCCGCGTCCGCGATCGCATCAGCCGGACTTGTTGAGCTTCTGTCTCATTTGAACGCCGAGGATGCCGACCGGGCCTTCCTGGAGGACGGGCTGCACCGCTCGATGAAATCGCTGGTCGAGAATTATTCCACGATCGGACAGCCGGATGCGGAAGGGCTGCTGGAGCACGGCTCATACAGCGTGCGCGGCGGATCGGCGCCGGACGATTATATGATTTGGGGCGATTATTACTACCTCGAAGCGCTGCTTCGTATGGAAAAAGGCATCACGGGCTATTGGCACGAAAGAAGCTAGAATGAATGGGAAAGCTCCCTTACGATTCGATCCGCGTAGGATGGCGTAAGGGAGTATTTTGGCATGAAAGCGGGAGGCCCATCATGTCAATATTGCAGTAGTGCTGGGGAGAAGAGAGCAAGATTTTTCGCGAAATGACAGCGGTTACAATTTTGTTACAGAAATGAAATGTTCCTGTTATGTATTTAACATGTTGGGGGTGTAATATAATAAGCAAGACCCCCTTTTTAATATATAAACCTTTGAAGACTCGCCCCGTTGGCGGGTCTCTTTTTTTGAAGAAACGTGACCATCATGGGATAAGGATTTGTAAAAAATTATATTATACGATAAAGAGGTTGAGGAATGGGTACGATTAAATGCGGTTTTTGGATGACAAAATTCCTTATTACACCAAATGAATTTGAAAACATTCTTGAAATATGCGATAAATATGGGATAACTTTTGAAGTAACAACATTTGAGCGCCCCAAGCATAGCAAAGAAAACGTTCTTGTTGAATACAAAAAATATTATAATCATGTTACATCTATGGAAAAAATCAATAACAGAATCGGATTCGTATATTCTGTTGTAATTCCAGATACTTTAGGGTTTCACCTTGTAAGTAATAAGTTTCAATATTCGGATGAGGTCAAAAGGTTTTGGATTGATGACCTTTATCTTGAATTATCTTATCAAAAGGCTGTTGCAATTAACGACGAAACAGGAGAATATTTCACATATGAAGATATTAATCTACATTATCCAAAAGGATATCCTATTTATAAGGAGATTGAGGATTATATCAAAGGTATATCAAAGCCAATGCGAATAAAAATAAATGATAAAGTAAAAAGTTTTCCGATTCGCATTAGTCAAAATGTTGCAACGGACTTAGAACAAAGTTGGTCTTTTAAAGAAAATCAAATTGAAATGATTAGTTACAAGCCTAAAAAATGAATTCGGTCATAAACGTTGAAAATAAGCATTTGGTAACTACTCTGAGGAAACCTGAGTAGTTACACATTTATTTAATGAATAAGTCAATCAGCTGCAAAATCTCAACAAGCAAAGTCTCTCCTATCGGACCGGCCTTAACTCGCTCTCAGCAGCAGCGCGAAACTTTGCCACCTTTGGCGTTGTATCGGGCTTCCTGCGCCTCGCGGAAAAACTCCTCCCGTGTCTGGATCGGCTCCCCCGGATGGCATTCCTTTCGATGCTCGACGTACCGCTCATAGTTCGGAACCCCGACGAGCAAGTCGAGGAACTGTCTGCGGTACTTGAGCACATCCTTGACCGCCTCAAACATACTTCGGCACCTCCCGGGCGCCGTCTGCGCCGCGCGCTACGTAAGGCGCTTCGCTCAGCCCGACAGGCAGGCCCTTCAGCACGCGGTACCATGTCCGCAGCGATACGAGGAGCACAGCCAGCACGATGATCATAAACACGCCGCATAAGATCGCATCCACATAATCGTTCGTGATGATCTGCTGCATTTGCGCGGCCGTTTTGGCCGGAGCCACCAGCTTCCCGGCGTTCAAAGCGTCCTGATACTGCTGCGCATGGGTCAGAAACCCGATCTTGGCGTCGGGATGAAACAGCTTTTGCCAACCAGCCGTCATCGTAATGGTGAGCAGCCAGACCGTCGGCACCAGCGTCACCCAGGCGTACGCTTTCTTGCCCATTTTTAGCAGGATGGTCGAGCCGAGAATGAGCGCCATGCCCGCCAGCATCTGATTGGCGATACCGAACAGCGCCCAGAGCGAGTTGATGCCGCCTAGCGGGTCGATGACGCCTTGATACAAGAAATAGCCCCAACCGGCCACGCAAAGCGCCGTAGCCACGACGTTGCCAAGCGTCGATTCGGTATTGCCGAGTGGCTTGACGACGCTGCCGAGAATTTCTTGAATCATAAACCGGCCTACCCGGGTTCCCGCATCGATCGTCGTCAAAATAAACAAGGCCTCGAACAAGATGGCAAAATGATACCAGAACGCCATCAGCGCCTTGCCGCCAATGACCCCGGACAAAATATGCGCCATGCCGATCGCGAACGTCGGTGCGCCGCCGGTCCGTGAGAGAATCGTCGATTCGCCGACGTCTTTGGCTAAATTCGTCAGATCGTCGGGTGTGATCGTAAAGCCCCATGACGTTAGCGTGGCCGCCGCTTGCACCGCATCGGTGCCGATGGCGGAAGCCGGGGAGTTAATGGCGAAGTAGGCGCCCGGCGTAATGACGCAGGCGGCGATCAGCGCCATAATGGCGACGAACGATTCCATCAGCATCGCGCCGTAGCCGATCGGCCGGGCGTGCGTCTCCCGCTCCAGCATTTTCGGCGTCGTGCCGGACGAAATCAGCGAATGGAAACCGGAGACGGCGCCGCACGCAATCGTAATGAACAGGAACGGGAACAGATTGCCGGCAAACACCGGGCCCGTGCCGTCGATAAACTTCGTCGTGGACGGCATCGCCAGATCCGGCATGACGAACAGGATGCCGAGCGCCAGTCCAACGATCGTGCCGATTTTCAGAAACGTGCTCAAGTAATCGCGCGGAGCCAGCAGCAGCCAGACCGGCAGCGCGGAAGCGATGAAGCCGTAAGCAATCAGCATGAGCGCAATCGTTTCACCGCTGAACGTAAACAGGCCAGAGAGCACCGGGCTTTCCGCCACGTACTTGCCCCCTACGAGAGAGCCCAAGAGTAGCACCAGCCCGATCAGCGAAGCTTCGGCGACTCGGCCCGGACGAATAAACCGCATGTAGATTCCCATCACGACGGCGATGGGGATGGTGGCTGCGATGGTGAACATCCCCCAAGGGCTGCCGACCAGCGCTTTGACGACAACAAGCGCCAATACGGCGAGCAGAATGACCATAATGGCGAGAATGCCGACCATGGCGATCACACCGGCGGTCGGGCCGATTTCGTCCTTGATCATTTCACCGAGCGATTTGCCGCCTCGTCTCGTCGAAGCGAATAAAATGACGAAGTCCTGTACGGCTCCGCCGAGAATAACGCCGATCACAATCCAGAGCGTGCCGGGCAAGTAGCCCATCTGTGCCGCAAGCACCGGACCGACGAGCGGCCCCGCGCCAGCGATCGCGGCGAAGTGATGCCCGAACAAGACCCATTTGTTTGTTGGCACGTAATCTTTGCCGTCATTGTTGATTTCGGCCGGCGTCTTGCGGTTATCGTCCAAACCGAGCACTTTACGGGCCAGAAATTTACTGTAAAAGCGGTAAGCGACGGCATAGCACGAGACGGCGGCGACAATCAGCCAAACGGCGTTGACCGATTCTCCGCGGTTCAGCGCAATCGCCGCGAATCCGAGGGCGCCGAGTACCGATACGAGTCCCCACAAACCTATGGATTTCAAGCTTTTAGCCATAGCGGTTCCCTCCACCTGTGAATTGCTTCCATATTGGCAGCGTTTGCAAACAAGTATAAACGCTCTTTTGCCCGAAGGAAACCGCTTGGATCGCATGATGTCCGGAACCCGGTTCAAGATGTCAGATTTCCAGCTTCAAACGCAGCTCCTTCACGTAATTCCGGCTGACGGGAACTCGGCTCCGCGCTGTATCGTCCATCCGTACGTCGTAAGCCCCGTTGACCCACGACTTCAATTCCGAGATCGCTTCCAGCCGGACCAGATAGCTTTTATGACAGCGGAAAAAACCGAACGGCGCGAGCTTCTGCTCCAGCTCTTGCAAGGTATAGGAGACCTCGTAAGCTTTGTCGATCGTATGGACTTGAACCCGCTTGCCTTCCTTGCTGATATAAACGATATGTTTCGGCGATACGTACTTGATGCCATCGTCCAATTCCAGCGCCAGCTTCACGCAGGCGTCTCCTGCCACAGGCTTGCGCGAATTCGATGCAAGGCTCTTCTCCGCGGCCAGCCGCAATTCCCGAAAGACCGCATCGAGATCGTCCTCGTCATACGGCTTCAAGACGTAATGAAACGCGCGCAGCTTGAAGGCGTCGACCGCATAATGATCGTAAGCGGTGGAAAAGACGATTTTAACCCCCGGGTCGAGCTCGCCTACGATTTGCGCCACCTGCAATCCGCTGAGGTCCGGCATCTCCATATCGAGAAACAGCACGTCAGGCGTCTGCTCCTTCACCTTGCGGATCGCGTCCATTCCGCCAACCGCTTGCGTCACCTGCGACACGTCGGCAATCTGCTCCAGCAAATAAGCCAGCTCCTCCCGAGAAGGCGCTTCATCATCGGCAATCACCACATTCCAGCCCATTTCTATCACCTCACCCAAAAGCTAACTTTTGTGCCTTTCCCCGGCGTGCTATCGATCTGCAGCGGCTGCTCCGTGCCGTAATGATAGCTCAGCCGCTGGCCGATGTTGTGCAGCGCCACGCCCGCATGCTCGTCCACCGCGCCCGCCACGCCTTGGCACATACCTGTGCCGTTGTCCTCCACCGTGATCCGGGCGCGGTATTGTCCGCCGTACGCTTCCTGCTTCACGCCGAGACGGATCATGCCGGGCCTGCCGATGTTTTGGAGCCCGTGCACAATCGCGTTTTCCACCAGCGGCTGAATCGTAAACGGCGGAATGCGGCAGTCCAGCGTCGCTTCGTCAATATCCGTTACAAACTCCAGTTGGTTGCCAAGCCGTGCCTTGGTCAAGCTCAGGTAGGACATAACAAGCTCAAGCTCGTCGCGGACCGTGACCAGCGTTTTGCTGCTGCCGTTTATATTTTTGCGGAGAAATTTGGACAGGTGCATAACGAGCTGCCGCGCTTCCTCCGGTTTCGTGCGGATGAACGATTTGACCGTATTCAATACGTTGAATAAAAAGTGCGGGCTCATCTGCGCCTGCAGCGAGCGGATTTCGGCATCGGCCAACAGCTGTCCCTGCCGCTCCGCTTCCACGAAAGCATACTGCTGAGAAATAAGCCGTGCTAGCGTTGTCATCATCCGCCGCCGGGACGGGGTATCCTCCTGCTTCCGCTCGTAAAACAAACGGAAGCGGCCGATCTGCTTCTTATTTTGCATTTCCATCGGCAAATCGACCCAATACGGCGTCTGGCGGCCTTCCTTGACCCATTCCATATCGTTTTTGTAAAAATACGCGCCGACGGCTTTCGTCTCCTCATGCAGCGTTCTCGCAACTTCCCGGACCGCCCGGTCAAAATCCAAGCGCCACAGCGGCATCGTTAAATCGGCGATATGCAGCGCTTTGCGCGCGTGCTCTGTCCCGATCCGGTCCTCCTCGCTTTCCATCGTATGATACACGATGAAAAACAGCGATACTCCGATCCCGTTGGCAACTACTTGCGGAATCCCGATCAGCGAAACCAAACCGAGCGCCTCGTTCCAAGGCTTCGCAAGCAGCAAAATCAAACCCATCTGCACTGCTTCCGCGAGCAGGCCGACGACAAACGCAGGCTTGGCCGAAGCCGCGTGCCGGAACCGTCGTTTGACGGCATTGCGGCATAATCCCGCCATGATGCCTTGGGCGACAGGCGCCAGCATGCAGGCGACGGCGACGAAGCCGCCGAGGCTGTAGCGGTGCAGGCCGGCAATGACGCCGACGATCAGCCCGCTCTTCACCCCGCCGAGCAGGCCGGCAATGACGACCCCGATCGACCGGGAGTTGGCGATGGCGGCTGTGGGGGAGACATCGCCGATCCATGGCGCCGGTTGGTACGAATGCGGGGTCACGGTTACCCCGGAATACGTACCGAGAATCGCATACAGGCTGAAAAAGACGACGAAGCGCCACTGATGAGCTAGCTCCCCTTGGTAGCTCATATAGCTTCGCATCCACCGGCTCCGCGAGAAGACGAACGCCAGCGCAATCAGGAAGCCGACCCGCTCCAGCATATCGACAAAAAGATGCAGCATCCTTACACATCCGTTTTAGAGGAATCTCGGTACTTTGTTGTCTATTATATCGTATTTGCTGCGCTGTGAACGTCGAAAGAATGAAAAAATGGGGTTAATTTGAAAATAATGTATTTATGAAAAATCGAAACGAATCTCGTGCTATTATAATAGAGTCGTTTCGTTTTCCGGAGAGGGGAGTAAATATGGGCGAAGCGTATAAACTGGAATGCGGTCATTGCGGCTATCATACGAACGTTTTTGTAGGAATCGGATTCATGTACGTTGATCTGCATTCCATCGCTTCATTCGTGCAGGACACGGCGCTTAAGCAGCGAATTGCCGAGTTTGAGAAGGAACCAAGCACCCGATACGAGGCTTACAATGCTTTGTACCGGTGTAGGGCATGCCGTTCGCTCCGGAATGAGCTTTACCTGGAGATGAAGTCGGATAGCGATTATTTTGTCACCACCTATTCCTGTGGGAAATGCATGGAAGCGATGCATCCCGTGCCCGGCGATCCGGGAGCGGTTCAGCTGGATTGTCCCGAGTGCGCAAGCGGTAAGCTGACGGCGACCTTTTATATGGACTGGGATTAAGTACGGCGTGCCCGCCTTAATTTCACGCCCGAATTTGCCGCTCCACGCCAAAACCCCGGCTGCTTCGCCGAAGGTCCTGTAACAACGGACTTCCGCAGACGGCCAGGGTTTTAGTTTTTTGGCGCAATGCGAGTGTCAGACTTTCCGGCTGAGCCGGATGATCTGACCGCGGTATAGTTTAAGCGCGGGCAGCCTTTACTCGCAGGTGCAGTTCAGTACGGGCTTGCGGGCAGCCAGCGTTTCATCGAGCCGTCGGACGACGGTCGTGTACGGGGCGTTTAACAGCAGGTCCGGCTGCTCCTCGGCTTCCTTCACAATCCGGATCATCGTATCGATAAACGCGTCGAGCGTTTCCTTGCTTTCCGTCTCCGTCGGCTCAATCATGATGCATTCCTCGACGTTGAGCGGGAAGTAGATGGTCGGCGGATGATAGCCGAAATCGAGCAGGCGCTTGGCGACGTCGAGCGTCCGCACGCCGTACTTTTTGAGGCCGCGTCCGGACATGACGAACTCGTGCTTGCAGACGCCCGGATATGGCATTTCGAAATACGGAGCAAGCCGGTGCATCATGTAGTTGGCGTTCAGCACCGCGTATTCCGATACTTCGCGGAGCCCTTCCGGACCGTAAGTACGGATGTACGTATACGCCCGGACGAGAATGCCGAAGTTGCCGTTGAAAGCCTTCACCCGGCCGATCGAGTCCGGACGGTTGGAGTCGAGATAGAACGTGCCATCCTCACGACGGGCCACGATCGGCTTCGGCAGGAACGGAATGAGCTTGCCTTTCACCCCGACCGGCCCTGCGCCTGGACCGCCGCCGCCGTGCGGGGTGCTCATCGTCTTGTGCAGGTTGAGATGCACGACGTCGAAGCCCATGTCGCCGGGGCGCGTAATGCCCATGATGGCGTTGGAGTTGGCTCCGTCATAGTAGAGCAAGCCGCCTGCGGCGTGGACGATCTCCGCGATCTCCACGATATGCTCCTCGAACAAGCCGAGCGTGCTCGGATTTGTCAGCATGAGCGCGGCCGTGTCGGGCCCGACCGCCGCGCGCAGCGCGTCCAGATCGACGAATCCCTGTTCGTTCGATTTGATCGTCAGTGTCTCGAATCCGGCCGTCGTCGCGCTGGCAGGGTTCGTCCCGTGGGAGGAGTCCGGTACGATGACCTTGGTCCGCGTCTCGCCCCGGCTTTCGTGGTAAGCGCGAATCATCATGAGCCCCGTCCATTCGCCGTGCGCTCCCGCAGCCGGCTGCAGCGTCACCTGATCCATGCCGGTGAGCGCGGCGAGATCGTTCTGGAGCGTGTACAGCAGCTCCAGTGCCCCTTGAACGCTGGATTCCGGCTGATACGGGTGAATTCCGGCGAACCCGGGGAAACGCGCGGTATCTTCGTTAATTTTCGGATTGTATTTCATCGTGCACGAGCCGAGCGGATAAAAGCCGTTGTCTACGCCGAAGTTGAGGCGCGACAGCTCGGTGTAATGCCGGATCACGTCGACCTCGTACACTTCCGGCAGGGCGGCTGGCTCGCTGCGAAGCATGTGGGACGGAACCAGCTCGGCGGCTTCCGTCTCCGGGACGTCGCAGGCGGGCAGCGAGTACGCGACGCGCCCCGGCTGGCTCAGCTCGAAAATGAGCGCTTTTTCCGGTTTCATACGAGTTCCCCCAATCGTGCTGCAAATTCGTCAATTTCGGCTTTGGTCCGTTTTTCGGTAACGGCGACAAGCATATGGTTCTGAAGCTCGGGATAATATCGGCCCAGATCGAGCCCGCCGATAAACCCGGCTTCCAACAGCCGTTCGTTCAAGTCCGCGATATTGGCGTTCGCCGGAAGGCTCACGACGAATTCGTTGAAGAAAGGCGCCGTGAACGGCAGCGACGGACCTTCGAGCTTCGCCAGCTCGCGTGCGGCATAGTGGGATTTCTGCAGATTCAGGCTTCCCACCTCGCGCATTCCTTCCTTGCCCATCGTGGACAGGTAGACGGAGGCGCACAACGCCAGCAGCGCTTGGTTCGAACAAATGTTCGAGGTCGCTTTTTCGCGTCGGATGTGCTGCTCCCGGGCTTGCAGCGTCAGCACGAAGCCGCGCTTACCGTCGCGGTCGACCGTTTGGCCGACGATCCGGCCGGGCATGCGGCGCATCAGCGGCTCGGAGACGGCGAAGAATCCGCAGGTCGGGCCGCCGAACGCCGGATGAATGCCGAGCGGCTGAGCATCGCCCACGACGATGTCCGCGCCCAGCTTACCGGGCGCTTCCAGCAGTCCGAGCGATATCGGATTCGTGCTGACGACGAATAGCGCTTTGCGGCTGTGAGCGATCGGTTCGATCCCCGCCAGATCCTCGATGCAGCCGAAGAAGTTCGGCGACTGCACGATGACGGCGGCGGTATCGTCGGTTACCGCAGCTTTCAGCTGCTCCAGATCGGTCACGCCGTCCGCATAGTCAACCTCCACCACGTTCAGGTTCAGGCCGCGCGCCGTCGTGCGCATAATTTCGCGCGCCTCGGGGTGGACGGTCCGCGAGATGACGATCTGCTTCCGCTGCGTGGCGCCGCTGGCGAGAGCGCCCGCTTCGGCCAGCGCCGTCGCGCCGTCGTACATGCTGGCGTTGGCAACCTTCATGCCGGTCAGCTCGCAAATGTACGATTGAAATTCGAAAATCGCCTGCAGCTCCCCTTGGCTGATTTCCGGCTGATATGGCGTGTAGGCCGTATAAAACTCCGAACGGGAAATGATATGATTGATGACGACGGGCACGTGGTGATCGTACAGACCCGCGCCCAGAAAGCTGGTGTATTGACTCGTATCCGCATTGCGCGAAGCCAACTGCTTCATATGCTTCAGCAGCGAGATTTCGTCCAGCGCGCCGGACATCGGCAGTGTGCCGCGGTAGCGGATCGGATCGGGTATGTCTCGAAACAGCTCATCGACCGAGTCGACGCCGATCGTGCGCAGCATGTCGGCGCGATCACGGTCGGTCATAGGCAAATAGCGGTGTTTGACGCTCATTGGATGGGTTTCACTCCTTGTCGTTTCTCGCTTCTGTTAGGATTTCCCGTTTCGCCGATAAAACGGCGCTTTGACAACAACAGCCTTCAACCGGCTGCCCCGGATTTCCACGTCCACTTCGGTGCCCGGCTCGCCATATTCCGCTTGAACCAGCGCCAGACCGAGATTCCGCTTGAGCGTAGGGGACTGCGTCCCGGTGGTCACCTCGCCGATCTGCCGGTCGCCGGCATAGACGGGATAATGGGAACGGGGAATGCCGCGGTCAATCATCTCGATGCCGACGAGCTTGCGCGGCACGCCTTCTTCCTTCTGGCGGAGCAGCGCGTCCCGACCGATAAAGTCGTCCTTCGCCAGCTTGACGAAGAAGCCGAGGCCCGCCTCCAGCGGCGTAATCTTATCGGAAAGCTCCTGCCCGTACAGCGGCAGCTTGGCCTCGAACCGCAGCGTATCCCGCGCACCTAGTCCAGTCGGCGTCAGACCGAGCGGCTCGCCCGCTTCCATCAGCCCTTTCCATAGCGCGGGGGCGTCGTCCGCGGAAACATAAAACTCGAAGCCGTCTTCGCCGGTGTAGCCGGTGCGGGAGACAAGCGCGGGCACGCCGCATACCTTGACATCAGGAATAAAATGGAACTGTGACAGCGCATTCAATTCGGCGTCCGTGACGCGGGCGGCAATCGCTTGAGCGTTCGGACCTTGCAGCGCGAGGAGGGCCGTCGTATCCGACTTGTTCTCCAGAGAGACATCGCCAAGCAGATGCGATTCCAGCCAGCGGAAGTCTTTGTCGATATTGGAGGCGTTGACGACGAGCATAAATTGATCGGCCGACAGCCGGTAGACGAGCAGATCGTCGACGACGCCCCCGTCTTCGTAACACATCAGCGTATACTGCGCCTGGCCGTCGGCGAGCTTCGAGACGTCATTCGTTGTTACCCGCTGGAGGAACGTCTCCGCGAAGGTTCCGGTTACGAGAAATTCGCCCATGTGCGATACGTCGAACAAGCCGGCCTGCTGCCTGACAGCTTCGTGTTCGCGCCCAATGCCGGAAAATTGGACCGGTAGCTCCCAGCCGCCGAAGTCGATACAGCGGACGCCGGGGTACTCGGCATACAAAGGAAAAAGCGGCGTTCTTTTCAATGACGGATTCAATCGGATCACCTCAATCGTAGTATGGGATTGCGACAGGGTTCAAGCGAAAAAAGGACAGAACGAAAAGGCAGGTAAGCATGCCAAAAACACATGCCTGTGCTGTCCTTCCGCTCTGTCCTTTGTACCTGAGAGTTACCTTGTAGTCTTCCGGGATGGAAGCGGCCGTACAAGTTTCCCCTTGGGTGACCCTAACCTTGCATAAAGCAAGCAGGGCGCTCTCCAGAGTTGCGTCCGGTAGAGGTCCTTTTGCCTGAGAGATTCACCCGGCTTGGCGGGCTTACTCCTTCGGCGCTACCGTGCGTTCCGGTAGTCTCTCCCTTTACGTTCATCCGCGGTATTCGGTTGTATAGCTCTATATTCATTAATACTCTAAAGAGCAGGCCTGTGTCAACCGCAAACGTCAGGCAAGATTTTGGTGTGAATTCTTGACATCCCCACCCGGTTGAATTACTCTTGAAGGAGATGTGAATACAGCGAATGACGATGGTTGGGAGAGACCGGAGCGGCCGCGATAAGCCCGCATAAGGCACCGAAGGAGCAAGTCGCCAAACCTGCCGAATGGCGATTAATCTCTCAGGTAAATGTACCGCCATCCGACGCGCCTCTGGAGAGAGCGTAAGCCACCAAAGGGGTAACGGCGCGACGAGCGGCCCTAAACTCTCAGGTACCCGGGACAGAGAACAAGGCGAGATGCCTTTTCCTGTCCTTTTTTGGTGTTTGCGAGCGAGCAGGTACAGCCGGGCAATTTGAGTGGAAGCGCTTCAATCTGGTGATGACGCGGATAAAGCGCCGGTATTGGCGGATACGCTAAGAGGAAGCAGACCGTTTTGCCGACGGCAAGCAAGGCGGAGCGGAAACACGATAGGGGCAGAGCCGCCGTCATGCTGCTGCCCGCGTTTTCAAAGCGATTGGGATTTATTCATTTCAGGAGAAAAGGGTGCTGACGATGAGTGAAGTGAAAGCGGGATTGCGTTATACGGAAGAGCATGAATGGGCGGAAAAGAGCGGGGCGACGACTGTGCGGATCGGCATTACGGATTTTGCCCAGCATCAGCTTGGAGACATCGTGTTCGTCGAGCTGCCGAAGCTTGGCGCCAAGCTGGAGGCGCATGCGCCGATGGGAACGATCGAATCCGTCAAGACGGTATCCGATCTGTTCAGCCCGGTTGCGGGGACGGTGACGAAGGTGAACGAAGCGCTGCTCGATTCGCCGGAGCTGGTCAACAGCGAGCCGTACGGAGCCGGTTGGATCGTGGAAGTGGAAATCGACGGGGAAATCAGCCAAGCGCTGGAGAGCTTGCTTACCGCCGAAGCCTACGGCGAGTTCGTCGCAAGCCAGGACTAACCGTCCGGCAAACCGGGCAAATCGGACAGTATCGTTTAGAACAAAAACCGGCGGTCAAAACGGACGAACCGTTGAAAGAAGGTATGTCCAATGCGCTTCAAGCATGTGTTTACGATTATTGGGCCGGCGATGGTCGGTCCCTCCAGCTCCCATACGGCCGGTGCGGTCCGCATCGGCCGTGTGGCGCGACAACTGCTCGGCTGCAGGCCGGAGAAAGCCCGCGTGCTTCTGTACGAATCGTTCGCGGAGACTTATTGGGGTCACGGCACCGATCTGGCGATCGCCGGGGGGCTGCTCGACTACGATACGGACGATCCCCGCATTCCGGATGTGCTGGACGAAGCCCGGTCGCTCGGCATAGAGATCACGTTCGAGCCGGGAACCGGGGCGGCGCCTCATCCAAACACGGCCAAAATCGAGCTGTGGTCGGGCGATCGCTATGCGGAGGTACTGGGTGCTTCCATTGGCGGGGGCAACATTGAGATTCATTCACTGAACGGCTTTGACGTCAGCTGCACAGCGCAGTACCCGATGCTGGTGATCAAGCATTCGGACCGTACGGGAATTCTCGCCTCGATTACGAAGGTTGTCAGCGAGGCGGGAATCAATATCGGATTTATGGATGTCGACCGCAAGGGTCGTCAAGGCGAAGCAATGACGGTTATCGAGATGGATTCGGCTCCACCGGAGGGCATGCTGGACTCCATTTGCCTACTGCCGGACGTGGCGGACGCGAAGATCATCGATTTGGCACAAAGGAGCATGAGAGCATGAGATTTCATACGCTGCGGCAGTTGGCCGAACTATGCCGCTCGGAATCGACGACGGTCGCGCACCTCATGATTGAGGAGCAGGTGAAAGAAACCGGCGAGACGAGGGAGCAGGTCATCCGCCAGATGGCGGAGTATTATCAAACGATGAAAGAAGCGGTGCGGCGGGGCATCGAACAGCCGACGGCTTCACGGAGCGGACTGACGGGCGGCGACGCCGGCCGGGTCGCTTCCTTCGCGGCGAGCGGCGATCCTTCCTCCGGCCGCGAAGCGTGTACGGCGATGGCCTATGCGCTTGCCGTATCGGAAGTGAACGCTTCGATGGGCCGCGTGGTGGCGACGCCGACGGCGGGCTCCTGCGGCATTATCCCCGGCGTATTCGTCAGCTCGCAGGAACGGTTCGGCTGGTCGGACGAGAAGCTGGTCGAAGGACTGTTTTGCGCCGGGGCGATCGGGTATGTCATTGCCAACAACTCGTCCATTTCCGGTGCGGAAGGCGGCTGTCAGGCCGAAGTCGGCTCCGCCATCGGGATGGCGGCGGGCGCGCTGGTCGAAATGCGCGGCGGCAGTCCAGAGCAGGCGATGCATGCGGTCGGCTTGGCGCTGAAAAATACGCTTGGCCTGATCTGCGACCCGGTTGCCGGACTCGTGGAAATTCCGTGCATCGTTCGCAACGGGCTTGGCGCCGTCAATGCGCTCGCCGCCGCCGACATGGCGCTGGCCGGCGTACGCAGCGTCATTCCGTCGGACGAAGTGATCGGCGTTATGCTGTCGGTTGGTCAAGCTATGCCGCGAGAGCACCGGGAAACGGCGCTCGGCGGGCTGGCGCAGACGCCGACGGGACGGAAGCTGACGGAGCAGCTGCGCGACCGTAAGCGGAACGGGACGAGCGAGCAGAAGGAGCATGTCTAACCGTGAAGCTGGCTGTAATACTCGATGCCCATCACCAATAATAGAAACAGCAGCAGGGAGAACGCTTTCAATAAGCGGATTTGATAGTCTGACATGGAATGGCTCCTCCTTGGAATGAGAGAATCAGCTTGCGATTTATTCCTTGGCGCTATACGGTGTCAAATATCCTTCTTGTAGTGCTTGTGCTTAGTCTACTCGATTGTTCTTTTCATTACACTATCCTATTATACCCTGAAACAGATCAAAAATGTAAATGTAAAGGTTTTCAATAAAAACGTATAGACGCATTCGCCAAGAGCGGGCTGCGTCTATTTTGTCCAATCCCCGTCCTTTATTACCATATCCCCTTTTTAGCACGGATGAACCCTTTTGTTATGATCTTCCAAAAGCAGATTGTCCGCGGCATCACGCTCATCGGGTTCAAATCGAAGGCGGATCACAGAAACTTCCGCTCTCGCTTTGGTCGCCGCGGCTTGCGGCGGAGGGAGCGGGAAACCGGAGGCGGGGCAGCAGCCTTCGCAGGAAACGGCGTCCCGGACGATTAAGCATGCCATGGGGGAGACGAAAATCACGGGCACTCCGCAGCGGGTCGTCGTTCTGACGAATCAGGGAACCGAATCACTGCTGGCGCTCGGTATCAAACCGGTAGCCGCGGTGAAATCCTGGATCGGCGATCCGTGGTTCGAGCATATTAAAGAGCAGATGGCCGACGTGAAGATGATCGGGGACGAGACGCAGCCGAATGTCGAAGTCATCGCGACGCTGAAGCCAGATCTGATTCTCGGGACGAAGGTGCGCCAGGAGAAAATTTACCAGCAGCTGTCGGCCATCGCGCCTACGGTCTTTACGGAAAATCTGGGCGACAGCATGATCGACAACTTCAAGCTGTATGCCGCGGCGCTGAACAAAGAAGCCGAAGGCAAGGCTGTGCTGGACGATTACAACAAAGCGGTCGAGCAGACCAAAGCGCACTTGGGCGACAAGACCAAAATGCGCGTGTCGTTGGCCCGCTTCCAGCCCGGCAAGGTTCGCGTCTATTACAAGAACAACTTCGCCGGAATTATTTTGAACCAGCTCGGCTTTGCCCGTCCGGACGCCCAGAACAAGGACGATTTCTCCGCCGACATTACGCAGGAGCAAATGACCGTGCTCGACGGAGACGTGATGTTCTATTTCGTCTCAGACCGTCAAGGGGACACCGGAGCCAAGAAAACGGCCGAGGAATGGCTGGGCAGCCCGCTCGCTCAAAACATGACCGTCGTCAAAACGAAACGGGCCTTCGTCGTCAACGAGCCGATCTGGAATACGTCCGGGGGCATTATAGCGGCCAAGCTGCTGCTTGAGGACATTCGCAAAAGGTTTGATAGTTTCTAGATTTGCACAGCCGGTATATTCCTAGACTCAATATATAGATTTGGGGCACTCCATTTTATTGGCACTGTATTTTTACCTTAGCACTAAAGCCAAACTTGCCAAAGATCAGGCAAGTTTTTTTGTTTTGGAATAAGCACCTTACACCGGCGAACGATTTTTGACTTCATGGTCAAGAATTGATATCATTGCCCTATGAGCAGACCAAGAGAATTTGATGTCGATCGTGCACTGTACCAGTTCATGGAAGTGTTCTGGACGAAAGGCTTTAAGTCGACTTCCTTTGAGGATTTGACCCGTACGACGCGGATTAAGAAGCAAAGCTTGTATTGCGTATTTGAAGATAAGCGGGCCTTGTTTTTAAAGGCGTTGGCGTTGTATCGCGAACAGAGTGTATCCGTGCTGGAAGAACTGGCCTCTCAGGAGGAAGTGTCCCCCTTGAAAAAGTTGGAGGCCATACGCGATGCTGCGCTATGTCAAGGCAACGAAACCATTCGTAGAGGATGTTTCATGGTAAATTCCGTGCTGGAATTCGGAACCAACGATGAGGAAGTAACCCGCGAAATAGAGATGATGTTCGCCAATGTCGAACAAATACTTGAGAAGATCATCCGTAGCGGTCAGGAGCAGCGGTTCATTATGACCCGCTATACCAGCAAAGAGCTTGCTGCTTACCTGAACAACGCTCTTCTCGGCGCGAAAATCATGGAGAGATCAGGTGCTTCCCGAGAGCAGATCGATGCGGTCTTACGTACGTCTTTTGCGATGCTCGAATCTTGATCTTTTTTTGCGAAGTTTTTGACCGCGTAGTCAATAAAGGGTCAGTCGGTAAACAATTGACAATAAAAGTGAGATTGAAGGAGGTGGTTCTCCGGGATTATCCAAATACATAAGCAAAAATCCGAATTCAAGATGCTGATTGTAACTCTTTTAACGCTGATGACAACATGTCGAAAAATTAACATAATTTAATTTGGAGGTTACTATGAGCTATTCTCAATCTGTTCAGGCCTTGTTCAAACCATTCGCAAGCGGAAGTATGACTCTGCCTAATCGTATCGTGATGGCACCGATGACCCGGCAATTTTCCCCGGACGGCGTGCCAGGTTTGGATGTGGCCGCCTATTACCGACGCAGGGCCGAAAACGGTGTCGGACTTATCGTGACGGAAGGTACGGTAATCCATCATCCGGATTCGTCCAATCAAGCCAACGTACCGCACTTCTATGGTGAAGCTGCATTAAACGGTTGGGCAAACGTAGTGACTGAGGTACACGCGGCGGGCGGACGGATCATACCGCAGATTTGGCATATGGGAGCGCAAGGCCATGTAGGCGATTATTCGGAATCGGAAATCACCGCAATCGTCCAAGGCTTCGCACAGGCAGCATCCGAAGCCAAGCGGCTTGGCTTCGACGGCATCGAGCTTCACGGCGCGCATGGATATTTAATCGACCAATTTTTCTGGGAGAAAACCAACACGCGAACCGACAGCTATGGCGGTGACATGGTTGCGCGCACCCGCTTCGCAGTGGAGGTTATCGAAGCATGCCGCCGTGCCGTCGGACCGGAATTCCCAATCGTGCTTCGTTTCTCTCAATGGAAGATGAGTGACTACACAGCGAAATTGGCTGAAACACCTGAGCAACTGGAACAGTTCTTGGCGCCCTTGGTCGACGCGGGCGTTGATATTTTCCACTGCTCAACGCGCCGTTTCTGGGAGCCGGAGTTCGAAGGTTCCGATCTGAATCTTGCTGGATGGACAAAAAAGTTGACAGGGAAACCAACGATTACGGTCGGATCGGTTGGTCTGGATGGCGTTTTTACGAGCCTCTTTACCGAAGGAAAGGGAGCCGATAATACGAAGATCGACGACGGGTTAATCGAGAGGCTGGAACGTCAAGAATTTGATCTGGTAGCCGTAGGTCGGGCATTATTGGTGGACCCTCTTTGGGCAAACAATATCCGCGACGGCCGAACAGCCGAAATGGTTCCCTTTACGACTGAGGCAATGAAAACACTTCATTAAGTTCCCGTTTGATTAGCAAACACGGGATACATTTTGGCGGTTACTGAGCAGGAGTTCCTGCTATAGCGTAGCAAAAACGGCAATCCGAAGGAGGCGCTGCTTCCCGGATTGCCGTTTTCATTTGCTGCGGATCAGGAAGGGTAGAGGATGATGTTGTGGTACATTGTTTTCTGATCCGTTTTATTCGTATAAATATGGCTTTGGTCCGCCGTAAACTGAAGCGCGTCCCCGACCTTCAGCGTGTACGTCTTCTGCTGGATCGTGATGTCGAGCTCGCCCTGCATCATCAAAATGTACTCTTCGATCCCCTCGTTATGCGGCTCCGAAATGTGGGTGCAGTTCGCTTCCATTTCTACCGAATAAATTTCAAAGCGCTTCTGCTGGTCGAACGGAACGAGCGGGAACGCCCGGTACCGGCCCTCCTCCTCCACAAAAGGCTCCAAATTCTCAAAGCGGAAATGCGTAACCTTGGCCGGTTCCTCTTCGATCAGAGATGTAAACGAGATGCGCAGGCCGTTCACGATTTTCCACAGGATCGAGATCGTCGGATTCGAATCGCCGCGTTCGATTTGTCCGAGCATCGCTTTGCTGACCCCCGTCAGCTCCGCTACTTGGTCGAGGCTGAGCGAGCGGGCTTTGCGGATGGCTTGAAGACTTTTGCCGATTTTCTTATGAATTTGTTCGTGCTCCATGATATCCTCCCCTGCTGCTTTACTCTCTCCATTATAAACAAACGGCGGTCGCGCACAACGTTTCCGTGTGGACTTGCCGGCAGGAAAAAAAATTTTTACAAGGTGCCGCTTTAACCTATGTACAATATCACATACATATGTATAATATAGTGTATAAGTACACCATAGCGCACAATGGTTTATTATATTATACAACATCCGGCGGAGGGATGCACGATGGGAACAATGATAGGGCTTGTGAAAGAAAAGCGGGCGTTCGGCGCGGTATTGAAGGAGGTTCCCGTTCCGGTGTGTGGTCCCGACGAAGTGTTGGTCCGGGTGAAAACGACTTCAATCTGCGGCACGGATTTACATATTTACCAATGGGACGCCTGGGCGGAGCAAACAGTCGTTACGCCTAACGTATTCGGCCATGAATTCGCGGGTGTCGTAGAAGCCGTAGGAAGCCGGGTTACGAACGTGAAGCTCGGGGACCGCATCTCGGCGGAAGGGCATATCGTCTGCGGCGTCTGTAAGGCCTGCCGGACTGGTAACGCGCACGTCTGCCCGAACACGAAAAGCTTCGGCATCACGGCGCCGGGCTGCTTCGGGGACTACGCGGTCGTCAAAGCGACCAACGTGATTCACAACGATCCGCAGCTGCCCTTTGAGCTCGCTTGCTTGCAGGACCCGCTGGGCAACGCCGTACAGACGGTGCTTTCCGGCGACATCGTCGGCAAGTCGGTGGCTGTCATCGGCACCGGACCGATCGGCTTGATGGCGGTAGCGGTGGCCAAAGCATGCGGAGCGGGTACGGTGATGGCGGTGGACGTAAACGCTTACCGTTTGGGACTGGCCCGCACGATGGGAGCGGACGTGACGATCAACAGCAAGGAGACGTCCATGGTGCAGGCGATTATGGAGCATACCGGCGGGGAAGGGGCGGAGGTAGTGCTGGAAATGTCCGGTCACCCGGACGCGATCCGCGGCGGATTCGAAGCGGCGGCTCCGGCAGCCCGCGTCTCGCTATTGGGCATTCCGACCCGGGAGGTCTCGCTCGACCTGTCGCGGCATATCATTTTCAAGGGAATTCGCGTGGAAGGCATCACCGGACGGCGCATGTACCAGACCTGGTACCAGCTCAAGGGCTTGCTCGACCGGGCGCGGATCGATCTGAAGCCGCTCATTACGCACACTTTTACATTGGATCAGTATGAGGAAGCTTTCGCGCTCGCGGCTTCCGGCCAATGCGGCAAAATCGTATTTCACCACAACACGGATACACAAACAACCAATAAGGGGGAGCTCGTTCATGGCCAATTGGAACTCACTGCGGGATGAGTTGGAGCAAGCGAAGCAGGAAGGACGGTATCGTCCGCTTACAGTCTGGGAGAGCCGCTCGGGCACTTGGATGACGTTGAACGGCCGCCGGCTGCTTCAGATGTCTTCGAACAACTATCTGGGGCTTACCGATCACCCCGACCTGAAGGAAGCGGCCATTCGGGCTACCGAGCAGTACGGCGTCGGCAGCGGCTCGGTGCGCACCATTACGGGCACGCTCGACATTCACGACCGGCTGGAGCAGGAGCTGGCCCAGTTTAAGGGGACGGAAGCGGCGCTCGTGTTCCAATCCGGATTTACGACGAATCAAGGCGTGCTCTCGTCCATTCTCGGTCCGGACGATGTCGTCATCAGCGACGAGCTAAACCATGCGAGCATCATCGACGGCATCCGGCTGACGAAGGCGCACCGGAAAATATTCGCGCACAAAGATATGGACCAACTGGAAGCCGTGCTCAAGGAAAGCGCAGAGTTTAAAAAGCGCGTCGTCGTGACGGACGGCGTATTCAGCATGGATGGCGACATTGCCCCGCTGCCGCACATTGTGGAGCTGGCCGAGAAGTACGACGCCTACGTTTACGTCGACGACGCTCATGCGAGCGGTGTGCTCGGCAAAAACGGCAAAGGCTCGACCGACCACTTCGGGCTGCACGGGCGGGTGCACATCCAAGTAGGCACGCTGTCCAAAGCCGTTGGCGCGGTCGGGGGCTACGTCGCGTGCGACCGGGTATTGAAGGATTATTTGATTCATAAAGCGCGTCCGTTTCTGTTCAGTACGTCGCAGACGCCTGCGGTGGCCGCTACCTGCCTTGCGGCGATTCAAGTGCTCAAGCAAAGCGACGAGCTGATCAAGAAGCTGTGGGCGAACGCCTCATATTTCCGTTCGAAGGTACAGGGTCTCGGATTCGATACGGGCGGGAGCGAGACGCCGATCGTCCCGGTCATCGTGGGCGACCCGGCGAAGACGATGCGCTTCTCCGACCTACTGCTGGAAGAAGGCATCTTCGCGCAAGGCATCGTATACCCGACGGTTGCGATGGACAAAGGCCGGGTGCGGTTTATCGTGACTGCAGGGCACACGCAGGAGGATCTTGATTTTGCGTTGAACGCGCTGGAGCGTGCAGGCAAGCAGTTGGGATTGCTGGGGTAAAAGAGGAAAGAGCAAGCGGCCGTCTCTCAGGGGAGAAGCGGCCGCTTGTTTTTGGTTGACGGGACGGACGGGGACTTGGCTGCATTTTGTTAATCGGTCATGTATATTGTCTGGGACTAGCCGGGACCGGATTATTCCGCAAAAAGCCGTTCCGGAAGCTTCGCTTCCCACGTTGCGGGAGCTTCGATACCAAGCGCCCGGACGACGACAGCTGCCGTATCAGTGATCGTCATCGTGCCCCGAAGCGAAGCGCCGCGCCCGATGCCCGGACCGACGCAGCCCCAAAAGATCGTCTTGTCCATCGGGTGATCGCTGCCATGGTCCCGCGGGTCGGCTCCGCCGCCGCCATGATCGGACACGAGGATCAGCAAGCTGTCGTCCAGAAGTCCCGTTTGTTTGAGCGCATCGAGTATAAATCCGGTATGCTCATCCGCTTCTTCGATCGCTCGCAGTTGTCCGGGCGTATTGTATCCGTACCGGTGACCGGCTGCATCCGGCAAATCCAGCTGGACGTACATCAGCTTCAGTTCGGGGTGCTCCCGGATATAAGCGGCAGCGGCCAGCGACAGGTCGCGGTCCTTCATCGATACTTTATGGACGCCGATGGACGATTCGATGATGCCGTCGTTGATCGGGGACCACGCGCTGAATGCGGCCAATACAGCATCGGGATATGCCTCGCGCACGACCCGAAAGATCGATGGATACGGCGAGTCGTCCGGGTACGTATGGCTGCTTGCGGTTTCGTTGGTCAATCCGTGCTTGTCCGACGCGACGCCATGCAGAAGCGATCCCCAGCATTGCGCGCTGATCGTCGGAGACGCCGTCTGGGCTTGGAAGTCGAACGTCCCCATCCGGACGAGCCGGTCCAAGTTGGGCGTATTCGCGGACGTTACGAAATTGCCTGCTCCGTCCCAGCCAATAATAATGACACGAGCGATAGGTTTCATGGATGAGCTCTCCCCTTTCGTTACGTTTATCATAATCCTCGTTAGGGGAAAAAGTCAAATTAAATACAACAAATCACAACTAAACACACATTTTCTGTAGAAAAGAGGAACTCCTTTGAACAACAACGCTTCTATTGCTACAGCATGGACTTCGCAAACAAAGTAATCATTATATTTACATAGAAGGAATTTACAGGAATAACGTCGAAAGATGTTTAAAGAAGGGAAAAAGCAACGCAATGTTGTAGAAGAAGGGAGGAATTTCAAGGAACCGTATTTTTCGAAACCGCTTACAAAAGCAAACAGCTCGCTGCCGGTAATCTGGGGCAGGGATGGAAGAAGGCTTTCCTTTCCGCCGAATGATAATGAAT
Organism: Paenibacillus tianmuensis; assembly: GCF_900100345.1. Taxonomy (GTDB): domain Bacteria; phylum Bacillota; class Bacilli; order Paenibacillales; family NBRC-103111; genus Paenibacillus_G; species Paenibacillus_G tianmuensis. The sequence continues at coordinate 87,270 of NZ_FMTT01000002.1, read as the reverse complement.
CGTCACAACTCAAGAGAATCGTATGGATTGATGTTGTTACAAATGGCAAGTACTGCATATAAATGATGAATATAGCAGGTCCTGTTCAATGAAAGGGAGGGAGACAATGAAGCTGGATCATTTGTTTCAGCCGATACGCTTGGGCCGCTTGGAGCTTCCTAACCGTGTCATTATGGGCTCTATGCATACCGGGCTGGAGGGGGAAGAGGCGGGCAGTCAAGCCTTGATTGATTTCTATAAGGAAAGAGCTGGTCAGGACGGTCCGGGCTTGATCGTGACGGGTGGCATTTCCGTCTCGCCCGAAGGGGACGGCGGCCATAACTTCCTGGGCTTTTACAACGATGAGCATGGCAAGCATATGGAAAGCCTGACGGCTCAAGTGCATGCGGCCGGAGGGCGGATTGCGGCCCAATTGTTTCACGCGGGGCGGTACGCCTACGCGGATTTGACGAGCATCCCCGCCGTAGCGCCTTCCGCCATCCGTTCGCCGATCCATCGTCACACACCCAGAGAGCTTAGCTCGGAGGAAATTGAAGAGCTTATCGCCCGCTTTGCGGTCAGCGCGAAGAAGGCGGCCGACCTCGGGTTCGATGCCGTGGAGATTATGGGGTCGGAAGGATATCTGATCAATCAATTTTTATCACCGGCCACCAATAAACGCACCGATGCATGGGGCGGCTCGTTCGAGCATCGGACAAAATTCGCGCTGCGTATCGTTCAAGCAGTCCGCGAAGCGGTCGAGCCCGGCTATCCGGTCATTTTCCGGCTATCCGGCGCCGATCTGGTCCCGGACAGCACGACGGAGGAAGAAACGCTGCAATTCGCCGGTATGGTCGCAGATGCAGGAGCGGATGCGATTAACGTGGGCATCGGCTGGCACGAATCTCAAGTGCCGACCATCTCCATGATGGTTCCCCGGGCCGGATATATTCACATCGCGGAAACGATCAAACGGGTGGTCAACGTTCCGGTGATCGGCAGCAACCGGATTAACGACCCCCGGCTGGCCGACGAGCTGCTGCAGCGCGGAGCGTGCGATCTGGTATCGATGGCGCGTCCCTTCCTGGCGGACCCTGATCTGCTGCGCAAAGCCCGCGCCGGGCAATTCGACCGGATCAATACCTGTATTGCTTGCAATCAGGCGTGTCTCGATCAAGTGTTTGACGGCCTGCCTGCCTCTTGTCTGGTCAATCCGAGGGCGGGCCGGGAATCGAAGTGGAAGCCTTTCAGGGTACACCGTCCCCGCCACATCGCGGTCATCGGCGGTGGGGCCGCCGGGATGGAAGCGGCGCGGGCATTGGCCGAGATTGGCGAGCGCGTCGTGCTGTACGAAAAGGAAGACCGGCTGGGCGGGCAGTTGAATCTGGCGAAGCACATTCCCGGCAAACAGGAGTTTGCCGAAACGCTGCGCTATTACCAGCATGAGTTACACCGCTTAGGCGTCGATATCCGCTTAAACCATCGTCCGACGCCGGAGGAAATCGCCGCTCTTGCTCCGGATCTGGTCGTGCTGGCCAGCGGCATCAAGCCGCGAATCCCGGAGCTGCCGGGAACCTCGCTTCCTCATGTATTGACGTATCAGCAAGTGCTCCGGGGGGAGGCGGAGGTTGGGAAGCGGGTCGTGATCATCGGAGCGGGAGGGATCGGCTGCGATCTGGCGCATTACTTATCCGAGCAGGCGGAGCGTGAGATTTATTTGCTTCGCCGAAAAGGCAAGCCCGGCGAAACGCTCGGCAAAACGACCCGTTGGGCGCTCCTTTCGCATCTGCGGCAGAAAAAGGTTCAATTTGTGACCGACTTAAGCTACGAGCGGATTGACGAAGACGGAGTTGTCATACAGCTGCAGACGGAGCGCGGGCCGGAAACGAAAAAAATTCCCGCCGACACCGTCATTCTTGCCGCCGGACAATTATCCGAAGTGTGGGATGACCAGCTCGTGCAGCGGGCCGGCATTCCTGTCGTCAAGATCGGCGGAGCCCGATTCCCGGGAGAGCTGGATGCCAAGCGAGCCATCTATGAAGGCGCATGTATTGCTTACGAGGAAGGCAGGCTTGCGAAGACCGAATAACGATATGGAGGGGTAGCATGGAAAAAGCATGGTACAAGGTGTGGCCCAAAGATGTTCCGCGGCATTTCATCTTTGAAGACAAGGTCTTGGAAAACTATGTGGAGGAACATGCACGAACAAATCCCGACGATACGGCGGTTTACTTCTATGGCAAGAGGATCACGTATGGCGAGCTGGCAGACATGTACTTACAGCTCGCCTCCCAGCTGCATGTAAGAGGCGTAGGCAAGGGCGATACCGTCGCCCTCTATATGGAGAACAGCCCGCAGTTTATCATGGCGTTTCTGGCCGTCCAGCGTCTGGGTGCGATAGCGGTGCCCATGAATCCGATGTTCAAGCGGGCGGAGCTGAGCCATCTGCTGGGAGACGCGGAGCCTAAGGCCATCTTCATTCAGGAAAATTTGCTGGAGCATTTGTATCCGATTTTGTCGGAGTTTCCCGGGCTGCGGATCATCTCGACGGCGTTGACGGATTTTGCCCCGGATCATCCGGAATTTCCGATGTCGTTCGCGCCAATGGAGAGAACGATAAGCAGGCTACCGGGAGAGGAGCGCATTCTGGAGTTGATCCATTACGACGATCCGATTCCTCCCGCCAATGCGTGCTTGGACGATACCGCCGTGCTGCAATACACTTCGGGAACGACAGGCATGCCCAAAGGCGCCGAACTGACGCACCGCAATATTGTAGCGAACGCGTTCTCGTTCAGGGACGGGTTGGGAACGAAGCCGGGCGACCGCCATCTGGCCGCGATGCCTTTGTTTCATATTATCGGCCTGATCAACTGCATGGGGTCGCCGCTTTTCAATAGGGGAACGATCATGCTGTTCCACCGTTTTGTGCCGGACGTTGTTCTGGAAGCGATTCACAAGCTGCAAATCCAGCATTGGGTAAGCACGGCTACGATGAATATCGCGGTCATTAATCACCCGAACGCGGCGAATTACGATCTGTCCTCCCTGTCAGGCTGCCTGTCGGGGGGCGCTCCGGTGCCGAAGCCGATCTTTGAGCGCTTCTACGAAGTTACCCGTACTCGTCTGCTGGAAGGCTATGGGCTGAGCGAGACAACGGCCCAGATTACGATGAACTTTATGGATAACGCAAGGATCGGCTCAGCCGGCATCCCGCTGATGGATGCGGATGTTCGCGTCGTTGCCATAGAAGACCCGACCGTGGAGGTTCCGCCCGGACAGCAGGGAGAGCTCGCTTTCAAAGGACCGATGGTCATGAAGGGCTATTGGAAAAATCCGCAGGCTACGGCTGACGCGTTCGTCGACGGATGGTTTTTAACCGGAGATTTAGGCTGCGTGGACGAGGACGGCTACGTCCATATTTCCGGCCGGAAAAAAGAACTGATCAAATCGTCGGGCTTCTCCGTCTTCCCTAACGAGGTGGAGAGCATCATGCACAAGCATGCCGCGATTAAAGAAGTGTGCGTCGTTGGCGTAGCCCACGGTTACCGGGGCGAGGAAGTGAAAGCGTATGTCGTGCTCAAGGACGAAGCGGTCGGGAGAGTGTCGGAGCAGGACATCGTCGAGTGGGCTAAAGAGCATATGGCCGTATACAAATATCCGCGGAAAGTCGAGTTTTTGAGCGAGCTGCCCAAGACCGGATCGGGCAAACTGCTGCGCAGGGTGCTGTACGAACGGGCGAATCAGATTCAAAAGACGTAGGCGGATGGAGAGAGCGGTTTTGTAGAGTGCCGCAGAGGTCTTTTCGTTTGCGAGACCGTGCCGGAGCAGGCAGTCATCGAGACCTCTGCGACAGACTTAACTTTATAAAAAATTGACCTAAGGGTAATTGACACCAATGTAAGATTACAGTATTCTAAAAAAAAGGAAAGCGGTTTCAAAATATGCTGATACGTGCAGACACCCAGGGGTGAGCCCGTTTTCGCTATGATGAACAGCTATCCTTTTTTTGTTGTTTTCCGATTCGAACATCTAGTTGTACTTGCATAGAAGCTTATTTTTGCCACAAAACCCGGTAAGGAGGGATGAGTACTCGTAGATTGACCGATTGCAGGCTGCAAGTAAAATCGAACGATGGGAGATGAGATTAGCTATGAAAAAAGTGTTTACCGTCATTGCCCTAGGGGCCATGATGACGATGGCTGCATTGCCTGCAGGGGCAGAATCGAACACGCCGAACGGCTCCGAAGGCGGGCTTGTGCAAATGATGGCACCGCGATTAATCGGAGAAACGTGGATTGCCCCGCAGGGCATGTCGAACGAAGATAGGATTTGGGAATATTTGGAATCCAAGAAAAGCGTTCTCGGACTGGCAGGGGATACGAAGCAAAGCATCCGAATTACGCAGCAGATGACCGATGCCGAGACTGGAACGCGGCATGTCCGGTTGAAGCAGTATATCCAAGGAATTCCCGTATTCGGCGCGGACCAAACGTTGCACTTTGACAAGCAGGGCAATGTTTCCTTGTATATCGGAAGCACTGTCCCTGATTCGGGACAGCAATCCGTGGCCCCTCCGACGCCCCGAATTAGCGCAGAGAAGGCGATTGCGATCGCCAATCAAGACACCGAGAAGCGGATCGGCAAGCTGGGCAGCCAGCAGAGGGAGCAAACGGCGGAGCTGAATATTTACCCGTCCAACGGGCAAAACCTTCTTGTTTACATTACTGAAGTCAACGTGCTGGAGCCTTCCCCGCAGCGTGTGCGTTACTTCATTAACGCGGACAACGGGAATATCGTCAACAAGTACAGCATGCTTGATCATGCTACCGGTACGGGGGTGGGAGTGCTTGGCGATACGAAGACGTTTACGACTACGGCAAGCGGGTCGCAGTATGTGCTTCAGGACAACACGCGCGGACGGGGCATTTATACGTACTCTGCGAATAATAGCCAGTCGCTTCCAGGCACGCTGCTGACGGATTCGGACAACGTATGGACCGACCCCGCAGCGGTTGACGCCCATGCTTACGCCGAAGTCGTCTACGACTATTACAAAAACAACTTTGGCCGGGATAGTCTGGATGGCAACGGGCTCGCGATCAAATCCAGCGTTCACTACGGCTGGAACTATAACAACGCGTTCTGGAACGGCGTACAGATCGCCTACGGCGACGGGGACGGCAACTTATTCCGCACCTTATCCGGGGATTTGGACGTCGTCGGTCACGAATTGACGCATGGCGTTACCGAGCATTCGGCCAAGTTGATATACCAAAACGAATCCGGAGCACTCAACGAGTCGATCTCGGATATTTTCGGCAATGCGATTCAAGGCAAAAACTGGCTGATCGGCGACGACATCTACACGCCGAATAAGCCGGGCGACGCGTTGCGGTCGATGGAAAATCCGGAGCTGTACAACCAGCCGGACCATTACAGCAAGCTGTATCGGGGCTCTGACGATAACGGAGGCGTGCATATTAATAGCGGCATTAACAACAAAGCGTTTTATTTGCTGGCGGAAGGCGGCACGCATTACGGGGTGACGGTCAAAGGAATCGGTCGCAAAGATTCAGAAAAAATTATTTATAAAGCGCTTATAAAACATTTAACGCCAACCTCCAATTTTGCGTCTATTCGCGCTGCGGCGATTCAAGTGGCTACCGATCTGTTTGGGGCGAACTCCACCCAGGTCAACTCCGTGAAAGCTGCCTATGGCGCTGTAGGCGTAGGCAGTCCCCCGGCGCAAGATACGCAGCCGCCGACCGCGCCGACCGGCCTGACTTCGACGGGCAAAACGCATTCGAGCGTAACCTTGTCATGGAACGCCTCCACGGACAACGTAGGAGTGACGGGCTACGATGTGTATAACGGCTCTGCCTTGGCTGTATCCGTGACTGGAACAACGGCCACAGTGAGCGGATTAGCAGCCGGAACGGCCTACACCTTCACGGTCAAAGCGAAGGATGCGGCAGGCAACGTATCGGCCGCAAGCAATCCGGTCACGGTCACGACGTCCACATCCTCCGACCCGGATACGCAGCCGCCGACCGCGCCGACCGGATTGACTTCGACCGGCAAAACCTCGACGAGCGTATCCTTGGCATGGGATGCCTCTACGGATAATATCGGCGTTACCGGGTACGATGTGTATAATGGCTCTGCCTTAGCCGCATCGGTTGCAGGAACAACGGCCACGGTAAGCGGACTGACCGCGGGAACGGCCTACACCTTCACGGTCAAAGCGAAGGATGCCGCCGGCAACGTATCGGCTGCAAGCAACCCGGTCACGGTTACGACAGATACGGAATCGACGGTACAGCCATGGGCGACGTATGTAGCGTATAAGGTCAATGACCTCGTATCCTATGGCGGCAAAACGTATAAAGCGCTTCAAGCCCATACCTCGCTGCCGGGATGGGAGCCGCCGCTCGTGCCGGCACTGTGGAGCTTGGTGGATTAAGCGTTTGGGGTGAAGTGAAAAGAGCCGTACCTGTCTGCAGGTGCGGCCTTTTTGTGAATAGATTGTATCTTCATCGGCCGGATGCTATCCTATCTCTATATCTACTTGCTAGCAACAAATGGATGGCATACCCGTTGTGAGGTGAAGACATGAAAAATATCATTTTGGAAGAGTTCTCGCCCGTTTGCCCTATTCAAGCGTTTGTGGAGGAAGATGAGGACTGCGTTTATTTTTATTTATGGGATCACCCGGGTGAGGAATATGCAAACATTCGCGCCTGTTGGGTCAGGAACTACGGCCGGGCGCCGGAGGCCATCGACGTGGAAGTGATGGACCATGGCCGGGCGTCGATGCTGCCAAGAGACTGCTGCGCCCATCCCGAAGGGGCCGAGCGGCTCGATCCCGAACAGCTCGTTGTCGTCTGGTTCGAGGAAGGCGATGCCGCCGCCCTGCTCTACCGGGATGAGATCGTGAGCGTCATCCCCGGATGGGCCGGATCGTCCGCTGGTGAGAACAATTATCCCGGCTATGCGAGGGATTGCATCGGGGAATCGAGCCTGTGCTTCCCGATGCCGGATTCCAACGCATTGTTCCGGCGCATCGAGCTCGCCAAGCAGTTCTGGCAGAGCTGGGACGAACATACATGGGGAGGCTTGCAGCAGCAGTATCTGGAGGCTATCGAATCCGGACTCGGTCCTGTTGCGAAATACTATGCCATTGACGGCGGCCAGTGGCCTCCACGGGCCATGGTGACGGTCGAACAAGGCGACGTCACCTATGTCGTGACGCTGGGGGTATCCATTCTGCCGCAGCCGAAGGTGGAGCAATATACGGAGACGCCGGAGCGGCTGCGGAGGTTCGAGTTCGCCTTCGCCTGCGATTCGCACTGGCTGGCCGAGCACGGGAAGCCGATGCTGCAGTACATTAGCGGGCAGACCAATCTGCCCTGGAACTATCTTACGTTCTTCGCCAATGGACATACGATTCCGTGCGGCGAGATCGGCCTTAGTCATGAGCGCTTCACCGCGGTGGCGCTTGCGCAGCCGCCGCATGCGCCGGCTGTAGCCCTGCCGGAGATCGGCGGCGATCCGGTCAATCTGCTCTGGATGATTCCGATTACGGAGGAAGAGCGGAAGTATGCTGAGGAGCAAGGCACGGAGCGCTTGTTCGCGCGAGCGTCCGCCACGGAGGAATGGATTTTTGACGGGAAAGTTAAATTCTCTATATAATCGAAAACGCCCCATCGAACGCAGGATTGCCTGTGCTCGATGGGGCGTTGCAAATAGCGGTGAAATGTTCGCAAAGCGGCGGGCTCGCCTCGGGCGTCAAAAAGCCTTGATTCGCGAGAAAGCAAGAATCAAGGCTAATCTAATCGATTATAAAGGTGAGGAGGAGTGAGACCTCCATCTCCTTCGTGATGGGAAGGTATTTTCATTAAACTATCACCTTACACAGGAAGGAGCGAAACCTTCATCTCCTGCGTGAGAGGCAGGCGCTTTGATTAAGCTACTGTGTTTTAGTATAATAGCATAGATTATGATGCTTGTAAAATATTTCAGGGTGGTAAAATGAAAAATCAGGAACCAGCAAACGAGAATGATAGAAAGAATAGATGCTATGTTTGCAAAGAGTCGCTTGTTGTAACTCACGAACATTATGTAAAACTATGCCAACCTTGTGGTGAATACAATGAACAGAAACGCCTGGCCAAGCACGATTTAGATTCTTACACCGCTTTGATTACAGGTGGACGAACAAAAATAGGATATCATACCGCATTACGATTACTACGAGATGGCTCACGAGTTATTTTAACAACCCGCTTTCCATATGACGCCTTGCAACGTTACATTAAAGAACCTGATTTCGAAAATTGGTGTGATCGCATTCACATCTATGGATTAGATTTTCGTCAAATTGAAAGAGTCGAGATGTTTGCGCAATTCATAGACAAAGAGTTTCCCTATATTGATATCATTATTAATAACGCTGCTCAGACGGTACGAATGCTGGATGAGGAATATCAGGCGTTAGCTTTAAATGAAGCGGAACTCCAAAGACAAATCGCCGGTAACCAACAACTGCAGCTTATGGCGGACAAGATACCTGTTTCGCACTTTGTTAAATCAGAGAATGAAACAAAGGGGTTTCAGCAGCTACAACAGATGAATCATGAGCAAGCAGTTATGAATCACAATCCGCTGTTACATAATTCATGGACTGCCCATTCTCATCAAATATCTGTTGTTGAGATGCTCGAAGTACAGCTAATCAACGTTACTGCTCCGTTTTTGATAAATACAAAGTTGAAAGATGCGATGTTGAGAAGTCCGCATCAGAATCGCTTTATCGTAAATGTATCCGCATCAGAAGGCAGATTTAATATGAGAAGAAAGGGCGGCTACCATGTCCACACCAACATGGCAAAAGCTTCCCTCAATATGATGACCCTGACCATGTCTAAAGAGTATAAGAAACATCGAATTTTCATTACCAGTGTAGATCCCGGTTGGGTCTCGAACCAGTTCCCGGATCAGGTGAAAAATGATCGGAAGATTCAGTTACCCTTGGATTTTGATGATGCTGCCGCTAGAATCTGCGATCCAGTATATGAAGGAAAAGACGTAGAAAGACCATTGACCGGTGTATTTTTAAAGGACTATCAACAAGTAGACTGGTAATAAACAAACGAGGACATTTTTATGAACGATAATTTCTTAACGTGGGAGAAGTATAATGGCGATAAGGATAATCCGACCGTGTTGGCTAAAGTAAGATGGTTGCCGCCTGACCTTAAAAATAAGGCTCAATGGCCAAGAGGAACTGAGTTTTCTCTACCGGTGAACTTCGATATGCTTGGACAAGATGAATCTTGGAGTTTGGTTTTGAAAGTGCTTGAACCTGCAAATCGTACTAGCCGCGAAGTTGTAACGCAAATTAAGTTTCTTTTCGAGCATGCTCCTCATCGTGTTTTAGTACCGGGTAATCCATTTGTTTTCTTCGATAAGGCTGCCAAGGGTATTGTAATAGATGCAGATGAACTTCGTATGAGATAAAGCAGAGAAAGACCTATCGGGAAAACTGGGATGGCGGGCTTCGAAGGAACTGTCGGACGAAGCGGATGCGTTTGCGCGCGAATACTTGAATATCCATAACGATATTTATACGGCCACGGATTTCGCGGAAATATTGGCAGCCGGCTTGCCGACGATCTACCACGTGGAGGATACGATCGAGAATTACCGGATGATCGAACCCGTCATTTCGGAACGCTACCGCGTCTGGAAACGCGACAAACGGATATAACAAAGAAAGCATGAATCCGGTCGCTTTCGCAGGCGCCATTGCCCGGAAGGCGACTGGAATGCCCGGCTCGCTTACATCTGCGTCCCCGACCGCCGGTACTCGCTCGGCGTAACGCCGGTAATCTTCTTGAACATCCGATTGAACGAGTTCATGTTCTGATAGCCTACCCGCCCGGCGATATCCTGAATGCGCAGATCGGTCTGCCGCAGCAGCTCCTTCGCTTTGCCGATGCGCACGTCGTTTACGAAATCAAGGAAGTTGATTCCCGTTTTTTCTTTAAAATAAGTGGATAAGTAGCCTCCCGTAATGTTGAGCCAAGAGGCGACAAGGTCCAGCGTAATATCCTCCGTATATCGCTCCGTCACATAAGCGGTCGCTCCGGTAATAATCGGGTCGGCCGCTTCTTTTTTATTGTTGATGCGCCGGCAGGCTTCGCCAATCATCGCTTCGAAATAACGGTCCAGCTTGGAGACAGTATGAAGCTGCTCCGGCTCCAGGTCCGTTAATTTTCCGCTGTCCAGCCCTATGCCATGCAGCAGCCGGGTCGTTTTATGCGTGATTTCGCGGGCAAACTCGTGGAAGGCGAGCGCGTCGGCCTTTCTTTTCTCCATCTGCGCCATGAGTCGCCGCAGCGCCTGCAGCACGTTCGCGGCGTTCCCCGCCTGTAAATTCGCTTTAATCTCCTGCATCAGCGCATCGGGCACGACGAACGGCTCCTGCGGGACGTTCTGCGCTTCGAGCACGACCGTCTCGTCGTCGAACGGCCGGTGACGGATCAGCCCCAGCGCCTCTTCGTAGGCGTCGGTCAGGCTTGCGGTATGCGCATGCAGCGGACTGACGGCAATGGTGAGGAAGCAGTAGGCTTTGTCCGTGCTCAGCACGCTGACGATGCCGTCCAGCGTCGTGCGCAGGCGGTCTTCCTCTTCCGGCGCCGGATGGATGATCGATAAAATCTGATTTCGCTCAATTTGGAACGTGAGCGACCCTTCCAGCTCCTTCGTGACGACATGGTTAATGTATTCGCGAATGTACGAGGCGGCGCGCTCCTCTTCCGCTTGAATTTCCGTGTGAAACGGGTGATTGAACGAGAGATGGAACAGAACGACCCGGAACGGCTTCTGCTCGCTTAGCTGCTCCGCCCCGGCGACCGGCAGTCCGCGGATTTTTTTCAGCTTGTTCATATAGCTGTGATAGCGCAGCAGCGCATGCTTCTCCTCCAGATCCTGATGCCGCAAATGCCGCTGCTGGAGCAAAAATCCGATATTGCCGCGAATGAGCTCGAATTCGTTGTCGTGCCGGGGCACGGTGTCCTGCTCGTTCAAGCTTTTGATCGAGTCGACGATGCGTTGAACCGGGTTGTTGAACCGGACGGTGAACAAGACGGACACCGTGACGCTTGCGGCGATGGCGACGAGCAGGACGGCGACGAAGGTCAGATTCAGCTTGATTAATTGGGACGAAATATGGCCGTCCGGCACAAGATTCACATAGGTAAATCCGGTTTTCGGTCCGGTGGTGTAGAAGAAGTACTGGTTATCCGCCTTTACCCAATCTTGTCCCGGAGGCAGAGCAGGCAGGGGCTTATCGGCTGCGGAGCCTGAAGCGAACAGCAGACGGCCGCTTGCGTCCAAGACGTAAAAGTTGTCGTTGACCGAGCGGTGGAACGCTTGAAACATGCGGTCCGCATCGACAAAAGCCAGCATCATGAAATCCGGATAAAACCGGCTTTTGACCAGCATAGGCCAGACCGGACCGGTTGTATCGCCCGGCGAGTCGTTTCGCAGGTAGGAAGCGGCTGGATAGATCGTCATTGGGCCGCCCTCCTCGAATTGCTTTTTCCAGAACGAGTAGGTATAAACGGGATTGACATAATATTCGGTGAACATGGATTCGGGGCTCGCGCCTCGCGATTTCTCCAGCATCAGTGAATGCTTGACGTCATAGATGAACAAGTTGTTCAAGTACAGCGCCTGATTCGATACGATATTGCTGAGATAGTCCGTCACCTTGTTGGCCGCCACGTAATCGAGATACGGCTTGCTATTCAGCTCCTGCAGCCGCGGGTTCAGGTACAAATTCAGCATCGTTTTCTCCAGCAGCTCGTAATGCTTCTCGTAATCGTTCGTCGTATTTGTCAGGTTGACCGTATTGTATTTGATGATTTCGTCGCGGAGGCTTTGCCGGAAAACTCCATAGGTCAGGAGCTCGAAGATGACCAGAAGAACGATCACTCCAAGAAAGCTGAGCAGCAGCTTAAAAAAAACAGAACGCGCTTTCATTTTGATGCGGAGGATGCTTGGCAAAGGCGGTTTACTCCCTTCGTGCGGCGGTTCGGATGCAAATATGTCTGTTTTTCGAATGCTTCACGGATTTACGGAAATCCCGAAAACCGTGATAAAACGGCAATAGCGACGGTTTTCGGCGACGATTTCTCACGATATTATAACATTGCAGCCCCGGGATGGGGGCAGGCCCTTAAGTCTCAAATAGACTGGAAGCGGTTCCAAGATAACGGGTGCGAACCTGCCGCTAGTCCCAATGAAACCGAGAAAGGAGTTTTCTAATGGAAACGGAATTCACAACCAAGGCATCGCCCGATCCGAGCCATTCCCGTATTGCAGCGGAGTCCGTGTCCGGCAGCTCACGTCGGCAACTGCTGTTGTCCCGGATGTGGAAAGAGCGTTACTTGTATCTGCTGCTGTTCCCGGGCCTGGTGTACTTTATCGTATACAAGTACTTGCCCATGGCCGGAAATATGATGGCTTTTCAAGATTATAGCGCATTTCAAGGGTTCTGGGACAGCGAGTGGGTCGGACTGAAGCACTTTGAGCGCATCTTCGAGGACAAGGAAGTTTTGCGGGTGCTCTGGAATACACTGTACTTGTCCTTGCTGCAAATCGCCTTCGCCTTTCCGGTCCCGATCGTGCTCGCTGTGATGCTCAATGAGGTGCGCCGAGAATGGTTCAAGCGCCTCATTCAATCAATCGTCTACCTGCCGCATTTCATCTCTTGGGTCGTCGTGATCGGCATGGTGACGGTGTTCCTCCAGTCCGAAGGCCTGGTGAACAAGCTGCTGCACGTATTGTTCGGCATCGGACCCGTTGCCTTCCTGCAGGAACCGGGCTCGTTCATGCCTCTGGTCGTGCTTGAGGTGATCTGGAAGGAATCCGGCTGGGGCACGATCCTCTTCCTCGCGGCGCTGGCTGCCGTCGACCCGAGCCAGTATGAAGCGGCCGTGATCGACGGAGCCAACCGCTGGCGGCAAATCTGGCATATTACGCTGCCTGCGATTCGCAGCACGATTGTGATTTTGCTAATATTGCGGCTCGGCAGCGTGCTCGATTCGGGCTTTGAACAGATTTTCCTGATGCTTAACCCGTTCAACAAATCGGTGGGCGACGTACTTGACACGTATGTATACGTCAAAGGCCTGACCGAATCCGATTACAGCTTCGCTACCGCGGTCGGTTTGTTCAAATCGCTCGTAGGTCTGCTCCTTATTATCGGGGCGAACCGTCTGGCTAAACGCTTCGGCGAAGAAGGCGTGTTCTAATCTTACCTGCGGCTGCGGCATAAAGCAAGATACGGAGGTGCAAACGCTATGATTCGAAATCGCACATGGCAGGAAAAAGCGTTCGGGGCCGTCAACGGGGTGTTCCTCGTGATCATCGCGCTGCTGATGCTGTTCCCGTTCTACTATATGACTATCGTGTCGTTTACTTCCTACACGGAGTACGTGAAGACCGAGCTGCTGCTCGTTCCGACAAGCTTTGTGCTCGATGCGTACGCCTATATTTTTCAATCGGATTCGTTCGTGCGTTCGCTTGGCGTGACCGTCTTCATCACCGTCGTGGGCACGTTCGTCAATCTGCTGCTGACCTCGATGATGGCCTACGCTTTGTCGCGCAACATTCTCGGCAAACGGGTGTTTCTGTTCCTCGTCCTGTTCACGTTCGTCTTCGGGGCGGGCATTATCCCGACGTACATGATCGTCAGCGCTACCGGCCTGATCAACTCGTATTGGGCGTTAATTCTCCCCGTCGCCATCAACTCGTACAATCTGATCGTCATGCGGCAGTTTTTTCTCAATATTCCGAACGAGCTGACGGAGTCGGCCTTGATCGACGGGGCCAACGACCTGCAAATTTATGCCCGCATCATTCTTCCGCTGTCCAAGCCGGCACTGGCCGCCTTCGGACTGTTCTCCGCCGTGGCTCATTGGAACACGTATTTCTCGGCGCTGCTGTATTTGAATGATCCGGCCAAATGGACGGTGCAGGTCATGCTGCGTCAGATTGTGATTCTGAGCCAGGCGGGCAATATTTTGTCCGAAGGGGTGCAGGCGGCCCGGGGGCTGCAGGTTCCGCTCGCGGAAACGATCGGCATGGCGGCGATTCTGGTGTCGACGATACCGATCCTTGTGCTGTATCCGTTTCTGCAAAAGCATTTTGCGAAAGGGGTGATGCTGGGCTCGGTCAAAGGCTAGAAGCAGGGGGTTGGAGAATCGGTTTGACTGATGTACCATAGCATTACACCTTAAGGAGGATATGCAGCCATGACAATGAAACGGTCTGTTTCCGTTTTGCTTTCGCTCGCCGTAGCGGGCAGTATGACAGCTTGCTCCGGAGGAGCGAACTCGGGTGCGGCGGATGCCGGCAAAGGCAGTGCGGACGCCAAAAATAAAAAGATTACAATCACCTGGTTCTCCGGCACATGGGAAAATCCGGTGCCGGGGCCGGACAGTGAAGCGGTCAAAGCGATTAACGAGAAGTTTAACGTGGACTTCAAGCCGCAGTATGTGCCTTGGGATACGTACGACGAGAAGCTTAGCGTTACGATGGCCTCCGGCGATATTCCGGACGTCATCGGCATGGAGCTGGTGGACGCCAATTATATGAAATGGGCGAAGCAGGGCGCTTTTCTCCCGCTGAACGACTATCTCGACAAATACAACTCGTTCAAGCCGGTGCCTTCCAATGTCTGGGATATGCTCAAGGTGAACGGCAAAGTATACGCGGTTCCTTATTTCTTCAACGCCAAGGGCGGCAAAAAGCCGGTCATCCGCAAGGATTGGCTCGATAAGCTGGGGCTGGCGATGCCGACGAATTACGAAGAGCTGAAAAAAGTCGCCATCGCGTTCACCAAGCAGGACCCGGACGGCAACGGCAAGGACGACACGATCGGTCTCGGGTTGGCCAAAAACATCTACTACAGCCCAACGTTCAGCCCGTATTACGGCGCTTGGTATGAAAAGGACAAGAACGGGCAGTACATCCCCGACTTCGGCGAAGGCAGCAAGGAAGTTGTCAAGTTCCTGGCGGATCTTTACAAGGAAGGCGCGATTAAGAAAGACTGGGCCGTTACGAATTACAACGACGTGTTCAAGGCGTTTAACGCCGGAAAAGTCGGGATCTGGTACGAGGAGCCGGGCGGCAATCTGATCAACTACAAGACGCTGGCCGAGAACGCGCCGAATGCGGTGCTTGCGCCGCTGCCCGCCTTCAAAGCGCCGGACGGCACGCAGGGCATCCGCTCGCTGGCCGGGTACTACAAAATGTATCTGCTGAGCGCCAAGTTGAAGAACGATCCGGAGAAAGTGCAGCGCATTTTCGAAATTATGGACTATTTCCGCGAATTCACACCGGCGGACCAGCGCAATGCGAAGAATGAGAAGTACGATTGGCTGAACGGAAAAGAAGGCAAAGGCTACAAAATGGAAGACGGCGTCTCGATTCCAATTAAGGAAAACCGTTCCAACGTCGCACCGAGCGCATATATCAACACCGAAGGCTGGGCGCCGAACGACCAAGACCTGGAAGTGTTCATCAAGGGCTCGAAGTCGCCGCTCGAAAGGCAGTTTAACGAATCGGTGGTCGCCTATCTCAAGACGTCCAAAATTTATCTCAGCCCTGTGATGGGCGTTCAATCGCCGCTGTACAACACGAAATGGACCGAGCTGTCCCAGTTCCTGAACGACGAGAAGACGAAAATGATCGTCGGCCAGCGGCCGTTTTCGGATTGGGATAAGATGGTAGGCGAGTTTATGGCAAAGGGCGGCAAGGAAGTCGTCGACGAAGTGAACAAGCTGGTGAAGGACAACAACGCCAAGGTCGGCTGGCAGTAAGGCTTAAGGCCGGCAGGCAAGTACGATATTCGGAAAAAGGAGCCCGAGAGCATGAAACCAATGACAGCCGTCTTGATCGGAGCCGGAGCGAGAGGGGCCGGCGGCTATGCGCGGTATGCGCTCGATTGTCCGCATGAATTGAAGTTCGTAGCCGTCGCCGAGCCTAACGCCGAGCGCCGGGATAAGTTCGCAGCCGAGCACGATATTTCCCGGGAAAACTGCTTCGAGACGTGGGAGGAACTGCTCAGCCGTCCGCAGATGGCCGATATCGCCATGATCTGCACCCAAGACCGGATGCACTACGAACCGACGCTGCAGGCGCTGGATCTTAAATACCACGTGCTGCTCGAAAAGCCGATGTCGCCGGACCCGCGCGAATGCGTGGAGATGGAACGGAGGGCCTTGGCGAACAACCGGCTGCTGACGATCTGCCATGTGCTGCGCTACACGCCGTTCTGGGCCACGTTGAAAAAGATCATCGAGGAAGGCCGCATCGGCGAGGTTGTATCGATTCAACTGAACGAAAATGTCGGCTATTGGCATATCGCGCACAGCTTCGTCCGCGGCAATTGGAACAACTCCGACAAATCCAGTCCAATGATTCTGGCGAAATCCTGTCATGATATGGATGCGTTGTCATGGCTGATGGACCAGCCGTGCGAGAAGGTCAGCTCGTTCGGTTCGCTGATGCATTTTCATTCGGGAAATGCGCCAGCCGGATCGACGGATTACTGTATCGACGGGTGCGCGGTGGAGGCGGAATGCCCTTACTCCGCCCCCCGGTTCTACTTGGGCGAAGGCAAAGCCTGGGCTCGCCATTACACGGAGGAGCTGACGCGGGAAAATATTGTGAAGGGCCTGCGCGAGTCGCCGTACGGCCGCTGCGTCTACAAGTGCGACAACAACGTGGTCGATCATCAGGTGGTCAACATGGAATTCGCGAGCGGAGCTACGGCGATGTTCAGCATGTGCGGCTTTACGCGGGAGCAGGAGCGCCGTATCCAGATTATGGGCACGCGCGGCGAGCTTCGCGGGGAAGAGAGCACCATTACGTTGATGGATTTTCTGACGCACCAGAAGACGGAGATCGAAATTCCGCCGCAAGTGAGCGGCCACGGCGGCGGAGACAGTGGCATCGTGCGCAGCTTCCTGCGCGAGGTGCGGAACAATGCCGGCAGGGAAAGCCTGACCTCGGCCAGCGCCTCCGTGCGGAGCCACTTGATGGCGTTCGCGGCCGAGGAATCCCGCTTGAACGGCGGCAAGGCCGTTCTCATCGATGATTATTACAAGCAGGTTGTATCGGCGACCTAAGTCGTCGGCCTTGCCGGGATGCGCTGAGCTCCCCATCGCTTAAGGGCTGTGACCTTTAGGCGGTGGGGGGCTCTTGCGATTTGGCGATGCGGGCGTTCTCCGCCTTGATCTCCGCCCGCTTCTGGTCGAGAAGCTGCTGTTCGATACGGGATAGCTTGCGGGAGATCGTTTGCAGCCGGTAAACGACATAGATCGGAAAGGCCAGGAAAAGTAGGGCGAACAAAATCATATTAGGCCAATGAACCGCGTACATAGGACACCTCCTTTTCGTATCCTCTATTGGTTTTGCGAAGGTTTCCGCCGCTCACAGAACAACCTGCTGCTCCTCCGTTACCCCGTATCGGCTTAGCGCCTTGGCTGCCGATTCCCGCATGCGCCGTTTGAGCTTGTCGCCTTCGACCACCCGGACCCGCATGCCGAGAAAGCGCAGCTTGGACAAAATATATTCGCTCTCGTCCCCAAGGAACGTCAGCCGGATCGTGTAGCTGTCTGCCGCTTCGTCGTACCCGATCTGCTTCTCGAAACACGAGAAGGCGTAAAGGATGCGGGACAGCTCGCTGTTATATCGGCGCACCACCTCGATGACCGCCGATTCCTTCCGGCTCTCCAGCATGCGGTTGATGTCCGCTTCGACAGCCGTAGCTTCCTCCCCGGAAACCGGCTGTTCCGCAAGCTCCACGATATGCTGCAGCTTCGTATTCATCAGTGCCCGATACTGGAGGTGATACCAGATCAAGTACCATTCCCGTTTGACCATCGAATATTCCAGCTTGAACGGAAAGCCCGGTTGCTCCTCGAATATCCGTCCGTCTCTGATCCGGTGGTTCATGAGAATGCCGCTCTTCCGCAGCATGATCCGCCGCAAGGGGCGCAGAAGCGGATGGTATACCTGCTGATCCTTGCTTTTGGCCTTTTCCTCGAAGCCTTCCTTCATATCCAACGCAAGGTCGCCTTCGAGCATGCTTTGCAGCTTCTCCAATGTCTCGGGAGTAAAAGCTTGCCCGGATGCCGGGTGCTCCAGCATTGCCTTAAGCCATGTCCGCTCATGGGAGGTGACGGCGAGCGTGCCCGTTTCGTGCAGACGTGACATGACTTGGTAATTAAAAATTTTCTCAAACGGATTCATAATACGCTGCGATCTCCTTCCACTCCTCAATCAGCTCCCGGCGCAGGTGCTCCGGCTCAAGTACCTCGCAGCTGGAGCCGAAGCTCCGCAGCCAAGGCTTGATCTCGCCCGTCCCGTGCACCTTAATTTCATAGATAAAGGAAGCTTCTTCTTCCTTCGTAATGTGACCCCATTGCCCTTGGAGCAGCACGCGCTCCTTGACGAAATTGGGCTGCGGGGCCTCCGGGCTGAAAAACCGCACCCGCACCGTAAGCGGCCTTCCCGTATCGATAAGCCAGCTGTAGCGGGTCTTTTCCTCCAACAGTCGCAGCTTCTCGTTGAACGTTTCTTCCGGTACGGCCTCGTCCTCGTTCAGTTGCGTCAAGCCTTCCAAACGGAACTTCACGATCCCCCGCTGGGTCTCCGAGCCAAGCAAATACCATCGGCCGTATTGGTGATCGTAGATCACCTTGAGCGGCAGCATCACCACCTCTTTTCCCTCGGTTTCGCGTTCAAACAGCGGGTTCGTATTTTTTGAGGCGTAGCTTTTGCGCGTCTTGGGAGAGAAATAGAGAAACCGCACCTTCCGGCGCTGACGGATGGCTCCAAGCAGGGTGAACAAATGCGCTTCATCCAGAATGCGCGAGTAATAATGGTACTTGTACAGAAAAGGCTCTCCTGTGGCGTTATCCGCGTTGCCCGCTTGCTGCAAAGCCTTCTTCACACTATCCCGCAGCAGATAGCCTTGAACGGACGGCACCTGCGTATTCGCCATAATGTCGACATAATCGTAGAGATCGAGAAGCTCCTCGTAGGTCAGGTCCTTGACGAGCCGGTCGTGAATCCGGTACCGGTAAGGCCGTCCCCCAGGCTCTTTTACGATAACGCCGACTTCCTCCAAATATTTCAGGTCCGAGCGAATCGTTTTCTCGTCGGGCAGCGGAAGCTCCTCGGGAAGATCGCTGCAGCACGCATCGAGCAGCTCCATGACGGTCCGGGCCTCCTCCTGCATGGCGGCGAGCAGCAGCGACAGCCGGTGGCTTTCGGATTCCTTGAGCGATTTGGCGCGGTATAAGAACAGCAGCATCGGGTCGGCGGACTCGTAGTAGCTGAAGCGGAGCGTTTCGGCGAATTCTTTGCCCTGCTCCTGCGGGAGCTGTTGGTACACCGTGTTCACGATGTCCTTCAGCCGCCGGATCGTCTTGTCGAAGGTATGTACGGAGATGCCGAGCCGCTGAGCGAATTGCTGGCGGCTGTAGGCGCCGCTGGTCAGCACCAGCATGCGCAAAAACTGGATTTCTTTATCGAAGCTTTCTCTGGCCATGGACAACCTCCGCTTTCGTAGCAGTTCCTTTTATTGTAACAGGGAAGGGAATTGGAGAAAAAGGAAAACTTTTCTCATGTCGTAATACTTTCGCCATGTTCGTGGGGCCGAAAATAAGCGATGATAATACACGTAAGGCCGACGCCGAAAGGCAAAAGCTTTACGCCAAAAGATCACCGAGGCGCTTGGAAGGGTTACTTCGCCTCTTAAGCGACAGGTCGCCGGTTCGAGTCCGGCTTCCGCTATATGGCGGAATAGCTCAGGGGATAGAGCGGTTATGTACCTTTCCGCCCACTTCCTCGGGGATCTTCATTAATAGGAATACCGAAGCGAGGCGCTTGAAAGGGCTCCTTCGACTTTTATGGAAAAGAATTGACGGCGAAAGCCGGGCGTCAGAAGAGATGCCATGCGCCTTTTCGTTTTTTCCTCGCTTCGTTCTTACTAAGTTCATATTACGGCAAGGCGCCGGGGAGGGTTCCAACCATGAGTTTCGCTAAAAAAATGTTCGGCGCCATGCCGCCGACGAAATATAACAAAGACGGATTTCCTGCTTATGCGCGTTCAGCCGAAGAGCAGTACGTGCAGACGCTGTTAACCAATACGCTAGGAAATACATTTTACGCCGATCAAAACGAGCTGCTGCAGGACGCGCTGGAGCTGCACCACGAAAGGGCGCGGCAAAATCCGCAATTTATGGCCAAAGCGCTGGTGTTCGCCCGCAACGAGGGATTTATGCGGTTGCAGCCGTTGTTCGGATTGGCCATCCTGTCGTCTTACCGGCCGGATTTATTCGCCAAGGTGTTCGACCAGGTGGTCCGGATTCCTTCGGATTTGTCCGACTTCCTGACGATCCTGCGGGGACTTGGCCGCGGGCAGGGTGGCCGGGCCGTGAAACGGCAGGTTGCCCGCTTCCTGTCCGGGGTGTCCGAATATTGGGCGCTGAAGTACAACGGCCGGGGACGCGGGTTCAGCTTGGGCGACGCGATCGCGACGGCGCATCCGAAGCCGGCCGATCTCAAGCAGCAGGCGCTGTTCCGTTACCTGCGCGGGCAGGAGACAAGTCTCGCCATGCTTCCGCAGGTGGAGGCGCTTGAGCAATTGAAGAGGGCGAGAAGCGAAGCCGAGCGGCTCGCTTGCATCGAACGCGGAAAGCTGCCGTACGAAACGGTGACGGGGGCGATCAAGCCGTCTAAGGCCGTCTGGAAGGCATTGCTGCGCCAGATGCCTACGTTTGCGCTGCTGCGTCATTTGAACGCGCTGGATCGCGCGGGCGTGTTTGAGAAGAAAGCCAATCTGACGTTTGCGGTGGAGCGTCTGACGAATGCGGAGGCGCTGCGCAAAGCGAAAATTTTGCCGTTCCGGTTCGCCAAGGCATTCCGGGAGGTAGAGCGTCCGGAGCTGCGCGACGCGCTTCGGACGGCGGTGGAGCATACGTTTGCGAACTTGCCGGAGATCGGCGAGAACACGGCGATCTTCCTCGATATTTCCGGTTCCATGCAGGGGGAATATTTGCAGATCGGGTCCGTATTCGCCTTGGCGCTGTACAAGAAAACGCAAGGAAACTCGTTGTTCTTGCTGTTCGATACGGTTGTGACGGATGCCAAGCCCTCGCGTCACGACAGCATCTTAACACAAGCGGACCGCATCCGTTCCCGCGGCGGAACCGATACCGGCGCGCCTGTGCGCAAGCTGTTTAATGAAAACAAGCGGGTCGATCAGATCATCATGATCACGGATGAGCAGCAGAACAGCGGAAGCTCGTTCTACGCCGAACTGGCAAAATACCGCGCCAAGGTGAACCCGCAGGTCAAAGCGTTCATTGTCGACATTGCGCCGTACCGCTATGCGATGGCGCCACCCGCCGACCGAAACACGTTCTATATTTACGGCTGGAGTGATACCGTGCTGTCCTATATTGCGCAAGCGGTACAGGGCTACTCGGACATGACCGGGAAGATCGACGCCATGGAGCTGGGTGGCGGCGAAAAGTAACGATCCATTTCCAACGAAAAGGAGGCCGATGAAGATGGCAGGGATTACGACGACGAATTTACAGTTTATCCCAAGGTACAAACAACACAGATTTGACTTCCGCATCTCATCGGTCCTATTCAGATGACATTTTACGCCAGTCGGCCATGTCCGGCACACGCCGTAAAACCATCTATAAGAGCATCGGGCCATGGACCGCTGAGGTCGATGGCTTTTATACATACAGCAGCATTCCCGATTTGAAGGAGGAGAACCGCGATGACCGACTTTCGTCAACCTATATTAGAAGAACTCTACCAGATCGAGCGGCAGGAGCAGGTGCGCATCCTGTACGCTTGCGAATCGGGCAGTCGGGCATGGGGGTTCCCGTCAAAGGACAGCGACTACGATGTCCGTTTCCTGTACGTCCGGCCTGTCGAATGGTACTTATCCATATTTGATCAACGGGACGTGATCGAGCGGCCGATCAGCGACAAGCTCGATATCAACGGCTGGGATTTGAAGAAGGCGCTGAATTTATTCCGCAAGTCGAACCCGCCGCTGCTGGAATGGCTGCAATCGCCGATCCCGTACTACGAGAAATATTGTGCGGCGGAGCGTATCCGCAGCATGTCGCCTCTGACCTTTTCCCCGAAATCGTGCATGTATCACTATCTCAATATGGCGAAGGGAAATTACCGCGAATACTTGCAGGGGGAGCAGGTGAAGATCAAAAAATATTTTTACGTGCTTCGTCCGGTTCTGGCCTGCGAATGGATCGAACGGTTTAACGCGATGCCGCCGATGGAATTCGACGTGCTGGTGGACCGTTTGGTGCCGGAGGGCAGCGAGCTGAAACAGGTCATTCTCAAGCTGGTGGAGCGCAAAATGGCGGGAGACGAAATGGACTACGAGCCAAGGATCAACCCTATCAACGAGTTTTTGGAACAAAAAATGAATCATTTCGAGCGTACGGCCGTTCATTTGAACAGCGCCGAAGGCGCACAGGCCCGCGAGCTTGACGGGCTGTTCCGTGCCGTGCTTAGCGAAGTGTGGGAGAACAGGTGATTGACGATGATAACCAAGTTTGATCAAAATACACTTTATCCATGGGACGGCAAGCCTTCCATCTATGAATACATCGTGTCTGCATTGGATGACCGGGGCCGCCTCGCCGATGACACGCTGCCGGATGACGACGAGTATTGGGCCGGGCATTCCGTACACTGGGTCGCCGGGGGAATGGATGGGACGTTCAGCGAACCCGTCGAAGGGCAGGCGGACACGGCGAAGGTGCAAGAACTGATGCAGCTTCTGGTCAAACAAAGCCGGAGACCGGGCAACAAAAAAAGACGCGCCACGTACCTCAAGCTGATGCAGGAAGATGTGCTGAGCGTCATTAACCTTCTCTTGCTGGAGTCGCTGCGGGAACACCCCGGAGTTGTAATTCCGAATCTGTACCAGGAAGCGGAGTGGTTTGCGAGACATGGGGCGCACCGCAATGTTGTCAAGCTGGGGATTGCGCTGCTGGGCCAGTTCGAAACCGAGAAACACCGGGAACTGGTCGTTACGCTGGGCAAGCATGTCGAATTTACGCTCTATTCGGCGGTTGCGATTCAGGGAAGTCTGAATAACGCGAACGAGACGCTGTTCGAGTTGGCCAAAGTTGTAGACGGTAGGGGAAAAATCCAACTGGTTGAGCGTCTGGAGCCGCAGACGCAGGAAATCCGGGACTGGCTGCTTCGCCACGGATGCTCCAACCGTATCATGCACGAACATCCGGCCTGTTATTGCGCGCGTAACGGCGGGCTGGCTGAAGCGCTGTCGCAAGCCTCTGTGGATCGCGAGCTGTATGACGGTGCAGGGGTCATCCTCTCGGCGCTGCTGGCCGGAGAGGATGCGATGGAGGATATTGACGACTATGAGGATGCAGCGTCGGCGGTAGGCGATTTTCTAAGGCATTCGCAGACGATGTGCGTGACCGCAGTACAGCTGTCGGTTGTGACGGATATTTATGATTTTCTAAGCGAAGACGGGCAGCGTTGGGAACGACGGTATGGCAGGGGTTGGTCCGACGACCTGCGTGAAGCCTGCAAGCGGCTGTGCGAGAACGTCATCCACGATGAAGGTTGGCCGTCCAAAATAGAGGAAGCCATCCGCTCGCAGGACAGCGCGGTACGGCAGCATGCGATCTATGCGGCCTACCGGCTTCGCATGGACATCTGGGAGGAGCTGTTCGGGCAGCTGCAGAAGCATCCGCTGGACAGCCTCCTGTATGTTCAGCTTGCGCAAACCGATGAGCCAGAGCGAATGGATCGCTTGGTCCGTTATGCGGAAGCGCATCTTCCATTGGATGAAATCGCCAGCGGTCCGCAGGACGAAATCGGCTACGGGGAGCAGTACGAGCCGCATCAATGCCTGCAAAGCCTGCTGCGGGCGCTGGATGTTTTCGAGGGGCGCGGGACGAAGTTGGTCGCCGCCGGCTTGCGAAGCCCGGCGACCATGAACCGCAACATGGCGTTGAGATGCTTGGAGGCATGGCCTCTTCCGGTGTGGGGAGAGGAAGTGACGGGCGCCTTGCAGGAACTGGTTGCCTCCGAGCCGAATGAACAAATAAAGGAACGAATTGCGAAGCTTTTGCAGGAAAAGGAGCTGACGGCATGGCTTATCAAATTATAGACGGCGTCCGCGTCTGGGGGAACCCGGAGGCAGGCGCCTTGGCGCAAGCCAAAACGTGCGTGGAGCACGGAAATGTCGTGCAGGCACTGCTGATGGCGGACCACCATAAGGGCTACAGCCAGCCGATCGGCGGGGTGATCGTCTACGAGGGTCAAATCTCGCCGTCAGGCGTCGGGTACGATATCGGATGCGGGAACAAAGCGGTGCGAACGAACCTGCTCGCAGCGGATATCCGGCCACGGCTAGGGCGTATCATGGATGAGATCGCAAGGAACGTTTCGTTCGGCATCGGGCGTGTAAGCAACAAGAAGGTGGATCACGAGCTGTTCGACGATCCGGACTGGTCGGTGTATGCCGCCATCGGGCGTCAGGAGCACGATAAGCTGAAGGCGCTCGCCCGCGACCAGTTGGGGACCGTAGGCAGCGGGAATCACTTCGTCGATTTGTTCGAGGAAGCGAAGACGGGGCGGCTGTGGATCGGCAATCACTTCGGCAGCCGCGGATTCGGGCATAAGACGGCCAGCGGGTTTATTAACCTTGCAGCGGGACGGGAGTTTATGGCCAACGCTCCGGGGGAAAAGATGGACCAGCCGCCGGTGCTGCTCGATCTGGACAGCGAGCTTGGCGATATGTATTACCGCGCCATGAAGCTGGCCGGGCGGTACGCCTATGCCGGAAGAGACGCTGTCATTCGTCAGGTGCTGGCGATTCTGGGAGCGGACGTGGAATTCGAGGTGCATAATCACCACAATTATGCGTGGAAAGAAACTCACGGCGGCCGCGAAACGGTCGTCGTGCGCAAAGGGGCGACGCCGTCCGCTCCCGGCCAGCTCGGATTCATCGGCGGGAGCATGGGCGATATCTCGGTCATTGTCCGGGGAAAGGATACGGAGGAAAACCGGGCAGCCTTCTACAGCACGGTGCACGGCGCGGGAAGAATTATGAGCCGTACGCAAGCGGCCGGCAAAATGAACTGGAAGACGCGCGTCCGCATGGGCGGACTCATCTCGGAGGTGCAAATGCAGGAAGCCGTGCGGAGCTTCGGTGTCGAGCTTCGCGGAGCCGGAACGGACGAAAGCCCGTTCGTGTACCGGAAGCTTCAGGAGGTGCTGGACGCCCATGCGGAGACGATCGAGGTGTTGCATGTGCTGAGGCCGATCGGCGTATGCATGGCCGGGGCGGACGAGTTCGATCCGTATAAGGACTAGCCGCGTTAATTTTTAATCGAATTTTGAGCTTCTTTTAAGGTGCGCTTAAGCTTGTCGGGGCATACTAAAGAAGATCCCGTTACTTAACATATAATTTGAATCCCCGCCGTCGCTGCCATCGACGAGGCGGGGATTTTTTTTGTTCGTTTATGCGTAGGGGCGTTACTCCACAAACGGAGCGATTTTCGGAAACACGCGCAGGGCGGTTTTGTAAAAGACATGCTCGTGATACGCCTCCGGAATCAGCTCCTGCACGAATTGCAGATAAGGCTGTACCGGGGCAAGCGGCCAGTCGGTGCCAAACAGCATTTTCTCATAATGGTCGCAAAACGTAACCGCATGGCGCAGATGGGCGAAGAAGAGCGGGGAATCCTTGAGCCGCGCGCATTCCGCGGCATCGCCAACCATCAGGCCGGACAAATCGGCGAATACGTTGCGGTTCTTGTAGACGATCTCGGCTCCGTCCAGCACCCACGGGTCTCCGAAGTGGGCGATCATGAAGTTGACGTCGCGGTGGGCGACGGCAACCTCGTCCACCGTCAGCGGGTGGGAATATTTCAGCAGGCCGCGCTCCGAGTACGTATCGCCCGTATGATAGACGACCGGGACCTTGTACTGCTTCGCCAGCTCGTAGACCGGCTGGTAGACGTCATCATAGGCATAGTACGGGTAGTAGCCGAGGTAAATCTTGATCCCGACCGCCTCCGGCCGCTGCAGCGCCTGTTCCAAGGCATCCAGTCCGGCGTTGCCCAGTTTGAACGGGTTAACGCCGGGGCAGTACACGATCTGCCCCGGATACGACTCCACCATATCAAGTCCCATCGGCGTCGGGGCTTCCCGGTCGGGGAAGCCTCCGGCGGCGGTCTCCGTCACCCCCATGCCGATGCCGAGCACAACACCGTTCTCGGCGTATTCGCGCAGCAGCCCGTCAACAGAGTAATCGACGAACGAACGGCTTTCTGCGGTTTCCTTGAACGAAGCAATATGAGACAAGTGCATGTGCGCATCAATGATTTTCATTCCGTATTACTCCCCTTCTTTCGTGTCATTGGCTTCAAGTATAATAGGGAAGGTGAGTCTTCGTAAAGCCTCCAAGCTGTCCGCCGGTAGCGCGGTGTCCGGGAATACGAGGAACACCGGAGCCGATCGGTTCACGCTTCCGTGAGGCAGGCGAACCTTCCGCGAGAGCGACAGGCAGCTGATCTCCTTGTTCGTGTAGACCGAAGGGCGGTTGGCTTCTTCATCCGTCACGATGTGCATGACCCCGGTCCGGCTATCCAGGCCGAATACGTAATCCTTCGTTTCGTGTACGCTGAGCTCCCCTTTTCCGAGCGGGTAACGCAGCGTTTTTCCGTTCGGAGCGCAGGTTTGCAGCCACCCATAGCCGCCTGTCTCGTCGGGACGAAGGAACAGCTCGCTGAGCATCGATTTGTCCAAATACGTCCCGGTGTTCTGATGAATGTCCGTCATATAAGCGAGTACCGGCACTCCGGGGAGCATCAAATAATAGCTGTCCATGATCGTTCCTTTGAACGTATCGTGGTTCCGGACGGATTGGCGGACCCGGATGCCTGCCCACACGTTGCCTTTCTCGTCGGAGAGGCGGACAAAGGCGGAGGAATGCTCTTCTTTGCGCACGGATAACGGACCCATCTCGTCGAAGTGGCCCGACAAGCCGCCAGTCCAAGGATTCCACCACGACTTCGCCCCGTATTCGGGAAACCCGGAAGCGAGCCATTCCCGGCCATCGACCGAAAGCGAACGCAGCCCGGGGGAATAGTCGGCCGAAGCTGACATGCGAATGATTCCATTATCGGCCTCAAGCACCGAACAACCGGCTTCGGTCGATGTCGTGCTGCTGATTTCATCGCTGGAAACGGGGAACAATGCGGCATGATAAGCCTCTTCATGCGCGCCGAGCCGCGCTTCTACCTGGACCACGCGGCAGCGGGATGCCGGTGGAGGCAGTATGAAGCGGGCTTCCGTCGCCTCGTCGTCGGGCGACAAATGCACTCGCTCCGTTTCGGCCGCATCCATATAGCGGGCGGAGAGCTCGCCTTCCCATACGGTCTGCTTCGCATCCCGAAGCGCGACCGGCACTTCTTCCGCATCCGGCGGCACGAACGGATTTCCTTCGTTGGCCGTCAGCTCCACATGACGGATTGGCGGCGCCGTCGTTTCTTGTCCGATGCGCTTCAGGGCAAACTCCCGGAACGAGGTCCAATTGTCGAACCCGCCCATAGACAGGAAGATCGTATCCGACGTTTTCGTTTCCCCGGCTTCCAGCTGTCCGAAGCAAGTTTCCAGCTCCAGATACCACTCGCTCATATTCATCCGGTGGTTACCGGACCAGCAAATCCCGTATTTGCTTCTGGCGCCGCGGGCGAAGAGCCAAGGCTCGCTAACCTTGGAGCCGTCCCAGTACTCATGATAGAAGCCGTGCGAGTCGGTCGTTTCGACGATTTGACCGTCGTAAGGCAGAACGAGCCCGTACAGGTCGGAACTAAAGCGCTGGGATACCCACATTTCGCTGATGGCGGGAGCGTTCGAGTCGTTTTCCAGCTCCTGCCACAGCTTTACCGTTCCGTCGGCGTAAAGCAGCGTATGGAGATGCACCAGCAGCTGCGGGAACGTTTCCGAGCGATACGTTTGACGGTAGCCGACCGCTCCCCGCTCTTCCTTGGGCTCGACATGTACCGGTTTCTTGCGGTTAAATTCGGCGGAATACGGCTTGCCTATGGACGGCGGCAACAGCTTGAGTTGTTCGTCCTTCCAGTTCCATGCCTTAATGAACGTTTCATTGTGATCCTTATCGTATTCGATTCCATAGCTGCCGTTCACGGCAACCCGGTTGGTTTCCGTCTCTCCGGTAAACATCGCCCCGGGGCCGGCGAAGCCTCCGCCAACAAAGCGGGTGAACGTTACCTCCGTCCCGTTATCAAGAACCGCCCGGACTTGAATCGGGGCTTGATAGAAGCCGTAGTCGAGCAGGCGATACGGAACCGCCAAAGATATCCGTTCCTTCGCTTCCAAGCGCGTTTCGAAAGTCCGCTGTCCGAGCGCAAGCCAAGCCTGTTCCGGCAGCTCGAAGAAGAACGAGGCCGTTACCGGGAAATGGTTTTGCATATCGAGGTACAGGACGTAATCCCCGCCAAGCGCATGCCTTGCATCCGGCACCCTCATCGTCAGGCCGGCCGGAAATTTCGGCACGATGCCGACCTTGAGCAGCGCCTCCAGCCCGTTAATTCGAACCCGCGTCTGCACGGCAGGGCAGGTGCGCCATTCACTCTGCTCTTCCTCGATGGCTCCGACGAAGAAGCGAGCGGGGATTCGTTCCTCGCCTTCCACCTGCAGCTCGCCTTTCCAATCGAATGCGACATTGCCGTCCGGTTCGCCCTGAAGCTCAAGTTTCAGCGGGGCGCCCGATTTGTTCACGATGTGGTATTCGATAACGTACTCGCTGCCGAACACCGGCTCGGCCTGCTCCGCGGTTGCGGACAGCAAGTAGTCCTCCGTTTCGATGAGACAGATGCCGCGGCCTCTGCGCTCGATATCGACGCGAAGCGTTTGTCCGTTCTTGGACCATGCGTAAGTGTATATATCGAAGCCGTTCACTTTATGACCGTCCGGCTTCACTTCGATCGTCCGCGTCAAGTCGGCGTACCAATCGATATCCTTAAGATAGGGGGCAAGCGCTTCGCAAGCCGCCACTTGGGGGATGAAATTCATGAAATGCGTCGAGTCCTCGCGGTCTTCCCAGAAAAAGCCGCATTTCTTGTACAGCGGCACCGCCTTCATATTGGCTTCCCAAGTATACAAATCGACGCGCGGCCAGCCCAGGCGGATCGTTTCCTCCACCGCCCGCAGCACGAGCATTTTGCCGATTTTGTGGCCATGGTAGTCTGGGCGTACGTTCAACAGCGGGATATACAGCGCGCCGGTATCCTCGCGGTATTCGCCCAGGCTGCAGTATCCGACGACTTGATCGTCGCAGACGGCGAGAAAGACGGCCAAGGCGTCCGAGTTTTCCTCGTCCTGGCGAATCTGCTCGGCTGTCCGGACGGCCGATCCTCCGCCCCATTCGTCTTGGCTCCGGTTCCACATCTCGGCTACGCTCGACGCATAATCGGGATGGTATTGTATGATGTTCACGTGCGTTGTCATTTAGTTTCCACCTCGGCTACTGAAAAATAGAGAAGATAATGGATATACGTCCGAGAAGGGAGGAAGGTTACAGGTCCGGGGAAAAAAGAAGGGGAGGACCGCTCCCGCGGCGAAGCAGTAAGCAGCAGACAGCTAAGGATGCGCAGGTTGTTGGCGCACAACGACGGAAGGAGCGGACGAACGTGAACAGACTGTGCATCATTCCTTGCGGAGCCAAAAAGATATGGGATACCGCCGCCGCGCCGTCAGGTCCTTGTCCGGCCAAACGGGCATATACTTCGCCCCTTCACCGAAAATGTCAGGCGTATGCGGACCGCTTTTTTGACCATTGGACGATATTGTCGGCCAAGCACGGTTTTTTGCTTCCGGACGATAAGGTCTATGAAAATTATAATGTCGCCTTTGGCAGTGGTCACCCGGAAATTATTTCGTTGCACGAGTTGAAACGTCAAGTAAGCGAAAAGCGGTTTGACCGTTTTGAGGAAGTCGTCGTGCTCGGCGGAAAAAAGTTTACCAAGATCGTTCCCGAGGTGTTTTCCGGGGAGACACGGATCTATTTTCCGCTGGTCGGGAGCAGAGGGATCGGGGACATGCTGCAGAGGCTGAACCGCGCTCTGGAGCGCAATGAACCGTTCGATGGGTTGTTGGAATAAAGCAGGGGGGCTTGGAATAGGAGGGGCTTCCGCCGCCGTCGTATCGACGGAGCGGAAGCTGCGGAAGAGTTAGAAGCTGTCCGGCTGCATATTCCGATTGCCGCAAAACTCCCCAATCGTTTGCGACCTCATGTCGTCCAGCGGGAATCCCGCAGGATAATTGGTATACATCAGCATGATGCCTTGGAGCGTCGAGGAGAAGTGAAGGGACCGTTTCCGTGGATCGGGAGCCCCCAGCTTCTCGAACATCTCGCATTGAGCCTCGAACTGCTCCGCGTAGGCGTTGAGCAGCCGGTTTCCATGCCTGGCCACAACTTCATCTTGTCTCGGACAGGTAAATAAGTTCAAATAGAAGCGGAATACTTCCGGCCGCTCGCGGACGT
This sequence comes from Paenibacillus tianmuensis, assembly GCF_900100345.1. Taxonomy (GTDB): domain Bacteria; phylum Bacillota; class Bacilli; order Paenibacillales; family NBRC-103111; genus Paenibacillus_G; species Paenibacillus_G tianmuensis. Next base: position 56,597 of record NZ_FMTT01000002.1, on the reverse strand, counting down.
TGTGCAGCGCCCCTTCGACGATGTGGCGCAGCTGCTCGGCAGGGGTTTCTTTGGCGGCGGCAGCCTGCATCACTTTGAGCAACTCTTCGATACGAAGATCGACCATGGCCGCCAAGAGCTCCTCCTTGCCTTTGAAATAATTGTAGAGAAGGCCCTTTGAAATGTCCGCTCTCTTGGCTACATCGTCGATGGAGGCGGAGTGAAACCCTTTCTCGATGAAAAGCTCCGTGGCCGCTTGTAAAATTTTTTCTCGGGCGGCGCGGCGAATTCGTTCGTTTTCTTCCGGCGATCGGGGCATGTCGTTACTCCTCCAGAAACTGCAAAATCGTATGGGAGACCTCATCGGGATGGGTGAGCATAGGCATATGATCCGCGCCGTCGATACACACGAGGTTGGCATTCGGAAGCTGACCGAATTGCTCGGACATCGGGAACAGGTCTGGGCGGTCGAGTGTGCCGATCATAAACAACGTCGGCGCCGCAAGCCGGTCCAGCCTTTCGATGGCGGGAGGCTGGGGCCATACCGATTCGCTGCTCTTCCAATCGAACCATCGCATGATATTGTGTCTAATCATCTCGTACATAAACGCTTGGTGCGGACTTGCTTTGACGACGTCATAGGACGGAAAATCGAGCGAAAACTCGGTCATTTTCTCCACATCCGGCGCCGCGGAGAGGACGCGCTGGAACCGCTCCTCAATGTCGGGGGCACTCCGGAAGCCTGTGACAGAGCAAGCGATGAGCGTAAGCTTGGATACCCGCTCGGGGTACGTGAGGGCGAAATCGATGGCAATCTGGCCGCCTATGGAGTGGGCGACAAGCAAAGCCTTTTCCAGGCCGAAGTGGTCAAGAACCATTCTTAAATCCTCGACGTAATTGGCGGGCTCGACAGGTGCCGGCGATTATCCGGCTCCCCGGCCGTCGAATGCGATAACCCGGTAGCTCGCCGCAAGCCTCGGAATGATGAACTGCCAGGTGCGCATATCTGCCCCGCCTCCATGCAGCAGAACGATCGTCTCGTCGCCCGCCCCATGAATTTCGTAGTGAAGATCCACCGTGATTCCTCCTCCGACGTATTTTCCGCAACAGCGGATAGAATGATAATCGGACCGTGACGCGTAACCGAAGCGATGGGAAAGGGTGCCATGGTCCTTGCAGCTTTAGTATAATTTATGACTGAACATACAGTCAATATAAAACAAAATATGAGTATTATTATGGAAAAAACGTCATATTTTCGGATGGTAATTCGTTAAAAAAGTGAGAAATTATATATTATACGCGAAATTGAATGTTTAAAAAATTTGGAGCATCTGCTATTATGTAAAATATTATACTATTAGGATTACAATGGAAATTATCCTTTTTGTTTATATAAAAGTGATAAAATACTTTTTTTGGAGGTGTGATTTTGGTGGCTTTGTTAACCGGCAAAACGATTCTGATCATGGGGGTGGCTAATAACCGCAGCATTGCATGGGCAACAGCCCAATCCTTGGCTGGCGAAGGGGCTCGTCTAATCTTTACGTACGAAAACGAGCGGGTGGAAGAGCGGGTCAAGCAATTGGCTGAAACCTTGCCCGAGTCGCTTACCTTTCCCTGCAATGTAGGAAGCGATGAAGAGATCGAGGCATTGGCTCGTTTTTTAAAGGAAAACGTTGGTATCCTTCATGGGTATGTCCACAGCATAGCGTATGCCAAAGGCGAGGATTTGGAGGGAATGTTTGTCGAAACCTCGCGCGAGGGATTTCGCATCGCTCAAGAAATTAGCGCATACTCCCTAACCGCAGTTAGCAGCAAAATTTATCCGCTCATGTCGGAAGGCGGGAGTATCGTTACCATGACCTATATCGGCGCCGAACGCGCGATAAAAAATTACAATGTCATGGGAGTGGCCAAAGCATCCTTGGAAGCATCCGTCCGGTATCTCTCCAGCGACTTGGGAAAGCACAATATACGGGTCAATGCCATTTCGGCCGGTCCTATCCGCACCTTAGCCGCCTACGGAATAAAAGATTTTAATACGATGTTAAAAAAGATTGAAGAGATTACGCCACTCGGCAAGACGATTGATGCCTCCGAAGTAGGAGATACGGCTTTGTTCCTGCTTTCCAAGCTTTCGAGAGGAATCACCGGGGAAGTGATCCATGTGGACGCCGGTTACCATATCGTAGGGATGTAAAGGAGTGATTGACCTTTGCTTGTAACTCAAACGGGCAGCCGGATTATTACCCCCCAAAGCTTGTTTACGAGAGACCGCTTTGAGAACAATGTTCATGTGTTCTGCCACATGCTGATTCTCAATGGAATTGCCGAAGGCGACCGGGTTGTCTTAAAAGCGGAAAATTCATATGGATTTGTTGTCGCCTTGTTCTCTTTGTGCCGGCTTGCCGTCTCGATCACTGTTGTGGATGAACAAATAAACACCGACGAATTAAGCCAAATTTATGCGGAAGTCGAAGCGTGCTGCTTGCTTACGGATACGGCTCTCCATCTTCCGGACGCCCAGAGTTTACTGATCGGAGATATATTAAGGGACGCTGCGCTATTGGGGGGAACTGCTTTACCCTCGATGAGCATGGACAAGTGGATTCGGAAACAAGACGCGCTCATTCTTTATACTTCCGGCACGACAGGCAAACCGAAAGGAATCGTGAAGTCAGGCTCTTCATTTATGGACAATATAAAGCTATCCGTCCAAGCGATGGGCTATGTTCCGGGCGATTGCCTGCTCCCGATCGTACCTTTTTCCCACTTTTATGGAATTTCTCTTATTTTCTCCTGGTGGCTGACGTCATGTTCTTTGATTATCTGCAACCGTAAAAATCTATGGAGTGTCATTACGCATATTACGAAAGAAAAAGCCACTGTCGTTGACGCCAATCCCTCTGCCTATTATACGATCATCCGCATGTTATCAAGAAAGCCGGAGCAATTGGAACAAGTAAGAAACTCCCAAGTCCGCATGTGGTGTGTCGGCGGGTCCCCGTTAACGAACGATTTGGAGGAGAAGTTTGCTGAAGTGTTCGGACAGCCTCTGTTGAATGGCTACGGTTTGTCGGAGCTGGGGAATGTCACCATGGGGACGCTGGATCACCCTGAGGGCTGCGGCAAGCCTCTTCCCGGGGTCGAAGTCCGTATTCGTGGTCAAAACGGGGAGGAGCAAGCCGGGGGGGAATTCGGGCAAATTTGGATACGCACTCCGGGCTGTATGGAAGGGTACTTAAACCAGGAAGAGCTCACGAAATCGGTCCTTCAGGATCAATGGTTTAAGACCGGCGACCTCGGTTTTTTGCAAGAAGGCAATCTGCATGTCATCGGCAGAGAAGGAAGATCGGTCAACCGCATGGGGTATACGTTTTCTCCTGTCTATATCGAAAACCAGATCAGCCGGCTGGGTTATCGTTCTTGTGTCATTACGTTGGACGACGATGTCAAAGGAACGATGATAGTCATATTCGTCGAAAGTGAATCCTCGCAAGAATTATCTTTGGTCCGTAAAAATATTAATCGAATGCTTCCCACTTACATGTATCCCGATATGCTGTTATTAATACCCCAATTTCCTTTAAATCGAAACGGTAAAGTCGATCGGCTAGAACTCGAACGCACAGCTAAGAGAAGGAAGGTTTAGCTAACATAACACAGCATATGCCACCCGATGCCCCCAAAACATGATTTTATAGAGGAAAGGAAGCGATATTTTGAGCATGAATCTGGAAATGAAGCAAAATGCCGTTTTTTCCGAAAGATATGAGAGTATTGACCGGTGTGCGGATTATTTGACGACAAACCGGGAAGAGATTTTGAGCATTTTGTCGAATATCTCGTCGTATCGGGCAGCTAATGCCGAAATTGACTCTACCATCCGCACGCTACAGGGCGCTATGCGGGAAGTAGAAACGTCCGGCCCTGCCTGCCAGGAATTGATGTCCGTGTTTATGCCCTCCAATGTGATTCTATACTCGTATGCGTTATATTTGCTCATCCCATCCTTATATGTATCCCGAATCGAATTCAGAGCCTCTTCCCACGTGGCCGAATATGTCAGTATGCTGCACGACAAGCTGAAGGATATTCATCAACTGCCGATCAGCCATCTGCAAGTCAGCCAGAAAGCTTTTCTTACAAATTCCGTGAACCGGGCCAACATCGTGGTGTTCACCGGCACTTATCAGAATGCGGAACAAATCAAGAAGCAAATCAAGAAGGAACAGTTGTATGTCTTTTTTGGACAAGGCATTAATCCGTTCATCATCGGTCCTGATGCGGATTTGCCGCTGGCGGCCGAAGATGTCATCCGAATGAGATTATTCAATTCGGGTCAAGATTGCTTAGGGCCGGACATTATTTTAGTTCACCACAGCATTGCGGAAAGCTTCAAAAGCTTATTGCTGGACAAGGTACAGGCGTTGAGCTTCGGCGCCAATGACGACCCGAACGCCAATTATTCGCCTATTTTTTACAAAGATACGCTGACGGCCATATCGGAATATTTTAATAACAACGACAAGTACATCATTTACGGCGGGGGCATCGATTTCCGCACCAAAAAGATGGAGCCGACCATTTTGTACAGTACGTTGGAGGACGAGCTCGAAATTACGGAGTACTTCTCCCCGGTATTCAACGTCGTGAGCTACCGGGATGACGAGCAGTTAATCAAACTGATCGATTCGAGCTACTTTTGCGAACGCGCTATGGGATGCAGTCTGTACGGTTCCGAGCATTTAAGCGATATGTTGCAAAAAAAACATACGCTCACCATCAATCAAACCTTGGAGGATGTCGAACAGGGGAATAAAGCGTTCGGCGGCTATGGAACGATGTCCAATTACATTTTCTACAATATGCAACTGGTCTCCAAACCGATTCTGATTTCGGAAATTGTCGCCGAATGCCTTTCGGAGAAGAAGGTCAACGCATGAGAACGAGCATGGCGGCATGGGATGCAATTATCGGCTGCTTTCAGTCATGGAGAGTAGAGTATATTTTTGGACTGCCGAGCGATGATTTGAAAATCTTATCTTCGCTTTCTTCGTCGGACATTCGCTTCATCCTTTGCAGGGATCAACGAAACAGCTTGTTCATGGCTTCGGGCTACGCGTTAACGTCCGACCAATTGGCGGTATGCATCGTGGGGAAAGGGCCTGCGCTGACGAATACGGTTACGGGATTGTTGGAAGCGCAGAACCTGGGCGTGCCTTTGTTGTTGATCGCCTCGGGAACCGGCAGTGAAAAACTGGGGACGAAGGCTTTCCAAGAAGCGGACCAGCTCTCGGTGGTTAAGCCCTTGGTGAAATGGGCGTATCGGGTTGAGCATCCCGATCGACTCGTATGGGCGTTGGAGAGAGCGGCCTTTGTGGCCGTCAACGGCGGGAAAGGTCCCGTCTATCTCGAGCTGCCGGAGCATGTTGCGGAGCAAACGGTGCCGGTGAAGCTCCCGTTTTCGAAGTTGAAAAGATTGACTTGCTCCCCTTCGCCGTACGAGCTTGATGCGGCTTGGGCCGCCCTTCAACAATCGCGCAGGCCGGTGATTTTGGTCGGCGGAGGCATGAAGCCGAGGCTGCGCGGTTCCATCGAACCGTTAGCTGCCAAATTAGGGGCGGCGTTGTTTACGACGGCATCGGGCCGGGGGGCGGTAGATGAAGAAGATCCTTTATTTTGCGGCGTCGCCGGGCTATATACGGATAACAGCATAAGGCGCATCTGGGAAGAAGCGGATGTCGTCCTGACGCTGGGCAGCCGTCTGGAAGAAACGGCAACGTTCGAATGGGACGTTTTACTCGAACATACTCCGGTCATTCAAGTCAATGTGAATGTCAATGACTTCTCCCATCAGTATCGTGGGGACAAAGTGCTGGGGGACGGTTATTCGGCGGTGGGGCATTGGCTGTCCCATATTCACCGGCAGCCGGATCAAGCATGGCTGAACCGGATTGCAGGCTGCAAGCAGGAAGCGTTTCGGAAGAAAGAAGAATATATGGACCTGGTCAAGAAACGGGCTGCGATTCATGTATCCGAAGTGCTGGACGTCCTGCAAACGGCGTTTCCGGAAGACTGCATCCTTGTGCAGGAAAACGGACTGCAGGATATGTGGTCTTACTTTTATCCGTATTGCCGGTTTACCGGAAACAGCCTATCCATCGTTCCGAGCGATCAGACCAGTCTGGGCTTCGGCGCAGCCGCAGCCGTAGGAGCCAGTGTGGCGGACCGTCGTCCGGTCGTGGCGCTGGTAGGAGACGGAGCGTTTAATCTGTTCAAATCCGATTTCATTACGGCGGTACAGTACCGCATTCCGCTGATTTACCTTGTCATGAGTAACGGCGGGTACGGATGGCTGCAATATCAGCTGAATCAGCTGAATTTCGAAGACAAGCCGTTTCAATTCGTGTCGGATACGCCGTTGGAGCACATGAACGTCGTGGAGCACGAACATGTCGAGCAAATCGTGATTCATGAAAAGGAAGAGCTGAGCGCGAAGCTGCAGCTTGCCTACTCCAAATTTCAAAGGAACAAACTGGTGGTCGTCATGATCCCGGTTGGGCTTGAGGACGTGCATGAGAAGATCCGCCATATTTACGGCGATTTTCCGCTTTATGAAAAATAACAAAAGGCGGGATTGTATTGAAGAGACGTGTCGTGGTAACAGGGCAAGGCGTAATAACGCCGGTTGGGCTCAATGTGAATGATTTCTGGACATCGCTTCTTGAGGGAAAAAGCGGAATCGGTCCTGTTACAACCTTTGATACCAAAGATATGCCGACAAAGATTGGGGCGCAGGTGAAAAATTTCGATCCTTTGCAGTATATGAGCAAAAAGAACGCAAATAAGGTGGCGCAGTTCACCCAGTTCGCCTTGGCAGCAGCCAAGCAAGCCGTGGAGCAAGCGCAGCTGCACATTGACGAGAAAAATGCGCCACGCATCGGTGTCATCGTCGGATCGGGGGCCGGGGGACTGGATGTGATTGAAGAGAACTACGATAAGCTCAACCAAAGCGGTCCCAAGCGGGTCAGTCCGTACTATGTATCGTCGATGATGATCAATTCCGCGCCGGGGGAAATCTCGATTGCTTTGGGAGCCAAAGGCCCGTCCTTTGCCGTCGTGACGGCATGCGCCACGGGCAGCAATGCGATCGGCGAGGCTCTGCGAACGATCCAGTACGGCACGGCGGATGTTGTCATCGCCGGAGGCTCGGAGGCCAATTTCAGCCTGCTTGATCTGGCATCGTTTTCCAACATTCATGCCTTATCAAGGCGCAACGATCAGCCTCAGCAAGCGAGCCGCCCCTTTGACCGCAACCGCGACGGATTCGTGATCGGCGGAGGCGCGGGCTTGGTCGTACTAGAAGAGCTGGAGCACGCGCTGAATCGGGGGGCCAATATCTTGGCCGAATTGGTCGGTTATGGTTGTACCACGGATGCGTATCATATCACGGCTCCCGATCCGTCGGGGTCCGGGCCTGCGGAAGCGATCCGGATTGCTCTGCGGGACGGGGGATTAGCGCCCGAGGACATTAGCTATATCAACGCCCACGGGACAAGCACGCCGTTCAACGATCGGATGGAAATCAACGCGATCAAAACCGTGTTCGGCGAGCACGCTCCCAACATCGCCATCAGCTCGATCAAATCGGTTACCGGACATTTGATGGGAGGAGCCGGCGGTGTCGAGCTGATTGCGACCGTGCAAAGCCTGCTTCACAATAAAGTGCCGCCCACGTTAAATTGCGACGATCCGGAAGATCCCGAATTGAATTTTGTGCCCCACGTGGCTCAGGAACGCGAAGTGCACGCAGCCATAAGCAATTCCTTCGGGTTTGGCGGTCATAATGTATGTTTGGCTGTCCGGAAGTGGCAGGGAGAGGCTGACGTAAGTTGAAAGACGACACGATCCATATTCCTGACGCGCTGCCCCACCGCTATCCGTTTTTATTAATTGATAGAATTGTTGAGGCCGAGTCGTCCAAATGGGTTAGAGGGTACAAGAATATCAGTTGGAACGAATGGTTTATTACCGAGGCGAATCCGTATATGCCCCATATGCTGGTGGTCGAAGCCTTGGCGCAGTTAAGTGCTTTTTCCGCGACGGAAGAAAAAGGAATAGCCTTCTTATCCTCGCTAAATCATGTTGAAATGGAATCGCTGGCACAGCCTGGCGATCGTTTGGATCTTTACTTCGAGGTAAGCAAACAAAGAAGAGGATACCTTCTTGGCAAAGGGCTGGCCACCGTAGGAGACCGGGTCATTGTCAGAGCGGAGGAAATCGTGGTTTTCGTACAAAAATAGCCGTCGGGAGGCGACGCTTAAGCCGACTGCCAGCTTACACCGGATATCTGCTAGAACAGGAGGAACGAATCGCATGAATGCTACCCCTTTATATCCCTTAACGAACGCTCAACAGCGGATATGGTATACCGAATTGATGTACCCGGATACAGCAGCGGCGCTGCTATCGGGAACTGTGAAAATGAAAGGGAAAATAAACCTCGATGCCTTTAAGCAGGCCATGAACCTGGTGATTCGCCAATATGATTCGTTTCGGACCCGGATCACGTCCGAGAACGGCCTGCCGCAGCAATATGTCGTCCCCTATGAGGAGAAGGAATTCGAATGCTTGGATTTGTCGGATTTCAAGAGCCTCGCTGAAGCGGAAACATGGTTGGAACGCCATATACGGACACCTCTGAAGCTGTTTCATTCCGAGCTCTTTCAATTTGTATTTATTAAAATCCATGATGAAGAATATTGGCTGAACATGAAAATTCATCATATTATCTCCGATGGCATTTCGATCGTTCTGTTCGGAAACCAACTGTGCGAGTATTATATCGATCTGATGAACGGACTGGAACCTCGGGTGGGAGAAGAGCAATCGTTTATCGAATATATTCAGACGGAACAAACCTACGAACGGTCGGATCGCTATCAAAAGGATAAAGCGTACTGGCTTGAGAAGTTTTCCTACTTGCCCGAGATGACTGGATTTAAGCCTTACAATCCCTTATCGCTTAGCACGGCGGCAAACCGGAAAGAGTTTATTGTCGATCAGACGCTTTATAACGATGTAAAAGTCTTTTGCCAGGAGCATCAAATCAGCTTGTTTCATTTATTTATGGCGGCCATGTATATTTACATGTATAAAGCTACGACCCAGCAGGACATAACCATCGGCACCGCCTACGGGAACCGGACGACCAAGAAAGAAAAAAACATGATGGGGATGCTGGTAAGCACCGTTACCGCCCGGGCCTTTGTAGACCCGGAAGCCGACTTGATGTCATTTTTGCAAAGGGTAGTCAAGGAGCAGCTTTCCGTCTTGCGCCATCAAAGGTATCCGTATAATCAGTTGATTCAGGATTTGCGGGAAATTCACCGGAATCAAGACCTGCAGCGGCTGTTCGGCATTTCGATTAACTACCGGCCGGTGAGCTGGGTCGATTTGGACGGTGTTCGTATCCAAACGGACTATGATTTTTGCGGGGATGAAGTGAACGATTTTATCCTTCATATCGTAGAAATGCTTGATGAGCAGCAGCTTGCCCTGCATATGGATTATCGAATTCATTTATTTGAAGAAAACGAAATCGTAAGCATCGTTCAACATCTTCTTGCCGTTATTGAAAATATGATTCGCGATCCCTATCAAAAAATATCCGGCATATCGCTGATAGGTGACGACGAAAAGCAAAAGGTATTGACGCTGTTCAACGATTCGGCTGCTGACTATCCCCGGGAAAAAACGATTCATGGCCTGTTTGAAGAACAAGCTGCGCGTACGCCGGAGCACGTGGCCGTTCGATTCGAAGATCGGCAAATGACGTATGGAGAGCTCAATGAACGGGCGAACCGGCTGGCGCGAACGTTGAGGGCCGAAGGGGTCGGGGCGGATTCGCTGGTCGGGATCGTGGCCGACCGTTCCGTCGAGATGATCGTTGGGCTGCTCGCCATCTTGAAAGCCGGAGGCGCGTATGTGCCGGTCGACCCGGAATATCCGGAAGAACGCATTCAGTATATGCTTGAGGATTCCGGTGTACGACTGCTCTTGCTTCAGCATCATCTCAAGGGGCGCATTCCGTTCGGAGGTAAGCTGGTGGACTTGGACGATCCGGCAGCGTACCGCGAGGACGACACGAATCTGGAACCGGCTTCCGGGCCGAATCATCTGGCTTATGTAATCTATACCTCCGGAACGACTGGCAAGCCTAAAGGCACGTTGATCGAGCACAAAAACGTCGTTCGCCTCTTGTTTAACAGCAAAAATTTGTTCGATTTTAACGCTTCCGATACATGGACGTTATTTCATTCGTTCTGCTTCGACTTCTCGGTGTGGGAAATGTACGGGGCGCTGCTCTATGGCGGGACATTGATCGTCGTGCCTCAACTGACGGCAAAAAGTCCCGCGCAATTCCTTCAACTGCTGAAAACCCGGAAGGTCACGGTTTTGAATCAAACGCCGACCTATTTTTACCAGCTCCTTCAAGAGGAGTTAATGAGCCCGGGGAACGAATTGAAGCTGCGGAAGGTGATTTTTGGCGGAGAGGCGCTGAGCCCGTCTTTATTGAAAGACTGGAAGACGAAATACCCGGATACCCGGCTCATCAATATGTATGGAATTACCGAAACGACCGTGCATGTAACCTATAAAGAAATTACCGAAGTGGAGATCGCGCAAGGCAAAAGCAATATTGGCCAACCTATACCGACCTTGCGCGCTTACGTTCTCGATGAGTGGCGACGTCCCCAAGCTATCGGCATTCCGGGAGAGCTGTATGTCGCCGGAGACGGGCTGGCGCGGGGCTATTTAAACCGTGCCGATTTGACCGCAGAGAAGTTCGTGGACAATCCGTTCGAGCCCGGAGAGCGGATGTATCGAACCGGGGATTTGGTCCGCTGGCTCCCGGACGGCAGCATCGAATATTTGGGGCGGATTGACCATCAGGTTAAAATCCGCGGTTACCGGATTGAGCTCGGCGAGGTCGAGGCCCAGTTGTTAAAGACGGACTCCGTACAAGAGGTCGTTGTAATCGCACGGGAAGACGAAGCTGGCCAGAAGTACTTGTGCGCGTACTTTGTAGCGGATTGCGAGCTGACCGTGAGCGAGCTCAGAGGGGCATTGTCTCAAGAGCTGCCGGGCTACATGATTCCGTCCTATTTTGTCCAACTGGAACGGATGCCGTTGACGCCGAACGGAAAGCTGGACCGCCGGGCGCTGCCTGCGCCGGAGGGAACGCTGCAAACGGGAACGGAATACGTTGCCCCGCGCACTTCGACGGAAGCGAAGCTCGCACAAATCTGGCAAGAACTGTTGGGACTGCAGCGCATCGGGGTGAAGGATCATTTTTTTGATATTGGAGGGCACTCTTTACGGGCGACGCTTTTGACGGCACGGATTCATAAAGAAATGAACGGCAGCCTTTCCTTGCGGGATGTGTTTCAAGCGCCGACCATCGAACAAATGGCGCAATTGCTCGTAAGCAGGGAGCGGCTCGCTTACGCTTCCATTCCGGCCGTCGGGGAGAGCGCGTATTATCCCGTTTCATCCGCCCAGAAACGACTGTACGTCTTGAGGCAGCTCGAAGGCGGAGACATCGTCTACAATATGCCGGGCGTGATGACGGTTGAAGGTGCGCTGGACCGGGAGCGGTTCGAAGATGCGTTCCGGCAGCTGATCCTGCGTCATGAAGCGCTGCGCACTTCTTTTGAAGTCGTAGACGGCGAACCGGTGCAGCGGGTGCATTCCAGCGTGGCATTTGCGGTGGGTTATGCCCAAGCGGGCCAAGAAGAAGCGGAAGAACGTCTTCGTGGGTTTGTTCGCGCGTTTGATCTTGATCAGGCGCCGCTGCTGCGCGTGGAGCTGGTCCAGTTGGAGCAGGAGCGCCATCTGCTGCTGTTCGATATGCATCACATCATCTCCGACGGCGTGTCCATAGGCATTCTGACGGAGGAGCTTGTCCGGTTGTATGGAGGGGAAGAACTGCCGCCGTTGCGAATTCAATACAAGGACTATGCCGCATGGCAGCAGGCGGAACTGTCCAGCGAAACGATGAGCAAGCAGGAAACCTATTGGTTAGACGTATTTAGCGGGGAGATTTCGGTTCTCGATCTGCCCACGGATTACAGGCGACCGGCTGTAAAAAGCTTCGCCGGAGATACATTCGAATTTGTCATCGGCAAGCGGCGCAGCGAGGGCCTGAGAACGATTGTGGCGCAGACCGAGGCTACGATGTATATGGTTTTATTGGCTGTTTATACGACGCTGCTTTCCAAATACAGCGGACAAGAAGATATCATTGTCGGCAGCCCGATTGCAGGCCGACCGCATGCGGAACTGGAAAGCATGGTCGGCATGTTTGTCAACACGCTGGCCATCCGGACTTACCCGGCCGGAGAGAAGACATTTGGGGACTATGTGCGGGAAGTCAAAGAAACCTCGTTAAAAGCGTACGAAAACCAGGACTATCCGTTTGAAGCGCTGGTCGAGAAGCTGGACGTGAAGCTGGATTTGAGTCGTAACGCCTTGTTCGACACGATGCTCGTTTTGCAAAATACGGTGCCAGGGAAACAAGAGATCGAAGGTTTGCAGTTTAAAGCGTATCCGCATCGTTCCCACGTGGCCAAGTTTGACCTGACCCTGAATGTGGAGGAAGACGAAGAAGAGCTCGTATGCTTCTTCGAATACGCCCGTACGCTGTACAAGCCGGAAACGGTGGAGCAGCTGACAAAGCATCTGCTGCAGGTGATCGATGCCGTAATCGGGGCTCCGCAGACGAAGCTGTCTTCCATCGAAATCATTACGGCGGAAGAGAAAAGCCGGATTCTGGATGCTTGGGGCGATACGAAAGCGGACTATCCGCAGGAGAAGACCGTCCATCAGTTGTTCGAGGAGCAGGCGGAGCGCACTCCGGAGCGGATTGCAGTCGTATTTGAGGAAAGCCGTCTCACCTATCGCGAGCTGAACCAGCAGGCGAACCGTCTGGCACGAATGTTAAGAGCCGAAGGGGTGCAGGCCGGGCAGTTGGTGGGCCTTATGACCGAACGTTCCATAGAGACGATCGTAGGGCTTTTCGGTATATTAAAGGCCGGGGGAGCCTACGTGCCGATCGATCCCGAATACCCGGAAGAACGAATCCGGTATATGCTGAAGGATTCGGGCGCGAAGCTGCTGCTGACGCAACAACGTTTGCGGGAGTGCGCTTCCTTTGCTGGTAAGCTTGCGCTGCTGGATGACGAAGAGATCTACGATGACGACAGCTCGAATTTGGAGTCGATCGCCGGCCCGCACGATCTGGCGTATGTCATCTATACGTCGGGGACGACGGGTAAACCTAAGGGTGTGCTGGTGGAGCACCGAGGATTGTGTAATTTGAAGCCGTTCTTCGAGCGAACTTTGCGCGTTAACGAGCGGGACAAGGTCGTCCAATTTGCCAGCTTGTCGTTCGATGCCTCTTGCTGGGAAACCTTGATGGCGTTGTTCAACGGGGCCACCTTATGCATTCCTTCGGCGGCTACAATTTTGGATTATCCGCTATTTGTCGGCTTCATGAACGACAACGGGATTACAACGGCGGTGTTGCCCCCGGCTTACGCCACTTACCTGGAGCCGGACAGTCTGCCGGCACTGAAGAGGCTGATCACGGGCGGGTCCGCTTCCTCCACCGAGCTAGTCCGAAAGTGGAGGGACAAGGTCGAGTACTTTAATGCGTACGGTCCGACGGAAGATTCCATCTGTACGACGATCTGGGCAGATTCCGCCGGGACGATGGACGACAGGTCTGTTTCGATCGGCCACCCGATCTTCAATCATCGTATCTACATTGTGGATGCTCATCATCACTTGCTGCCTGTCGGCGTGCCGGGAGAGCTGTGTATCGCGGGCGTTGGATTGGCGCGGGGCTACTTAAACCGTGCCGATTTGACCGCAGAGAAGTTCGTGGACAATCCGTTCGAGCCCGGAAAGCGGATGTATCGTACCGGGGATTTGGCCCGCTGGCTGCCCGACGGCAGCATTGAATATTTGGGGCGGATCGACCATCAGGTCAAAATCCGCGGTTACCGGATCGAGCTTGCCGAGGTGGAAGCAAAGCTCTTGAATGCTGATTCCGTGCAGGAGGCGATCGTGCTCGCGCACGAAGGCGAAGGCGGACAGAAGGACCTGTGCGCGTATTTTGTGGCCGGCAGAACGTTAACCGTAGGCGAATTGCGGGCTGCGTTGGCGGTGGAGCTGCCGGGCTACATGATCCCGTCCTATTTCGTACAGCTGGAGCGGATGCCGCTGACACCGAACGGCAAGGTGGACCGCAAGGCGCTGCCGGCTCCGGAAGGAAGCGTGCGGACGGGGGCGGAATATGTCGCGCCGAGGACGCCCGCAGAGCAGGCGCTGGCCTCCGTTTGGCAAGGGGTGCTGGGAGTCCGGATGATCGGCATTCGCGATAACTTCTTCGAGCTTGGCGGCGACTCGATCAAAGCGATCCAGGTTAGTTCAAGGCTGCTCCAAGCGGGCTATAAGCTGGAAATGAAAGATTTGTTCAAATATCCGATCGTTGCGGAACTCAGCCCGCATCTTCAAGCGGCTTCCCGAATCGCGGAGCAAAGGGAAGTGAGCGGAGCCACGAAGCTGACGCCGATCCAGCATTGGTTCTTTAAGAGGCAGACGGCGGATCTCCATCATTTCAACCAAGCGGTGATGCTGCACCGTGAGGGGGGCTTCGACGAAGCCGTACTTCGTTTGGCGATCCGTGCGATGGCGGAGCATCATGACGCGCTACGCTTGGTGTTCCGTCAGACGGAACGTGGTATCGAAGCGTGGAACCGTAGGGCGGACGAAGGCGAGCTTTACAGCCTTGATGTCTTCGATTTCACAGGAGAGGCGGATTGCGCTGCTATCGTTGAAGCCAAAGCGTCTGAAATTCAAAGCGGCATCAGCCTGAGCGAAGGACCGCTGATGAAGCTCGGTTTGTTCCGCTGCGCCGATGGGGATCATCTGCTGATTGCCATTCATCATCTGGCGGTCGACGGGGTATCATGGCGGATTTTGTTCGAAGATCTGACCGCCGGTTATGAACAAGCGGCGAGCGGGCAGACGGCCGACGGACAAGCCATCCGACTACCGCACAAAACGGACTCCTTCAAGCTCTGGGCAGAGCGGCTGTCGCTGTATGCGAACAGTCCGGCGATGGAAAGCGAGCGGGCGTACTGGCGGCAGCTCCGGCAGACGAAGACAGAGCCGCTGCCGAAGGATGACGCGCAAGAGAGGGCATTGGAGCGAGACAGCGAAACGATTACGATCCGGTGGACGGAGAAGGAAACGGAGCAATTGCTCAAACAAGCGCACCGGGCGTACAACACGGAGACGAACGATCTGCTGCTGGCTGCGTTGGGAATGGCGGTTCACGAATGGTCCGGCATCGGGCAGGTGCTTGTCAATCTGGAAGGGCACGGCCGGGAACCGATCATTCCGGACATCGACATTACCCGTACTGTGGGATGGTTTACAAGCCAATATCCGGTGGTCCTGGACATGGGAGCGGACCGGGACGTATCGCGCCGGATCAAACGGGTCAAGGAAGAGCTGCGCCAAATTCCGCATAAAGGAATCGGCTTTGGCATCCTGAGCTATTTGACTGCGCTGGAAGAGGACAGCTCCCTGGAGGTAAAACCGGACATCAGATTTAACTATTTGGGCCAATTTGACCAGGATTTGTCAACGAACGGGCTGCAGGTTTCGCCTTATTCGACCGGTACGGCGATGAGCGGAAACGCGGAACGGCATTGCGCGCTCGATATTAACGGGATGATTGCCGGAGGTGCCTTGACGCTGACGATCGGTTACAGCGGCAAGCAGTACCGTAGAGAGACGATGGAACGGTTCTCCGGCCTGCTGCGGGCAAGTCTTCAAGAGATCATTGGGCATTGCGTCGCGAAAGAGCGGACGGAATTGACGCCCAGCGACGTTCTGCTGAAGGGACTGGCCATTGAGGAACTGGATGCTTTAGTCGAACAGACGGGACACCTTGGCGACATCGAGAACGTGTACAAGCTGACGCCAATGCAGAAGGGCATGCTGTTTCACAGCCTCCTGGAGCCGGATTCGGGAGCGTATTTTGAACAAGCGGCGTTTGACCTGCGGGGGACCTTTGATGTGGAAGCCTTCGCCAAAAGCTTGGACGCTCTGGTACAGCGGCATGACGTTTTGCGGACAAACTTTTACAACGGTTGGAAGGACCTGCCGCTGCAGATCGTCTACCGTAACAAAAAGAGGAGCTTTGCTTATGAGGATTTGCGCGGGATGGACGAGGCGGAGCGGAATGCGTATATCGAGGCGTATGCCGCAGAGGATAAGGCCAGAGGCTTCGACTTAACGCAAGACGGGCTGCTGCGCGTGTCGATCCTGCGTACGGGTGAAGAAGCTTATCGGATGCTATGGAGCTTTCACCATATTATTATGGATGGCTGGTGCCTCCCTCTCATTACGCAGGAAGTGTTCGAGCATTATTTCGCCATCCGGGAACGGCGGCAGCCCTCGCTTGCTCCGACGCTGCCGTACAGCCGGTATATCGAATGGCTCGACCGGCAAAATGACGAAGAAGCCTCCCGGTATTGGCTCGGGTATCTGGAAGACTATGAGCAGCACACAACGCTGCCGTTTGCCAGCCTCACGGGTAAGGAGAAAGGCTATGTTTCGGAGCAGTTCGAATGTGACCTGGGCATGGAACTGACCCGGCGTATCGAAGAAGCTGCGAAGCAGCATCAAGTGACGGTCAGCACGCTGATGCAAGCGGTATGGGGACTGATGCTTCAGAAATACAATGGCCAGAGGGACGTTGTTTTCGGAAGTGTCGTTTCGGGAAGACCGACGGAAATACCGGGCATCGAAAGCATGATCGGGTTATTTATCAATACGATCCCGGTACGTGTCCGGACGGAGGAACATGCGACTTTTGCGGAAGCGGTCAAAAAGCTGCAGGAGCAGTATTTGGCGTCGCATGCGTATGATACGTATCCGCTCTACGAGATTCAGGCGCAAGCCGGACAAAAACAACCTTTGATCACGCATATTATGGTGTTCGAAAACTATCCCGTTGAACAGCAGATGCTGCAATTGGGAAGCGGCAGTCCGGCAGACTTTGAGATTACGGACGCTGAGATGTTCGAACAAACGAGCTATGATTTTAACCTGATTGTCCTGCCCGGCGAAGCTTTCAGGATTGTTTTCCGTTACAATGCTTCCGTTTATGAGCCGGCAAGCATCGAACGGATTCAAAGGCATCTGGTTCATATGCTGAATCAAATCGCGAACGACCCGCATATCAAATTGAGCGAGCTTGAGCTGGTCACGCCGGAAGAAAAGGCGCTGATGCGCAGCATTGGAGAGACTGCGACGAGCGATTATCCGAAGAACAAGACGCTCCAGCAATTGTTCGAGGAGCAGGCGGAACGTACGCCGGATGCCGTGGCGGTGATTTTCGGGGACAAGCAACTGACGTATGGCGAGCTGAACGAACGGGCAAACGGATTGGCGCGCACGCTGCGGACCGAAGGCGTAGGGCCGGATCAGCCCGTAGGGTTCATGGTTGAGCGTTCCTTGGAGATGATCGTCGGGATTTTCGGCATCTTAAAAGCCGGAGGAGCTTATGTGCCGATCGATCCGGAATATCCGGAGGAGCGTATCCGCTACATGCTGGAAGATTCGGGCGCGAAGCTGCTGCTGACCCATCCGCAAGTGCAGAGAAAGGTAAACTTCGCCGGGATTGTCCTGGATTTAACGGATCTGCGGCATTATCAAGCAGGAAAAGACAACCTCCCGCCGCTTCACGGCTCCGAGACGCTTGCGTGCATTATGTATACTTCCGGTTCTACGGGCAATCCGAAAGGCAATCTGACGATGCACTTTAACATCAGCCGCGTGGTCAAGGAGACGAACTATATCCGGTTTACGCCAAAGGACCGGGTGCTGCAGCTATCCAGCTTCTCGTTCGACGGTTCGACGTTCGACATTTACGGGGCGCTGCTGAACGGAGCCGCTCTAGTGCTGATCGCCCGCGATGAGGTGATGGATGCACGCGAGCTGTCGCGTGTGCTGCTTGCGCAGCGGATCACGAAATGCTTCATGACGACGGCGCTTTTCAATACGCTGGTGGACATCGACGTCGATTGCTTGGCAACGCTGGAAGCGGTGCTGTTGGGCGGTGAGAAGGTATCGGCAGGCCATGTGCGGAGAGCGTTGGCGCGTCTGGGGCCAGGCCGTTTGATCCATGTCTACGGACCGACGGAAAGCACTGTATATGCCACGTACTACCGAATCGACCATTTGGACGAGAAGGCGGGAACCGTGCCTATCGGCAAGCCTGTCAGCCATACGTCGGTTTATGTGTTGGATCGCGATCAACGTCTGCTGCCGGCAGGGATACCGGGAGAATTGTACATCGCGGGGGACGGCTTGGCCAGAGGCTATCTGAATCGTCCGGAGCTGACGGACGAGAAGTTCATTCCTTCCCCGTTCTCGCCGGGCGGCAGGCTGTACCGGACCGGGGATCTGGTGAAATGGCTGGAGGATGGAAATCTCGAATATATCAGCCGGATCGACGCCCAGGTGAAGATTCGCGGCTATCGAATCGAGCTCGGCGAGGTGGAGAAGCAGCTTCTGAAAGCGGAGGCGGTCCAAGAAGCGGTCGTCATCGCACTGGAAGACGAGGGCGGACATAAGCGGATGGGCGCGTACTTCGTGGCTGACAAAATACTGACGGCGGGCGAATTGCGTGCCGCCTTGGCGCAAGAGCTGCCGGAGTATATGATCCCTTCCTACTTCGTGCAGTTGGAACGGATGCCGCTGACGCCGAACGGCAAAATCGACCGCAAGGCGTTGCCCGCACCTGAAGGAAGCGCGAGCGGCGGATCCGAATATACGGCGCCACGAACCCCGCTGGAAGCGAAGCTGGTCCGCATTTGGAAGGAATTGCTCGGACTGGAAAAGGTTGGGGTGAAGGACAACTTCTTCGAACTTGGCGGACATTCCTTGCGCGCCACGACGCTGGTTAGCAAGGTGCACAAGGAGATGAATGTCGAGTTCCCGCTGCGTGACGTGTTTCGCTGCGTGACGGTTGAAGAGATGGCTCAAGCGATTGCCCGTATGGAAGAACGCCTGTACGTATCTATCCCGAAGATCGAGGAAAAGAAGTACTATGCGTTATCTTCCGCGCAGAAGCGGCTGTTCATTCTGCATCAGTTGGAAGGGGCGGAGCAAAGCTATAATATGCCGGGCGTCATGATGGTTGAAGGCTTATTGGACCGGCATCGGCTGGAGAAAGCTTTCCGGCAGCTGATCCGGCGTCATGAAACGCTGCGGACCGGCTTTGAAACGGTGAACGGCGAGCCGGTACAGCGGGTGCACCCGGAAGTGACGTTTGCGGCAGCGTATGTCGAGGCGCGAGAAGAGGACGCGACAAAGCACGTCCGCAGCTTTGTGCGGGCGTTCGATTTGCAGCAGCCGCCGCTGCTACGCGTAGGTTTGATCGAGTTGGGAGCAGAACGTCATCTGCTGATGCTCGACATGCACCATATCATCTCCGACGGTGTGTCCGTGAACATTTTGATCGAAGAGTTTGTCCGGTTGTACGAGGGGGCGGAACTGCCGCCGCTGCGGATTCAGTATAAGGATTATGCGGCATGGCAGCAGGCGGAAGTCCGGAGCGAACGAATGAACCGACAGGAAGCGTACTGGCTGGACGTGTTCCACGGGGAAATCCCGGTGCTGGATCTGCCGACCGATTACCCGAGACCGGCGGTGCGCAACTTCGAGGGCGACACGGTGACGTTTGCTGTTGGCCAAGCCGGAAGCGAACGGCTCCGGCAGCTTGCGGCGCAAACCGGCTCCACGCTATATATGGTGCTGCTTGCGGCTTACATGACGCTGCTGCACAAATATACGGGGCAGGAAGACGTCATCGTGGGCACGCCGGTTGCGGGCCGTCCGCATGCAGACCTGGAGCCGGTGATCGGGATGTTCGTCAATACGCTGGCGCTGCGCAGCTATCCGGCCGGCGAGAAGACGTTCCTCGGGTACCTGCAGGAAATCAGGGAGCATGCGCTCAAGGCGTACGAGCACCAGGATTATCCGTTCGAGGAGCTGGTCGAGAAGCTGAATGTGAAGCGGGACATGAGCCGCAGCGTGCTGTTTGACACAATGTTCGTACTGGAAAACATGGAGGAAGGCGTGCTGGGCATCGAAGGCTTGTCGTTCAAGCCTTACCCGAGCGGGCACGACGCGGTGAAGTTCGATTTGACGCTTAGTGCCGTCGAGGCGGGGGACGAGCTGGAGTTTGGCCTCCGGTATGCCGGGGCGCTGTACAAGCGAGAAACGGTCGAACGGATGGCGGGCCACTTCGTCCGACTGCTTGGAGCCATTGCGGACAACCCGCAGGCGAAGCTGGCGGAGCTGGAGATGATCACGCCGGAGGAAGCGGCTCAGCTTCAGTCGGAGTTTAACGATACGGCGGATGACCGATATCCGCAAAACAAGACGCTGTATGCGGTCTTCGAGGAGCAGGTCGAGCGCTCGCGTGATCGGATAGCCGTGGTGTTCGAGGATGATCAACTGACCTACGGCGAGCTGAACGAGCGGGCGAACCGCGTGGCTCGCGTGCTGCGGGCGCGTGGGGTCGCGGCGGATCAGCCGGTGGCGATGCTGGTGGAGCGGTCACTGGAGATGATCGTCGGAATGCTGGCGGTGCTGAAAGCGGACGGTGCGTATGTGCCGATCGATCCGCAGCATCCGGAGGACCGGATTCGCTTCGTGCTGGAGGATAGTGGGGCGAAACTGCTGCTGACGCAAAGCTGGCAGCAGACCAAAGCGGTGGATTTCCGCGGCGAAGTATTGTGCCTGGACGAAGCGGGGCTGTACGAAGGCCCGGCGGAGCACGGCGCGAACCTGGAGCCGGTGTCCACGGCGAACAATCTGGCATACCTGATCTACACATCGGGAACGACGGGGCAGCCGAAAGGAGTCATGATCGAGCAGCGGAGCGTAGTGAATTTTACGCTGAGCCTGTTTGAGCCGATCTATGCGGCGCATCCGGAGTACCGGAACATGGCGCAGCTGGCGCCGTACGTGTTCGACATGTCGGTGAAGCCGATCTACGGGGCGCTGCTGCTGGGGTTGACGCTGCACATTGTGCCGGAAGAGACGCGGATGGACGGGGAAAAGCTGCTAAAGTTTTTCCGTGAGCACGATATCGACATCACGGATGCGACGCCGACGTACCTGGCGATTCTGGTGCAGGCGGCTGAAGCCGGCAGCAGCGCAGCGGGCGCGAAGCACTATGTAATCGGCGGCGAGGCGTTGACGACGAAGCTCGTGAAGTCGTTCTGGTCGACGTTCGGCGAGCAGGTGAAGCTCACGAACGTGTATGGACCGACGGAGTGCACGGTCGACTCGACGATCTACGAGGTGGAGCCGCAGCGCTTGGCGAAACTGGCGGACACGGTACCGATCGGGCGGCCGCTGCCGAACCAGAAGATCTGGATACTCGACGCGGGGCAGCGGCTTGTGCCGATCGGCGTAGCAGGCGAGCTGCACATCAGCGGAGCGGGCGTAGCGCGCGGCTATAATCGGAGGCCGGAGCTGACGGAAGAGAAGTTCGTGCCGAATCCGTACGAGACTGGTGGACGAATGTACAAGACGGGCGATTTGGCTCGCTGGCTGCCAGACGGCACGATCGAATATTTGGGCCGGATCGACCATCAGGTGAAAATCCGCGGGTACCGGATCGAGCTGGGCGAGGTGGAAGCGCAGCTCTTGAAGGTGGAGCCTGTACAAGAGGCGATCGTTCTGGCACGGGAGGACGAAAGCGGCGCGAAGCAGTTATGCGCATATTTCCTGGCAGCCCGATCCCTGACGGTAAACGAACTCAGAGCGGCACTGTCGCGGGAAATACCGGCCTATATGATCCCGTCGTACTTTGTGCAGGTGGAGCGGATGCCGCTGACGCCGAATGGAAAGATCGACCGCAAAGCGCTGCCTGCGCCCGAAGGAAGCGTCCCGACGGGAATGGAATACGTAGCTCCGCGCACGTCGCTGGAAGCCCGGTTGACGGAAATTTGGCAGGAGGTGCTCGGCCTTCCGAACATTGGGGTTCAGGATAACTTTTTCGATCTTGGCGGACATTCTTTAAAAGTTCTGCAAATGCTCCAGAAGGTTTCGGTGGAATTGGACGTTCAAGTTCCTCTGCATACGGTGTTTAAAATGCCGACCGTCGAAGATATGGCTTATGAAATCGGCAAGCGCGAGGCGGAAAAGGCATTTGGCAGCGAGGAGAACGACATTGTACGCTTGAACGAGAAAGGACCGGTCAATGTTTTCTGCTTCCCTCCGTTGGCGGGATACGGCATCGGGTATTACGAAATGGCAAGGCAGCTTGAAAATCATTGTGTCGTCTACGGTTTAGAGTTTATCGGGGATCGTTCTTCTCATGAGGACATGCTGGAGCAATATATCGATTCCATTCGGAGTATTCAACAGCAAGGGCCTTATATCTTCCTGGGTTATTCGATCGGGGGCAGTCTGGCATTCGAGGTGACCAAGGCTATGGAGAATCGGGGATACCAAGTGTCGGATATTATTATGATCGATACGTTAAGACGTACGGAAACGATCGAATCCTCGCCAGAGGGAACGTCCGATCAGATCGAGCAAATACTGGCTGGGCTTTCCGACACGTACAAATCCTACCTGACGGAACCGTCCGTTCGGGAAAAAGTGAAAAACAAAATGTACGCCTATGCTTTGTACCGGGATGGGCTCCTCAATACCGGAGCCGTTCAAGCGAACATTCACGCTTTGGTTGCCGGCGGTTCGGCTGCGGGAATCGCTGCTCCGGATGATGCTTTATTATGGCGGCAGGCTACGCTGAACCACTATGCCGAATATGAAGTCGTCGGAAGTCACGATGTGGTGCTTGATGCCGGATTTATCGAGGAAAACGCCAAGGTTCTCCGTACTATCGTAAAAAAAGTGATTCAGGAGACCCGCCAGTTAAATCCGACGCTTTTGTAGCAAACGGATTTGAAAAACGTGTCGGCGTTTCCGTGGAGCAGAGAAAGAAAGAGCCGACGGACAAGTAAACCGTCGGCTAGAACGATAAATCACCCGTTAGGGTGGTTTTGTTCTTTTTAGTTTTAATTATAAAACATAATGGATTTGTTATATTTTAATGATGGCTATCATATCATCTCCGTCTTCGTCCATACCGACGTCAACGAAACCAAAGCTGGCGTAGAAGTCTTTCGCTACAGGATTATTGGGATTGTAGCAGATCTCGATTTCTTCCAATCCATCTGTCTGTCTAATTTCATCAAGGGCCAGCAGTAAAGCTTTGCGCCCAATACCTTTGTTCTGATAGTTCTCATCCACCATAAAACGCCAAATCGATATTTTCCCTTTTGTCTTCGGAACCCACATAAAAAATCCAACAGGCTTGCCGTCTAGACAAATTGCGCGTGTTTGATAGGATGGATTGAATTTTGACTCCACGAGCGACCACATATTTTCTGATACATAATCGTATTGGTCCTCAGCTACGCTTAAGTCACAAACCTCTTCATAATTGTTCTTATCCACATCTGTTAGGGTTATATTCATTTTATGATAAATCTCCTTTTGCATCGTGCAATTTTTGGAACGGCTGCGTTTGGCGCGCGAAAAATATAAAATATGATCGCGCTAAACGCCGAGCGTGGCGTGCCAATTGCGCCAGCGTCGGGCATTGGAAAGGTTTCTTGCGGATGGCATTTAAAATGGAATTTGTTCCGTGGTAAACCCATAATCACGCTCTTCCGCCCACGCTTGCAGGCCGTTCCAGAAAGCTTCGCACGTCAGGAAGACGCGGTCCGGGTCGGATAGCTCGCCGGACAGCACGAGCTGTGCCAGCGCATCAAAGCCTTCCGGCCGGTCGGGCAGGGTCATTGCTTCGGGAATGACCTTGGCTCCCGTAGAGTAGGTCGTCCGATGATGCAGCCCGATGAGCATCGCGGCATATTGCGCGGTCTCCATGGCCAGATAAGGCAGGTACGTCCGCGGGCCTTGGGCGTTGGCATTGCGCCATTTGCCGGCGAATTCGAACATTTCGCCGACCAGAATGCCGCGGATGCTTTCGCGGAAATCGGCTTCGTCCGGCGACTGGACCGCCGCTATCAGGTCATCGAAAAAGCCGTCCGGGTCGTACAGCGGCAGAGCCGTAAGGAAGGCGCCGTGGGACAGAGGCCATGTATCTTCGACGGTCCGCGCGTACTGCAGCAGCTCCTCCTCGCTGTACACGTTTACCTCCGCTTTCCAGGCGCCGGCCGCCCATTCGTGGCTGAAGTCGACCGGTTCGTCTTCCGTGTTGAGAACGCAAAGCATCTCGGTGTCGGAGTAAGGTCCGTCGGTGCCTCGCGCCATAGAGCCGTAGAGGCCGATCGCTTTTATTTTGTCGCCGTAAACCTGCTTAAGCCGGTCGGCAATTTCGCGGGCAATGGCCCGTCTTTCTTCTTTGGTTATCGCCTGTGGTCCGTTCATTCGTTTGCACGCTCCTTGATAAAAATAATGTTTGTTTCGCGCACTGCTTCGAACGGAGGCGGCGGTCCCCGGGGTTAACGGGGGACTTTTAGGCGAGGCATGAGCATCGATCTCCTTTTGGCAAAAATGTACGATTGTCTTATTCTTACGCGCGAGAGGGGAATAAGGTTTCAACAAAATCCGGCTATGCTTTTTTCGGCCAGAAGGTATAGCTGAAGCTCCATATAAAGTCGATCCCCAGTATGACCGCCCAACGCGAGATCATGCTCCACAACTCCGTCGTCCGGCTTTCGTCGTCGACGAACCAGATCATGCCGAGCAGAATCACGCTGCCGATGATCCAGGCCAGCAGGTGAAGAAACCACGTCTGCCGCTCGCGACCGGCATGGGCGGCGCCGTGCTTCGGCTTCGGCTCGGGCGCCGGAGCCCCTGCGAACCGGTGTGCGAAACGTACGTCGGCCCACCGGATCATCCGGTGGCCAAAGGCGACGGATACACCGATATAAACGGCGGCGAGGCTGTGTACGAAGCTCGCGGTCGCCCCGCTGCGCAAATCAATGACGGTCGCGATAATCAGGACCAGATCGACCACCGGCGTGGCGACCAGCAAAAGAGCTCCGATTCGTTTCAAACCCAAAATATAACGGAAGACAAGTCCGGCGACGACAAATACCCAAAAGCCAATTTCACAACCGACAATAAATGCGGCTATCGTCATACAATCAGTCCTTTCATTTTTTTTGATACATTTGTATTGCTAAGCAGGGTTTATTTTAGCATTGTTGTATTAAAAAAAACAACCGTGCTATAATCGAGACATGCCTAAAATCGTAAACCATGAAGAGCGACGAGAGCAGTTGGCGGAAGCGGTGTGGCGGATTATTCGCCGGGAAGGGCTGGAAGGGGTCAGCGTTCGTAGTGTCGCCGAGGAAGCCGGGATGTCTCTTGGCTCGCTGCGTCATTACTTCGATTCGCAATCGGCTTTATTGGCTTTCTCCATGCAGCTGGTCGCCGAACGGATAAAAAAACGTATACAGTCGCTTCCGCAAGACGGCGATCCCCGTGAAAATATCGAAGCGCTTATCGGTCAAATCGTGCCATTGGACGAAGACCGTTTGGCGGAAAGTCAAATCTGGATTGCCTTTTCGACTTTTGCTTTGACCGAGCCGGAATTGAGGCCGCTGAGCCGGGAAATTCACGATTCGCTGCGGGACGTGTTCCGTAACATCTTCGAAACCCTCGCCCAGTCGCAGCTGCTGAAGCCGGGGCTTGACACGGAGCTGGAGGCGAAGCGGTTCCACGCGTTGGTGGACGGTTTGCTCGTACACGGCGTCATCGCATCCGAGGTCGTGCTTGCGGAAGAAATTGCAGGGATCGTTGCGCGGCATTTGGACAGCTTGCTTGTGCCGTAACGCTGTCGCTGGCAGAAAGGATAAAGAGCCTGTCTCGGAGACAGGCTCTTTGATATGGAAAAACATGAATTCACGGCTTACCCGAACTGGCGCAGCGCCGAATGGCGGGTCGGGCCGACAAAGCCGTTCAGCGGAAACCCGTGCGCGATGGCTGCGCTGATGAACCGTTTTGCGGTGCCGACCGCTTCTTTGACGTCGGCGCCTTTGGCAAGCTCGGCCGTAATGGCCGCGGAGTACGTGCATCCGGCTCCATGTGTATAGGTGGTAGAAATTTTGTCGGATTCGTACAGCTCGAATGCCTTTCCGTCATAAAGTAAGTCGACCGCCTGCGGATGATTCAGCTTCGCGCCGCCTTTGATCAGAACGTACTTGACGCCTGTCGCATGGATGATCTGTGCCGCTTCTTTCATGTCCTCCAGCGTTTGAATCGGCGGATGGTTCGCAAGCTGCGCCGCTTCGAACAAATTCGGAGTGACGACGTCCGCGATCGGGACGAGCAGCTCCCGCAGCGCAACGGTGGATTCGGGATGGAGCGCCTCGTCGTTGCCTTTGCAGACCATCACAGGGTCCACAACGATACGCTGCAGCCCCTTGCCTTTGAGCGTATGCGTAATGAGCTCGATCAGCTCGACCGAGCCGAGCATGCCCGTCTTGAGCGCATCGACGCCTATGCCGTCAAGCACGGTTTGCAGTTGGGCTTCGACGGTAGGCAAAGCGACCGGATGAACGCCATGGTGCCATTGGTTGTTCGGGTCCATCGTGACGACTGTCGTGAGAACCGTCATTCCGTAGACGTCGCGTTCCTGGAACGTTTTCAAATCGGCTTGAATTCCGGCGCCGCCGCTTGTATCGGAGCCGGCAATGGTTAAAGCTTTTGGTATGCTCATTATACTTCTCTCCCCGGATGAATGAAGTTGCATTTATGACCTATCCTATCACGTTGGCTCAAAATTTCAATCGAAATTTCGCGGATTTAGACGAAAAATTCCACAAAATTACTATCGCCGCTTGACTCCCTGCAGCAGGCGCATCATTTGGGCTGCCGCCTCGCTCGCCCACTCCGCGGCGCGCCCGACCGCTTCCTGCAAGTCGCAAGGCTTGCGCACAATGGAAAAAGCCGCCGTCAGTCCGAGCTCGTCCAGCTGCTCTGCGGGCAGCTCCAGACTGCCGCACAAGGCGACCACCGGCACTCCCGCGTCCCGAGCCTTGCGGCAGATGCCGGCAATCGCTTTGCCAGACAGCGTTTGTCCGTCCAGCCGGCCTTCGCCGGTGATCACCCAGTCGGCGTCCCGAAGATGCTTTTCGAACCTCGCTTTCTCCAGCACAATGTCGATGCCGGAGCAAAGCTGCGCGCCGAGGAACGCATGCAATCCGGCCCCCATGCCGCCGGCCGCGCCGCCGCTGGGCAGCGTCAGCACGTCGATGCCTGTTTGCCGGCGAATGACGTCGGCCCACTGCCGCAGCGCCTGGTCCAGCGCTTGCGTCATGTCCGGCGTCGCGCCCTTCTGCGGGCCGAAGACGGCGGAAGCGCCCTCCGGTCCGCAGAGCGGGTTGCGGACGTCCGTCGCCGCCACGAAGCGGCATTCTGCGAGACGCGGGTCCATGCCGGAGGCGTCGAAACCGGTGAGCCCGGCGAGCGCTCCGCCCCCGGAGGGCAGCGGGACGCCGTCCGCCCCGTACCACCGGACGCCGAGCGCCTCCAGCATGCCTGCCCCGCCGTCGTTCGTCGCGCTGCCGCCGAGCCCGATGAGGAACTGCCGGCATCCGCGGTCCAATGCGGCCCGAATCAGCTCGCCCGTCCCGTAGGAGGAGGCGGCAAGAGGGTTGCGCCGCGCTTCGGGAACGAGCGGCAGCCCGGACGCTTGGGCCATTTCGACGACGGCGGTGCCGTCCTTCAGGATGCCGTAGACGGCCGTGACCGGCTCTCCGAGCGGGCCGCGAACCTGCGCTTCCACCCGGATGCCATCGCAGGCATGCACAAGGCTGTCTACCGTGCCTTCCCCGCCGTCCGCGACCGGAAGCTCGACGATGTCGGCGTCCGGGACGACGCTCCGAATGCCGGAGCTCACGGCACCGCACAGCTGCAGAGCAGACAGCGAGCCTTTGAACGAATCCGGCGCAATCACGATTTTCATGTGTCATTCCCCCGCAAATCCATAGAATAAGACGATTATACCACTGCGCCAAAAGCCGTATCCAACGTTTCCGGCCGGTCCCGGTCAGCGTTTCGTAAGGGAAATATCAGGAAGCTATCCATTCTCCTTCCGCCGGCGCTTGGCTACAATGGAAACGAGTGGATAGAGAGAGGGAGTGCTGAGATTGACCCATCGAACAGTTGCGAGGGGCGTCGGATGGGGCGTCCTCTTTGTCGCGCTGCTGCTGACGCTTGCGGCCTGCAAGCCGAAGCTGCTCGTTGCTTTGATGGTGGAGAAGGTGGAGGCGAGGGGTAGCGGTCGTCACTTTGCCGAGAAAATCAAGGTCTTGTTTCGGGGCTTCGCGAAATAAGCAGCCGGTGCTGTCGCCTACGGAACCTCGCGGCCGTTCGATCCTACGTGGGAAATCCAACGGTTCCCAATTTCGCTCCTTATGATAAGATGGTAAAGGGGCTTGCGGGCCCGCGCCTCAATCGAAGCAAGGCGAATGTTCGGAATGAAGGAGCCATTTTGGATGACCCGAGATGATCTTGATGATGTGTGCCTTGGGCGGTATACGCTGTTAAAAGGCGGCGCCTACCGGATCGAAGAACGGCTGGCTTCCAGCGAGCTGTCCATCGTTTATACCGGATGCCCGGCCGAGGGAGAAGAGAGGCTTGCGATCAAGGAATTTTATCCCGGAAGCCTGACTTTAAGAGATATGGACGGGAAGGCGGTCTTATGCCGCCGTCCTTCGAGCCGCCGGAAGTTTGAAGAACTGAACGATGCCTTCCGGAGGGAAGCCTCGATTCTAGGCTGGCTCCGGCATAGGCATATCGTCGAATATATCGACCATTTCGAAGAAAACGGGACGAGCTATCTGGTGACCCGTTATTGCCCGGGCAAGCCGCTCATGGACTTTATCCGGGAGGAGAAGCCTTCGGCGGCGGAGTTGATCCGGAACGTTCTGCTGCCGTTTCTAGATACGGTGGACTTCTTACACCGGCAAGGCATCATTCACCGGGATTTGAAGCCGGGGAATGTGATGATTTCGGAAGAAGGCCGGCCGGTGCTGCTGGACTTCGGTTCGGCCGTATCGCTCGCGGAGCCGGACGTCTGTCCGATTTTTACAACGGCCGGCTTCTCCCCGCTGGAGCTGTATTCGGAAAAGGCCCAGCAAGGGAAAAAGGCCGATCTGTTCAGCGCCGCCGCTGTTCTTTATTACAGCTTCACCGGACGCGTGCCGTCCGCCGTTTCCGAGCGGCTGATCGAAGACCGCATGGAAAGCGCCAGAACCGCGAACCCGGAGATCGGACTGCTGCTGTCGGGGATGATCCGATGGGGGCTTGCCGTTCAGCCGCGCAGAAGATGCCCGTCGCTGAAGCTGCTTAAGGCCGCTCTGCGGTTGGAGTATATGCGCCTGAAATTCGGGATGCGGCGGAAGCGCTTGGACACGCCTTCGACCGTGTCGGAAAAATAGCGAAACTGCGGGGGTGCTATTCGGTTCATTTGCCTAGTCGGCCTCCGCTTAGAGGAACTGTGGTGCGATGGAACGGCAAAAACCCAACCCCCGTTACAGGGCGTTGGGTTTTACTTCTTTATACCGCAGCTCGATTTCCGTCAGCCGGTCCTCGAACGTGATATAAATTTTCTCGTTGTAGCTGATCGATTCCTTTTTGTTGCGGGGGATCGGCGTCCGGCCCTTTTCAATCGTGCAGCGCGTGTTGTGCCGGAGCAGGAACGTGCCGTTCTTCCCGGCTTCGATGATGATGCGCTCCGCCTCCGGCAGCGGCTCGTTCACGTCGAGGCTGGCGAACAGCTCGCGCAGGCTGATCTGCCGCTTCTCGAACGAAGCGAGAGGCCAGTACTTCACCGGAATATCGCTGCCGCTCGCCGTATTGAGGAAGTATCCTTCCAGCCTTCCGGCGAAGCGGGGCTTCGGACTAAGCAGCCAATAGACGGCCCAAGCGGCCAGCAGCACGGCGAGCGCGATGCCCGCGATAATCAAATAACGCTGCACGACGGAGTGCACGTTGATGACGAGGTCCGAGGTGACGGAAGCTCCTTCGTCGTCCGTTACCGTCATCGTCAGGACCGCTTTGCCGGCGTGCATGGAAGAGACGGTTAACATACCGCCGTTCACCGCGAAGTCGGCCAGCTTGGCGTTGCTGTTGGAGGCGATCGTATAGCTTAGCTTGTCCTGATTTATATCGCGAAAATAGTTCTTAAGATCTATTTTGGCGTCTCCGTCTTCCTTCGTCAGCTCGATGGCTCCGCTGCTGATCGGTTCGGGCGCCGTGTTCGCGATATCCAGCTCGCTGACCGCCGTCTCCCGGTAAAAATCCGGGCTGCTCAGAAACACGCGGGCTTGATACTTGCCGGAATGCCGGAAGACGGTCTGCGTTTCGAAGCCGTTTCCGTTCAGCTTCATCGGCGTCCGTTCTTCCTTATTCGTCTGCAAATCCTTCACGATCAGCTCGGCCTTCATCGATTGGTACACGTCGGCGTCGGCCAGCTTGTTACCGTCCGCTTGATGCAGCAGGAAAGCGGAAACGGTCGACGGCACACCCTTGACCGGCTGGGTAAGCTCCATTCCCGCCTTGAGGCCGTAGTTGCCGAGCAGGCTGATTTTCACGAAATCCCCGGGCTTTGCTTTGAATTTCAGCAGAAAAGCGCCTTTTTGCGGCTGGGGAATTTTGAGCAGCGAGTATTTGTCCGATTTTACGAACCGGATGTTTTTCGAATTGTAGTACAGATGCGTTTCGGCGATCGGATGCTCTGACAACAGCACGATGTTGGCTTCGTTCATGCTGCCGTTCGGAATGTTGACCGTCACTTCCTGCAGTTCCCCGGTGGCTGTGACGGCTGCGACAGGGACGAGCACGGAGCGGATTTGCTTGGCGAAAATGTTGTTGAAAATTTCCGGCAGATCGCCCGCGCTTTCCGTGATGAACGACGTGCCCCCCGTCTTGGCGGCGATCGTTTCAAGCTGCGGCGCGTTGACCGAGCCGTCATGATTAAGCCCGACTGTGTAGATGGGGTAGCCCTTCGACTGCGCTTCCGCGATCACTCGCTCCACGTCTTTGTTCGAATCTTGGACCGATCTTCCTGTAAAAATAGGTCCAAAGTCCGTCCCGCCATCCGACAGCAGAATCATAAACGGACGTCCGCCGCCTTTGCCGCTCCCGACAAGCTCCGCCCCTTTGCTCAGCCCGAGGCCGAGATCCGTATAGCCGGAAAAACGCAGCTCCGCGATTTTCCTTTTGAGCAGATTTTTCTGCTCCTCCTGGGTTAGCGGGGCGAGCGGCTGAGCCTCGACGATTTTATGGTTGTAGGCGACAAACCCGACTTGGGTGCGGGCGGCCTCGCTCATGTCCATAAACATTTTGATGACTTCCGCAGCGATCCGGTCCCGGTCCGTGGCGTTCATCGAATAACTGACGTCCATCACGAACACCGCGTCGAATCCCGGATTCGAATCGCCTTCGGCAAACGCCGATCCGTGAGGGACGAACAGCAACGCCAACATGACAGCGATCACCAAAATTCGCAGTCCGACCGGGACGCGCCTTCTTGTATGCATTTCCCCAACCATCAAAACTCACCCTTCATCTGTAAAATGTGTGAAAGTTCACCAAAAATACTCTAAACTATCGGTATTGCTTTACCGAAAAAAGTAGTACAATGGGAAGTAGTAAAAAAATACAGTTTTGTTAAGTTCGACACAGTTTTGATGGGGAGATGATGAAAAAGGGAATAAAAGGGTAGGTTTATATGGTTAATTCAGCATATAACAGAAGGGCCAAAAAATAAATGTGTTTGCTCAAAAATAGGAAAATAGTACCTTATTGTCTAGGATTAAATAACTATAAAATCCATAGTTGACAAAATAAAACACGAAACTCTATGATTAGACCTGTGTTTTCGGCCTTCATCCCAAAATGCTCGGAAAGGAGTAGGCTATAAGAATTATACGCCGGTTCCGGCAAGTTTTTATAGCCGACAACTCAATGGACATCATCAATCAAACGAACCGCACCATGCTCTTCGAAGAGATCAACCCGGAAAAGCTTGATCTCGTCACGATCGTCGGGGACGTCAGAGGCATCGACAGCTTAAGCGACGATACGATTAAGGAGATTAACCAGCATCTGCTCGTTCGCAGCTTCGACGAGTTTTTGGACAAGTTTTCGCCGACCGTGTACTCGTTTTTCAATGCGGCCAACCAGAAGGTCATGTACACGCTCAAGAAGCCGGAAGGGATTTCCGAGGACAGCATTTCGGAAATCAAGATCGACCAAAGCAACGATTTTCTGAAAATGCTGTTCACGCTGATCGACACGAAGCGCAGCCAAGGCATTCCTAACGTGGACTTCAAGTTCGAGAACCTGCTCGACATGATCTCCCCGAAAAAAGTAATGGACGACATCCGCCAAGTGCGTAAGGAAATCCATTATTTGTATGGTCAATATGACAAATTGGACGACGGTGATCCGAAAAAGCTGGACCTCGGGGACAAGCTCAACATCATGTTCGAGGACGCCAGCAAAAACTATAACAACGTCATGGCCATGCTTCCGCTGGCGATCGAAGACATCAAGACCCGTCTTCTGCTCGGAGGGGCGCAGGAAGAAAGCGAATCCGAAGCGATCCAGATCGGGATGCTGATGATCGGCGATTCCGGCGAACTGAAAATTATCGAATCGCCGAAATCGGATACGATGCAGCTCATGATCGCGGACGACAACAGCACGAACGGCCTGATCGGCGTATTCGAGGACGATTACGAGTCCGTGTCGGATACACCATCCGCTTATGTCAAAGACCTGGTCGTACGGACGTTCTGCCCGCTGCCTGCAGTACAGAGCGAGATCGATACCGAGAAGGAAGTGCAGAACTACAACACGTATCTGGAGTTCTACAAGAACGCCAAGGACGAGTTTGTGAAGACCGTCAAGCCTTTGGTGGAAAAATTGTTGGGCATCAAAATGTTTTTCGAGCAATACTCCACCAAAAACAAAGGGATGCAGCCTTCGATGCTGATCACGAACACCAAACTGGACATGATCGTGAAAAGCAGCAACATTCCGAGGCTGGAAACGTACCTGAACACGGTCAACTCGAAGAACGATTTCACCGATACGATCTGGTTCGGTATTGTCCCTTCGGTGCAGCTCGATTCTTCCGGCGCTTCGAAGGTGAGCCGGGAGCGGTTCCGAGGCAACGAAAAGGTGGCCAAGCAGGATGGCAACACGATGGAATCGCTTTCGATGCTGCTGCAGGTGATCAAGGACTTCAAGGTGCAGGTGTTCTTCAACTTCGAGACCGGCGAGGAGACGACGTTCAACAGCATGGCGACCGCCGGCATCGACAAGTACATCGACAAGTGCGGCGTGCTGGTCCGCAAGGAATACAGCGAGTTCGCGGTGCCGTGCGTGCCGAACTTCACGATTATTCCGAAGGACAAGTCCGGGGTCGTCATCGACAGCAAAATGCTGCAAACCGAGGACGGCGGCGTCAAGTTGTCGCAGGAGAAGGAAGACATTCTGAAGCTCTGGATCGAGGGCGTTTATGTCGGCGCAGCCTATGTGGCGGCGGGGGTCGTGGCGGCTTACCAGTGCCCGGAATATTTGCGCGAATCGTTCAAGACGATAAGCCGGGAGTTCCCGGGCGTGCGCTTCGATATCGAGGCCGGGGAGAACGGTCTGCGTGCCGTCACGACGATGGCGAAGGAAATTTCCGGCTTCACGAACAACATCAAGGATTCGATCAACCGGAAAAACTTCGGCTTCGTGTTTTCTTCCGAGAACGCGCAGCTGCAGGGCAAAGACATCAAGCGCATTACCGTTTACAAGGCGCGGAGCCTTGCGTCGACCGACGACGGCTTCGATTCGATCTACAAGACGCTGGTCAGCACGTACATCGAACGCATCCTGCGCTTCCAGACCGGCGATTTCAAACACGACAACATCGTTAAATTTTTCAGCAACAATCCGAGCAGCCAAAAGAGCAAATGGCTCGGTACGCGGGGGTTCGTCAACTCGATCATTCAGGACGGGGACGACATGAGCTACATTATCGACGATAAGAGCAACATGTGTCATATCGACCTGGTGTTCAACGGCAACGTGAAGAACCTTGAGGTGATGATCACGAAAGGGACCACCCCGGTTAAAGCGTAACGATGCTGAACAAACTTATGCGGTTGTTAAAGGAGAGCTTTCGCAAGCTCCCCTTTCAACATAAATCCCGTCAGCGCCAGACGCTGTCGGGGACCATACTTACCTTTAGGGAGGATTTATCAATGGGCTTCAAGCTGAAAGTAGAAGGCGCAGAAACAATCGAATTGGGCATGGACAACATTCAATCGGTGATTTACGACACGGACACGCCGAACGACTCGAACGCAAGATCGACGGATGTAGGCGCGTTCCTGAAAATCTCCGGCAAAATCATCACCGCAACGGACGGCGACAGCGCCGACGACACGATGAAGCTTGCTTTGTGGTCGCTCGTACCGGCTGAGAAATCCGACTGCTACCGCAAAGTGACGCTGGAAGTGATCGCTGCCAGCCAAGTGGTGCGCAAAATTTACTTCCCGAACGCGTTCGTCGTGGATTACCAAGAGCGCTTCGGCGACACGGAAGGCGTAGGCACGTTCACGCTCTTCATCAAGCAAAAGAAAGACAAAACGGAATTCGCAACAATCGAAGGCGGATACACCGTATAATCGGCTTGACCAGTTAGTGCAAGCAACAGGAGTTAAGGGGCCGTTTCGCCCCTTAACTTTCTCCATTTCCGGCGGTAAGGATGAATCCGATGAACAATTACTACGAGATTCTGGAGGTCGAACGCAGCGCCTCCCCCGAAGAAATCAAGAAAGCCTACAAGCGGCTCGCCAAGCTTCATCATCCCGACGCCAACGGCGGCAGCAAGCAGGCGGAGCTGAAGTTCAAGCAAGTGACCGAAGCGTATCAGACCTTGTCCGACGCGTCGGCGAGGCAAGCCTACGACGAACGTCTGGACCGCAAGAAGGAAGGCAAAGCCGGTTCGTCATCCGGCGCGGGTGCCAAGACGAAGGAGCGGCGCGCCGAGAGCGGCCAGCCCCAGTTTGATCTGAAAGATATGGAAAAGCAATTCGAGCGTTTTTTCGGCTATCATCCCAAAAGCGGGGAAGCCGGGATCAAGAACAAGAGCGAGACGAAAAATCCGGTCGATACGACGGCTATGTTCGAGAAATATTTTGGCATCCGAAAAAAATAAGCACATCCTGTTCCAACGGGGGAACCAATGTTGAGCGAAAAAAAATCCGTATGGGTAACCGTAGTCAACGTGTTGATCGCGTTGGTCGCGGCTTTTACCCTGGTTTATACGTATATATGGAACACCAACGTCGCCCTGAGGCTGTTCGTCGCCGCCTTTTTCATCATCGGCTTGGCGGGGATGGCCTGGCGAAAGTACGGGCGGACGGCTGCGTCGGCACCCGAAGCCAAGAAGGAAGCGGCGATTACGAAGCTGGCGCTGCTCGGCGACGACGGCGAACGGATCAAGGAATGGTACATTCACGGGGAGACGTCGCTCCTGGTCGGGAGAAGCTCTTCCGATCTCGAGGTGCAGATCGATTTGTCGGGCACCGAGTATGCCGCCCTGGTCAGCAAGCAGCACGCGGTGCTGAATTTCACTTCCGGCAACTGGTATATCGAAGACCTCGAATCCAGCAACGGCGTCGGCATCAAGAAACGCGGCGAAAGCGGCAAGCGGCTGCTGAACGGCGACGCGCCCGAGCAAGTGCATTCGGGCGATACGCTTTACATTGCCAATACGAGGCTGTTGGTCAAGTAAGGCATTTCGGGTTTGAGCGTTGAGAAGAAGCAGACGGGGGAATAGATATCCATGAGTTTGACAAGATGCGCCAACGGACACATGTTCAGTACGAGAAAGCACGGCACCATATGCCCCTATTGCAGCATGGTCGTGGAGCCGGCTTCCAAATCCGAGGGCAAGAAAGCGGCAAGAGTCCAGGAAGACGAAAAGACGATGCCTTATCTGGGGGAGTCCGAAGGCATCGAGCCGGTCACCGGGTGGCTTGTCTGCATCGAAGGGCCGCAGCAAGGACAAGATTACCGGATCATGGCGGAGAAAAATTTCATCGGCCGGGCCGAGGATATGCACATCCGGATCATTGGGGACAATACCATTTCCCGCCGGAATCACGCGGTCGTCGTGTACGACCCGAAGAAACGGAACTTTTTCCTGCTGCCGGGCGATGCTTCGGGGCTCGCTTACCATAACAACGAAGCGGTCTACACGCCGGTGGAATTAACCGCGTACGACGTCGTGCAGCTCGGCCACAGCAAGTTTCTGTTCATTCCGTTATGCGGAGTGCATTTCGAGTGGGACCAAGATCAATCGGATAAGGAATGATGAGCATGCCGGAACAACACGAATGGTTGCCTTATGTCATCGTTTGGGCCTGCGTCTGCGTCCTTGTGGTTTTGTTCCGCATCCGGAGAGGTCTGCTTCATCAGGACGGCGCTGTTCCGAAGATCGAGATCGGCAACGGACAGACGATCGGGACGCGCGAGGAGCAGGACGACTATTTCTCCACCTTCGTCAGCCCGCACGGGACGATCGCCGTTCTGGCCGACGGTATCAGCGGACTGTCGGGAGGCAGGGCGGCGAGTACGGCTGCCGTGACGACGTTCATCAAGCAGTTTCTTAAGCTGGAGCATATTCGGGAGCTTCCCGAGTTTTTTGCGAATGCGGCTGCAGCGAGCAATGCGGAAATCATGCACACCCTGAAAGGGGCGCAGGGCGGAACGACGCTGGTCGCCGTTGTGGTGGAAGGCGGCAACCTTCACTGGGGAGCGGTGGGGGACAGCCTCATCAAAATTTTCCGGAACGGGGACTTCATTGACGTCAATCAGAAGCACATTCTGGAATTGGTGCTCGAGGAACGCTTCGTATCCGGGGAAATTACGAGGGACGAAGCGCTGGACAGTCCGATGAAGAACCAGTTGGTCAATTATTTGGGCTATGAAGGCTTCAAAAATATCGAGATCGGCACGGAGCCCGTCCGGCTGAAAAAGAGGGACAAAGTCATGCTGTGCAGCGACGGCGTGTACAATACGCTCACGGAAGTGGAGCTGGAGGACATTTTGTCCAAGCCGATTTCCGCCTACGATGCCGCCCAGGAAATCATCGAAGCGGTCGAGCGGAAGCAGCTCGCGCACCAAGACAATGCGACGGTCGTGATTTTGGAAAAAGGCTGGTAGAACCCGATGCGTAAGGAAAACAGCGATTTCAAAACGAGCTTTCTATCCGAGGCGGGAACGTTTATCCGCAACAAGGATTATTTTGCGTTTACGGAGCAGGACGATAAAGCTTGCTATGTGATTGCCCGGGGGCTTGATTCCGATATGGAGAAAGAAAGTGCCGAGCTGGCGGTCAAGAGCGTGCTTGGCAGCTTTCTCGACCGCCCGACGCTATCCCGGCGCAAGCTGAAACGGTATTTGTGGGAAGCGCACGAATTGCTGCAGATCGAAAGCCGCCGGGTCCGGCGTAAGGTCAGTCTGACACTGGTCGCTACGGACTATACCCGGATGGTGTGGGCGGTGGCCGGGAACACCCGGCTGTATCAATTTCGCAATGGAAGACTGCATACGAAAAGCAAGGATCAGAGCTTGTCGCGGTCGATGGCCGAGGCGGGAGAGTTGTCGGAGGATCGGCTGGACAGGCACGAGGAACGGCACAATCTGCTGTGGTATTTGGGGAAGCCGGGCGCTTTCGAGCCGTTCGTTTCCAAGAAGACGCTGCTGTCCGA
The DNA here is from genome assembly GCF_900100345.1 of Paenibacillus tianmuensis. Lineage (GTDB taxonomy): Bacteria > Bacillota > Bacilli > Paenibacillales > NBRC-103111 > Paenibacillus_G > Paenibacillus_G tianmuensis. Next base: position 18,681 of record NZ_FMTT01000002.1, on the reverse strand, counting down.
AGGTGACGTCCTGCTGCTCTGTACGCCGGGGATGTGGGAGAACGTAGACGGCGCGGAGATGCTGGATGCGCTGGAAGAGGTCAAGGAGCCGGCGGAGCTTGTCGATACGCTGGAGGATGTGCTGCTCAGCCGGCAGAACAAGCAAGTGCCGAATTACACGGCTGCGGCCGTTTATGTCAACAAAGTGTTCAAGGAAGACCCGAAGAAGAAATGGAAAATTATAAAAAGGATCGCACTGGTGCTGATTCCTCTCCTACTGCTGGGAGGAGGAGCCTATTATTATACATACCGGACCGCCATGGCCAAAGCGGAGGCGGCGGCCGCCATCTTCGAGCGTGAAAAAAGCGGCGACGAGGCGGTGCAGGAGAAGGATTATCCGAACGCGGTTAAGGAGTACAGCGAGGCGCGCAATGCGGCGATCAAAGTGAACGACGTCGTGCATATGCGGCTCATCGGCAAAAAGCAAAAGACGGCGCAGCTCATCGTGGACGGCGACGGCTCCTTCAAAGACGGGAATTATGCCAAGGCGCTGGAGAGCTACGAGAAAGCGCAGAAGGAAGCCAAGCAGCAAAGCCTATACGATGAGAAGGATCTGGAGGCCAAAATCGCCAAAGCCCGCACCTACCAGCAAATTACGGAGCTGATGAAGCAGGGGGATCAGAAGCTGCAAGCGCAGGATTACGAAGGTGCGAAGGAAACTTACGCGAAAGCGAAAAAGGAAGCGCAGCAGGCCGATTTTGCAAGCGGGGAAAAGGAGCTGGCGGCGAAGCTGGAAGCGGCAGATGCGAAGATTGCCGGCGTGTTTAAAGAAAAGAAGCAGCTGGACGCCGACAAGCTGGAGAAAAAGGGCGACCAGAGCTATACGGCGCAGGCTTATGAGCAGGCCGTGACCTCCTACGCGATGGCGCAGGAGATTTATCAGGAAATCAACATGCTGGAGAAGGTGCTCGGCGTCGAGCGGAAAATAACGAAGGCCCAGGAGAAGCTGAATCCGCCTCCGCAGCCGCCCCAGCCGGCCGGAGCCGACGGAGCTGCGGGAGGCGGCGGACGTGCTCCGGCAGCTCAAGGCGCAGGCGAAGCGGGCGCGGCAAACCAAGGGGCTGCCGGTCAAGGCGGAGCCAAAGCGTCTGCAAGCGGCGGTCAGGCCGAGAAGACCGAGGGAGGAGGCAAGTGAGTTCCCATGAAAGACATCTTGCTGGACAGGCTGAACCGAATAGAGGATCTCGAACAGCGCAAGCTCTTGAAGCAAATTGTGACGGGCGTCTTTTTGAACCTAGTGGAGTATCAGGAGGACTTGAACCGCAAGCTGGAGGAGCGCGTGTTTAACGAGGTGGAGGACCAGGAGGACCGGCACGACATCTATGTGACCTTGTGTGCCCGGGAAGAGATCGATCCGATTCACGAGTTTCTGTACCCGATGCTTGCGGCCGACACCGAGCCGAAAACGTGCGACCTGCGGAGCGTGACGGAGCAAATGCAGCGCGGGGAAGAGGCGCTGCTGATGACGCTGTTTTTGCAGTGCGATTACTCCAAGCTGAAGGAGCTGCTTCGCGGAAAACGCACGTTCCGGGGAGAAATCGTGACTACCGGAGGCACCCGGTCCATTCAGGTACGTCTGCGGCAAAACCTCACGTATATCCGCGAGCTGGAAAAGCTCTATTTTATTTTCCAAAAAAATAACGTGCCGTGGAAGACGGTGAATCATCCATATGCGGGCAAGTTTTTCGACGTGCTGTGGACCGGCGGGGAACAGCCGACAAGTGCGGAGGAGGAGCTGCTTGAAGTCCGGATTTTTCTGGAGGAATTCGAAGCGTACAAAAAGCTGGACATGGTGCCGATGTGGAACATTGAGCGCTTGGAGCTCAAAAACGTAGGCTTCCCGGTGCCGGCCGCCGACCGGATTAATTTCGAGCATGTGCTCTCCTTGCGCAAGACGGGGACGCAGCACGGCTATTTGGTCGACGGGGACGAGGCGCTGATCCGGTATATTAAGCGGATGCCGGAGGAATTGAACATCGTGTCCCCGCAGGACAAATCTGGGAACTGGAACGTGCTGAAAATTACGCAGCCGACACCTACGAAGCTCGGCCGTCTGGCTTACGAGCTCGTTTCGAACAAGCGGAAAAGCAGCTTCACCGGCCGCTTCTCCCGCAAGCACCCGGTCGTCGTTCGGGCGAAGGGCGAGATTGCGCGGATTGCAGGCTCCTTCGAAGCTTCGGACGATCTCGAGTTGGTGCAGGTCGAGATTAGGGACGAGGCGGACGGAGAGGAAGTCACCTACGGGATGAACCCGTTCATCAGCGACAACGTGAGGGTGGAGAACGACAAAAAACGGATGCGGCTCCGTTTTAGAGCCCGCCGGAGCGAGAGCTTTATTTTGCAGGATTTGATGAGCTTTGTCGTGTCCGAGATCCAAATGTATTTTCCAGAATACGTCTGCGAAGGGGAATGGGCTTGAATTACGTATGGGATCTGGTCATTCGGGCTGCGGACGCGGGCACGCCGAAGGACGACCTTTATTTTGCCCCCGCCAAAGTGTACTCGCCTTATATGGAGCTGAGCACCGAAACGCTGAATGCCCGCACCGTCGAAGAGCGTACGGTCGAAGTGAATCCGTATTACCGGTTTTACGATATTTTCCGCGATTTGTTCGATATTAACAATCAAGAGGATACGGAATTCCGGCGCACGCTGTTCGATCTTGCGATGCATTTCTTGACCGATATCGACCTCATGCAGGGTATGAACAAGCGGGAATTTTATATCCGGTTCGTGCTCCGGGATATGGAAGCGGGGCTGTTCGGCGACGGCGTCCGGGACCGGCTGAGGCTGCTGAACCGGGAGGAGCAGGAAGTTGTGGCCTGCAATCTGCTGCGGCTGTACGAGACGGGGGAAGCGGTGTATCTGCTGAAGGATACGATGCGGAAATTGTTCAAGCATTCGACGATTTACGCGAATTGCGAGGAAAAAGACGAACTGTTGTTCTATGTGGGGCAGCGGGAGAATGAGATCACACGGGCGAAGCTGGAACTGATCAAGGACCTGTTTCTGCCCGTGCGTTTTCATACGGAGACGTATTGGGATAATCATTTCGGCATGGTGGACGTTGAGGACACGATGCGGGTGGATCATATCGCGATCTATTAGAGGTTTCTACGAAAGGAGCGGAGACATGAGAACGTATAAGCTAAACTCGCCGAAGAACGGCGGCACGGAAGAGACGAGCAAGGTCAAGTACACGCGGGACGAGCTGTCGGAGATGACGACGCTGCAATTGCGGAGCATCTGCCATAAGGAGAAGCTGGTCGAAGGGCTCTCGGGACCGCTCGACCGCGAGGCGCTCATCCGCACGATTCTGAAATACCGCAGCGCGGAGCAAAGCCTGCTGATCCAAAGCTTCGATGAGCACGGATGGGAGCGCGTGGAGGTAGCGATCGCCCGGTATTTGAATACGCCGCTGCCGGATGACGGCAGCATTCAAATTCCGGCTAAAGTGACGCTGTACGACGGACTTAGGGTAGATAAACAGGACCAATACCGGGTCAAAGCTCCGGGTACCGCCACCGAATCGAATGTACTGCTCATCAACGATCATATGGAGCTGTGCGGCATTATGAATCTGGTCAAGGACGGGCCGGACCCGGGTATGTACTGCCTGACGGCTTCCAAGGAAATGACATTTCGCCGCACCTCGAACAAAAATTACAGCTTCCTGCTGTTTCGCAAGCAGGATTCGGAATATGTATACCAGACCTACGCCCGCAGCAAGCCACTGCCGCCTACGAATCTGCACTACTGGCGGATTCCGATTCCGGAGCTGGAAATCAGGGACCTGGAAGATACCGATGCGGTGCTGGCCATCGATTTCGGTACGTCCAACACAACGGCGGGCGCTTATCTGGACAGCAGCTACATTTCGAACCCCTCCCGCCACGATTTGTTGAACGGAACGCTTCGGTTGAACAGCATCAATCTGGTGAAATTCCCGGCGGTCAGCGGTAAACGGGAGGAATGGATCGAGCTGCTGCCGACGATTGTCGCCGTAGCGGACTGCTCGGATACCCAGCAGGTGAACTATTATTTTGGCCATGAAGCCATGAAATTTATGAAGAAGAACGGGTATACCGGCCATGCTACCGTCTTTCACGGTATCAAGCGATGGGTCAACCGGTATAAGCTTCCCGAGGAAATTGTGGACGGACAAGGGAATACGACGGTCGTCCGCAGAAACGACATTTTGCGCGCCTATCTGCTTCACGTGATCGAAACGGCGGAGCATCAATTCAAGTGCCGCTTCCGCAAGCTGCACATTTCCAGCCCCGTGAAGCTGAAGACGCAGTTCGCCGAAATGTTCGCGGAGCTGCTGCCGGATTACCGTATCGAATCGGAGGATGCGCTCGACGAAGGGATGGCCGTGCTGTTCAATACGATCGCCGATCAGATCGAGAAAAATACGTTTATGGACGGCGAAACGTACAATGCGCTCGTCATCGACTGCGGCGGAGGAACGACGGATTTGTCTTCGTGCCGATTTCGGATCGAGGACGGCCACATCTCCTACAAGCTGGATATTCATACGGCCTACGAGAACGGCGACACCAATTTTGGCGGCAACAACATTACATACCGGATTTTGCAGTTCATGAAAATCGTCTTTGCCGATTATTACACCAAGGGCGGCAGCGTGCCGGATATCGACAGCCTGATCGGCATTCCTGGCCCCGATTTGTTCCGGCATGTGGACGAATTCGGCGTCGAATCGGTTTACGAGCAATTCGAAGCGCGCTACCGGGAGGCGGAACGCATCATTCCGACCCGGTTCAAGGATTACGAAAACCGGACGCGCGAAGAATACCTGCGGGTAAAAAGTAATTATTACTTTTTATGGGAAATCGCCGACAGCATGAAGAAAGAGTTTTTCCGCAAGACGGGCATTCTGCGCAACCGGTTCGATTCGCAGACCGGGGACCGGCAGGAGCAGGATCTGAAAATTACGGCGGTGGACCGCTGGTGCCTGTCCGCCTACGAGAATGGCCGCATGAAGGATATCTACGAATTCCCCCGCGTCGTGTTCAATATTAACGAGATCAACCAGTTGATCAAAGCGGATATTTACGACATCGTGCGCAAGTTCCTGGAAGATTTCTACCAGGACGGGCGGCTGCAGGAATATTCCATCATCAAGCTGACCGGCCAATCGTGCCGCATCGACAGCTTCCGCGAAGCGCTGAAGGAATTCGTCCCGGGCCGCAGCATCGAATTCCGGCAAAAAACGGAGGAGAGCGACAGCGTTCCGGAATTGAAGCTGGCCTGCCTGCGGGGCGCGATCCGCTATCTCAGCGCGAGGAAGGCGGGCACGATCGAGGCCTATATTACGAATCATGCGCCGGTTGTCCCTTATACCGTCAGCGCCTTCACCCACAGCCGGCAGGAGAAGCTCTTGATCAGCAGCCAGGAAAGGCTGAATCAGGTGCAAGGGTCCATCTCCCGGCCGTTCGAGGTCAAGGAGGTGGAGTTTTTCTTGAAAGGAAGCGACGGCGCCGTGCGTCACAAGTACGCGTATGCCAACGAGCCGGGCAGCTTCGAGCCGATCCGCTACGAGGACATCGCCGGACGGTACGGGGCCAAGATTCCGCAGGACGACACGGACTCCATCCAGAACGGCGAGGTCAAATTTTTCGTGTTCGCGGAGGACAACGAGTGGGGCTTCCATGTGGTGCCGGTCGCGCGGGAGGACGAGCAGTTGTACTTGGGAAGCAAGCGCTTTTTTGCATTTGAAAACGATCTGTCGGAGCTTGATTTCTTTGACGGCTGGAAATAGGAGGTAGCGCATGTTCTCCAATATATATCCGAATTTTCATAAAGGCCGGATTCTGAAGCGGGAGATGCTGGAGAGCCTGAGGGATTACCCGAGGCAGCTCGCGGACCTGTATTTTCAGTCGTACTCGGACGGCATTGTAGCGGGAGTCGATGTAAGAGTGGAAGCGGAACAGCTTGTGGTCGGCTGCGGGATCGTCAAGCACGGCGGCCGGCTGTACACGCTGGAGGAGCAGCAGCAGGTGCCTTACGCTGCGACGGGCAAGGAGACCGTGCTCAAAGTCCGCTTTCACGCAGCGGAGGAGCAAAGCGATTATACGGTGTACGGCGCGGAGCTCGTTCTGGACGAGGAGGCCGCCGGCGGCAGCGAGCTGGAGCTTGGGCGGTTCAAGCTGAAGGAGGGCGCGAAGCTGCGGTCGGAGTACCAGAGTTTCGCGGACTTTGCCACCGAGTTCAATACGTGGAACGTTATCCATGCGGCTTATGCGGGCGTCGGGCAGCGCAGCGTTCACCCTGCGTTGCTGCGGTATTTTGCCAGCCAGCTGCTCAGCCGGGGCAGCACGAACCCGTACGACATCGCCTTTGCGATGCAGTGCATGAGTCAGGAAGCCGTCGACCGCGAGCTGATCCTGCATTATATCGGGACCCGGCTTGGCATGGGCTTTAAGGCGTACGACAACGGGCAGATTCACAAATATTTGGGACGCATCTTGGACGACGTTCAAGGCGGAAACCGCCGGGGGCCGGAAATAAGGCCGGGCGGTCCGCGGCGGATGATTGTGGAGTAGCCATGAAGGTTACTCGAAAGGGAGCGGCCAAATGAATAGACAGGAAGCATTGCGGCATTTTTACGATACTTACGTCGAACTGGCCTACGAGGAGCAATTGGATGAGCTCGAACGCAACTATCATTCTTGTAAGGATGATTTATCGGAACAGTTTATTCAGTCGTTCCGCCAACTCTGCATGAATATACGCGAGAAGCAGTCAGCCGGGGAAAAAGGCGCAATCGGATACATTACGTACTCCATGCGCCGGACGTTTATTATGGAAAATAAATTCGAACATATGGTTCATGCTTATGACCGGAACTGGTTTTTTGACCAAGACCCATGCTGTATAGCTTATGATTCAAGTTGGATTTTCGGGCGTTTGGAACGATTGGAAGCCGAATGGAAGGCGAAAAGTCGTCTGTATATGAACAAGATCTTTGCGCCCGATGTGGAACGAATCAAATTGCAGAAAGCTGCCGAATTGAACCGCTATGTGGTTTATTTGGCGCAAGAGGTCATGCCGTTAGCCGCAGAACTGCCGGAGTTTCAAGACTTGGCATGCGAGGATGATTTGGAAGTGTATGCAGGCGAATATAAAGGTCGAATGGACTTGGTTTATCAAAAGAAATTGAGCGTGCAACCCACGATGAAGCCTGTACGTTCCCAAGAAATTTTATAATTTCAATTGCAGGAGAGAACTAGCCGGTGGAATACTATCTTCTGACTCAGGATACAAGAATAGCGGACTATGCCCGGCCCGTAGGTGGCCCCCAGTTTTTTTCGCCAAAAAGCGCAAGCTACCAAGAACGGTTCTATGCTTTGAAGGACGAGAGCTTGCAATTTTATACACGCGGGTCGGATGAATACCTCGATTACATAGAACGTCCTTACCCGTTAGTATCGGAGCGTCTCAAAGAGGCGTTGGAGCGCTGTCAGAAAGACATTTTATATAAACTGGTCATTTTGACCGATCTGCAGCAATCCAAGCAAACCGTCTATTGGTTCTTGGCGCCCGAAACCGTCTCCTGCCTCAGTTCCGAAACGGAATGGCATAAGAATGGCGCGATAAACAAACTCGTTCTCGATTCGTCCAAAATCGGCAGCTATAAGGTGTTTCAAATTGCTGGCACCATCGAGCCTTATCTGGTTGTCGATGTGGATACCGCCGAATCTGCGTTAAGTCTAAATCCGCAGGGGATACAACTGACTCGACTTGAGTTCATCCGATAAGCAGAAGTGGAGTGACGACGGTGGCAAGAAAAGCAACTTACGGCAACCTGAAGATCGTGGGACCCTACGAGATTCAAGAATGGTTCGAATTGCAAATCACGAAAAAAATCAACGGTCACGGAAGCATCCGCCTGACGGCGCAAATTCCGGAGGATCAGCAGGACAATTATGTACATGTGGCTGGGGCCAAAGAATCGATTGAAGTGTATGAACTGGATGAAGAAGAGGGCGTACGCTGTCTTTTTAAAGGAGTGGTAACCCGGATCACGATTGAACGCCATAGCAAAGTGTATTGGATGAATGTTGAAGGGTTGTCGTATACATGCCTCCTGGATAAAACGCCAGAGGTTCGATCTTTTCAAAACAGTAGTATGACTTACTCCAATGTTGTGGACAAGGTGATTCGAGGATACCACGGCTCCGATTGCAACGATCAGACGGAAGGCGAGAAGATCGCCCAATTTCTGCTGCAGTATCAGGAAACCGACTGGGAGTTTCTTGTAAGGGCGGCTTCGCGGCTCGGTACGGGATTGGTTGCGGATGCGACCGTCGATGTGCCCAAGTTTTGTTTCGGCATTCCGAGAAGAGCAACGACCCACAAGTTGAAAGGGATTAAATTTACGGCGTATCGACATCCTATGCAGCGCGAGTTGACGGTCTATGAAGTGGAAGAAGACCTCTATCTCGATATAGGCGACGTGGTCAAATTCCAGAATCGGCCCTTCGTTGTCACGCAATCGTCTGCTGTAATGAGAAAAGGGATGTTGGAGTATCACTACACCCTTACTCCCGAAGTGGGACTCACCTGCAAAACTATAGATAATTACCGGTTGGTCGGGGCTTCCTTGGAAGGGCAAGTTATAGATGTCAAGGGAGAGCATGTCAAGCTTCAACTGGATCGAGACGATGAAGTGCAGAAGGAAGAAGCGGTTTGGTTTCCGTATCCTACTGTTTATACGGGAGGCGGGACGATAGGCTGGCATTGTACGCCTGAGCCGGGAGACACGGTCCACCTGTATTTTCCGAGCTGCAGAGAGGAGCAAGCGGTCGTTAAGCACTCGTTCCGAAAACGCCCGCAGAGCGCCCGAGGCGATATGACAGCCGACCCGAATACGAAATATTTCAGTACGCGAACGAAGAAACAAATCCGCTTCGGGAAGCAAGGGATGGTGATCTCGACCAACGATGACGCGATGCATATTCGAATCGATCAAGAAACGGGCATTGATTTATCCAGTCAAGGAGATATTACGTTCGCTGCGGATGTGGATTTGGTCCTGTATGGCCATAAGGTGCAGCTGTCGGCAGAGAACGAAATCAACGGAGACAGCAGGATGAGCCGCTTTCGCATGGACGGAGAACAGACGGAAAGCCATCATAAAGCATCGGCCATCCGATTGCTGCCGGCACAGGAGGCGGAGCGTAAAGCTTTTGAAGACATGGCAGATGAACTGCGGCAAGGAGCTTATTACCCTTCGTGGTCCAGGCCTCTTCTGCAGAAGTTCAAGATCGCCTATTATCAGGCTCAAGCGGAAGGCGATACCGAAGGCATGAAGGCGGCGGAAGAAAGGGCGAGAGAGGTACGTGACAAGCTAAGCGAACTTGGCAGTATGCCTGACTGGGCGCGCAAGCAATTGAACGATTATACAAGCCGGTGGTATGAAGCCGATGCAGCCGGAACAGAAGCGGATAAACAGTATTACCGGGGACTGGCCGATTCTTTGCGGGATAAAGTGAAATATATCGCTATGATGCGTGAATGCACAACGGATTCTTACGTAGATGCTAACCGGATGGAGGAGCTGTCTGATCAATACAGGGAGTTAAAAAACGGCCCCGCGGCAGACAGCGAACAAACAGGAAAGAAGCTTAAGAGCATCGAAGAAGAGGCCAACAAGATCAGGGATCGTTACGGAATGAGCGACCGCGGCGCAAGGGAGAATCTCAATAAGATAGCGGCTATGTATCCCAACGATTTTAAGTACAAGCTTGCGGTTAACAATAGTTATGACGCTGAATTGAACGAGAGCTTGTACGATTTTTCCAAACAGTACGGCTTGGTCGGAACGTACACTTCGCTGGAACTGCTTAAAATGCACGTGCATCAAGTAGCTAATGGCATTGCGCCTTGGCCGAAAACTTCGGAAGGAAAGAAAGAGGTTAAGGCATCGGTCCAATCGTCCGATCAGGGAACGAATACCAGCCACTCCCCGAATCAGGGGGCGAATACCGGTTCTCCGCCAACTCCGGGAACGAATACCGGCTACCTTGTTAAAGACGGGACGTTCAACTATCGCGACGGAGAAGGCGTTCCTACAACCGAAACGAAATACAAATGGGTTGGCCCGGACCCCTATGCAGGCGATCAGGCAAGTCCCGAACAAAAACGCGAAGCTCTCAAAAGCTTCGCAAGACAGTTTCTTCCAACCACAGATGCCAATGGGAATGTAGAATATAAGATACCCTATCATTGGGAGATAAAAGGCTGGCCCAATGACGTTTACGATCTACGCTTAACGGAAGGGGCGGTTCCTCTTAAATTATCTTGCGATCAATTTACAAAATTCGTCTACAAAAACGTGCTTCGGATTGACCTGGATGCTTCTTCCGGGGCGCAGTACAAACAGCAAATCGGAAGCGACATTTATAACAAAGTCAGGAATTCCAAGCCTGACTGGTCGACTGTCAAAGTTGGAGATTTGTTATTGCTCAGCGGCCATGTTGCGATGTACCAAGGGGATTGCATGCTCATCCATGAAAATGGCGACAAGAGATATTTGCCGCGCGAAGGGTACGTCAATGAAAAATCATGCAATACGGATTACTATAACAACGGTATTATTCGAATAAAACGTATCGTGCTGGATTCGGATTAATTGAACTTTGCCTCCCAAGAGAACAGGCGACTGTGATTTTGCTAAAAAAGGAGTCCTCCTACATGAATCTTCCTGTCATTAAATACAATGGAAAAACGATTGCATTAACCGGAGTAAAGCTCAAAATCGTAAATCACATGAATAGACATGCTCGAGCGCAGATTACAGGATCTCTAAAAGGCTACGAGAAGGAAGCATTTTTTCAACTGATGGATCGCGCGTATTCGGGAAGTCTGCTGGAAATCGGCTATGATAGTGTTGTGAACCATAAGACAATCTTCACGCCCCTGTTTACAGGAACGATTAGCAAGATGAGCGTACAATCGGAGCAAAATCTCTTGACCATATCCGCCGTGTCTTTGACTTATCAATTGGATATTAAGCCGCGCAGCCGGTCATTCCAGAATGTACAGATGACTTACGACGAGTTGATTCAGGACGTGCTGGATCATTACAAAAAATATACGGAGCATATCAACTATCCCGATGTTCAATGGAGCAGCAATTTGCAAGGCCAAAAGCTGGAGAAGTTCGTCTTGCAATATCACGAGACGGACTGGGCCTTTTTGAAACGAATGGCTTCCCGGCTGGAATGGGGACTTATTGCTGGAATCACCAGGGATCAGCCTTATGTGCATTTCGGTTTGCCGGAGGAGGATGTGATTGACGGGAAGCTGGAAACGTATCGCTACACCGTCACCCGGAAGCTGGGTTCCTTCGGGAAAGACGGCGAACAAAATTTACTTTATTACACCGTTCGTACGACCGATATAGAGACGTTTTATACACCGGGAAAAAAGATAAAGCTAAGGCTGCTTTTCCCGCCCTCCGATGAGAAACCGACTATCTCTCAGTTGAATGGGTATGATAGCAAGTTTGGCCGTTCGGCCGACATCGCGAGCAATACGGAGAAGGAGTTGGATTTATACGTGTATCGCGCGGTCACGACTTTTGATACCGCTTGGAATCACGACTGCGTTCTCACGTCTAAAGCCGGCTTGCTTCGGAAGCCTGTGACTAACAAGCAGATTCAAGGGGCGTCTCTAAAAGGGCGCGTGATTGAAGTGATAGAAGACAAGGTGAAGGTGGATTTTGAAGAGATTGAAAGCACCAACGAACTTTCACCGAAACAAGCGATATTATTTCCTCATGCCTCGATGTATACCTCGGAAGGTAATACGGGGTGGTACTGTATGCCGGAAATCAAGGACTACGTCCATATTTATTTTCCTACGGAAGAGGAAGGAGACGGTATCGTTACGCACTCCGTTCGAATGAGAACTAGCGGCGGGGACATGATAGCCGACCCGGCAGTCAAAATTTTCATGACTAAGCACCGGAAGGCGATTATTTTCGAGAAAAACGAAATTATCATTACCGGTAACGACAATGAAATGCTGATTCGTCTGATCGATGAGAAGGGCATTGAAATTCGCAGCAGCAAGGATATCCGGGTCAAGGCTGCCGGCGATCTGATTCTGAAGGCGGGAAATTCGGTGCAAATCACAGCGCAAGAAGCGATCGGGATGAAGGCCAAAACGAGCTTGATCGAGATGGACGGGGAAACCAAGATACGTGGAACCAAGGTGAAAATGAATTAGGCGGGAGGGAGCACCATGACCAAGGCTACGACGGGCGCTCAAGTCAAGGAACGCAAGCAGACCATAGCCGAACGTATCGCCGATATCAAACGGGATTTAAGCGCCGGAAAAGCACCGCTGCTTATGGCAATGGAGGAGCTGGGAAAGGCAGGGAGCGGTGGAGTCGAACGAAGTTTTGTAGTGGAGGGAGCCACAGTAGCCTGCTCGTGCGGAAGCAAGGAAAGCCGGCTGAAGGCTCCTGCGAATCGCCAAGTCTATATCAATGATAAAGTCCAGTTGAATGTGACCGATTCGAAGCCGTATGTGAACGTGGATGCTTTTGGATACTGTTCGAGTCTGAATAATCCCGCCGTAGCCGAGGCAACCAAAGCCATCAATGGGCAACTGAGACCGATGCCGTGTTCGCCCATGATCGGAACGCCGTGGATGGCGCTGGGCAAACCCAATGTCATTGTCGGGCAGGATCAAGCCTTATTAAGCTACTGTATGGTAAGCTGCATGTACAATGGACAGATCCGTATTACCGATGACGGACAAGGGCAGACGGTTGACGCGGGGGCCGGGCAGGATCGGAAGGAAGCGGAAGCAGTCTTGCTGCTGAATATGGCGGCTAACGAAATGTTGTTAAAGCTCAAGAAGGACTGGAAGCCCGGTGGGACAGAAGCGGGTACGGCGGACTTTATTCGCAGACAAATCGGCGGAACCGTTACGCGCGAGGACGATTCGAAAGAGGTAAGCCGTTTGGTCGGCAACGATAAAATTTTGGCCGCGAAGAAGCTGTATGCGGAAGGCAAGGCAGAGGACGCTAAGGAGCTGGCCCGAATTGGCCGTGAAATGGGCGGAACGATTTTGCTGGACGATGATGTGGAAACCGCGCAGCGCATGGTTGCGAACGAGTATATCTATATGGCCAAACGAAAGTGGCAGGAGGCCCATCAGGCAGGGGATAGGGATAAGAAAATTCAGGCCGTGCAATTGGGACAAGCTGCCCGCAAGCTTGGCGGAACGATTACGGACGATCACAGTCTTGAAGAAGCCGGGAGAATCTTGACCGATGAACGGAACCGGGTTTCTTCGACATACAATAATCATCAGGGCAGGGCATGGAACGGGTTTTACGATCGCGAGGCATGGGAGAATGAGGCGCAATATTTGTACAATCTAACCCTGAAGCCGGGAGGTAATCAGTGGGCAAGTGAACGACTGCTTCTTGCAGAGAGCATTTTATACGGTACTCGTTCCGAAGCGAACGCAGCCTATAACAAGATAAATAATGTAAATACGGAGAAGCAGGTTAGTAGTAGTAGTAGTAGTAGTAGTGGAGCAAAAAAATCCAGTAATTCACAGGCAAATACTCAGGGCGGTAAGTTTGAGAATGGTATCATATCTGCCCATGATGCTATTAATCGGGACCCGCTATTGAACAAAGAAGCTTGTTATATTCCGAACCTGCAAAATTTCCCGTTGTATAGTCAATCAGACCAAAGGTACGCTGATGAGAAAATCGGAAGTGATACGATGAAAAAGTCTGGATGTACGATAACGGGAGTTGCAGCCATTAATGCCTGGAAAACCAACGGGCAATGGCCGAATGGAGTAGAACCACACCCCGGTCGTTATAAAAATAAAGCAAAATTCACATCAGGAGGGCTACTAAAGTGGGACTCTATTGGTTTGGCTCAACCTGGGCATTGTAGTTACAAATATAACAATACAGATTTTGAATCCGAGGCTAAAGGGGCAGTTGATCGAGGGAATCCTGTGCTTATTGGTGTTAATGGAGCTTCACACTGGATTGTGGTCATAGGATATAAGAAAGAAGGAGAAGTCATTATTTATGATACTGCGGATGGAAGTGTAGGCACTTTTGACGAAGTAAATAAAAACCGCGAAGTAAGCGGGAAACCTCAATATAAGTCGGTGAGTCGATACTATGAATTTCCTTAAAAGAAAGGGGCGGCAGAGTACTTTGAAGAATTCTGCGAAATGGATGCTTGTTGTATTCATTCTTTCAATTATTACCGCTTGTGAGGGGAAAATCGATCCACAACCCCCACAAGGTAATGAAGCCGGCACAAAAACGGTTATTACAAATACGACCGGCCTGAAAACCGATGCTAAAGAAAAAGATAGTAAAGCAAACCAATCAATTTCACCCGATAATGTTAGCTCCACAAATAATAAAATGCTAGCGTGTCAAAAGGAATTGGAAGAGCGGGGGCAATTTTCGGAGTATGAGGGTAACGTCGATTATAAATCGGGACCCAGAATATTTCCTCTGCTTCATTTTATTATGACGAAGAAATCGATTGAAGCTAATGAACCAGAACAGACTGTTTATATGAAAGATAATCCAATATTTGTGACAAGTAATAAGAAATATGGGAATTCTTTATTATTCACAATTATCCATTCAAAGCGGACCGGTGTTTTGCATGGGGTTACTGATTTTCCTGATAATAAAGTGACGAAATTTTACAAATCCATGGTAGGTGACATAAAACGCGGTAACATCCAAATACCTTTTACAGAAGTAAGTCCAAGAAATAGGGCTGTTGAAGTGAATCGTAAGACTTGGGAAAACGAATTGGCCAAATATATGGAACCATGTAAGGATTCATTAATCTTGCCGCCTACGAAAACAGCCCCGCCATTTTTTAATTATAGCGATTACGTCTATCCGTTTTCGAAAGAAATTGATTTTGTCGCCGGTGCTGAGGGGGTAGGGGCAGGCTTGGAACAGTCCATTAAGCGTTATGTTGATGAAAAGAAAATACGAATCCCTATTCTCTTTTACTGCCCTGGATGCAAAGTGGAGAACGTAGTCATGGTACAAAATAATGTCGAGTTAAAATTTACGGAGGCTGAAAAGAATAGCGACTGGCAAAAGTGGCTAGGTAGCGATTGGCACATGTACATATCGGAGAAAGTCGATTTTGATGAAAAGGTATTCGCGGACGCGTTTTTTTACGGAATGCGTACCCATTTGCCTCCGTTCATAAGTGAATATCCTTCAACCGTACAAGCGACGATTAACGGGGAACAAGTGAAGTATGTGAATCGCTAGACTATATGAAGCGGATATTCAAAGAAATAGGGGTGAACAAACATGCAGTGGAAAGAACCGACATTTGGCGATACTTCGGTGATCAAAGTGTTGGCCGCGGCAAATGCCCGCAGAAAGGCCGACGAATACGATTATGAAGAAGAACAGAAGGAACAGAATCTAACGTATCCGGATTGGGCGAAGGAATGGGTCAAAAAATATAAGGAAGCTTGGTACATTGCGGAAGCAAGCGGTGATATAATCGCTATGCAAAAAGCAAAGAAACTGGCGGACGCCCTCAGAGATAAGCTGCGGCAAATGACCACACTCCCTGAATGGGCGCAGCAACAAATGCAAAAGCAGACCCTGCGATGGATGGAAGCGAACGAAGTCGGCAACGTAAGAGTCATGCGATTTGCCAGTGAAACGGAACAAGGAATTATAGATAAGCTGAAAATGATTGAAAATATGAAGGAAAAGTGGCCGGATGATGCGAAAGCTTTGAATGATTTGACGGCAAAGTGGTATTATGTGGATGATAACGAATTCATCCCATACGAGGATAGGGAAAAGTATGCGAGTCCGGAATCCGCAAAAGCTGAATATACGAAGCAGGCTCAAGAGATTATAGCGAAGCTGGAGAAGCCGAAACAGGAGAAGCCGAAACAGGAGGAGAAGAAAGAAGCTAATAAAGAAGCTAATAAAGAACCTAATAAAGTCGCTAATGAACCGGCTCAGGGGACGGGTAATAGTGATGGAAAAGTATATGCTGTTGCCGCCACTACTTCGGGTGAACACAGAGGTGGTTTGACTCAAGAACAAATGGAAGCGAACGCGCGATATATTTATAAGTATTTTTCAGGTTGGTCTAAAGAGGCTATTAGTGCATTGCTTGGGAATATGCAATGGGAAAGTGGAAGTATTAATCCCGGTGCATGGCAGTATTGGAATCAAACAGGAAAGGGTTGTGGGTATGGTCTAGTCCAATGGACACCTGCTGGGAATAAAATCCTAAATTGGGCGGGTCTTGACGCAGAAGGTGCTAACAAAATGGCCCAAAATGACCCTAAACAACTCATGGATAAACAACTGGAGTTTTTGCTAATTAATTTAAATTTAACAGGCAGTAAAGAAGAGAGAAAAAATTATGGTGGAGAATGGATACCAACTACAAAATATAGTTCACCATATAAAATGACTGTTTCAGAGTTTACTAATTCTCATAACGACGTAGGTGAATTGGCAATGGTGTTCCATGGGTCATTTGAAAGATCTGGTGATGCTCCAGGTTCTAAGGCGTTGACAAAAAGAGTTGAATATGCTAATAAATGGTACGATTTCTTTAGAAAATGATAGAACAAATCATTCATTGGTTAGTGATATAATTAGTAAGAAAGGTGAGATAATACATGAAAAAAACACTCTTGACCACCATATCAATAATATGTATTATAGCTTTTAATGTTGGCTTAACAGGCTGCGCAAGTATTAAAGATAAATCTGATATTTCTGAAAATCATCCTACTACAATGAGCAAGACTAATGGAACTAGTATTCCAAATTCTTCAACTGCACCTGCGACTGTGATGCCAACACAAACAAGTAGTTCTCCATCAGTGAATAGCATTGATGCAATTGATTACAGTCAATATATCAAAAAGGTATGGGTCATAAAAAATTGGACTAATGAAGCTAATAATTCTTCCTTTAGCATTTCAAAAATTGAAAATGGAAAAATAGAAGGAAAGTTCTCAACACTTGTTATATCTGTTCCAGATTATTACTATTACTTACCAGATCATCTAGGTTATTTAGGGAGTTTAACTGGAACAATTAATAATGGCATTGCAGAAGGCAAGTTTAATGATAAGAATGGGGATAAGGGAAATATTAAATTGGTTTTTAAATCAAACGATGAGATTGAAGCGACCATTAATTATACGGAAAAATCACAAAATAGCAAAGAAAAATCTTTAGATGGAACATTTCTTTTTAGACCATATAACCTTAAAGATATAGACGGTTTTAATCCTTTTAAAGATCAATGTTTTTCAGTAGATTTAAATTCTTGGGGAAATGTCAAGTTTGCATCAGGAAAGATAATGGGAGGTAGTCATATACCTACAGTAGCATATTTAACCAATAAAGAAGATGATATTCTTTATGATTTTACTTGGGCCATACCAAACAATGTGGATTTTTATGCTGTTTCACTTCAAGATGTAAACAAGGACGGACTTAAAGATATTATTATTATTTATGGTGTGGACGATGATATTTCTTCATCAACAGCAAAAATTTTCACTCAAAATACTGATGGGGTGTTCGATGTCGACGGTGATATGACCCAAGAAATAAATGATTCCGGTAACAATAAAGATATAAAAACTGTATTGGACTATCTTTCAAAGAAATTCTAGACGATTATGTATAAGAAATGAAGGCATACACAATTTTGAGTGAGCATGAGACAAAGTTGTATGAATGCAATTGCTGTGGGTGATTAAGGGAGTTTAATCATCCTGAATTTCCGGCACAGGGATTTGTAAGAAAGTTTGTAAATGGAAAATACCTTCCGCAATAAGTGTCTTTTTGAAAAGTTCACCTTGATTGGTTTCATGCCTTTCAAGGTTTCTTTTTGGTGGTGGGGCTACCAGTGCCGAATGAACCCATCATTCAACTAATAACACATATAACCCATGTAATACCCGTATGAAGATTTCACCATTTCATTTGTACGCACATCAATGCTTGAATCTTATCCCTTAAATAACGCTATAGAGTTACATTGATCAGGTCGATTATGGTCAGATACCACCATGATTGACCTGTTTTTATTATTGGTGATTGGGCCCCGTGGGATTCTCCCCAAAGAGCGATCTTTGGTGGTGCTGAATTTGTTTACAAAGGCTACATCAATGTCGGACAAGATACAATATATACAATGAAATATAATTTGCCCGGTTACATACTGGACAGTGAAAAGTTCTCACGCTTAAGAAGCCAACAAATCGGCGTCAACAATAGAGGTGTCCTGCTTGGAACGGATTATTTTCGTTATGGATAAATGCGGATTTTGGGCAAACAGGCGAAAAATCGACTTGCGTAAATATACCGTCACGGTCGCTTCCGAAACGATGGTCTTGGACGGGGTTCTCAAATAGCGAAAGAAGAGGCCGGGAACCCGCTCGGAAAAACGCAAGGCGATCAGTTGCACCAGTCCCATCGCAATACAACTGCACATCACAAATCCTTCGATGGCCTGAAGAGTCAATCGAATCCGTTGTCTATCTGTTTCGTCCGTCACTTGCTCCAAGGGATGAGGCTCCCCCTTTCGG
>NZ_FMTT01000037.1 GCF_900100345.1 Paenibacillus tianmuensis | reverse complement strand
GGTCGCGGCACGGATCAAACGCCAGTACTTGTTGGGGTATCGCTCAACAAACAAGGCGCACCGCAATTCGTCAAGATGCAGGTGATTCCGGATGTCAAAGGCAAGACACTCGTCGAGTTTGCTAAACAGCACATCGAACCAGGTTCGACGATCAGTAGCGACGCGCATCGTTCGTACCATGCACTCGCTAAAGAATATAACCACCAACCGATCAGGTTCAATGTAAAGGACAATCCTGATCATTTGAAATGGCTGCATACGATGATTTCCAACGCGAAAGCCTTTATCGGCGGTACGTTTCACGGTTTAGATTCCAAGCATCTGCAAACCTATTTGAACGAATTTTGCTTTCGCACCAACCGTCGGCAGTTTGAAGGTCAGATGTTTAATCGCCTGTTGGCTGCTTGTGTCTCCACCGATACCGTCACCTACGGCGATTTGACTGCATAAGCCAAGCGGAGCTAACTTGATATTCAAATTAAATTAAACTCTGACTCTATGACCTTGTTTGCTGCCATTTTGATTGTATTAATGATTGAAGTATCTTCGTTTCTCCTTAGGGATAATTCACAGAGTGAATCTACAATAATTTTTAATACTTCTTTTTCCTGTTTACTTTTATCTAATTTATAAAAGTTATTAAAATTGAAATCTTCAATAAAAATATTTGTAACACCCAAAACCCCATCAAATATGGATTCATCGCCTCTCGGTCCAAAAGAAATTTCAACCTTACTGCTATTATTGATTTCAATTGGTGGCAAAAATGTCATAAAAAGTTCCTTGATATGATAAACCACATGCCTAAATGGCAATACGTTTTGGGGGATATCTGCTAGTTCTGTCGATTCTAAAGTTAGTAAATTAGATTTCATTTGACACCTCTTATCTATATCTGGTTTTCCACGTTCATCGACTACATTCCAACGTTAACAATAATCTCCATCTGGACGATATAATACTAACACAACTTTTATTGAAGTGGGGGGAGCTACCGTGGGAATTTTTGATTTGTTTAAAAAGAACCCGCAGCCGCAGGCTCAAGAGAACGACCTTATCCAATCCATCCGACACGCGATCGAGATCATGGAACATGCCGACTCGAAAAGCCACGAGGAAATCATCGAAAAGATCGCTCAATACACCAAGGACGAGCATTTGGCTTGGGAGCTGTACTGCTTAATCCCATCGGCCTATTGCCGGATGATCGTCAAAGAGGTTCGATATACGAACGACATGATCATGATTTTCCCTGACGACACGCAGCAGCAAACTTTACTCTCCAACAACCGGGTCTATAAGGTCATTCAAAGTGTAGTAGCAGACAAGCTCAGCGGGGAAATCGACAACAAGAAAATTCAAACCATCCTATTCCAAAGCTCGGAATTTAACGCCATTAACAATGCATTAAACGACGGCAGCGCCCTGGAAGATTTGATGACCGGACCACTGGTCGTGTTCGCACCCGAAAAAATGGTACAATAATGATGGCTCGCACAGCCCTCCCAGGCAAATGCTTAGCAAGGAGGAACTCCAATGACAACAGACCTTAAACGGATGGCCCATCTCGTTCGGGCTAATTTTATAACCAAATCCACCTGCTTGGCGAAGGATTCCGGTGAGATGAATGTCCGCGAAACGGCGGATTTTATTCGCGTGGATAGCGGACTGCCGTCCGATACGTTTAATAATTCGGTGTGGCTTAAGGAGCAGGTGAAACCGTCGGACACCGGTCTGATCGAAGAGACTGTTGAATACTTCAACAAGAAGCAATACCCTATGGCGCTGTGGTCGTGGGAGGATCGCAATAGCTGTACGTTTGAAACGTTAAGAAGCCTGGGGCTGAACGAAGCGGAGACGAATGTCGCCATGTATGCCGACTTGGATGCTTTGCGGCCGGATACGATTTGCCCGGCGGAGCTGAGGCTGAAGGAGGTAGCGTCTGCTCGGGAAATCGAACAATACGAGGACGTGCTGGCTTCTTTATTCGGCGAATCGGCGGAAGCCGCTAACGTTCGGTTATATTATAAGAGGGTGCCCGCCTCCCTTCTACTGAACCATTCCGCCATGAAGCTGTACATCGGAACGGTTCAGGATGACGTCGTTTCTACGGGATGCCTGATTTTCGCTCCTGATAGCGTCGGCATCTACGACATTGCCACGAGGCAGGAATGCCGCGGAAGAGGCTTCGGGTCGGCCATGTTTAGCTTCCTGCTTGCAGAAGCCCGGAAGCACCGCACCGGCTGGTGCGTACTCCAAGCTTCGCCGGACGGCATTAATATTTATAAGCGATCGGGCTTTGAGCCGGTCTGCGAAGTAACGGTTTATGAAAACCGGCACCTGTTTGAATAAAAGCAGAGGAAGGGCTATTACAGCCCGTTCACCTTTACCATCTCCACAAAAGCGGCACAAGCTTTGCTCGAAAATCCATCGTTGCGGCGGACAAAGCTTGTAGTCGTATAGCGAAACGCTTCCGGAACCTGGTAGCTTCCCAGCTCCTCGAACTCGCCAGATAGTACGGATTGGGGCAGCAGCGTAGCGGCGAGTCCGGAACGTACGCAGCTCAGAAGCGTTTCCAGAGAGCTCACTTCCAGCATATTGGCCAGAGGAATTCCTTCGCTGCGCAGCCACGCTTCCAGAACCGCCCGGAACGGACAGCCCTTCGGAAAAACGGCCCATTTCTTATGGGCCAGCTCCGGGTACGTCTCCCCGGTCGTCCGGGTCAGCAGCCGAAGCTCGTCTTTTGCCGTATGTTCGATAACGAGCTTGGACGAGTCGATCTCGCCAGTAACGAACGTTCCGTCGAGCTGATGATTCAGCAATTTGGCAAGCAAATCCGCGGAAGTTCCGGTCGTGATCGAGAGAGAGACGCCGGGATACCGGGCTTGAAAATCCGCCAGAGCATTCATGAAATTACGGCAATTTACGGTTTCCACCACCCCGATCGCCAGCGGGCCGCTCGGATAATCCGTCTCCCGCACCGCTCTCACCGCTTCCTCGGACAAATTCAAGATCGTTAGGGCGTAGTCGCGAAAGGCGCCGCCTTTTTCCGTCAGGACAACGCCTTTCGGATGCCGGTGAAATAACGGGACCCCCAGCTCGGATTCCAGCTTCCGGATTCTCGCGGTCACATTCGATTGGACGTAGCCCAGCCGTTCTGCGGCGCGGGATATGCTGCCCTCCTCAGCAATGACCGCAAACACTTTAAGATCCGTCAATTCCACCGGACATCCCTCCGTTTAGATATCAAAAATAATGATGTTTTTATAAATATTGATCATTATACGATATACCCATATTGAATTACAATGGCATCAAGGCAAAAGGCGGTGAGGCGTGATGGCATGGGTTACTCTCCTGGCTGCCGGACTGTGCGCCTTTGGCGAGCCGAAGGAATGGAGGCGAATCTTGTTCATCGGCCTGACCTCGCCTCAGCCATCGGACTTAAACTGATTTCATAGAAAAAAGAGGGCTGCTTCTCTTAGCGAGAGCTGCCCTCCTTCCGGAGTTTCCGGCATGTGCTCCTCCTACGTCCATCCCCAAAAGAAAGCGTCCCGGTCCCAAGCTACCCTTCCCTTGTGCAGCTTCTTGAACGCCTTCTTCACTTCCTTATCGATGGACGCGTTCCCGTTCTCGTTGACATAAATAAACGCTTCGCCAAAATGAGCGGAGATATGCCGTACGGCATCGCTTTGATAAAGAATGCCCGCGGACTTCACTTCATTCAGCATCCACTCAGCAACCTCATCGGCAGTAAAGCTCATTCGTAGTCCCCCTTCCCTTGATTCGGAGCCATTCCTCCGCGCTCGCAGCTTGCACTTGAGGGTTAGGATGCTCCATCAGCTTCTGCAAAATCTCATCGATTTCGGGGCCTCGAAACCTGGAGATCACCGCAACGAACTCGATCAGGATGTCCGGATTGGACGAATCCTTCAGGAACAGCAGCGGCCGAAAGTCCTTGATCCGTCGGTCGTGATCGATCTTCAGCACCCAGATCGATCTCAGAATCGACAGGATTCCTTTTTCCCCGGCTTGTCTTAGTTCGGACAGCAGTTCCTCATACTTTCTCAAAATGAGCTTGTTATCGTTCATTTCACTGCCGCGCAGGCACCCGGGACAGAGGCACCTCTTGGTTCCTTTCGCCTTCGGATAAAAGCGCCAGCCGATCGTTTGAGACAGCTTTTTGGTTCGCAAGATTTCGTTCTTGAGAATTTTTCTCGGCACGATCACCTGAAAGCCCATCCGGTCTTTCCGATTCAAAAAAGCTTTTACGGCCTGCCCGGCGCTCCCCTGGCGGTGCTTCTGGTGATAATCGCCGAACAAGACAGTCTCGTCGTCGCGCAGCTTGAAATAAACGGCGGTCATATTCTTTTTGTTAAACCGTCTCAGCTCCCGGAGCCATTGATGCGATGCATAAAAATCGTGAATCACCGGCATGCAGAAGACGCCGTCTCCGACCTCGGCCACATGGACCTCGCTCGGCTTGATGCCGTTTCGAACGATATTCGCGATCGATTGCTCCGGCGTCAAATGTACAAATACGGGCATAGGTCACCTTTCGCTTTATAAAAATATAGTCAACCGTGCATTCCGGCGTCTTCGGGCTCGCCCTCGGAATTCATGCTCACCATGATGCTGTGTCCCCAGAACAGGTCTCCGTCGGCAAACCAGATCTCAAAGGCTCCGTCCTCGTCAAAGGCGATCGTCTCGATCGACATGCGCTGCACGAAATCCTTTTTCGTCACCGGCTCCTCATCTTCCACTAGCCAGTTATCGTTTTTGAGCTCCAGCAGTTCGTCGGCGGCAAATGCTCTTGCTTTGGAATCGATCGCCTCAAGACGGGCAATGATTCCGCGCACGGCAGGCAGCAGGGCCAGCGCTTCCTCACGGCTGTCGATGTGGATGACCAGATCGAAAGAATGGTCGTTAGCCCAAACGGTTGTCTCAAATTGCTGAAGGAGCTCATAGAACGTGAGCGTCCCCAGACCATCGTCCTGAATCGGCGGATTGTCGGCGGCGGTCTTCTTCGGAGGCCGAGGGGGGACGACCGTCGCAGAAATGTTCCGGAAGCATTGCTCGATATCGCTTTCAGGCACACCGTTGAACGTATAGGACACGTCCAGCATCGCCCGGTTGATTTGAACGGGCGTGCCCGCTACCGCTTCACCGGTTTCCGAAATGAAGCGGAACACTCCGTCCTCGCAGCACACCTCGCGAACGACAAAACGGAACGGGATCGGCACGCTGCACCAGGATGAGCTTTCTTCACCGCACTGGTAAATATCTGCCACTTGCTTGCGCCCGCCGCCCGCTTCCGGTGCTTTATTCAGCACTCTCACCAGCCCGTCTTCATCCTGCGTCGCATGTTTTTCCTGCACGGCGATCAATACCGTATAATCGGGTGTGACGGCGCATGGCAGCGTTAAGGCTTGAATGGCCGCTATCGCTTCACCGTCGCCCTGATAAGCGATTTTAAGTTTGTTGAGCATATCCGATGTATCATAATAGTTCATGTTCCATCTCCTCAGCACGGTCTGATTCTCAAATTATATCATATTGCGCCTCTCGAATAACACGCTGGACACGCCCCCCGCCACCAATAGAAAAAGCACCCGCTAAGGTGCTTGGCTTGCCCGCTGCCGTTACTTAATCACGAGCACCGGAACTTTCGAATGCTGAACGACATTGTGGCTGACGCTGCCAAGGACAAACTCGCGAAGACCGCTTAGTCCCCGGCTTCCCATAACAATAAGATCGGCGCCGTTTTCTTCCACATACTCCAGAATCGTAACGGCCGGCTGGCCTTGCAGCAGCACGTGCTTCACCCGGGATACGCCGGTAGTCAAACCTTCCGCTTCTTTCAGTACGGAGCGGGCCAGTTCCTCGTACTCCGGATCGAGATTGGCCGGAACGGATACGAAGGCGCCGCCATAAGCGAAGACCGGAGTTTGATATACATGAATGACGATTAATTCCGCCGAATCTTCCTGAGTAATAGCGACCGCTTTCTGAAGAGCCTTAACAGACAGCTCGGAACTGTCAAAAGCAACCAGCACTTTTTGGAATGGCATGATTGGAAACCTCCCCTTGGATCGTTTACACTTTTATGGTAACGTCTACACTTTTATGGTAACGTCTATACGGGGCCAAAGATATGATCTAAATCACAATCTGCCGGAACCGGGCCGTGGACAAACAAAAAATCCCCCGGAGCGAGGGATTCCATCGGCTAACAAAAAGGTCTTCTAAAAGGTCTGTCGATGAGTACGATGACCAACAGGTCAAACAAGACGAGTGGAAGGATAAACGGAAGAAATGAAATGGTAGCCTTATTGCGGCTGCCAGAGGCCGTCCGCAGGTAAACGCGGTTCCGGTCTACTTTGACGATCCGCCCTTCGTATGAGGCTCCGCTCGTTGTAAGGATTCGTACCCGTTTGTTAATATATTTCTTGCTGGTGCGGTAGTGTTCGTGAATGGCTGACATAGTACACCATCCTTTCTTGTTGGACATGGTATATTCTATGTGCTTCTACGAACAAAAGTACGGGCTAGTCTGGCATAAGCCCCGCCAATTTCGTAAACTGGAATAATGCGAGGTTGCCGGAATGGAAGCCGCCCGATTCGACCATCAGCGAAGAAGATACAAGGTCTGGCACGAACCTTCATGCCGTCTTTGCTTCCTTTTCTCGTCTTATCACGTATATACCGGAAGATGGAACGCTATCGCCGGCCCACCTTGAAAATTTGCCAGCAAGAAAGGATGTCACTCCATGGAACAACTCAATGAAATTACGGAATTCGCGGACAGACTGTTCGATCTGATCGAGATTCCTTTTACCGAAACGACCGAGCTCGAACGGCAGTTGATCGCTGCTTTCAGCTTCGGCGCCGTGATGGCGGTTGCGGTCCGGGATGATCTGGATCAGCCGCAGACGCACGCGCTGACCATCGCGATGCTGATGCGCGCATTTCAATACAGCGAGCATCAAGCCGCCGCTTTCGCCCAGGATCTGATCCAAGCGACGGATCGGGACCATCATCCGACGATGAACGCCATTATTCATCGGGGCATCAACGGGCACTACGAGTACGTGAATGAAGAAATGGAAGATTTGCGTCAAAATCTGCTTGATATTTTAAATTCGTTTAGCGAGTGAAATGAGTGAAATTCATGAAGATACGGAACCGATTTCCGGAAACCGACAAACAAATGCATGCGGAGTTCCTCCGCAACGGCTGGGCCTTGCTGAAGGAGCCCAAATCTCCTATGCGCGCTCTAATCCTGTCCGTTCCTTTCATGATCATCAATCTCATCGTGACCGTCGGTATCGTAAGTATGTTTTCGGCTGTCCCTCTCCGAAACTATTTGTCTGAATCGATATCGATCACGATCGACTTGAAAAGTATATTGGGAATTGTATCGCTGCTCTTGGTTCATGAGCTGCTGCATTTCATCTTGATCCCGAACTTTATCGCGACGAAGAGCACGTATGTCGGCATTACCTTGTTCGGGGGATACGTATATACGGAGGAACAAGTATCCAAAACGAGATATATCGTCATTACGCTTTTGCCCTTTATTGTCATATCCATCATACTTCCGGTCCTGCTGGGCCTATTGGGGGCACTCTCCCCTTTCATCCTTTTTTTGATCGTCTTAAACTCGTTGTCGTCTTCTTTGGATATCTTGAATTGGATTCTGATCTGGATTCAAGTCCCTTCCAAAGCGGTCATTGTATGCAACGGAACGAAGACGTATTGGAAATCGACTGCAAGGCAAACATCTTCTCATATCTAAATCGCTTAGGACGTGAACGAAATGGAGCAAACCTTGTCTTACGAGAAAATTTTCGAATGGGTGCGGGACATACAGGATGCCCACGATTCCGGGAAGCCGTACGAAGAAAAGCTGAAGCTGCTCAAGACCAATGTCACCTATCCGGATGTCGAAGAGCTGCTGAGGCATACCGACCAAAGCGTCGAATTTGTCGCCAAAAGACTGTTCCATCACCGATCCGTCCTGCCCGGCGACTTGAGCAGAGAAGAGCTGATCGGGCTCGTGGAACAATTGATGCAGTGTTCGGGAGAAGAGTGGGAAATGGACATTTGGCTGGATATGATTACAAGTTCGGTAGCGGACCCGAGCATCAGCGATTATATTTTTTGGAGCGACGAAGATTTGTCGGCCGAGGAGATTGTAGACAAGGCGCTGGCCTATAAACCGATCCTCCTGTAGTGTCCTCTCCGATTTAGACATTGCTTGTGTGCGGTCTGCAAAATGGTTGTATACGGCCTTCCCAAGCGGTTTTGCGGCAAATTTATTTATAACCAAAAAGCCACTCCCCCGAGTGGTTTGACGAGCTGAAGACCGAGCTGCGGCAGTACTGCGACAAAATGCGGCAGAACTTCACGAAGCAGTGGTGAATGCTAGACCTATAGAATGAAGCTTGAAGCGAGGCCGGAATTTCCCCACCAGGAGGAATTCCGGCTTTTAAAGTTTGCAAAGACCTCTTTCACCCCCTATAATACTGAATAAAAGTTCAGTGTTAAAAAAATATGGCATCCAGAAAAGGGGTGAAGTAGACGTGAATAAAAAGAAACAGCAAACCGAGCAAACGAAGAAGAAGATCGCTGATGCCGCCAGAGCTTTGTTTACCCAAAAAGGCTATAAAGCAACATCCATAGAAGATATCGTGAAAGCGACCGGATGCAGCGCCGGTAACATTTATTATCATTTCAAGAACAAGGAAGGGCTTTTTTTATATTTACTTGAAGAGTGGAACACGGAATGGGATAAGACATGGCTGGCCAAAGAAATGCTATACCCCACCACGATCGATAAATTATATGGCATGGCTGAACATCTGGCGCTCGATCAACTAAACCATCCGCTAACCAAAGCCTCTGATGAATTTTTCAATAACTCAGAGAAAGCTCCAGATGTTAAGGAGCGAATGAATGAATTGGTCAAAGGTTATCTTGACTTTAATCGGCAGTTGCTGCAGAGAGGGATCGATACCAATGAATTCGAAATCGCCAATATTTCCGGGCTCGCCATTATTCTGGACAGTCTGATGCTTGGATTGAATAAACATAGCCTAAGAATGGAAAGAGAGGAAGCGCTGGAGGCTTATCGATTGGCTATGGATGTGTTTCTGTATGGCATTGCCAAGCCAGCCCGCTAGCCTTTTTTGCTATGATTCTGAATAAATATTGAGTGTTTTTTAACATATATGGAGGAATAAAGAATGAAATTATTATTAAAAAATCGGGGAGCCTTACTGATTCTCATGTTCAATCTACTTCTGGTCTTCTCGGGGATCGGCCTTGTCATCCCCATTATGCCTAAGTTCATGGAGAGTTTGGGCATAACCGGGGGGATTATCGGCCTGTTGGTTGCAGCTTTTTCACTGACGCAGCTTCTTTGTTCGCCGTTTGCCGGCCGGTTGGCCGATTCCTTCGGTAGAAAAAGGATGATTGTCCTCGGCTTGATCGTGTTCGCCTTCTCTGAAATACTGTATGGGATAACAAGTTCACCTGGCCTATTGTTTGTTTCCAGGATGCTCGGCGGCATTAGTGCTGCAATGAATATGCCAGCCATTATGGCTTACGCGGCAGATATCACGACAAAAGAAGAACGAGCGGCGGGAATGGGCTACATTAACGCAGCCATTACAACAGGCTTTATTATCGGACCAGGCATTGGCGGTTATATTGCTGAATTTGGTATCCGCGTGCCCTTTTACGTCGCGGGGGTCGCGGCGATCATCGCTGCATGCATTACATTTTTTATTCTTCCGGAATCGCTCCCTTCAAAAGAAAATATAGCAGATACTCCATCCAGCACAGTAAAACGAAGCGGTCTTCTCTCGCAATTGAGGTACACCTATAGAGAGCCCTATTTTTTAAGCTTGATCATCGTTTTTGTCATGTCGTTTGGACTTGCTAATTTTGAAACGGTCTTTGGGCTGTTTGTGGATCATAAATTTGGGTTTGAACCTAAAGATATCGCCTTTATCATTACGTTCGGGTCGATAGCCGGCGCTGTGGTTCAGGCTACGGCCTTCAGCTGGATATTGAAGCGTTTCGGGGAGCAACGTGTCATAGCGCTCTGCCTTTTCTTTGCTAGTTTGTTTATTCTACTGATACTTTTTGTTCACACATTCTGGATGATTTTTGCCGTTACCTTCATTATATTTCTGGCAATCGATATTTTACGACCGGCCATCAGCACGCAAATGTCAATGGTGGCTAAGGATCAGCAAGGCTATGTTGCCGGCTTAAACTCTGCCTTTACCAGTCTCGGTAATATTGCAGGCCCTATCGCAGCTGGTTTTTTATTCGATTTGGATGTTAACTATCCGTATATACTGGCGTGCATGATATTAATTATTTGTTTCGTTTTAGCGGTAAAAGGTAAAAAGAACAACTTGCAGGATGCCAATGCTGCCTCCTGATGAGAAGAACGGTTAATGAATATCTATGGAGAATGCAGCTTCACTTGTAGCTCATGTGCTCTGTTACGTCCTGTAGAGGGCTTGGAATGGTACGTTAGTTCAATTAAACAGCGACAGTCCGGGACTTATTTTCTCGTCCATGGCTGTCGCTGTTTCCATTTCCGGGCTTCCCCTCCTGAATATCCTCCTTGGGATGACGACCGTACCCTCAAAATAAGCCGGCTGCAGTGCGCTTCCACCAGATACACCTTAACTCCCCTCCGCTGGATTTCATTGACAGCAGAAACTAATTCGAATATTATTTAATTAGATAATATTTAAATTAGATGAATATTAAAAAACATTATGGATGGTGATCATCAACCCATGCAGCTGGATAAGATCGTCAACTATCATAAAGCGCTCGCCGACCCGACAAGAATCCGCATCCTTATCCTGCTGGCGGACGGGGAGCTGAACGGACAGGTGCTCGCGGGCAAGTTAGGCGTAACTCCTGCCACCATTACCCACCATGCCGCCAAGCTGCGGGAAACCGGCTTGCTTTATGAGCGCCGGGTGAAGAATACCATCTACTTTTCGCTGAATCATCATTTCATCAAGGCGAACGCCGCCGCTTCGGTAGAGCTGATCTACGCCCATTCCAACGAGACAGGAGGGCCTTCTATGCCCGATGACAAAGCAGAACGTCTTCAACAATCCGTTTTGAAAAACTTCTTCACCTCCGAAGGTAAATTAAAACACGTGCCTGCCCAGTTGAAGAAGAAGCTGATCGTTTTGGAGCATATTGTCTCCAGGCTGGAGCAAGGAAGAAAGTACACGGAACAAGAAATCAACGACTTCGTCCGGCAGTATCACGAAGACTTCGCGACGATCCGCAGGGAGTTTATTATGCACCAGTTTATGTTCCGGGACAACGAAGGGTACGAGCTGAACCCGCACGAAATGTGGACCAAGTGGGACAAGCTAACCTAGCAGAGGAACTTGAGGAAGGAATTCCGGTGGACAGAATAAGAAAAACTCCTTACCGGAGTCTTTTCGGGCAAAACGTTATAAATCCGCAGCGAAAGGCAGACCTGCAAGCATCTCCATGCAGCTGCCTTTTTTGGGTCGCCTAGCGGTTGTTTTTCAGCAGGCGAGAATCCAGCAAGAAATTGCCGAATGGAATGAAGGCGGCAAGCATGGCAAACAGCACTTTCAGCACGGACCAGCGGTGAGCGAAGGTGACGTGGATGACGGCCAGCACGTACAGCACGAACAACAGGCCGTGGAGCGACCCAACAATTTTGACGGCTTGCGGCATGTCCAGGAAATATTTGAGCGGCATGGCGATGGCCAGCAGAACGAGATAGGACATCCCTTCAATAAAAGCGATGATGCGCAAGCGGCCGATGGGATGATTCAACATGGCATGACCTCCAAAATACGAATAGGATGTAACTACTATCTTCTGGCCTGCTTTGGACGAACCAAAGGATTCATCTTTTATTATAAACTGCCGAAATCCGCCAAACGTCGGGCAATTGTGACCTTTTTTAAAACACAAAAAGCATCCGCCAACCTTGATTTAGCGAATGGACATAGAATCACGCAAAATTCATTACCCAAATCAGGCATAATCACTTAAATTTATTGAAAACAACTTGTTAATCCAAGTTATTATAAGTATAATTAAGTTATCTTGCATTATTCATGAAGAAAGGATTGATTCCCCATGTATCCTTGTCTATTATTCGATGTAGATGGCACGCTGCTCGATACGGAGCAGGCGATTATTGGTTCGCTGTCGGACCTGCTGCGGGAGAGGAACATCCCTTATGAGCCTGAGGACCTTGCTTTTGTGCTCGGGATACCGAGCGTCCGCTCGCTCCCCCGCTTCGGGATTCAAGATATTGAGGAAGCCGCGGAACGCTGGAATCAGCTGATGGAGCGGCATGACTACCAAATTCGCGTATTCGAAGGCATCGAGCCAATGCTGCGCCAGGTCAAAGAGCTCGGGCTGCGGACAGGCATCGTCACCTCCAAGACCCGCATGGAATATATCAAAGATTTTGCCCGGTTCGATCTGCACCCTTACTTCGATGTCGTCGTCTGCGCCGACGATACGGCCCGGCATAAGCCGAATCCCGAGCCGATATTGACCGCCTTGAAGCGGCTTGAGGCAGAGCCGAAGGACACGATATACATCGGAGACAGCATCTACGATATGCAGTGCGCGGCCGGAGCGGGCGTCGCTTCCGGACTGGCACTGTGGGGAGCGTACGATGCCGGAATTGAGGCCAATTACCGTCTGCAGCATCCGAAGGATATTCTGACGATCCTGGAAGCTGCGCTTCCGTGATCCCTTCCGCCGCCGCGGGGAAATCCGCAGCTTCCGGGTCTGGCTGGGCGGGTTGTTCTAACGTTTTACGAGAAGCGGCTTCCCGCCCTCGGGCGCTTGAATCGGGCGCTTGAACTAGAAAAGAGAGGCTCCCGCCCCTCTTCAATCCAAAATGACCGGTTTGTCCGGATCTCGCTGAAACTCGAACATCGTCCGCAGCTGCGCCTCGGTGTTGCGCTCTACCGATAAGACGGGCAGCTCGTCTTCGCCGAAAAAACCGACGGCCGACGTTTCAATCCCGCTCTGGGCGCTTCCTCCGGTAATGTCGCATTGGATAAACAGCTTATAAACATGATACGGCTCCGGCGGATGCCCGTGAAATTTCTTGTCCAGCACCGCAAGAAGCCGGACGGGCGCCGCGTCGAAGCCCGATTCCTCCTTGATTTCCTTGACCGCAACCTCCGACGGCGACAAGCCAATATCCGCCCATCCCCCCGGGAGCGCCCAGACGCCGTCTTGCTTTTCGCGAACGAGCAGAAGCTTCCCGTCCCGGAACACGACGCCGCGAATGTCCACCTTCGGCGTGGCATAGCCGGTATCGCTGGCAAACGTCAGCTTGATTTTCTCGGAGCCCGTCTCCGTGTAATGAGCCAGCATGTTGACGCTCATCTGCCGCAAGTCCTCGAACCGCTCCCGATCGTAGACATCCTTCGTGTACGCCAATCCGGTCTGCGCGATTGCTTGCATCTGCTTGGCCCATTCCAACCATCGGTGATTCATAAGACCGCCTCCTTCGTACGCTATGAAAGGATCGTTCCCCCTCATTATACCTTCCCGACGTCCCTGCCTACAATTATTTCCATACACTCGCCGACGCCCGAATTCGGTTGACAAGATTCCCGATTGCGAAGATACTAAAGATACAGAAAACTTTTTTGGTGCTCAAACTATTTTTTTGAAATTCATAGGTTTGCACACTGAAGGAAAGAAGTGAGACGGATTGGAATCGGTTAAAGAGGAGATCAGCTTCCTCCTTCCCCTGCTTCGCTGCATCGCTGCGCAGTTCGGGGATAAATGCGAGGTCGTGCTGCACGATTTGACACAGGGGTACGAAAGCACAATCGTCGCTATCGAGAACGGCCACATTACCGGAAGAAAGGTCGGCGACTGCGGCAGCAACCTCGGGCTCGAAGTGCTGCGTGGCACGGTTACCGACGGAGACCGGTACAATTATATTACGCAGACGAAGGACGGCAAAATTTTGCGCTCGTCGACCACGTACATGAAGAACGGCAAAGGCGAGACAATCGGCGCTTTATGCATCAATTTCGATATTTCGGATTTGCTCGTGGCGGAAAATACGATCCGGTCGCTCACCATGCACAGCCTCGATCAGGAGGTCAAGGAAGTTTTCGTGAACGACGTGAACGATCTTGTCGATTATTTGCTGCAGGAATGCCAGAAGTCGATCGGCAAGCCCGTGTCCC
Source organism: Paenibacillus tianmuensis (assembly GCF_900100345.1). Lineage (GTDB taxonomy): Bacteria > Bacillota > Bacilli > Paenibacillales > NBRC-103111 > Paenibacillus_G > Paenibacillus_G tianmuensis. Next base: position 45,429 of record NZ_FMTT01000037.1, on the reverse strand, counting down.
ATATGGCCAAAGAGGATAAGATGAAGGCGGTGCAGTTTTTGGATGCCCGAGGCGCGTTTCTGGTGAAAAAAGCTGGCGACAAGGTGTGTCAATTTTTGGACATTTCCAAATTCACCCTTTACAACTATCTGGATGAAATCCGGGTAAATCAAGAACGCAGCGCGGCGCAAAAGTTTTTATAAGTCCATAGACATAGAAGCGTTCTGCGCCTGTGGGCGCAGTGCCCTACGATAGAGCGAAGCTCTAGTGGGCGGTTTGGATCACCGCGGGCTTCGCTTGTTGCCGTTTTCGGGATTTGTTCGACTATTTTCGACAATTATGTCGATTTTCCAAACTATATGTCTGATTGTGAAGGATTTTACAAAAAAAACAATTGCCTGACTAGGAAAAATGGTGTATATTTCCTACAAGGCCATAGGCTGAATTTTCCACGCAAATCCTTTTAACATGAAAAAGGCAAACTATTTCGAAAGAATAGGACGCAAAACTAGAGGGGCTAAGGCTGCTATTCCTATAGCGGCTATGCCAGCCAGCTACCTGTCATCAAGGATAAGAACGAAGGTGACGGTACCATACTGTCTCCTTTTTTGCTTTTCCGCTCTTTTTTTGACAGGCCAACAAAATCTGCTAGACAACGAAGAGGAGGAAAACGAATGCGAGCAAGCAAGAAAAAGATGGCTATTCTAGGAACCGTAGCGGCATTATGTCTCTCTACCGTTTCGAGCGCCGGTGCTGCCAACCGTCCAACGACCATGGCGCCTAGCGGAATGGTCACGACTCAACATTACCTGGCCTCGGCAGCAGCCTTGAAGGTCCTGGAAGACGGCGGCAACGCCGTAGACGCAGCCATCACCGCAGCGGCTACGCTGGCTGTTGTTTATCCACATTACACGAGCATCGGCGGAGACAGCTTCTGGCTGATCTACAACGCCAAAAAGAAAGAATTAAAAGCGTTAAATGCAAGCGGTCCTTCCGGCGAAAAAGCGACCATTGATTACTATAAAAACCTGGGCTACAGCAAAATTCCTTCCAGAGGGTACTTGGCGGCTAACACGGTACCGGGAACGGTTTCCGGCTGGTGGGAAGCGTACAATTACGCCGACGAAGAGATTGGCACCAGCAAGTCATGGCGTTCTTTGCTCAAAACGGCGATCAAATATGCGGAAGAAGGATACCCTGTTTCGCCGAACCAGGCGAATTGGACCAACATCAATCTGGATACGAAAGATAACGAGCTGAAGCATTTGCAGCGCTTCGAAGGCTGGGCCAAAACCTACTTGAAGCCCGACGGGCAGCCGTACAAAGCAGGCGAGCTGATGAAGCAGCCGGATTTGGCCAAAACGTTAAAGGCCATTGCCAGAAAAGGCGCGGACGGATTCTATAAAGGCGACGTCGCCGAGAAAATCGTCAAGGACGTTCAAGCAAACGGCGGACTGCTGACACTGAACGACTTTTCAAGCTACAAAGCCGAGTGGCAAAAACCGATTTCGACGAACTACCGTGGGTATAAGGCATATAACGTTCCGCCGAACTCGCAAGGCATGGCCTCCCTTTCGATCCTGAATATTTTGAACAACTTCGATGTGAAAAGCTTGGGCGAAGGGACGCCGGACTACTACCACCTGATCGTAGAAGCGACGAAGCAAGCGTTCGCGGACCGCAACAAGTGGCTGACCGATCCGAAATTTGTCAACATTCCGGTGGATTCCCTGCTCTCCGCTGAGCACGGCAAAGAAATGGCCAAACGGATCGATATGAACAAGGCCGCAGCCGATGTCGTGCCGATGGATCCGAAGGGCGATACGACCTGGATGGGCTTCATCGATAAAGAAGGTAACGCCGTATCGTTGATTCAAAGCCATTACTTCGATTACGGTGCGGGAATCGTCGCGAAGGACACCGGCGTTCTGCTTCAGAACCGGGGTAGCTACTTCTCCTTGGATCCGAAGGAAGTCAACCACCTGGAGCCGAAAAAACGCTCGTTCCATACGATCAACCCGGCGATGCTATTCAAAAACGACAAGCCATACTTGATTTACGGTACCCAAGGCGGAGAGGGACAGCCGCAGACGCAAGCCGCTCTTGTCACCCGCATTGTCGATTTCGGCATGCCCGTACAAGATGCGATCGAAGCGCCTCGCTGGCTGCACGGACGCAACTGGGGATCTTCCTCCAACGACTTGAAGCTGGAAGGACGCATTTCAAAAAGCGTTCAGGATGAGCTGATCCGTCGCGGTCATCCTGTCAAAAAGATAGACGATTATACTGATGCGGTCGGGCAATCGGGAGCCATTCTGATTGATCCGGAAACAAACGTGAAATTTGGCGGAGCCGACCCGCGCGGTGAAGGGGCGGCACTCGGATACTAACCCCCTAACGGACTGCCGACTCTATGTTCAGCAGTCCGTTTTTCCTTTGCAGCGAGCCTACCCAAAATTAACGAAGTAAGCGAGGATGAGATGATGGAAGAACACGCCAAACCGCAGATGAAAGCCGGATCATTCGGCTGGATGTTCGGATGGTTACACAAAAAGCTGAAAAATAAAATGATCGCCTGGTTTTTGATCGTATCGCTTGTGCCGGTCCTATCGATTTCCTATTATATTTCCAAGACGAGTTCGGCGGAATTGATCAAGAAGCAATCCGAATCGTACGAAAAGCTGGTGGTCAGCACCGCGACGCTGATCGACCAATACATATCCCAGCGTATGACCGAAATGAAAATATTGGCTTCCACCACCGATATCCGCTCGAACGATGCGGCGGCGAAGAACAAGTTTCTCAAAAATTTTACGGAAAGCACCAAAGTCTTCGACGGCAACACATTTATTTCGTCTAACGGCATCGTGACGGCCGACACGAACGAAGCCAGCGTCGGGGTCAATTTGGGGGAAAGACCGTTTTTCAAAAACGGACTGCAAGGAAATTCGACCTACACCGAGGTACTGCTGGCCAAAACGACCGGCAAACGCTCCATCATCGTCGCAACGCCGGTAAAGGACGCAAACAATAGTGCGGTCATCGGCGTGCTTACCGGACTTGTCAACTTCGAAGGGTTTATGGACAAATACGTGAAGCAACTGATGATTAACGACGGCGAAGGCTATCCGATCGTCGTGGACTCTAACGGAATTATTCAGCTGCACCCGGTGAAGGAGCTCATCGGAAAAAGCGCGGCCGAGTCCGGCATCTCGCCGCTGCTGGCCGATATCCTGAAAGTCGGAAACAAGCAAACCGGCTCGACCACTTACACCGACGGCGGAAAAACCTATATGGTCACCTATTCCCCAATCGCGCAGACGGGGTACGGCTTGTATCTTCATTTGCCGGTGAAGACAATCACGGCGGAAGCCACGAAAATCGAGCAGAACGTCTTTATCATCCTGCTGATTGTTGTGGCTCTGGTCATTGTTGTAGCTTATGTCTTGGCCAGACAAATTGCGAGACCAATTACAGAGATGGCAGCTGTTACCGAGCAGGTTGCCAGCGGGAATTTAAAGGTCGAGCCTTTGCCCATCCGCACGCAGGATGAAGTTGGGCAGTTGGCCCAGTCCGTCAACACCATGGTAAAAAGTCTGCACACCTTTGTTTCCCAGGTTACGCTGACAGCCGAAGAGGTCGCCGCTTCGGCGGAGCAACTGTCGGTGAATGCCGGAGAAACAAGCAAGGCTACGCAGCTGATTGCCTTAACCATTGAGCAAATGGCCGACGGAACGGAACGGCAGATGCAAGGCGTCGAAGCCAGCGTCAACGCCATCACGGAAGTGGCGAACGGCGTTCAGCAGGTGGCGGCGAATGCTCAGCAGGTCACGGATTCTTCCCAGCACACGCTTCAGGCGGCCACGGAAGGAAATCAGGCCATTCAAACCGTCACCAAGCAAATGCAATCGATCAATACGACGGTCAACGAAATTGCCGCCAATATTTCAAGCTTGGGCGCCAGATCGACCGAAATCGAAAATATCGCCAAAGTCATCTCCGGAATCGCTGCACAGACCAATTTGCTGGCGTTGAATGCCGCTATTGAGGCGGCACGCGCCGGAGAGCACGGACGCGGCTTTGCCGTGGTGGCGAACGAAATCCGGCAGCTGGCCGAGCAATCCTCCCAATCGGCAGCGCAGATCGGGGAGCTGATCTCCACGATCCAAAACGAGACTCAGAACGCCGTTGCCTCCATGGGGCAAGGAACGAAAGAAGTAAGCCTTGGCATCGAAGTGGTCAACGAAGCAGGAAAATCGTTCGACCTGATCCGCCAGTCCATCAACCAAGTGACCTTGCAAGTTCAAAACGTAACGGAATATGCGAAGCAAATGCAGGAAAGCACCGGAGAAGCGGTTGAAATGGTAAGCCAAATTTCCGAGGTGGCCCGACAGTCGGCAGACGGCACCCAGAATATCTCGGCTTCCACGCAGGAGCAATTGGCTTCCATTGAAGAAGTCACCTCCTCTTCCGAATCCCTGGCCAAAATGGCCGAGGATCTGCAGAGCATCGTCAAAGAATTCAAGCTATAACATCATAGCGGCCCTCGTTTCTCTTGTGGAGACGAGGGCCGCTGCTGTTAGCCCGTCCTTCATGCCCGGGACGAATCTTCCCCGCTTTTATCGGCAGCCGCAGGCCGGCCCGGAGTTGGACGCTTCGCGCCGAAACGGTTCGCCCCGATCACCCCGGCAATGATTATCACCGAGCCGACGAGATGATACACCGTTACCGTTTCGCCAAGCACCAGCGCTCCCGCCGCAATGGAGACGACCGTGCCGAGATTGGAGAAGACGCTCATTTTGGACGCCTCCATCTTGGACAGCACGTAGTTGGACAGGAGCGAAGTCACCAGCGAAGACAGCACGCCCAAGTACACAATCGCGACGAGAAAACGTCCGCTGCCGAGCGGCTCGAACAGCTTGCCGAGCCTGCCGTCCATCCCGTGCTTGCCGAGCGAAATGAGCAGGAACGCGCCGAAGCCGAGCCATGTCGTAACGAAGCTCAGCTCCCAAGGGCTGAACCGTTTCGACAGCGAGCGGGCCAGAACGCTGTATCCGGCGAAGGCGACGCAGGACAGGAACAGCAGGAGCAAGCCGTTCATGTTGCTCACATCGATCGAGCTGCCATTCATGACGAAGATGAAAACCACTCCGAACACGGACAGGAGAATCGACAGCTTCTGCTTCGCGTTGGTCCGCTCCTTCAAAAACCAAGAGGCGAGCAGCATCGTAATGACCGGCGTGAAGGCATACAGAATGCCGCCTTCGGCAGATCCGGCGTGCACCAGCCCGAACGCTTGAAAAGCAAAGAACGCGACAGGGTAAAATACGGCCAGCAGCAGGACGTCCTTGATCCGTTTGTTACTGTAGTCGAGCTTGATCCAGCCGACGGCTGCCGGAATGGACATGACGACCGCCGACAGCAGAAAACGAAACATGAGCGTATCCAGCGGATCTGCCGATTCCAACGCCTGCTTCGTGAACAGAAACGAAAATCCGATAATAACGGCATTCAATACAGCCCACATGTAAGCAAGCCGCAAGCCTGTAGTTTTCATAGCTTTCTCCTCCTCTTCAAGCGTCGTATCTCTACATCCTTATTTTACTAGAAATACCTTAATTCCGGATAAACTTCCGAGCAGCCGTTAAGCAAACGTTTAGGCTGGCTTTCTTTGGAAATTTAACCAGCTGTGCTATACTTGATTTGAGGTGATATCGTTGCTTGAAGGAAGAAACAGACTAAGCGTCATTGACGGTCTGCGGGGGTTCAGCTTGCTTGGCATCTTGATGGCCAATATGCTTGTCTTCCAGTATGGAATCTGGGGGAGGAGCGAGCTGCAGTTCTTCGCGTTGTCCTCGGCGGATTCTGTCGTGCAGAATCTCGTCAAAATCATCGTTGAGGGCAGCTTCATGCCGATCTTTACGTTTCTGTTCGGGTTCGGCATGATCAAGATGAAAGAGAGCATGCAAGCGAAGGGGCTGAAAGCCGGGAGGCATCTGGTCCGCCGGTTTCTGATGCTGCTCGGTCTCGGCTTGCTGCACGCTACGTATTTGTGGGAAGGCGACATTTTGGCTTATTACGGAATCACGGGCTTTTTTCTGTTGATGTTTATGAATCGGAAAGCGAAGACGCTGCTGATCTGGGGGACGATCCTCCTGTGCCTGTTCGGTCTGCTGGGGCTTGCGCCCAAGGCTACCGACGATCCGGCCTCGAGGCAGGATCAGGCGCGCATGGAACAATACGTGAAGGATACGAACCATATCTACGGAACCGGCACATATGAGCAAATCAAGCATCACCGGCAGACGACGGACCCGTTCGGAATGAATGGCCTCATGACCTTTTTCATGCTGCTGCTCGCCCCGCTGTTCACTGGGCCGATGTTTCTGTTCGGGATGTACGCCGCGAAGAAGCAGTGGTTTGCGGACCCGTCCGGCGAGCGGAGCGCTTATTTGAAGGGAATGCTGATTTTCATGCCGGCGGGACTGCTGCTGAAATCGCTGAAGCCCCTGTTTCCGGAGCTCGGCTGGGCGGGAATTGGCGAGTTGCTTGGCGGCAGCATCCTGGCGCTGGGCTATATTTTCGGCTTTGCCCTGCTCTGCTCGGCTGTGAAGAACTCGCCATGGCTGCGGCGGTTTGAAGCGGTCGGCAAGCTCTCGATGACCAACTATTTGATGCAGACGGTGATCTGCACGTCGATTTTTTACGGATACGGTCTCGGACTGTTCGGCAAGCTCGGCGTCGCGGTCGGCTGCGGATTGGCGGTTGCCATTTATTTGATGCAGCTCTTCGCGAGCGATTGGTACGTGAAACGGTTTTCCTACGGGCCGATGGAGCGGCTGCTGCGCATGTGGACGTATTTCTCCTTCGCCGGGAAGCCGAAGACGCGCATACAGCAGCCGAACGTCTCCTCCTAGAAGACGCTCTGATTCGGAACACGGAAAAGATGGGTCCCCCCGCCACAATGGAGCAGGCCCATCTTTTTACTTTTTCGCCACCGCAGCGCCCTCTTCCACGTTAACCCATGCTGCAAGCATCCTCTGGATACACTAAAAAAGGCAGAATAGGAAAAAAATATGGTAAAACTTTCACCCGAAGGTGCTGTATAATAGATCACACATACGAATTATTTACGAAGCGGGTGATCCGAATGTCATTGCGTCCCTCTTTGATCCAAACGCAGACGTTGAAGGTTCATTTGACACCGCAGCTTAGACAATCCATTCAACTGCTGCAGCTGTCTGCCACGGAATTATCGGAATATTTGCAGGAGCAAGCGGTGGAAAATCCCGTCCTCGACATCGAGTGGCTCCCCCCGTCGCGAAGCCGGACCGCCGGGTCCGATACGACGCGGCAGGACCATGCGCTGAACAACATCGGCGGGCACGCTCCGACGCTGGAGCAAATGCTGCTCGGCGAGCTTCGTCTACTCGGACTGCCCGAGCCGATACTCCAGATCGCATGTTATTGGGCAGGCAATTTGAACGAAAACGGTCATGTCACGATCTCGCCGGAAGAAGTAGGCGAAGTATTCGGCGTTTCTGCCGCCGAGGTTATGGAAGCGCTTTACAAGCTGCAGGACGCTGCCCCGGCAGGCGTCGGCGCACGAAATTTGCAGGAGTGCCTGCTGCTGCAAATTCGCAGAGACCCCGGCGCGCATCCTTGGGCGGAGCCTCTCGTCAGCCGTCATCTGGCCGATCTCGGCGCCGGACGGCACAAGACCATTGCGGATAAGCTCGGCATTCCGCTAGACGACGTCATGCAAGCGCTCGCTTATATCCGCAGCCTGCATCCCCGTCCGGGCCTGCTGTATGGCAGTACGCAGGCCGCCTATGTTGAACCGGACGCTTACATCGAATGCGTGCGGGGGCAGCTCGTAATTCGGATGAGCGAGGTTCATTTGCCGCGTCTCTCGCTGAACACATCCTACCGGCAGATGCTTGTCGACAGCATTTGTAAAGATACGAAAACCTACTTGCGCCAGCACGAACAGGCCGCACAGTGGCTGATCCGCAGCGTGGAACAGCGGAAACGGACGCTCTACCGTGTCATTGAGTGCATCGTCTCGGAGCAGGCGGCATTCTTCACGGAAGGCATCGACCGGCTGAAGCCGATGAATCTGAAGGCGGTAGCGGAAAAGCTGGAGCTTCACGAATCGACGGTGAGCCGCGCCGTGCAGCACAAGGTTGTGCAGACGCCGCAGGGACTGTCTGAGCTGAGCTATTTTTTCTCGGCGAGGCTGCGGACGGAGGAAGGCGACGCGGCATCGGCCGCAAGCGTCAAAGCGAAGATCAAGCTGCTGATCGAGCAGGAGGATAAACGCAATCCGCTGTCCGACCAGAAGATTACGGACCTGCTCGTGCAGGAAGGAATTCGGATCTCGCGGCGGACGGTGATGAAATACCGGGAGGAGCTGCATCTCCTGTCCTCCCGTCTGCGGACGCAAGCATGAAGCGATTTGGTCCCCTTGACCGCGTGCAGTATAATGGTATCGATTGGACATGAGCATAGCTCCCCAACTTTATCGAAGAGGTGAATCCGATGAGTCAACAACCGACCGAGCTGGCCACGTTTGCCGGCGGCTGCTTCTGGTGCATGGTCAAGCCGTTCGACGAGCTGTCCGGCATCGTTAAGATCGTTTCTGGGTATACGGGCGGTCATAAAGAAAACCCGACGTATCAGGAAGTATGCTCCGAAACGACCGGGCATTTGGAAGCCGTGCAAATTACGTTCGAGCCGGCCATTTTCCCTTACGAAGATTTGCTTCAGCTGTTCTGGCAGCAGATCGACCCGACCGATGCGGGCGGACAGTTCTGCGACCGGGGGGATTCGTACCAAACGGCCATTTTCTACCATACGGAAGAGCAGAAACAGAAAGCGGAAGCGTCCAAGCGGGAGCTCGACGCCAGCGGCCGCTTCGACCGTCCGGTCGTGACGCCGATCCTTCCCGCCTCCGTCTTCTACCCTGCGGAGGACTATCATCAGGATTTCTATAAAACCAATCCGCTGCGCTACAACTCGTACCGCAAGGCGTCGGGACGCGACGATTTCATCAAGCGCCGTTGGAATACGCCGGCCGACAAAGCGAAGCTGAAGGACAAGCTGACGCCGATGCAGTGGGAAGTGACGCAAATGAACGGCACCGAGCCTCCGTTCCGCAACGAATTTTGGGATCATAAGGAAGAAGGGCTCTACGTCGATATCGTCTCGGGTGAACCGCTGTTCAGCTCCCGGGACAAGTTCGACTCCGGCTGCGGCTGGCCGAGCTTCACGAAGCCCGTCGTACCGGCCCTGGTGCAGGATAAACCCGACTACAGCCACGGCATGATCCGTACGGAGGTCCGCAGCCGCAAAGCCGACTCGCACTTGGGCCATGTTTTTCCGGACGGCCCCAAAGATAAAGGCGGGCTGCGCTACTGCATCAACTCTGCGGCGCTCCGTTTTATTCCGAAGGCCGATCTGGAGAAGGAAGGCTACGAAGCGTACCTATCTTTGTTTGGGCAGGAAAAATAACCCCGCCAAACGACGCGCGGAAAGGAGCCGGAGCCGTGTTTAAATACCGCATTGATTCGCAATTGGAACTGAAGCTGTTCGAGCCGGGGGATGCCGAGGAGCTGTTCCGGCTGACGGACGACAACCGCGCCTATCTGCGGGAATGGATGCCTTGGATCGAGATGACGCAGACAGAGGAGGACAGCCGCGGATTCATCGAATCGGCCCGGCACAAGTGGGCCAAGGGTGAAGGAATGACCGCAGGCATTCTTGCGGAGGGAAAGCTTTGCGGGGTGATCGACCATCATTCGCTCAACTGGATGAACCGCAAGGCAGCCATTGGCTATTGGCTGGCCGCCTCCGCTCAAGGCCGGGGGATCATGACCCGTGCCTGCCGCGCGATGATCGATTACGCGTTCGGGGAGCTGAAGCTGCACCGGGTCGAGATTATGGCGGGCACCGAGAATACCAGAAGCCGCGCCATTCCCGAGCGGCTCGGTTTTACGCAGGAAGGCGTCGCCCGCAGCGCTCAGAAGCTGTATGACCGTTACATCGATTTGGCCGTATACAGCCTGCTTGCGGACGAATGGAACGTACAGAGCCCAGATGGCAACTGATGACGAACGGAGCGCCTCCACGATTCGAACCGTGGAGGCGCTCTGTCTTCTAATCGGCCACGATCGTCCTGTTCCTCCCCGCTTCCTTGGCTTGGTACAAAGCATGGTCGGCTCGCTGAAACAACATTTCAGCGGATTCGGCGTGGGATGGATAGTGAGCGATACCCAATGAGATCGTCGGCCGGATTCCAAGGGGATTCTCCCGTGTCTCAAAGGCTGTCCGAACCCGTTCCGCCGTAATCCGAGCATCCGGCGCGGTAGTGAACGGAAGAAGCACGACGAATTCTTCTCCGCCGTAGCGGCAGCATACGTCATTGGAGCGTACGGACGAAGCAACGATACGGGCCAGATGCTTCAATACCTCGTCGCCTGCCTGATGACCGTACGTATCGTTGATGGACTTGAACCGGTCGATATCCATCACGATAAGAGCGAAGGGTTGTCGCTTTTCCGTCCATTGAGCCATGATGGATTCAAACGTTCTTCGGTTCGTTAATCCTGTTAACGAATCGGTCATGGCGGCATGAGCCAGTTGATCGGTCTGCTTTTGCAGATCGTTTAATGCCATCGTAATCGTCTGGGTCAACAAGTCGGCTTCCCTGTTCCAGTGATGCTTGATGTCCGGGAGAACGATTCTTTCGCCTCTCCCCAATTGACTGGCCAGGTTAGCCAAGGATACGAACGGACGGGCCAAGCGTCGGGCAAGCCATATGGCAGTGATCATCAAGAGGGCAAACGGAACGAGAGTATAGAAAAGGATCGTTCGAATATAACGATTCAATTCCCCGTATACGACGCTGATGGGTGATTGCACGATGACTCCCCAACCGTTTTCCGGAACGGGGGAATAACCGGAAAGAAAGGGAATTCCATGGGAATTGGTCACCTGATCATATCCGCTTCCGCCCCGCAGTACCTTCTGGACAACGGGATTTGCACTGTTATCTTCGCCGATCCGGGATTTGTCCGGATGATATAATAAATGACCGTCGGAACTCACAATGTAAAAATACGATCCGTCGCTATCGATGTTATGCTTGCCAAACATCATATTCAATATATTGTCTTCCTGCAAATAAAGACTGCCCCCGATGAAACCGCGGTATACACCGTCTTTGTCGTAAAGCGGCTCGCTCATAAAAACGATACGACGTCCGGTTGACGAGGTGTAAGGCTTGGATATATAAGGCTTCCTTGATGCCAGCGCTTCGTCGGCGGCTTCCGCTGTGATGTGCTGTCCCACCGTGCCGTCGGAAGAAGGAGTTACGCTGCGGACAAGACCCGTTTCGTCCACGACGGTGATGGAGTTGAAAAAATTGCCGCTGAGGCGCAGCAATTCAAGCTGCTTTTGCAGCTCCTGCTCGTTCGATAAATGATTTACCGAAATATAGGCGCCGGTGTATTTCAATCCCGCCCGCATCGATTGAAATAACGAATCGATGGTCTGACTTATTTTGGTTGCAGCCGAATGGTTCAAGGCGAATCTCGTTTTGAATAACGATTGCCTATTGGAATGATAGGACGCCAGAAGCAGAATCGTTAAAGTAAGCGCTACGGAAAGAGAAACCAACCCTGTTAAAAGCGTAACAAGACTGATCTTCTTCTTTTTCGCAACGTCAATCCCGCACAGCCCGGAAATGGCATTCGCCTCCTCAACCCCCAAGTAACTTACCCATAATTCGACATCATTCGCTATAATCCTTTTCGTCGGACGGCCTAAACAAAAATGAATCCAAGACGCCGACCTAGGCCAGCAGTTTGCCATCCGCCCTCCTATTTTCCTCGCCGCACTTCCACCCTTCATCAAGATGCCATACTTTTCAACAGTTCACCAAAATTTTGTGAAAAGAATCACATGTAATGGGGCAAGATTGAATCAAGGACCCTTTTGTTTCATGTTTCTTAGGAGAGGTGATGATCCATTGGAGCCTTACAAAAAGCATGAAAAGCGTCTGATGATCCTTATGTTCATCGTCGGGTTCATCATGCTGCTTGCTTTTCTCAGGAGATTGTTCGCTTAAATCAATCCGGCTACGCCTGAAGGAGATGAGCTTCATATGCAATACGATCCGGTGCTTTTCAGCCGAATGCTTACCGAGTTGACATTGTCGTTCCACATCATCTTCGCTACGATCGGCGTCGGCGTTCCGGTCATGATCGCGCTTGCCGAATGGCGCGGCATCCGAACGAACGATCCGCACTACTTGCTGCTGGCCCGCCGCTGGACGCGCGGCTTCGTCATCACGGTCGCCGTAGGCGTCGTCACGGGAACCGCTATCGGCCTCCAGCTCAGTCTGCTGTGGCCGAGCTTTATGAAGATCGCCGGGCAGGCGATTGCGCTGCCGCTATTTCTGGAGACGTTCGCCTTCTTTGTCGAGGCGATTTTCCTTGGTATCTACCTATATACGTGGGACCGGTTCAAAAAGAAGACGACCCACCTGCTGCTGATGATCCCGATCGTGATCGGGTCGTCCGCTTCCGCCTTCTTCATCACGACGCTTAACGCGTTTATGAATACGCCGCGCGGATTTACCTTGGAGAATGGCGTCATCAAGAACCTGCAGCCGCTGGTTGCCATGTTCAACCCGGCGACGCCGACGAAAGTATCTCACGTGCTCGCTTCGTCTTACACGACAAGCGCCTTGATTCTTGCCACTATCGCCGCCTGGGAGCTGCTGCGCGGCAAAGATCACGTCTATCACAAAAAAGCGCTGAAGCTGACGATGACAACCGCGTTCGTGTTTGCAATCAGTACCGCAGCCATCGGTGACTTGTCCGGCAAGTTTCTGGCCAAGTATCAGCCGGAGAAGCTTGCTGCGGCCGAATGGCATTTCGAGACCGAGACTCATGCGCCGCTTATTCTCGGTGGGGCTTTGGACGAAAATAATGAAGTCATATACGGCATCTCCATTCCGTATATGCTCAGCGTGCTCGCGCACAACGATCCGGCGGGCAAAGTGATCGGCCTGAATGAATTTCCAAAGGATGAATGGCCGCCGCTTGTGATTCACTACCTGTTCAATTTCAAAATCGCCAGTGGCATGTTTCTGGTGCTCGTCGGCCTCCTTTACTTGTTCCGGCGCCGACTCAGCCGAACGTCGGAAGCGCCGCGCTGGCTGCTGCGCATGATTGTCGTCGCGGGCCCGCTCGCGATGCTGACCATCGAGGTCGGCTGGTTTTTCGCGGAGCTGGGGCGGCAGCCTTGGATCCTGCGCGGCTTCATGAAAGTATCCGATGCAGCCACCACGTCGGACCATGTCGATATGATACTCATCTTGTTCTGTTTCCTCTATCTGCTGCTCGGCTTCACGGTCGTACGCGTGCTTGGCAAGCTGTTCCGCAAGCATGACGTCTTTGAGGAAATGATCACGCTCGGTATCGAGAAAGGAGGCCGCCGTTTATGAGCTACGAGCTGCTCGGTATTACCGTCCTGTGGACGTTTCTGTATGGCTATCTCATCGTCGCCTCCATCGATTTCGGCGCCGGATTTTTCAGCTACTACAGCCTCATCACTAGGCAACAAAATAAAATTCATAAGATCATTCAACGTTACCTGTCCCCGGTGTGGGAAGTAACGAACGTTTTCCTGATCTTCTTCGTCGTCGGAATTGTCGGCTTCTTCCCGCACACGGCCTACTACTACGGCACGGCGCTGCTGATCCCGGGCAGCGTGGCGGTCATTCTGCTCGCCCTGCGCGGCTCGTATTATGCATTCAGCACCTACGGCAGCAAAGAAAACCGCGGGTACATGCTCTTGTACGGAGCGACGGGGCTGCTGATCCCCGCTTCGCTCTCGACGGTGCTGACCATCTCGGAAGGCGGCTTTATCGAAGAGCGCGGCGGCGAAGTACTGTTTCTATGGCCCAAGCTGCTCGCAAGTCCCTATTCGTGGAGCGTCGTACTGCTGGCCATCGTCAGTGTGCTGTACATCTCCGCGATGTTCCTGACATACTACGCGGCGAAAGCAAGAGACGGGAACGCGCTGGAGGTTGTGCGCGGCTATGCCCTGCTCTGGAGCGGCCCGACCATCCTGTCGAGCTTTCTGGTGTTCCTCGGCATCAGAGCCCAAAATCCACGGCATTTCGAGAACATGCTCGACCTGTACTGGATGTTTGCTGCTTCCTTCCTGTGTTTCCTGATTGCCGTCTATTTCATCTGGAAGCGCCGAAATTACGGATGGGCGTTCGTCCTCGTCATACTGCAATTTGCCTTCGCCTTCTACGGGTATGGAGCAGCGCATCTGCCTTATGTGTTATACCCGTACATTAACATCTACGGCGGGTTCACGAACGAAACGATGGCTCTTACGCTCGTCATCGCTTTTATCGCCGGCTTGCTCGTGCTGATCCCGTCCATGTGGCTGCTGTTGCGGCTGTTCCTGTTCGATGCCGGCTATGTTCAAGGCCAGAAGAAAGGATGAAGTTTCATGGAGCATTTCATGATGATGTACCTCCCGCCCCTTATTGTGGCGGCCTCGCTTGCGTTCATGTTCATCTGGAGCGGCAAATCTCAAGACAAAGGGTTTAAGTAGCTCCCGGACCAAGTCAAAAATCCCGTCCTGCAGCGGATAACCGCACAGAACGGGATTTTTCACATGGACCGCGCATCTTCTGCGGACGTCTTAAAAGAAACCTCCACCAAACCCAAACGGGCTGAAGCCGCCAAAGCCGAACGGGCTGAAGCCGCCGAAAGCGAATGGGGAAGTTCCAATAGCGAGCAAATCGAACAGAACGAGTGGAAGGATCGCTGACGTTTTCACCTGCTTGCCATTACGGGTGGAAACCAGCAATTTGTTACCATTCACGCGCAGCAACTTGCCCTCTACAATCGTTCCGTCTTTCTTGACCGCATAAATCTGCTTGCCTACCAGCTTGGCGACATCCTGCTTGCTGACTGCTTTTGGCATATGCGCACACCTCCGAATAGTAGCGTCGGGCCGTGGCCCTAATAGATTGGGTATAACGCTATATAGTACGGAATGGACACCGGGGCTGCTTGTATAAATGCCCCGCCGTCCAAACAAGATGTGCCTTCGTCCTGTCCTGCATTTGCAAGTGCCACCGCTCCGGTCAGCCTCGGCGCAGACGGCCAAGCTCCGTTGTAATCGCTTCGATTTCGCTGATGCTGAATTGATTCTTCCCGGCAACCATCTCATAAATGTCGCGCAGCTCTTCGTACTGCTCGTCATTGAGCTGGGTAGCCTTCAGCGCGGCGCCGGAAGCCATCCGCAGCTTTTTCTTAATTTCTTCAATCATAAATTCCGTGTTTTCAAACGTGTTCGTCGTTAAATTCATCAGGGTCACCCTTTCGTGCGCCTTTCGTTCTCCCTTCCATTGTACCATGTTTTGTAGGGGGACGCCCGGTGCAATATAATGGTGACTGACCTGCATCCCCGAACAAAAACCGAAGGAGGTTTTGTCATGATTCACACGCTTCATCTACATACGAAGCAGCGCGACGAAATGATCGAAATTACCCGTCTGATTCACGATCTGCTGAAGCAGGAACAACTGGAAGAGGGACTTGCCGTCATCTACTGTCCCCATACGACGGCCGGCATCACCATTCAAGAAAATGCGGACCCCGATGTCCGTCACGACGTGCTAATGCGGCTTGATGAAGTATACCCTTGGACGCATCCGAAGTACCGTCATGCCGAGGGGAACACCGCCTCGCATCTGAAGGCGATAACGACGGGCTCCTCCCAAACCGTGCTTGTGGCCAGCTCGCGATTGGTACTGGGCCGCTGGCAAGGCATTTATTTCTGCGAATTTGACGGGCCCCGCGAACGCTCTTGCCTTGTAATATTCATTCGTGGATAAAGCGAGGAAGCGATAACGCATTAGTGTAATGAAGCATTAGGCTGAAAAAAATTTACCGATTCGGTAACGTCTTATCCTGAAGTCCTTCGCACAAATATTTGACGTGCTGTTCTGCCAGCTTTCGAACATCTTGGTACGCTTGGTTGTAATGAATGTTATACGAGATGAAGCCGTGTATGGACATAAACAAGCTCCAGGGCAAGCTGTGCATTTTCTTCTCGTTCCCCGGCTGACGGGAGACGACGGACCGGACGACCGCGGCAAACAGATCAAGGCATTGCGATTGCTCTTCCCGGGAGTACCGCAGCAGCTCCGGGTCTTTGATCATGAACATAATCTCGTAATGATGCGGATTGTCGAGCCCGAAGCGGATGAACTCCAGCATCAGCTTCTCCAGCTGTCCGATATCCCCGAGACGGGACCGGTTCAGCATGTCTTTTTGGCGCTCCAGCAGCATTTTG
This sequence comes from Paenibacillus tianmuensis, assembly GCF_900100345.1. Classification (GTDB taxonomy): domain Bacteria; phylum Bacillota; class Bacilli; order Paenibacillales; family NBRC-103111; genus Paenibacillus_G; species Paenibacillus_G tianmuensis. The sequence continues at coordinate 29,058 of NZ_FMTT01000037.1, read as the reverse complement.
AAATCCTCGTTGACCAGCGCATAGAACAGCTCCGCTTTTTCGCTGAAGTGGTAATACAATGCTCCGTGGCTATAACCCATCGACTTTGCGATGCTTCGCATGGTTAAAGCATGATAACCCTGTTCGATAAAAAGCTGCCGCGCTTCTTCCAAAATGCGCGTCCGACTTAGTTCTTGTGCAACTGCTTTTCTTGCCAAGTGCCTCCCTCATTTCTATGCGTGATTTATACTAAAAGCCGCCGGCTTCCGCTTCACGGAAGCTCGGCATGCTCTACGTAACGTTCTTCTCCATGGATGATCGTCCCTTGACCCTGAGTCAAGTCCGTCATCCACGCGGCAAATGTATCCGCTTCCTCAACGAAAGGCAGGCAGCTCAGCGTCACCTTATCGGTGAAAACGGTCTCGCCCATCATCATACCGCGGTTCCGCAGCTCGTTCTCAACCTTGCCAAGCCACGTATAATCGACCTCCACCAGCACTTCCCGGTGAAGCACCTTGTACACTTGCTCCGCCGCGGCAAGCCCGGTGACCGCCCCGTCGGTGTAGGCGCGAATCAAGCCGCCCGCCCCTAACATAATGCCCCCGAAATAACGGGTCACGACGACGACGACGTTTTTCAGGCCTTGATTTTTAATCACTTCGAGGATCGGCTTCCCCGCCGTCCCGCTCGGCTCCCCGTCGTCGGACGCTTTCTGAATTTCGTCGCGTTCTCCGATCATGTAAGCCGAGCAGTTATGCGTGGCGGACCAATGCTCCTTCTTCATGCTTTCGATGAAAGCAACGGCTTCTTCCTCGGTCTCAACGGGCTTCGCAAACCCGATAAACCGGGATTTCTTAATGACGATCTCCGCCGAGCCGAATCGCTTAACCGTTCTGTACCGCGTTAACATGGACGTTTCCTGGCGCCTCCTTATCAGGCCGTAGCCTCTGGAACATCCGGCGGCCGGGATGCCTGCAAAAAAAGCAGCCATCCCGGGGGATGAACCGCTTTTTCCGCGCGCTGCGAGTTACTTCGACAATCTGGCCTCGAGCGCAGCCTTTTCTTTCTCGTAGCCCGGTTTGCCGAGCAGTGCGAACATGTTTTTCTTATATGCCTCCACGCCCGGTTGATCGAACGGGTTCACGCCCAGCAGGTAACCGCTGATGCCGCAGGCTTTTTCAAAGAAATAAACCATGTAACCGAATGTATAAGGTGACAGATCGGGCAGCGTGACGATCAGGTTCGGCACTCCGCCGTCCGTATGCGCAAGCATGGTGCCCTCGAACGCCTTTTTATTGACGAAATCCATCGTTTGTCCGCTCAGGAAGTTCAAGCCGTCCAGATCTTGCGGATCGGTGCCGATGGCGATATGCTCCGACACCTGCTCGACTTGGATAACGGTCTCGAACAAGTTGCGCGAGCCTTCCTGAACGAATTGACCCATGGAATGCAGGTCCGTGGAAAAATCGACCGAAGACGGGTAAATGCCTTTGTTGTCCTTGCCTTCACTCTCGCCGTACAGCTGCTTCCACCATTCGGAGACGTAGTGCAGCGCCGGCTCGTAGTTGACGAGAATTTCCGTCGTTTTACCCTTACGGTACAGTGCATTGCGAACCGCAGCGTACTGGTAGGCTTCGTTCTCCTTCAGGTTCGGATTGGAGTAAGTCTCACGCGCGTCCGCGGCGCCCTGCATCATCGCTTCGATGTCCACGCCAGCCGTGGCGATCGGCAGCAGGCCGACGGCGGTCAACACAGAGTAGCGGCCGCCCACATCGTCCGGGATGACGAACGTTTCGTAGCGTTCCTCGGTCGCCAGCTTTTTCAGCGCGCCCTTCGCCTGATCCGTCGTCGCATAGATGCGTTCGCGCGCCCCTTCTTTACCGTACTTCCGCTCAAGCAGCTCGCGGAAAATCCGGAAAGCGATGGCAGGCTCCGTCGTCGTGCCGGATTTGGAGATCACGTTGACGGAAATGTCCTTGCCTTCAAGCAGCTGCAGCAGATGCGTCACGTAAGTGGAGCTGATGTTCTGGCCGACGAAGTAGATTTCCGGCGTCTTGCGCTTGTCCTTCGGCAGCAGATTGTAGAAGCTGTGGGACAGCATCTCGATCGCCGCTCTGGCCCCCAGATAGGAGCCCCCGATGCCGATGACGACAAGCGCGTCGGAATTCGATTGAATGCGCTTGGCCGCCTGCTGGATGCGGGCGAATTCTTCTTTATCGTAATTGACCGGGAGATCGATCCAACCGAGATAATCGTTCCCGGCGCCGGTTTTGTCGTGCAATTGATTGTGCGCGGCGGCTACGGCACCCGCCAAGTAATCCACCTCGTGCTGCTGAATGAAACCAAAAGCCTTGCTGTAATCAAAACGAAGTTTAGCTCCCATTCCAAATACATCCTCCCGTCCGGTTCGTTTTTTTCTCTGTGACATGCGGGCAAGACTTGTCCTTGCTTCGAATCGAAGCTTTGGTCGTACGGTAACACATTAAATTCCTATAGTGTATAGAATACTTTACTTTCTAACCGAAACGCAAGAGAACAATTCACAGCTTACTAGCAAAATGTTAAAATACAGGCGAGAGGTGATGGATGAACATGAAAACGGTCGGGTTTATCGGACTGGGTACCATGGGCAAACCTATGGCTGCCAATTTGATCCAAAAAGGTTTTCGCGTGAACGTTTACAACCGGACGGCGGACAAAGCGCAGGAGCTTGTCGCCCTCGGCGCCGCACAGGCGGCAAGCCCCGCCGAAGCCGCGAAAGAAGCGGACGTCATCGTCACCATGCTGAGCAACGATCAGGTCGTTCTGGACAGCTTGTTCGGCGAGAACGGACTGGCTCACAGCCTGCGTCCCGGACAAGCCGTGATCGATTGCAGCACGGTCTCCCCCGCGACGAGCCGCAAAATTTACGACGAGTTGGCCTCGCATCTGGTCGATTTCCTGGACGCGCCGGTAACGGGCAGCAAGCCTGCGGCCGAAAACGGCACGCTCGTCTTCATGGTCGGCGGGCAGGAAGAAACGCTGGACGCGCAGCGCGACGTCTTCGAAGCGATGGGCAGCAAAATCGTCTACATGGGGCCAAGCGGCTCCGGCTCCTATGCGAAGCTTGCGCATAATACGATGGTCGGCATCAATGTGCTCGGGCTGATGGAGGGCTTGTCCATGGTGACCAAAGCCGGTCTCGATCCGGAAAGCTTCCTGAGCATCGTCCTTGCCGGCGGCGCGAACAGCAGACAAGCCGAGCTGAAAGGCTCTAAAATCGTAAGCCGCGATTTCAGCAACCAGTTCTCGACCAAGCTCATGCTGAAAGACTTGCTGCTCGCCGGTGACGTGGCCGACGGGTTCCAGATGCCTTCGCCGATGCTCCGCACCGCTACGGGCCTGTTCCAGATGGGCCTTGCCAAAGGCCTCGGAGAAAACGATTTGTGCTCAGTCATCCAATGCTATGAGGACTGGATGCACATGCAGGTCAGAAGCCGGGGCAAGTCTCCCGAAGTCACGACCGAACGCCGCCGCAACGCGCGCATTCGGCTCGACATCAAGCTGCATTTATCCGTCTACCAATGGGAGCAGGAAGGCTCCTTCTCCGGGCAGCTGATCGAAGGCTCGCTGGTCGACCTGTCGGAGAGCGGCATCCGCATCGTCTCGTCGTTCCCGCTCGCCCGCGATATGTTCATCGTGCTTCACTTTCCGAAGGAAGCGGACCTGCCGCCGATCACGGCGCGCATCATCCGCATCGATCCGGACAACGGGCTGTTCCGCTACGGCTGCATGCTGTCGGGACTGCCGCCGTACGTGCGGCTCAAGCTGGAGGAATACATCCGCGTCCGCTCGGAAGAGCAAGCTTCGCAAGCCTGATTCCGTATTTGCAAAAACCCCGCATCGGCCTATCCGGTACGTAATACCGGATCGGGCGTGCGGGGTTTGCTTTTCGTTATTCGCTAATGTAAGAGCAGCAGTAGTCCGTCACCGTGCGGACGTCCAGCTTGAACTTGGCGCCTGCCGGCACCGTAAATTCGCCTGTTCCGTTAATTTCCAGCCATTCGCTGGCACCGGGCAGCAGCACCTTCAGCTCCCCCGCTTGAATCTCCATAATTTCCTTCGTGTCCGTGCCGAACTCATACTCGCCGGGCAGCATAATGCCGAGCGTTTTTTTCGTTCCGTCCGCAAAAATCACCGTGCGGCTGGTCACTTTGCCGTCGAAATAAATGTTGGCTTTCTTCACTGCGGTGACGTTCTCGAATTGCGACATGGACCGATTTCCCTCTTTCTCATCTGAACTAACCGCAGACGGTGCGTTCATCCGCCACCGCCCGCTGTCGTTCGTCGTCTATTGTTCAACGCCCAATTCTTATTTCAACAAAGCCTTCACGCGAGCTACCACATTGTCCACCGTAAAGCCGTATTCGCGGATGACAACCGGACCCGGAGCGGATGCACCGAATTTGTCGATACCGAGCACGTCGCCTTGCTCGCCAACGTAGCGCGCCCAGCCGAACGAATGACCCATTTCGACCGCCAGACGCGCTTTCACCTCAGGCAAAATGACGGAATCCTTGTACTCCTGCGGCTGCTTGTCGAACAGCTCCCAGCTCGGCATGCTGATCACGCGAACCGCGATGCCTTCCTCCGCCAGCTGCTTTTGCGCGCCCACCGCAAGCTGTACTTCCGTCCCCGTTGCGATAATTTGCGCCTGCGGTTTGCCATTGGCTGCGTCGGACAAGACATACGCGCCGCGATCGACAGCGCCGTTCGCCGTGCCTTCCAGCGTCGGAGCCGCTTGCCGGGAGAAGATCAAGGCGACAGGGCCTTTTTTGTTCTCAACGGCATAGCGCCAAGCGGCTGCCGTTTCCGGACCGTCCGCCGGACGAAGAACCGTCACGCCCGGAATGACGCGCAGCGCGGCAAGCTGCTCGATCGGCTCGTGGGTCGGGCCGTCTTCGCCGACGCCGATGCTGTCATGCGTGAATACGTAGATCGCTGGCACGTTCATGATCGACGCCAGACGGATCGCCGGACGCAAGTAGTCGGAGAAGACGAAGAACGTTCCGCAGAACACTTTCACGCCGCCGTGCAGCAGCATGCCGTTTGTAGCCGAGCCCATCCCGAACTCGCGCACGCCGAAGTAGATGTTGCGGCCGCTGTAATCTTTAGTCGTCAGCACGCCGAGATCCTTCATGTGCGTCATGGTCGAAGACTCCAGGTCAGCGGAGCCGCCGACGAGCCACGGTACGTTTTTGGCAATCGCATTCAGCACCGTGCCTGAAGCTGTACGGGTACCCTTGTCCGCCGAAACGTCGGACGGAATGTCCTTATCCCAGCCTGCCGGCAGTTCGCCGCTTTCGGCTGCTTGGAACTGCTTCGCCAACTCCGGGTGCGCCTTGGCATAGTCGGCAACCAATAGCTTCCAAACGTCGCACGCTTGAACTCCCTTGCTTTTCACGTCGGCGAAATGCTGGCGCACTTCGTCCGGCACATGGAAGTGCTGCGCTTCGTCCCAGCCGTACGCTTTCTTGGTCAGCGCGACTTCGTCCACGCCGAGCGGGGAACCGTGCGAGCCTACGTGACCGCCTTTGCCCGCCTTGTTCGGGCTGCCGTAGCCGATGACCGTCTTCACTTCGATCAGCGTCGGACGGTAATCCGCCTGCGCCTCCAGCACCGCTTTGTGGATCGCCTCCAGATCGTTGCCGTCCTCGACGCGCAGCACCTGCCAGCCGTAGCCTTCAAAGCGCTGGGCGACATTCTCGGAGAACGACAGATTCAGCTCGCCGTCCAGCGAAATATCGTTCGAATCGTACAGCACGATTAACTTGCCGAGCTTCAAATGGCCGGCAAGCGAAGCGGACTCCGACGAGATGCCTTCCATCAGGTCGCCGTCGCCGCAAATGGCATATGTATAGTGATCGATGACACGGTATTGTTCACGATTGTAAACGGCTGCAAGATGCGCTTCCGCCATCGCCATCCCCACCGCCATGCCTAGGCCTTGACCGAGCGGCCCTGTCGTCGCGTCGACGCCCGGCGTATGGCCCACTTCCGGATGTCCCGGCGTCAGGCTGCCCCATTGGCGGAACTGCTTCAGCTCTTCCATCGGCAGGTCGTAGCCGGAGAGGTGGAGCAGGCTGTACAGCAGCATCGAACCATGTCCCGCAGACAGCACGAAACGGTCGCGGTTGATCCACGTCGGCTGATCCGGGTTGTGCCTCATCAGCTTCGCGAAGAGCTCATAGCCCATCGGCGCCGCTCCCATCGGCATCCCAGGGTGGCCGGACTTGGCTTTTTCAATCGCGTCGATGGAAAGCGTGCGGATCGTGTCCACGGAGAGTTGTTCGATCGTCTTGTTAGATACCGTCATTGTGATCCTCCTAATTATCGATCTTCTTTTGATCAGCAGTGTGGTAAAGCTCTGGTCCGCCTTCGCGCGAAAGCGCCGGGCTTCACGTGACCCAGTAAACAAAAGGGTTGTTAACGTTTGCATTACTACTTGCTCGCTTGGAGTGCTTGCTTTATTGTACCACTCTCCGTTTCAGTTTACCATATCCAACCCGTGAACATGCTTTTACAATCTCGTTTCCTGGACACGCTTACGAACCTGTACAACCACAAGACGTTTCACACTTCAGCGCCAAAATCAGCTATCACATTTTAACGCTGGCTTTGTTCGTGTTTTGGATCGCCGACCGGATCGTATTTGTCCGCAAGGACGATTTCGGCAACCTTCCGCTGTTCCTCGCTCTATGCTTTTGCCTGGTGCTGTATCCGGTCGTTCAGCTGTTTTATGTGCGCCGGTTCAAATAAATACGGTTATGCCCACAGCGGGCGGACCTACGCGAAAAAACCGGAAATGCGCTATCGGCATTCCGGTTTTTTCGCGTTTCCACGGAATCCCGTTTCATTGGAGACTTCGATCAAACCGTTCATCCTTATCGCTCCTCTGCACCGTATCCTGCTTCCCGCCCGCCATCGGGCCATAAAAAAAGCGAAGGCCTCCGCCCCCCTATCCGGAAGGTATGGCTCTTCGCTCCGTACACATGATGATATTAACTGAACACAACCGTTTTGTTCTGATGCACGATGACCCGGTCCTCGATGTGCCAGTTGACGGCGCGCGCCAGTACCGTGCGCTCGATATGGCGGCCGATCCGCTTCAAATCCTCCACATTGTCGCGGTGGCTTACACGCTGGACGTCCTGCTCGATAATCGGTCCGCCGTCCAGCTCCTCCGTGACGTAATGCGCAGTGGCGCCGATAATTTTCACGCCGCGGTTGTACGCCTGCGCATACGGCTTGCCTCCCACGAAGGCCGGAAGGAACGAGTGATGAATATTGATGATTTTGTTCGGAAAGTCCTCGATAAATTTCGGCGAAATAATCTGCATGTAGCGGGCCAAAATGACGACGTCCACTTGACCGCTAACCAGTTCAAGCTGCCGCTTCTCCGCCTCCGTTTTCGTATCGGGCGTAACCGGAATATGATGGTATGGAATGCCGAGCGACTCCACCAGCCCGCGCATATCGTCGTGGTTGCTGATGACCATTGCAATATCGGCATCCAGGTCGCCCGACTGCCAGTGCCACAGCAGCTCCAGAAGACAGTGATCTTCCTTGGAGACGAAAATCGCCAGACGCTTCTTACGGCTTGCCCGGGTGATGCTCCACTTCATGTTGAATTCGGCGGCGACCACGGCAAAATCGGCCTTCAACTGCTCGCGGCGCTCATCCAGATTGGCCAGATCGAATTCGATTCGAATGAAGAATAACCCGCCCTCCGGGTCCATCGTATATTGATCGGACTGCACGATGTTGGCGCCGTGCTCGTACAGGAAGCGCGATACCGCGGCCACGATACCGGGGCGGTCCGGGCAAGACACGAGCATCCGCGCCCGATTCGTCAAATTCGTGCTTTTCGATTTGGAAGTAACATTCGAAACCATGCGTTGTTAATCTCCTTCGTTGTCAAAACATAGAATGTCTCTTCTTATACCGTAGCGAACAAATGCTCGCCCGCAAACCACGCGGTCAGGCGGTGGTTGATTTGTTCCTCGCTCAGCTCAGGGAACACGTTATCTGCGACGATCAGATCGTACAAGCGTTCCATCGGCTCGCGGCCGTCCGCCTTTTTCGCCTTGGCGTCCGTCTTGAGCACCTCCCAGGTTTGCAGCACGTACGCTCTCTGATCGATATCCTGCTTCGTGAAGAAATGGGCCAGACGCTCGACATCCGACAGGAACCCGTCGCCGAAACGCGTTTTGACCGTACCGCCGAGCAGCGCGATTTCCGCTTCGTACATCGGCCGCTGCGAGCTGTCTTCCTTGCCAATCCACGGTGTCTCCAGAATGAACGGCAGATGCTTCAGCTTCTCATGGTGAACGACGTTATGCATCGCTCGGAAGCCGATCCAACCGGCGCCGACGGGAGCATGACGGTCTTTGCTCGCGCCTTTCGGGTTTTTGCTGTCGTTCAGATGCACGACGGCCAGACGGTCCAATCCGACCGTACGGTCGAACTGCTCCAGCACGCCGTCCAGATCGTTTACGATATCGTAGCCCGCATCGTTCACGTGGCACGTATCGAGGCAGACGGTCAGCTTGCCGTTGTCTTCCACCTTTTCGATGATGGTGGCCAGCTCCTCGAAGCTGCGGCCCATCTCCGTGCCTTTGCCTGCCATCGTCTCCAGCGCGATGTTCACGTTCGTATCCTTCACGCCACTCAGCACTTCGTTCAATCCTTGCGCGATGCGCGCCAGCCCGTACTCGGCATCCTTGTCCGTATAAGCCCCGGGATGAAGCACGATCTGCTTCACGCCGAGATAATCCGTACGGCGGATTTCCTCCTGCAGGAAGCGGACCGCCAGCTCGTACGTATCTTCCTTGTAGGAGCCCAGATTGGTAATATACGGAGCATGGACGATAATCTCTCCGATGCCATGCTGCTCCATCACGGCTTTGCCTTCTTCGATATATTGATTTTCGATCGGTTTGCGGCGCGTATTCTGCGGCGCCCCCGTATAAATCATAAACGTTCCGGAGCCGTAAGAAACGGCTTCGTTGGCCGCATTCAGCAGCCCTTTATCCGAAAACGAAACGTGCGATCCGATTCTGACCATGACCGGGAATCACTCCTTTGTTCATCTCACTTTCATCTATTTTACTAGGATCGGGACAAGAAATCTAGAATAGGAAATAATCTCTTGCAGGTTCCGTTTTCCTCCAGCGGAAAGTGAGGTATAATGGAAGGGAGGTGAACGTTTCATGTGGTATGCGATGAACGATGCCCCGCCTGAGGGGTTTATGTGGTTTATTATTTTCTGGGTATTCGTGCTGCTGTTCATGATGTCGGTGGGCGGCTACTTTATGTTCCGCAAATTTTTCAAGGTGCTTCCCCGGGAGGACGGCAAATCGAAGCTGGACTGGCAAAATCATTTCGTCGAATCGTCCCGCCACCTGTGGACGGAAGACTCCAAAACGTTCCTCGACATGCTGGTCGAGCCCGTGCCTACTCCGTTCCGCGACATCGCGAAGCATTCCATCGCCGCCCGGATCGGTCAAGTAGCGCTGGAAGCGAAGGCCGACGCGGTCACGCGGGAGCATTGCATCGAGGGGTATATCTTGGCAACGCCCAAGCGCGATTACCGCAGTCTGACCTCGTATTTAGACAAAAAGCAGATCGACTACAGCCCGTTCAAGCATTTGCTTCAATAAATTGCCTATTCATACTTGCTTCCTCTGCTTTAGGGGCGCAAACATAACGAAGCCCGGACCTGTTCGTCCGGGCTTCGTTGTCGTACATCAGGATCAGGGCTCGTCGAGAACCTTTTCCTGCTCGTTCTGATCTTGGCGCGCAGCTTCGAGTACGTCTTGATCCGTCTCGCTCTGCCCTTGGATGGCGGCCGCCGCGGCCGCCTGGCCCGCGAGCTGCTCCTCCGCTTGACCTATGCCGTGCGCGCCTTGATGTCCTCTGCTGGATGCCATGGAAAACCTCCGGTTGTCCGTTTTGTCGGGAAGACACCGTTTAGTATGATCCTTGCGGCGATCCTTTATCCCGGCCTAGGAAACATCCGGCTTATTCTAAGATTTCGGAGAAGTCGATTTGGTCTTCTCCTTCTTCTTGCTCGGCTCCACGTCCGACAATTGCACCGACAGCGTCGTCAGATCGTTGGTCCGCTTGTTCTTATCCGGATTGCGCAGCTGCGAGCGGAGACCGACCGTCGTCACGCCCCTGACTTCAAGCGTTAGTGGAAATTCCTCCTGCTTGACGAAGCCGACGCGGCCGTCAATGATCACGTACATATCGACCTTCTCGTCAGAGTTCAATGTAATGGTCAAATATTTGGACCCTTTTGGCTGCACGGCAGCTTCGATTTCGCCCTTCTGCTGCAGATCTTTCACAATTACGCCCTTGTCGTCAAAATAGTCGATGACTCGAACGATCGATTTATCCGACCAATTAACCGAGCCGTCCTGCGAATAGCCGCCATTCGGAGGCGTGATCGTATTGCTGTTCGGGTTGTTATTGAAGCTGCTGCTGCCGCTGCCGGAAGACCCGTTCGAACCGCTGGTGCCGCCCGAATTCGTCCCTGTCCCGACTGGATTGAAAGGAAGCGTTAAATCCACCGTCGTATAGTCCCAGAGCCAGCCGTTTCTTTTCAGATACGTGTACGCACGGTCCAGAATCGTTACCGCTTCGGCGCGGGTCACGTAGTCTTTCGGACGGAAATATCCCATATCGTTCGGCGTCATAATGCCGCTTGCTTTGAGGCTTGCCAGCGCTTTGGCCTGCACGTTGGACAGCTCGTCCCCTCCCAGCTTGCAATCCCCGGTGTTGTTGCCGAGAATGAGGGTGACAAACACATCGTTGCTTTCCACGTCCATCAAGCCGTCTTCGACGTACCGTCCGTCCGCTTGGGCGACTTGATATTCCGCTTCCGTTTTGAACATTTTGACCGGAACGTCTTTCAATTCCGATACGACCGAGCATACGTCATTGTCGCTAAAACGCTTTTCCATTAAACGATTGTCGAAATACGCATACAACAACTGGGCAAGCTGCAGACGGGTCAGCTGCATATCGGGGCGAAAAGCCAAATTTCCGTCCCGGCTCAGCCCGTACCCCCCGATTTTGAACGAGGCGTTGTAAATCTCCGTTATGGGCTTATGCGCCCAATGCAATTCGGGTACGTCGGTAAAATAAGTAATTTTTTGTATCCCGGTGGCCAGCGTGTTCGGACGATACTTATCAAACAGCCGATACACCATAGCCGACCACTCCGCCTTGCTGATCGTCTTGTTCGGACGGAAGTTGCCGTCGGGATACCCAGTCAGCACTTGCTTTTTCGCCATGAGTCGGATCGACTCGACGGCCCAGGCATACTGCTTCGCATCGACATCCGGAAACACATTAATTTCAGCCGCTGCGGGTCTAGGCCACAACGACAACAGCACGGACAACGACAGCAGAACTGCAAGCTTGCGGTACCATGAAGAATAGTTCTTGTTCATTGCGAAACCTCCCATCTCTTTCCTTATTATCGGACGAACGAGCGCAAAATGTTACCATTTGGTATCTTTTCCCGCAAAAAAAGCGCACAAGCCGCTGCCGAACTTATCGTCCGGCGTGTGCCTATGCGCTCCTTATTCAAAGCTTCTTTATGCCTTGCCTTCGTTCAACAGGCTTCGGAGACGACCCGGAAAGTCCGTAATGATCCCCGAAGCGCCCGCATCGATGACCCGGCGAAGGTCTTGCGGTTCGTTGACGGTCCAAGGGTAGACCCGCAGGCCATAGCCTGTCGCTTCGGCCACATCCCCGGCATCGACCGTATGATGCTGCGGATGAATCGCATAGACGTCCAGCCCCTCGGCTGCCGCTGCCATCTGACGGTGCGATACGAAATTGGCTACATAAAGCAGCCCCGCGCGCAGATTGAGGATCGCCTCCTGCAACTGCTTTAACACCTTATGGTTAAACGACGAGACGACCACGCTGTCCAGCCGATTGTACTGTGCAAGCAGCTCCGCCAGTCGTTCCGCCAACCGCGGAGTGTAGGAGCATTTGACCTCAACGTTGATCATGATTTCTATAGGAACGAGCTGGAATACGTCTTCCAGCAAAGGCAGCCGCTCTCCGGCGAACCGCTCGGCGAACCAGCGTCCGGCGTCCAGCTGCTTCAGCTCCGCCACCGTCAGCTCCGCGATTGCGCCGGTGCCATCCGTCGTACGTCCGACCGTATGGTCATGGCAGACGATCACTTCCCCGTCAGCCGACAGGTGCACGTCCAGCTCAATCGCGTCCGCACCTTGCAGAAGCGCAAGCTCGAACGAGGCCAGCGTATTTTCCGGCGCCTCGCCTGCAGCGCCGCGGTGGCCGATGACAATAGGTTGTTGTTGTGTGGTCATATCCGTTTTTCCTCCCCAAGTTCAACCGATTGGGTCTATTATCCGTCGGAAGGAACGGGGGAGGCAAGCCCTGCTAGGCAAATCCGATGTAAAGAAACTGTAAAATCCGCCGCAGGGAGCCGCGTCTTAGGATTGCACGGATTCCTCCTGAAGCTGATGCATGATTGTCTTCCGCTTGATGAGGTAGAGCAGGACAAGCGCGCCAATGCCATATGCCGCCAATATCAGCGCATCGTTCGCGATCGTTGCAGCGTCGCCAATCGAGATCAGGTGCCTGAAGCCTTCCACCGCGTAAGTCATCGGCAGTGCCGGATGGATGAAATTGAAAAACCTCGCTTCCATCTCGACCGGATACGAGCCGCCGCTGGACGTCAGCTGGAGCATAAGAATGACAATGGCGACGAAACGTCCCACATCGCTGCCGAGAATCGAGATCAGCATGAATAGAATCGCCGCGAACGTCAATCCGAGCAGCAGCGCGAACCCATATAAATTAATTGCCGGCAGCACCGTCGGAATCCCAAGTCCCGTATGGAGAATGAACACCGAAAGCACCGATTGAAACACGCTGACGGAAGCCAGCGCAAGATATTTGTTGATGAGGTATGAGATCGGCCGCTTCGGCATCGAGACGACCTTGTTCAGATCGATAACGAAAAAGAGCACCAGCGACCCTACCCACAAGGACAGCGCAATAAAATAAGGCGCAAACCCCGTGCCGTTGTTCGGCACCGGATGCAGGTTGTTCTCCGTTACTTTCACTGGGGAGACAATCGTATTGATTCGCTGCTCCGCCTGCCCGTCCATCGCCGCCATGCCCGCCGCCTCGCTAAGCTTCGCGGCAAGCTCCTGCTGGCCCGCGTTAATGTCCTTCAGACCGGCAGAAAGCTGCGTACTGCCGTCGTACAGCCTCGTCACGCCGTCCTGCAGCTGATGGAATCCGCTGCCGAAGGCATTGAGACCTTCGACCAGCGCCGTGCTGCCCTGCTGCAGCTGATGGACGCCATTGGCGAGTTGGCCGAGCCGTCCGGACAAATCGTCCACCAGCTGCTTATTCCTGTTCAGTTGGTCCAAGGTGTTGCGCACGGTGGTCTGCATCGACTGCAGCCCGGCCTGCAGCTCGTTTCTATGCGCCGAGAGCTGGTCACGGGCAACATTAATCTGTTCGATCGACTTGGAGGTAGAGCTGTGAATCTGGTCAATCGATGCCTTCGTATCGCGCAAGGCCTGCTCTAAATCAAGCCGCTGCGAATTTGCCGTCTTCAGTTTGTCGACCGCTCCCTTGAACCGCTCGCTGCCGGTGATTTCGCCGAACTGCTCGCCAAGCGCCAGCAGATCGGCGATTGCGCTGTCAAGCTGATCCTTTTGCTTTTGCAATCGGCCGCCTATGCCCGAGTCCCACACGCGCTGCAGCTCGTCGATCCGGCGATTCGTATCCTGCAGCGACGCGCCGATCACATCCAGGGCGTTCAACCCGAACTTCAGCGACTGATTGGAAGCGTCGATCACCTTGCTGAGCCTCTCCGCCTCAGCCGTCAGCTGATTGATCGGCTCCAGTATTTTCGAGAGCTGCGCATTCAGTTTGTCGATGCCTCCTGCGCCTAATCCGACAGCCGTATCCAGCCGGATGATGCCATTCTCCAGCTGGTTCGCGCCGTCCAGCAGCTTCGTCAGCCCTTCCGACAGCGGCTTCATGCCGTCCTGGGCTTGCTTCAGACCATCCTGCAAGGAAGTCGCGCCGTCCTGCGCCTTTTTCGTTCCCTCCGCCAATTTGGCCGCCCCGTCGGCCGCCTTCTTCAGCCCTTCGCCGCCGTTGAGAATTTGGTCGAAGATGGTGCGCACATATTTCTCTGTCATTTGCTGCTCCAGCTCGTGCCCAACCTTATCCATCACACTGCGCACCACTTTGACACCGAGCATGTTGGCCCCTTCGTTGATGGCGTACGAAAGCTGACTCGCTCTGGGCTTCGGAGTGCTTGGGCTATAGGCCGTTTCGGTGAAGTCCGGCGGGATCGTCAGCACCATAAAATAGCGCAGCTTCTCGATCCCCTCCGCTCCTTGCTCCGGGCTGACTTCCGTCCAGGAAGTCTGCTTGTCGGCAAGCAGCTTGTCCGTAAGCTCCCGGCCCAGATTAACCGGGTTGCCGCTCTGCGACATTCCGCGATCCAGGTTAACAACCGCCAGTGGCAAATGGGGCAAAAAGTCGGTCGGATTCCAAAACGCCCATAAATAAATGAAACTATACATCAGCGGCAGGACCATCAAGCCGAGCACCGAGCGGCGCGCCATGTTGGAGCTCCACATTTGCCGGATATCGTGCCATGCCATTTGAAAACCATTCATCGATTGATCCACTCGCTTTGTCCATAGTTTCTCCCGCTTGCATACGATTTCCTTATCCCGTCCTTTTAGTATTCTTCGATCTGCAAAACCTATCCTAAATCGGCAACGCAAAAAAACCTGCCCGCGCTTCAGATTTACCTAAAGCGCAGGCAGGTTCATGCATGCTTCATTCTTTTGAACTTTTGAATTGAAAGCTGGGAGAGATCAGACGCGAATATCCAAGTTTTTGCCCAGGTTGGGGTGCTGTGCCGCCGCAAAATCCTGAAGCATCGTTGCCGCTTGGGCAGCCTGAGAATCCTTCATTTGACTTAGCAGAGCAATGCCGACCGCCTGCTTTAACGGGTTTCCGCCGCTAATGGCGTTCAATGCTGCGTTAATTTGCACAAGCTCGCCTCATTTCTTCGAAAGATGGAGCAAACGCCGGAAGTCCGTTCGCTAAGGCCAGTATAATCGAAACAAACAAGCCCTTCAATACAAATAAAGGAAATTGTCGTTTTCTGCCGAACTATTCGTATCAACACAATCCTGTAGTAACGCGAGGTGTTTCCCCTGCCTATCCAGCCCTACGTCACCGTTATCGCCGTTATCCTGTTTTTGATCTGTCTGGCTATCTTTCTTCCGAAGTTTTTAAGACGAAACCGATTCGGCCGGCCCGGCTCCAAGTCCCGACAGACCGGTAAAAGCCAGGCCAAGCAAAGCTGCTCCTTTTGCCGACGAAAGGTTCCCTCAAAGGAGTTGGCCTTTTACTCCACAGCCGGCAAAGTCGTCGGCGTCTGCCGAGCCTGCCGGCCGAAAGCGGAGCGTCAAGACTTCATGCGCTTGTGACTGCTCATTCGTTATGGCGCTTGGAAGAGTCGTCCATTGGGGCATGTGGCTTGCGATGACATCGTTCCCGCGGCCATTCCATGCTCCAGCTCCGCAGCAAAAAGCCCTGAAATCTCAGGGCTTTTCACGAACAGCTATTGGGATGCGGTTGAGAGGACTCGAACCTCCACGGGCGTACGCCCACTACCCCCTCAAGATAGCGTGTCTGCCATTCCACCACAACCGCGAATGTATTATTCATTGTATAGGTTTCGCAGGTAAAAGTAAAGTGGCATCCTTTAGGAACTGATTCGAATAGACTAGCGTTTTGAAAGGAAAGTGGAGACACTTGAAGGGCGAAGCTCCTTGGGAAGCTTCAGGAGAAATACGGGCATACCAAAGAAGCCGCGCAGGAGGAATACAACCGCTGGGAGAGCGGCTGGCGCGACCCGGCTTTAACTAACCGCATGATTAACCGCGTTAAAAGTTTACACCGCAGATGGTTTATGCTAAAAAAGCGAAAGAGCCGCATCCATTTGGATGCAAGCTCTTTCGCTTTGTGATGCGGTTGAGAGGACTCGAACCTCCACGAGCGTACGCCCACTACCCCCTCAAGATAGCGTGTCTGCCATTCCACCACAACCGCAGATTACCGTAGGCTGAACCCGGCGGGTTCTCACCCTACTATCTATGACCCGTAGGGGATTCGAACCCCTGTTACCTCCGTGAAAGGGAGGTGTCTTAACCCCTTGACCAACGGGCCATGCTGCATATGATTGCCGCTTTTTTGAGCGACAAGTGTTATTATAGCGGAATGGGATGAGCTTGACAAGCCCCTTTTGCGAAAAAATTTTCTTCTTTTTTGGAGGTAATCCTTCCCTATGTTACAATCAACTGCAAAAGGACCCCCATTCCCCTACAGAGGTGTATTCGATGCTCGTATTCAACCATGCTACCGGTCAGGTTACGGAACAGGAGGCCCGAATTCCGGGCGACAATGAGAACATCTGGCTCCATATGACAGCCCCCGAGGCGAAGCAGGTCGAACACGTGCTTAAACACCAGTTTCACTGCCACCCGCTTGTGGTCGAAGATTGCATCAAGCTGAATCAGCGTCCCAAAATGGACCGATACAAAGACCATGTCTTCATCACGTTCTTTGCCGTCATGGACAAGCTGCTTACTACGGTCGAAATCGCTATTGTGGTCGGTACGAATTTTGTTATTACCATTTGTAAAGAGCCCCTTCCTTTTTTCGACGAGCTAAAAACGCATTTGTTGCAGGTCGAAGGCAGCATGGAACACAGCGGACGCATCTTATATTTAATACTAGACCGCTGTGTGGACGACTATACCGACATTATCAATCAGATCGAGGACCGCGTCGACCGCTTGGAGCAAATGATTTACCGTAATCCTTACGTCCAGGTATCCCGGGAGATATTTAAATCGAAACGAAAAATGCATCATCTCCGCCGTATTATTGCCGAAGAGAAAACGATACTTGGCACGATAACACATCAGAATTTCCCTTACATTCGTCAGGAAGCGAATGTCTATTTTATCGATATCTACGATCATATTTCCCGCGTTGTCGATTCCTTGGACGTATTTCGGGAATCGCTCACGGGCCTGCTTGAGCTGCAGATGAGCATTAAATCAGACCGTATGAACGAGATCATGAAGACGTTGACCATTATCAGCTCGATTTTTCTCCCGCTGACCTTTATCGTTGGTTTGTACGGTATGAATTTCAAGAATATCCCTGAGCTCAACTGGAACTTCGGGTACGCATACGTTTGGATCATTATGATCGTTGTCACGATCTCCATGTGGGCCATTTTCAAGTGGAAAAAATGGATTTAGCCCGCAAGACTTCGCGGCACATGGCTGCCGCTCCGACGAACCTCTGGTTCTCATCCCTCTCCGCCATACATAAAAAGGCTACCTTTTCAGGTAGCCGGTCTTTTTATGTATGGCGGAGAGAGAGGGATACTCGCGCTGCGCTTGCGAGACTTCGCGGCTCGCTGGCTGCCGCTCCGACGCCCCCTCTGCTCGGGTTCGAACCCCTCTTCACCTCTCCGTAGATAATAAAAAAACCGCCTTTCGGCGGCTTCATTTATTATCTACGGAGAGAGAGGGATTCGAACCCTCGCACCACTTACGCAGTCTAACCCCTTAGCAGAGGGTCCCCTTGAGCCACTTGGGTATCTCTCCAAGAAAGAATGGCTCCCCGAACAGGACTCGAACCTGTGACAACTCGATTAACAGTCGAGTGCTCTACCAACTGAGCTATCAGGGAAAGACAATTTTAATGTATCATGAATGCGGCTGTAAGTCAAGGGCAAGCAATTTTAACTTGCCTTTGCAGAAACCGCAGACGTATTTCTTCGGGTCGGCCTTGCGTTTACGCATATACTCCGCGCTGCAGCTTGTACAAACGAGCTTGTACCGGTAAGGCTCGGTACGCTTCAGCTCCTGCGGGAGCGACCGGCAATAGCGCGTCCCTCCGACCTTGGCCAGCAGCCGCTTGAAATCGTCATCCCGGTGCTGATATCCCCCTCCCAGCAAATGCAGGTGGTAATGGCACAGTTCATGCTTAATAATTTTCTCCACGTCGGCGGCTCCGAACTGCTCATACTGCAGCCAGCTGATCTCGATATCGTGCGTCCGGGTGAAATAGCGCCCTCCCGTCGACCTTAATCTCCGGTTGAACCTCGCCCGATGCAAAAAAGGACATCCAAACGACGACAGCGATATTTGCTCTACCCATAGCTGCAGCTGTCGGTCATCCATCGTTTTCCCACCCTTACTCTCTGGTTTCTCTTCGTTTCTCTCTTGAATTGTAACCGCAGGTTAGGCTAAACTGTCAAGTAGGAATCTGGCATTGCTTCGGACAAATTGTCCCTTTGACCCATAGAGAGGAGTTTAACCCGATGTTCAAAAAGAAATGCGCCCTGCTTAAGCTGGAGGACCGGATCGAATTCGTGGAAATGCCCGCTACCCATATGTACCAACTGGCTGCGCTTAATCAGCGTCTGCATAAGGAGCTGGACAAGCTAACCACGCCTAACGTCCCCGGACTGCCGGTATTTGTCGCGGAATTCGACGGGCTTGAGCTTGTGCATCCGGGCTATACGCTCCAGCATGGCCTGGAATACATCAATCGCCTGGAACAGACGTTCAGCGCGATACAAGAGCAGGAAAAAGAGTATCCGCTCATCTCCCTCTTAACCGAGATTCGCGCGCTTCAGGCACAGCTCGAGCAGTGGTACGAAGAGGAAGAAGATTTCGCTTAAAAAAGGACCTGCACCCGAAACGGCTCCCGCCCATATGCTGTATAGTGTACGGCAGCTAGACGGGAAGGGACTGATGGTATTGCCACAATGGCTTTGCAACCAGCTGATGCGGGCATTTTACAACAAAAACCGCCGGCAAATCCGTTTGCTGAACGATTGCTGGTTTTTTTACCGCACCCGCAGAAGCGAGACGGACCCCACGACATCCCAGCTTCAATAAACATGAGCTCAACGCTCAAAAACAAATAGAGCATACGCCAGAGTGAAGGACGCGGCTTCCGCTATATCCCTTTTCTCCGGCTTATGCTCTATTTTATGCTTAAGAAGGCTTTTTCATCGTCAGCCCTACGCGGCCCTTTTTCAGGTCGACGTTGAGCACCCATACCGTCACGACATCCCCTACGGACACGACGTCCATCGGATGCTTCACGTAGGAATTGCTTAACTGCGAAATATGAACGAGCCCGTCGTTTTTGATGCCAATATCGACAAAAGCGCCGAAATCGATTACGTTGCGCACGGTTCCCTGCAGCTCCATGCCCGGCTTCAAATCTTCGATCTGCAGCACGTCCGTGCGGAAAATCGGCGCCGGCAGCTCCTCCCGCGGGTCGCGTCCCGGCCGCTGCAGCGAATCGAGAATATCGCGCAGCGTCGGCACCCCGACGCCAAGCTTCGGAGCGAGCTCTTCTGGCTCCAAGCTTTGCAGCATCGATTTCAGCTCGGCACTGCCAAGCTGCGACAGCTCCAGCTTCAGCTCGCGGAACAGCTTGTCCACCACGTCATACGACTCCGGATGAATCGGCGTGTTATCCAGCGGATTGCCGCCGCCTGCGATCCGCAAAAAGCCGACGCACTGCTCGAACGCCTTCGCTCCGAGCCGCGGAACCTTTTGCAGCTGCGCCCGGCTTGTGAATTTCCCGTTGTCGTCGCGGTATTTTACAATATTTTTGGCAAGCGTGCTGTTGACGCCCGACACATAGGACAGCAGCGATGGAGACGCTGTGTTCACGTCCACGCCCACGTGGTTCACCGCCGACTCGACGACGAACTTCAGGCTCTCTTCGAGCCTTTTTTGCGTTACGTCATGCTGGTATTGGCCGACGCCGATCGCTTTCGGCTCGATTTTGACCAGCTCCGCGAGTGGGTCCTGCAGCCGTCGTGCAATGGAGATCGCGCTTCGCTCCGCCACATCGAGGTCCGGAAACTCCGTCTGTGCCAGCTTGGAAGCCGAATAGACGCTCGCCCCCGCTTCGTTGACGATCAAATATTGCAGCTTCCGTGCCTTTATCTCGCCGATCAGCTCGGCCACGAACTGCTCCGTCTCGCGGGACGCCGTCCCGTTGCCGATGACGATCAATTCGACGCGATAAGCGTCGATCAGACGCTTGAACGTCGCTTTCGCTTCCGCTATTTTATTGTTCGGCGGCGTCGGGTACGTGACGGCAATCTCCAGCATTTTGCCCGTATCGTCGACGACGGCGAGCTTGCAGCCTGTCCGGTACGCGGGATCGACGCCAAGCACCACCTTGCCCTTGATCGGAGGCTGAAGCAGCAGATTGCGCAGATTTTCGGCGAATACCTCGATCGCTTTTTCCTCGGCCTTCTCCGTCATTTCGTTGCGCACTTCCCGCTCAATGGACGAGGCGATCAGCCGCTTGTACGCATCTTCATTGACAGCCGTCAACGTGTCGCGCACGATGGAAGGCCCCTTAATCACTTGCTTCGCAATATACTCGTGAATCCGCTCGACGGGAACGTCTAGCGCGACCTTAAGCACTTCTTCCCGTTCTCCGCGGTTGATCGCAAGAATCCGGTGCGGCGGCAGCTTGCGGACCGGCTCCTGGTAGCTGTAATACATCTCGTAGACGGATTCCTGCTCGGCGTCCTTGGCTTCGGTCCGCAGGATCCCCTGCTCGAACGTATGAAGGCGCACCCACGCCCGGATTTTCGCATTGTCGGCGATTTGCTCCGCGAGGATATCCATCGCGCCTTGTACGGCTTCCTCGGCCGTCTGGACGCCTTTCTCCTCGCTCACATACTTGCCCGCTTCGGCAAGCAGATCGCCCTGCTTGGGCTGCGTCTGAATCCAGAGAGCCAGAGGCTCGAGCCCTTTCTCCTTCGCCACACTGGCGCGCGTCTTGCGCTTTTGCCGGTACGGGCGGTACAAGTCCTCGACTTCCTGCAGCTTAGCCGCCTGCTCGATTGCCGTACGCAGCTCGGCCGTCAGCTTACCCTGCTCGTCGATCAGACGGATGACCTCCAGCTTCCGGTCCTCCAGATTACGCAGATACGTCAGCCGCTCTTCGATATCCCGCAGCTGATTTTCGTCGAGCTCTCCGGTCATTTCTTTCCGGTACCGCGCGATAAAAGGGATCGTATTCCCCTCATCCAGCAGGCCGACCGTCGTCTTGACCCGCCCCGCCGCAATTTGCAGCTCGGATGCGATCTGTTTCAGAATGCGCACCTGAATCGCCGCTTTCATCTCTTCCGTCAGTTCTACAACCGCCCGAACTTCTTCTGTCAGTCCCGTTTGCTCTTTTGCCATCCGACTTTTCTCCTCCCAGACATAAAAAAGCGAGGGTACCCGCCCCCCCGCCTCGTCAGCATGTTAAAACTCAATCAGACCTACGCTTATTTGCAAAGCTTCATCGACCTTGCGCATGGTTTCCTCATCCAAGTGCGTGATTTTGTCCGTCAGGCGCTGCTTATCGATGGTCCGAATCTGCTCCAGCAGGATGACCGAATCCCTGTCAAAACCGTGCGCTTCCGCGTCAATCTCCACATGCGTCGGCAGCTTGGCTTTTTGAATCTGCGCCGTAATCGCCGCTACGATCACCGTAGGACTGAAGCGATTGCCGATATCATTCTGAATGATCAGTACGGGCCGAATCCCGCCCTGCTCCGAACCGACGACCGGTGAAAGATCCGCGAAAAAAACATCGCCACGTTTGACAATCAAGCGTCACACCCCGCTTACCAGGCGGTCCAGCGTATTGTCCGCTTCTTCCTCCGCCTGAAACGCTTCCGAGGCCATGTTCAGGTTGATCTTAGCCATTTCCATGTAGCCGCGCTGCATCGATTCGCGTAAATGCCGTTTCTTACGCTCCAACAAGTAAAGCTTCATCGCCTGACGGATAAACTCGCTGCGGTTGGAATTTTCCTTCTCGACCAGATGATCGACTTCCCGCAGCAAATAATCCGGCAAGCTGATCATGATTCGCTTCGTGTTATGCGCACCCGCCACCTATACATGCACCCCCAAAAACATACAAGAACCTATTTCCATTATGGCAAACTTCCAGATAAAATATACAAAATCAATATATGCCGAAGGTATAGCAATTATGTTATACCTTGACGCGCTCCGCAGCATTTTGCCTCTATACCTTATTCGGGGCAAACCAAGAAAATCCTCTCATGTTAGGAGAAAAAATTCAATGGAAAATGCGCCCAGTTCTTTTTTTGGACAAAAGTATAGCTTCTCGCACTTCAAAACGATTTTACCTGCGGCTTGCTTTAAGGCGGGAGCCTTGGTTACGCCTCCGGCTCCCATACGTGCCGCAGCAGCGGATTCACTGTCCGGGCCGCGAAGCCGTCCTTCATATACACGCGAGGCACCCGATGCGAAATCATGCAGACGACCTCGTAATTGATCGTTCCGAGCCAGGCCGCGTGCTCTTCCGCCGTAATCCGATCTTCGCCCTGACTTCCCAGAATAACCACTTCTTCGCCCATTTGGATATCACGCAGTTCGGATACATTCAGCATACATTGGTCCATACAAATTCTACCTACCACAGGGACACGCTGTCCTCGAATCAACACTTGCGCCTTGCCGGTCAGCATCCGGGAAAAGCCGTCCGCGTACCCGATCGGCAGCGTCGCAATCGTCTCTTCGCCCTGCGTCTGGTAGACGATGCCATAGCTGATCCCTGAACCCTCAGGCACTTGCTTCACCATGACGACGCTGGATTTGATGCTCAAGACCGGCTGCAAATCAACCTGCTGCTTATTCACCTCTTCAGACGGATACAGTCCGTACATCCCGATCCCGAGCCGTACCATATTAAAGGTTAAATTCGGCGTATCGATCCCCGCAGCGCTGTTCCCGGCGTGAACATACGGAAATTGAATTCCTTTTTGCGTAAAATAATCGACGACCCGCTCGAATCGGCCGTACTGCTCAAGCGTATAGCTCTTGTCAGTTTCGTCCGCGCAAGCGAAATGGGTAAACAACCCTTCCACTCGAATCCCTGGCGTCCGCATCGCCCGTTCAATCAGCGCGATCGCTTCTTCCGCATCCGTTAAGCCGAGCCGGTTCATTCCGGAGTCGATCTTAATATGAATATTCAACGGGTGCTCTTTAACCCCTAATCGTTCCCACGCGTCCAGCAGCTCATGGGTATATATATTGAGAGTAATCCCATGGGCCCATGCGGTTTCCAGTCCTTCCGGAGGCGTATAGCCCAATACTAAGATAGGGGTCGTAATTCCTGCTTGCCGAAGCTCCAAACCCTCATCCAAAAAAGCGACCGCAATATATTCCACGCCGCATTGAAGCGCCTCCCGACATACCTCCACCGCTCCGTGTCCGTAGGCATCCGCCTTGACAACTGCCATCATGCTTACATACTCCGGAAGCACCCTCCGAAACTCGCCCAAATTATGGCGCAGCGCATCCAATGAAATTTCCACCCGGGTCGGCCGGTAAAACGAATCCACCTGATCCACCTTCTTCGGTCTCATAAAATCAAGGGAAGCCGCTTACAAGGCCATAGCTTGCACCTGTAAAGAAGCTTCCCGCTTAAAAATGCATATGATCATGGTAATGCGTACCGCAGGCCCTGTCAACGAACAAAATAGTAACATCGCGTCCGTCAGTTTTTGGTTATTACTGGTCCGGTGCGTGTATTACGGAGCCGAATCACAGCCATCGGACTGCTGCTTTCGACTATTTACCGATTTCCCCTTGCACCGCTTGCGCCACCTTAATCATCTCCGTCGCTGGCAAGTCCCCTGTGGATAAGCGGAATTCGATGCCGTCGTAGGTCCAGGTCAATGTTTTCTTCGCATCCCCGGTTACAACGCCGAGCGTAAAGCCCAGATCCAAAATATCCCCCGGTAAGATCGACACCGTCTGTACCTGCGGACGCGATTCCATCAACGTATAATTATATTTTCCGGAGTAGCGGAGCATGACTGCTTGTTCTTCGCCCAGCTTAAGCTCCGTCACGTCTTGTTTCTTCACGCCGCTCGGCATGTAACGCGGCTCGATGATACCGAGCGATTGCTGCTTAGAGGTGTCTTTTTTAGCGCCTGTAGCTGCCGCTTGCGCCCCGTTGCCCGCTGCCCCCTTGTTGCCTCCGACGCTGCTCGTTTTCGCGCCTTCGCCGCTTCCAGAAGCGGAAGTACCTTTACTTTCGCCGGTAGCTGCGCCTGCTGTATTGCCCTTGTTCGTGTTCGTTGTGTCGCCTTTTGCATCAGTTCCCGCTCCTTGTCCTGCTGCCGTTCCTTTGCCACCTGTTTCCTGAGCAGTTTCCTTCGTACCAGTCCCTCGATTGCCGCTAGCTGCCCCTGTTTCGGCCTTGGAGTCGGTCGCTCCCGATTTCTCGCCGGTTTTCGAATCCCCTTGCATCATCGTCGGCAGTGTCTTCAGGTTCCAGCCCGTCATATTGCGCTGCATGTCAAACTGATCCTTCTCAAACTTCGTACCGAACTCAAATTGATCGAATTTTACAATGACCATGACATTGGAGTTGGCATCCGATACTTCCACATGCTGCGGAGCGTAGTTTCTCTTGTCCAGCCACACCTTCTGCCGCGCTAAGGAGCCGTTCTGGTAATTCGCAACTACATCGAATACATAAGCCTTCTCGTCCGACGTAAAATGCCGTTCATTGTCCATCAGAATGCTTTGGACGAGCGACTGGTATAAGTAAACTTGGCCTTGATTTTCGGGCCAATCGCTTTGGAAGCGGAAGCTTTTGTTCAAATGCGGTGTCAGCACGAATACCCCATCATCGTTGCGCAGCACAATTTGCGTAATATCCTTCTTCGCATTCGTCAGCGAGATCCGGTAAAACGAAGGGGCCTGAAAGCTAACCTCCACGTCGTATTCCTGAGGATCCTGCCCCGTACGCAGCGTCATCTGCCCTTTTCCGTGATAGCTCTGCAGCTTGCTCATCACACCGTCCAATTCCTTTACCACCGATCCTGCATCCCTTTTGCCGCACCCGGATACCACCAGGCTTAAACAAACCATCACAAGGGCCACCACCCACGTGAACCGCCGCATCGTCTCATCCCCTCCACCACATAATCAATCCAGATTGATACCATATCTATGTAGGGACTTGGCCAATTATGCAGACAAGGTTAGGGGAGGAAATAAAAACTCCTATAACCGGTTGGTTATAGGAGCAGAAAAAAACAATGTATTCTATAAAGAACTCAAAGATCTCAAAGATATAACTTTGTTTCTCTCTCCAAAGAACCTGGAGGAGTTTAGCGTTTCTCTTAGCAACTACTTTGCAATCATATAAGCTCCGAATAAAATTGCAGCAACGCCTACCCATTTAGTCATTGTTATAACCTCTCCGAAAAAAAACCACGCAGCTATAAGTCCAAGTATATAAGCTAAACTCTGTAAAGGGTAGGCCACGCTTAAACTCATTTTAGTTAGTACAATAAACCATAATACTGTTGCGACAACATATAAAGCTAGTCCCGAAATAATGAAAGGAGAGACAGCCACTTTCACGAGGTCAAATCCCCCAATTTTCTGTAATCCAAATTTAAATAATATTTGGCCGCTAACTAACAATAGAATATTACCAAAAAGCATTAAGTAACTAGTCATGTTCATTTCTTCTCTCTTGTTCCATAATGGCGATGGTTTGGCTTAGTTTCAATACACGATCAGTAAGTTTAGAAATGACAATTGTTAAATGGAGAATAAAAACAAAACAAAACAGGAGTCCAAATAAGAACAGCATAGCTGGGGCATATTTAATATCAAGAATATTGGCAACTTTTTCGACAATACGAATATTTAAGGAAAAACCCAATAATGCTATTCCAAACAATATCCATAACAGAGAATATTGTTCTTTTAGTTTCTGCCTTCTTACTAAATCAATAATAATTATGAGAAATAACAAAGAAAATCCAGTTGATAAAATGTACACGTTCATGTTATCTCACCTTTGCAAATCGTAATGCATTCATTAATAAAGACAATGTAACTTTGACCATATAATAAATGGACTTTATTGCTGTTATTGACGATTCACCTTCTAATCGACTACGCATTTCAGTTGATACTTCAGCAAGTTTACAACCTTTATACTTAAGGTAAACAATTGCTTCCACTTCCGGGTAATCCATAGGATAATAAGAAGAATAAAGCGAAATTACCTTTTTATTAGCGACGCGATATCCACTTGTAGTATCGGTAAATTTTTGCCCTGTTAACATTGAGACAACACCTGAGAAGAAGATCATTCCAACCCTTCTCATGAATGAAGATTTATATGATGTCTGTTCCACGTATCGAGAGCCGATAACTAAATCATTTTGTATTGCCTCTGCTAGTAACTTAGGTAAATCAGCTGCATTGTGTTGTCCGTCTGCATCAATCTGTACGGCATAATCATAATTGTTCTTAAACGCGAATTGATAGCCAGTTTGCATTCCTCCGCCTATGCCAACATTAAAAGGCATATTTAACACAATGGCACCGTGCTTCTCAGCCACTTCCTTTGTGTTATCTTTGGAACCATCATTAACAACAACAATATCTGCATCAGGGACATGTTTGCGTATCTCGTAAATTACATTTCCAATACTTTTTTCTTCATTATATGCTGGAATGATTACTAAAACTTTCACAACAATCCTCCCTAATTATATTAAGCGAACATTAAATACTTAAAAGTTATTCTTATCCCTGCTAATTTTACACCACTATAATATTTTAAGTCTATACATGGGATCAATCCTTTAAACCTAAATCTGCAAACTTAACGAGCATACTCAAATCTGAGTTTTTTAACTTAAGGACCGTGCTATCTTATACATATTAAGGAAGCAGCGGTCCTGATAAAGTGAGTATCCATAAGTAAAAATGGTTAAATATACTTTGAAATTTAAATTCAGTGTTTTTGTTACCCCACTGTGTCCGGAAATTGACGCTCATAGATGTCCAAAGATAGACCGATATAATGACCAGAACATCAACCTGAAGAAAGAAAAGACGCTTCCATTATCGTAATGTTGTTGCGAGCAGCATCACTGGAAGCGTCACCCCAATAATATGGTCATTGTATCAGATTTTAAGCTGGTTGAGAAGGAGTTCGCAACCGGCGTTTTTCGTTAGGAGTGCGGAAGTTGTACCCTGCCCGTGCTGCGGCGGCGAATTGCAAGTCGCGGGCAGCCGGGGGCGGGTATGGTATAGGAGCAGCGGAGAACGGGCATCGCTCATCATTCGGCGTCTGTATTGTAAAAGTTGTGCAAGAATTCATCATGAACTGCCGGACCTGCTTGTTCCCTACAAGCGATATGACGCAGAAAGCATCGAAAGCGTCTTGGCAGAACCGGACGCTTCGACGGTGGCTGCGGACGAATCGACTATGACCAGATGGATGGCCTGGTTCCGAGTATGGGCGGTATACGCGGCTGGAGCGCTACAGGCGATCAGCATCCGGTTTCACCTGCCTGTGGAGCAAGCGTCCGGCGCTCCGCAGTCCGCACTCCATCAATTGGACCAGTATGTCGGTGACGCTGCCGGATGGCTGGGAAGAATTGTCCGTCCCATCGCCAATTCGAATCTTTGGGTCACAGACCCGTTCTGCCTGTCTGTCCGTTTGCCTTTGTCTTAGACTCATGCTAAACCCTGTAAATGGAGGCATGAGGATGAGAAATCAGAAGAAGACGGACGAAATTGCTGCCGAACGGTTCAAGCTGCTGTCGCCGCTTTTGGCATCCGGACTGGATGCGGCGAAGTCGGCTCAATTAAAGTCGGCCATTTGTGCACACTCCGGATTGTCGAAGCGGACGCTGCGGCGGTACCCGGCGCAGTATCGCAAAGACGGATTCGACGGACTAAAGCCTAAACCCAAAGGCCGAAAGCCGCTGCCGGATACCATCCCAGCCGAGGTGCTGGAAGAAGCCATCCTGCTGAGGCGGGAAGTGCCGAAGCGAAGTGTTTGGCAGATCATTCAGATTCTGGAGTGGGACGGGAAGGTTACGCCCGGGAAGCTCAAACGCAGCACCCTTCAGGACAGGTTGACCCGACGCGGCTACAGTTCGCGGCAGATGCGGATGTACGCCGGAGGCGGCACCGCAACGGTTTGTGGCAAAGCGACATCAAATTCGGCCCCTACCCGCCCATCGGGCCTGGGGACGAAAAGAAGCAAGTCTACCTGGTATTATTCGTGGATGACGCAACGCGCTATGTTCTGCACGGGGCCTTCTATGCCTCGCTATGTCATCCAAGGCGAATTGTCATGAGCGAGCCGTGGAACAAAATGGTTTATGATCGGGACGGGGGCTGCTGGGTCGTTTGGATGAAGGGAGCTACATTCGTTGTTCATTGCGGAGAGTGTTTCGAAATCCGAGTTCGCGATCGCGGTATTCCGTGCAGGCTCGAACTGGATCGTGATTGGTACGTCATTATGAGAGAAGCCCGGTTTAACTTAAGGAACAAAGATAGCTACCAGATTCGTTTTGTCTAGGGAAATGGGAAAGCCGAGTGATTGTGGCTTTCCCATTCTCCGATTCAAAGTGGCCAACATTCCAGGCAACTCTTGGACATTTAACGCCATCATCTTATGGACAATATCGGGTAGCTGTAACAGTTCAAAGAAAAATTGTAACTACTCAGAGGTAGCCTGAGAGCAGACCAAATAGGGGTACGGAGTACCCTAAACGAGATGGTTGAACGCATCTTAGACGGTTCGAAACGAGGGCATGAAAGGCTGGCCTTCCAGAGCGCGCCGAATATATTCGAGAATCGGCAACTTCTGTCTTTGAAGGGTGGCAACATAACTTCGAATTCGGCAAAACACGCCCGCCCCTTTCTCGCTGCGAAAGGTGCCGGATATTTTCTGCTGCAGCTTCACCATCCGGATGATCCGTTCGGCTTCGTTATTCGTGAACGGGATTCGGAAGTCGTACATGAACGCCAGTACAGCATTTCGGTTCTCCATGCGATCCAGCAGATTTTTCGCTTTACTCTGCTT
>NZ_FMTT01000012.1 GCF_900100345.1 Paenibacillus tianmuensis | reverse complement strand
AGGCGTGGCAGGCGAGCTGTGCGTAGCCGGTGTGGGTCTGGCCAGAGGCTACCTGGATCGTCCGGAGCTGACGGCGGAGGTATTCGTGACCAGCCGCTTCAGCGGAGAGCGGATGTACCGGACGGGCGACCTGGCGAGATGGCTGGCGGACGGGCGGCTTGAATATTTGGGCCGGATCGACCATCAGGTGAAAATCCGCGGTTACCGGATCGAGCTGGGCGAGATCGAAGCGAAGCTCCTGCAGGTGGAAGCGGTGCAGGAAGTGATCGTCATCGCGCGGGAGGACGGCCAAGGCCAGCAGCAGCTCTGCGCGTACTACGTGGCAAGCGAGGAATTGGCGGCGAGCGAACTGCGCCAAGCGCTGAAAGAAGAGCTGCCAAGCTACATGGCGCCGGCGCACTTCGTGCAGCTGGAAGCGATGCCGCTGACGCCGAACGACAAGATCGACCGCAAGGCGCTGCCGGAGCCCGACGTCAGCGGACAAAGCGGCACGAACTATGTGCCGCCGCGCAGTGAACTGGAAACCAAGCTGGTGGACATCTGGCAGGATATTCTCGATATACCGGGGATTGGCATCAAGGACAATTTCTTCGAACTCGGCGGACATTCGCTGCGGGCTGCCGCTTTGGCGACAACGCTCCATAAAGAATTTGACCGCAATGTGCCGGTCAAAACGATTTTCGAGCATCCGACGGTGGAGCAGCTGGCAGAAGCGCTGCATGCTATGGACCAAGACCGCTACGTCTCGATTCCGGTCGCTAGCGAGCGCGATTACTATCCGCTGACTCCGGCGCAAAACCGCCTTTACATTTTGAATCAATTGGAGGGCGGCGAGCTCGGCTACAACATGCCGGGGACCGTCATGCTGCAAGGCAAGCTGGACCTTGTCCGGTTTGAGGAAGCGTTCCGCCAATTGATGATCCGCCATGCTTCGCTGCGGACAGGCTTTGAGCTTGTGAAGGGCGAGCCGGTACAGCGAATTTATGCGGAGGTTCCCTTTAAGCTGAATGTTCACAAGTATGACGGAGCCGAGCCGCTTGAGGCTGTGACCCGCAAATTTATCCGTGCCTTTGATTTGTCTCAGGCTCCGCTGCTTCGGGTGGAACTGGTCGAACTGGAAGCGGAGCGTCATTTGCTGCTCTTTGACATGCATCATATGATCAGCGACGGCGTTTCCATGGGCATTTTGCTTGATGAGGTTGCCCGGCTGTACCAAGGAGAGCAGCTTCAGCCTCTAGCGCTGCAATATAAAGATTATGCGGTATGGACGCAGTCGGATGCCTTCCGTAACCGGCTCGGCAAGCAGAAGGACTACTGGCTGAGGCGTTATGAAGGTCGGCCGCCTACACTTGATTTGCCTACGGATTACCCGCGTCCTGCTGTACGGAGCTTTGAAGGGGACCTATTCGGATTCACGATAGACAAGGATCAGCTTGAGGGCTTGCGGAATCTGGCCTTGCAAACGGGCACGACCTTGTATATGGTGCTATTCGCTGCCTACACGGCGTTGCTTCACGTTTATACCGGACAGGAAGACGTTGTGGTGGGTACGCCGACGGCCGGAAGATGCCATGCCGACCTGGAGCCGATGATCGGCATGTTCGTCAATACGCTGGCCTTGCGGCACTATCCGGCTGCGGAGAAAACATTCGCCGCTTACTTGCAAGAAGTCAAAGAACACGTCCTGCATGCGTTCGAGCACCAGGATTATCCGTTTGAGGATTTGATCGAAGGCTTGGACCTTGAGCGTGATTTAAGCCGAAACCCGCTGTTCGACACGATGTTTGTCATGCAGCATGCCACGCGGGCGCAGGCCGGGTTCGAGGGCCTTGAGCTGCAGCCTTATGGGCATGGTTTTACAGCCGCCCAGTTCGACCTGACGCTGGAAGCGGCAGAAGCGGACGATAGGCTGATGTGCAGCTTCCAGTTCGCAGTATCCCTTTACAAACGGGAGAGCCTAGAGCGGATGAGCGGACATTTTATCCGGCTGCTCGAGCTTGTCACATTGAATCCGGAGCTGAAACTGGCCGAGCTTGATGTGATGAGTCCGCAGGAGAAGGAGCTGCTGCTGCACGGCTTCAACGACACGGCCGCGGAGTATCCCCAGAAGCGGACGATTCATGAGCTGTTCGAGGAGCAAGCGGCCCGCACGCCGGAGTGGACAGCAGTGCTGTTCGAGGATGAGCGGCTGACATACCGCGAACTGAACGAGCGTGCGAATCGCCTGGCGCGGACGCTGCGCGCTGAAGGCGTTGGCGCAGATGTGCCGGTGGCGATCATGGTCGAGCGCTCGCTGGAGATGATCGTGGGCATTTACGCGATCCTGAAAGCAGGCGGCGCTTATGTGCCAATCGATCCGGAGTATCCGGCCGAGCGTATCCGCTACATCGTCGAAGATTCGGGAGCGAGGCTGCTGCTGACGCTAAGCCGCTTCCTGGACCGCGTGCCTCGTGAACTGGAAAGCCGCGTTATTTGCCTGAACGAAGAAGCAGTTTATGCCGAAGACGCGACGAACCTGCCGCTTGGTTCCGGTCCGCGCGATATGTCGTATGTCATCTATACGTCGGGCTCGACCGGCAAGCCGAAGGGGGTTATGATCGAGCATCACGGCGTGCTTAACCGACTGCAGTGGATGCAGCAGCGCTACCAAGTCGGCGAACGCGATGTGATCCTGCAAAAGACGCCGTTTACGTTCGACGTGTCCGTATGGGAGTTGTTCGGCTGGGCAACGGTGGGTGCCAGTGTGTGCCTGCTTATCCCAGGCGGGGAGAAAAGCCCGGAGCGCATTCTGGAGACGATAGGGCGTTATGGCGTCACCCGGACCCATTTCGTGCCTACGATGCTGCCTGCGTTCCTGGATTATGCCGAGCAGCAGCCGGAGCACGAGCTTGCCGAGCAAACAGCGAGCCTGGTGCTGGTATCCGCGAGCGGGGAAGCATTGCCGCAGCAGCATGTGTCTCGCTTCTACCAAACGTTTGGGCGGCTAAACGGAGCGAGGCTGGTGAACCTGTACGGACCGACGGAAGCGACGGTCGAGGTGTCGTACTTCGATTGCGAGCCGGACCGGGCGTATGCGGCGATTCCGATCGGCAAGCCGGTTCGCAATACACGGCTGTATATCCTGAAGGAAGGCACGGAGCAGTTGCAGCCGGTCGGGGTGGCAGGCGAGCTGTGCATCGCCGGGGTGCAGGTGGCAAGAGGTTACTTAAACCGTCCGGAATTAACAGCGGAGAAGTTTACGGCTGATCCATTTGTGGCAGGGGAGCGGATGTACCGGACCGGAGACCTGGCCAGATGGCTGCCCGATGGGAACATCGAGTACCTGGGCAGGATCGACCATCAGGTGAAAATCCGCGGTTACCGAATTGAGCTGGGCGAGCTGGAAACCGAATTGCTCCGCATCGACTCGGTGCTGGAATCCGTTGTAGTGGCCCGCGATGACGGCCAAGGCCAGAAGTTGCTGTGCGCGTACTATGTAGCGACAAAAGAGCTGACGGCAGGCGAGCTGCGCGAGGCGCTATCGAAAGAGCTTCCAAGCTATATGCTGCCGACGTACTTTGTGCAGGTCGAACGGATGCCGCTCACGGTCAGTGGCAAAATCGACCGCAAGGCACTGCCGGCGCCGGAAATAGCTGTACAATCGGGGCAAGAGTATGCGGCACCGCGCACGACGACGGAGGAACAGCTTGCGCTCATTTGGCAGGATGTGCTGGGACTGGAGAGGGTCGGTGTCAAGGACAATTTCTTCGACATCGGCGGACATTCGCTGCGTGCTACCGCGATGGTGGCGCGTATCTACAAAGAAATGAACGTTCAGATCCCGCTGCGGGAGGTGTTCCGCGCTCCAACCATCGAACAATTGGCAAAAGCAGCAGAGAGCTTGCAGCAATCGGCGTATGCAACGATTCCAGTAGCGCCGGTTATGGAGTATTACCCGGTAACATCTGCGCAAAAGGGGCTTTATCTGCTTAGCCACCAGGCAGGAGGAGAGGTGAGCTATAACATGCCGACCGTGCTTTTGGTGAAGGGTGAACTTGACCGCGGGCGGTTGGAGCACGCTTTCCTTCGTCTGATTGAGCGGCATGAGATGCTGCGAACCGGCTTTGGCATCGTGGATGGCCAAGTCATACAGCGGGTTTACGACGATGTCGATTTTATTCTGGAATTTGTGCAAATACCGGAAGCGGAGGCGGATCATCATATTCGCAGCTTCGTCCGCCCGTTTGACTTGCAGCGTCCGCCGCTGATCCGCATTCGTCTTATCGAACTGGAGCCGGCCCGCCACCTGCTGTTGATCGACATGCACCATATTATTACCGACGGCGTATCGTCGCAAATTATCGTTCAGGAGGTTGCGCAATTCTATAACGGTCAAGAGCCGTCTCCACTCACGCTTCAGTATAAGGATTACGCCGTATGGCAGCAGGAAGCGGCGTCTTCTGAGCGCCGCCGCAAGCAAGAGGAATTTTGGCTGGATCATATGTCGGGCACACTGCCGGTGCTGGATTTGCCTATCGCCTACCCAAGACCTGCCCAGCGCAGCTTTGAAGGGGCGAATCTCGAATTTACGGTAGAGCCGCAAACCGCGGAAATACTGCGCAAGCTGGCCGCCGAAACCGGTACGACGATGTATATGATTCTGCTCGCCGCCTATACGGTGCTGTTGTCCAAGTACAGCGGCCAGGAAGATATCATTATCGGCTCGCCGGTAGCAGGACGGCTGTCCACCGACCTGGAAGGAATCGTTGGCATGTTCGTCAATACGATACCGCTCCGCAATTATCCGGCGAAGGACAAAAGCTTTCTCAGCTATTTGCAAGAAGTCAAGGAACGGACCTTGCTGGCGTTCGAGCATCAGGAATATCCGCTGGAGGAGCTGATGGAACGCTTGAATGTTCCGCGCAATCCGAGCCGCAATCCGCTTTTTGACGCTGCATTTATGTTTGACAATTTAGAACACCAGGAATCAACGATGGAATCGCTGACCTTTGAGTCTTACGCTCAAGAGCTTGCAACAGCCAAATTCGATCTGACTTTAACGATGAGCGTGGCCGAGGAAGGGCTGCTGGGCACCATCGAATATTCAACAAAGCTGTTTAACAAGCAGGTCGTGGAACAGCTCGCCAGGCATTTTACAACGTTGCTGGCAGAGATTGGGCGCAATCCTGCGGGGGCCATTAACGATTGGAAATTCGGAAGCGGCCTTGGGCAAAGCAAGCCCATACAGGAAACGATTCATTTTACATTCTGATTCGGAGGTGGCCCCATGCAAATCATGTTTGAGAAGGAAAGGACGTTTTGGCAGGACAGGTTCGATAGTGAGGATCGGGTAACGGCCTTTCCTTATACAAGCGGCCGGAACAATGCTCCTGAGGGCATCCAACATGTATCGAACACGTTTGCGCCGGAGATTTCCGGCCGGATCGCCGCGATTACTGGCGGGGGAGCGCCGCTTCCCGTATTTATGGTCTTGATGGCGGGTGTCCAGGCGCTGCTCTATGCTTACACGAATGAAGAGCAACTGATTGTCGGTACGCCTCCAGTCCCGGCTCTAGGCGACAGCGCTGCTCCAGTAAATCCGCTTTTGCTGATCAAAACCCGGATCAGCCCGGATACGAACTTCCGCAGCTTGCTGAACAGCCTGAGCAGCTCGGTATCTGAAGCCATCGAGCATCAAAACCTGCCTTACTGGAATTACACCGGACAGGTGCAAATCCCGCTGCTTGCCAGCGGGATTCCCTTGATCGCCACGTGGGTAACGCTCAATCAGCTTCACACCGAGAACCATGCCGAGAAAGTGGTTGCCGAGCTTGCGTTCCATTTTGACTGGCAGGATGGGGCGGCTTCCGTGCAGGTTTCGTATGAGGGCAGCAAGTATGAGGAGGGGTTCATCCGACAGCTGCTTGCGCATCTGCACAAGCTCTTTTCCGTGGTGTTGTTTGAACCGGAGCTGCCCCTCCTGCAAGCCGATTTTCTATCGAAGGAAGAGAAGGAGCAACTGCTTGAGCGATTCAACCCGGCTGCGGCTCCGTATCCCCGGGAGTTCACGATCCACCAGTTATTTGAAGAACAGGCCCGGCGCCTGCCTGATCAGACCGCTGTGGTGTGCGGCGGGGAATCCCTGACTTACCTGGAGCTTGCCGGGCGGTCCAGCACTATTGCCGCGGCTTTGGAGAAAGCTGGCATAGAGAAGGAAGAGTTTGTCGGCATTATCGCTGGGCGTTCCATCGATATGATTGCCGGCATCCTCGGCATTCTGAAAGCCGGGGGTGCTTATGTTCCGATTGATCCGGATTATCCGGACGAGCGTATTCGTTACTTGCTGGAAGACTCCGGCGTCCGGGTGCTGCTGTCCTCTGAGGCTTCCCGCGAAAGAGCGGTAGTTTTCTCAGACGCCATCGAACAAATCTTGGATATCAACGAGGCGTCTGTAAAGGCTCCGCTGGCGGACATTGAAGCGCGTCACGCAGGCTCAGCAGCCACACATGACCCGCAGCAGCTCGCCTATATCATGTATACATCGGGGTCGACGGGAAGACCTAAGGGCGTTATGGTCGAGCACCGCAACGTCGTGCGACTCGTGAAACAGACGAATTATGTCGAGCTGGATGAAAACACGCGGATTCTGCAAACCGGCGCGGTCGTCTTCGATGCCTCCACTTTTGAAGTTTGGGGCGCTTTGTTGAATGGGGGCACGCTTTATCTCGTCGATAAGGACGTTATTTTGAGTGCGGCGAAGCTGAAGGAAGCGATCCAAGCCTATGGAATTACGACGTTGTGGCTGACGTCCCCGTTGTTTTGTCAATTGTCCCAGCAGGACATCGGCCTGTTTAGCGGTCTGCACACGCTTATTGTCGGTGGGGATGTTTTGTCCGTGCCCCATGTCAACCGTGTGCTTCGCGAGCATCCGTCGCTGCATTTTATCAATGGATATGGACCTACGGAGAATACCACGTTTTCCACCACGCATAGGGTTGTCGGGGAACAAACGGAAGCTGTGCCGATCGGCCGTCCGATTGCTCACTCCACCGCTTACGTCGTCAACGTGGCAAACAAGCTGGCTCCTATTGGCGCATGGGGGGAACTGCTCGTCGGCGGGGACGGCGTAGCACGCGGCTATTTGAACCAACCGGAGTTGACGGCTGGGAAGTTTATCCCGAATCCGTTTGCCGGCGGAGGCCGCTGCTATCGTACAGGAGACTTGGCCAGATGGCGTCCTGATGGCGTGTTGGAGTATAAGGGAAGAATCGACGAGCAGGTGAAAATCCGCGGTTTCCGCATCGAGCTTACGGAAATCGAAGCCGAGCTGTTTAAGATCGGGAGCATACAGCAAGCGGTGGTGGTCGTCCGCGAAGAGGAAGGTGGCGGGAAATATTTGTGCGCCTACTACTCGGCGGAGGAAGCCATCCCGGCGAGCCGTATACGGAGCGAGCTGCTGCAGGAGCTTCCGGAATACATGATACCGGCTCATTTTGTTCAGCTGGAGTATCTTCCACTAAATCCGAACGGCAAGGTGGACCGGCGGGCACTGCCTGAACCGGATGCATCGCTAATCGAAGGCGAGGATTACGAAGCTCCGCATACCCCCATGGAAACGAAGCTCGTTGAAATCTACCAAGACGTACTGGGGCGTGAGCGTGTAAGTGTGAAAGACAACTTCTTTGACATCGGGGGCCATTCCTTAAAGGTGCTGCAATTGACCGAAAAAATCTATGATGAGCTTCAGGTGGATATCCCCATTCGCGTCGTCTATGATTATCCTTCGGTCGAAGCGTTGGCTGCGGAACTCTTGCAGCTTGAGTTTACCAAGTACGAATATCACCGCGGCGGCAACATCATCAAGCTCAATAGCCCTGGTTTTCTCAATGTGTTCTGCTTCCCGCCAGTGCTCGGATATGGCATGATGTTTTCAGATATGGCCAGGCACCTGAACAACCACTGCACGGTGTACACGCTTGATTTCATCGAGAATTACAAGGATCATGCAGACTTGTATGATTCCTACATCGAATCGATTCTGCGCATTCAGGAGCAAGGACCGTATGTGCTTCTCGGTTATTCGGCAGGAGGCAATCTGGTCTTTGAAGTGGCGAAAGCGATGGAAAAGAAGGGGTACGAAGTGTCTGATGTCCTGATCGTGGATTCGACAAGACGGAATTATGCTGTTGGCTTGCCTGAGAGACTCGATTATGAAACCGACTACTTATTTGCGTATGTGCCTGAGCCGTACAACCAAGTCCTAAACGCCCCCGTGACCAAAGAGAAAGTCAGGAAGAAAATTTATGCTTACCACCACTATTTAAGCGATCTGGTCAACTCAGGGGCAGTTCAAGCAAACATCCACTGCTTGGTTGAACAAAATTCGGATACTGGGGAAGAAGTAAAATATAACCGCTTTTTTTGGAAGGATGCAACCCAAACCCGGTATACGGAATATGAGCTGAAGGGCGAGCATTTGGATCTGCTTTTCCCTGGTTTTGTAGAGGATAATGCAAAAGTCATTCAAGGCATCGTGAAGGAAATCGTCGAACGGACGGAACAGCTGTAGCCATTGGGCTATTAACCTAATTCATCCTGATCGAACAGGGGGCCTTTCAGGTCTCCGAATCGATCGGGATTCTTTTTTTTGGAGTGGAAAGAGGCTGGGTCTTTTTGCATGTGCAAACGTTCCGTCCCGGCATGCGAACCTGTGTTATAATGATGAAGGAATAACGATTTATGGGAGAGATGAAGCTTGGAGCAGTTGAAGGATACAAACGATATACATGATAACAATGCGACGCTGCCGCGGGTTCTGCTCGTCGACGGGATGGCCTTGCTGTTCCGCGCTTTTTATGCCACTTCCTACAGCGGATATATTATGAAGACGAGCAACGGGACGCCGACGAACGCTGTATTCGGATTCGTGAAATATTTTTGGGACGCGGTTCAGCGGTTTGCGCCGACACACATCGTATGCTGCTGGGACATGGGGAGCAAAACGTTCCGCAGCGAGCAATTCACGGAATATAAGGCGAACCGGGTCGATTGCCCGGAAGAGCTTATTCCCCAGTTCGACCTTGTCAAAGAAGTAACGTCCAGCTTCGGCGTCATGAACGTCGGCATCACCGGGTATGAGGCTGACGATTGCATCGGCACGCTGGCGAAGCACTATAGTCAGGACGCGGAAGTATACATACTGACGGGAGATCACGATATGCTGCAGCTCGTGGCTGAGCGGGTGCGCGTCGTGATTATGAAGAAGGGCCAAGGCAATTACGCCGTCTACAGTCCGGAATCGCTGTTTGAGGAAATGCAGCTCACACCGAATCAAATTATCGATCTCAAAGGGCTCATGGGCGACACGGCGGATAATTACCCGGGTGTGAAGGGCATCGGAGAAAAGACGGCGCTCAAGCTGCTGGTGGAGTACGAATCCATCGAAGGGATTTTAGAAAATCTTGCGCTGCTGCCGAAGGGCGTCCGCTCCAA
This sequence comes from Paenibacillus tianmuensis, assembly GCF_900100345.1. Taxonomy (GTDB): domain Bacteria; phylum Bacillota; class Bacilli; order Paenibacillales; family NBRC-103111; genus Paenibacillus_G; species Paenibacillus_G tianmuensis. The sequence continues at coordinate 137,981 of NZ_FMTT01000012.1, read as the reverse complement.
GATCGAGACGCAGCTCGACATGCTTCACCTCTCGCGAAGCCTGGCTACGATTTGCTGCGAAGCTCCCGTCGCCTGCGCGCTGGAAAGCTGCTTCTGGGAAATGGACAGGCAAACGGTCCTGAGCAAGTTTGAAGAGCTGGAATTCAGGGGATTAATGAAATTGATAGGATAATGTAAAGGGGCGCCTGACTTATGGAACAACAATATGCCAAACAATCGCGATGCTACAAGACTTCCCGGGTGTTCCCGACTGATGTCAACAATCACGATACGCTATTCGGCGGCAAGCTGATGGCTTATATTGACGATATCGCTTCGATTTCGGCTTCCAAGCATTGCCGCGAAAACGTCGTTACCGCATCTACCGACTCCGTCGACTTTTTGTCGCCCGTGCGGCAAACGGAATCAGTCTGTCTCGAATCGTTCGTCACGTGGACCGGCAAAAGCTCGATGGAGGTGTTCGTCAAAGTGATCACCGAGGACCTGATTACCGGCGAGCGGAAAATCGCGGCAACGGCCTTTCTGACCTTCGTCGCGCTGGATGATGACCAGCGGCCCGTCGCGGTGCCGCAAGTCGTTCCGGAGACGGAGGAAGAGAAGCGGCTGCACGAAACGGCGAAGCACCGGGCGGAAATGCGCAGAATTCGCCGGGAGCAAAGCAAGGCATTTGCCGATTATTTGATTACGGATTTTCCTTGGGAATAGCCGAAGATTCCAATGAAACAGACCTCCGAAGGCTGCCGATGCGGCCCGGAGGTCTGTTCTGTTTTAGCTTGGGAGCGCAGGCCAGGCTTACCGGGATTCGGCAGGCAGCCTGCCCGAGACCGTCTCCGCTTCCGGCGTTTGCCGGACTGCGCTTACGTCTTTGGGCAGAAGCAGGGCTGCGGCGCCCAGCAGCGGGAGGAAGGCGCAGAGCTGAATGACGAAGGAGACGCTCGTCTTATCGATCAGCGAGCCCAGGACGACAGATCCGAGCCCGCCGAGTCCGAAAGCCAATCCGAAAAACAACCCGGCGACGGTTCCGACCTTTCCCGGGAGCAGCTCTTGAGCGTACACGATAATCACCGTAAACCCGGACATGAGTATGGCGCCGATCATAAAGCAAAGCACGGCGGCCCAGAACGGCGTTGCATAGGGCAGCAGCAGTGAGAACGGCGCGGTGCCGAGAATGGAAAACCAGATGATCCGCTTCCGTCCGAACCGGTCGGCAAGCGGGCCGCCGAACAGCGTCCCGAGCATGCCGGCCGCTTGCAGCACGAACAAGCAAAGCTGGGCCTTTTCCAAGGACAACCCGTACCGGTCCATATAATAAAAGGCATAATAGCCGGTCATGCCGGCCATATACACAAATTTGGAGAACAGCAAGACAATCAGCAGTCCGATGACGAAGGAGACATATCCTTTTTTCAAGGGCTTCGGATCGGCCGGTAATGCGCTCCGTTTCTTGGAAGCCTGAGCGCCAAGATGACGCCGGTACCAGCCCGAGACGACGCCCTGCAGCACGATTCCCAATACAGCGGCGAACGAGAATAAGAGCAGCCCTCGTTGTCCTTGAGGCACCACGAGCCAGGCGACGATTAAGGGAGCCAGCGCCTGTCCGGTGTTGCCCCCGACCTGAAAGATGGATTGGGCCAGTCCTCTTCCTTTGGCGGAGGCAATGTGGGCAACCCGCGAAGATTCGGGATGCAGCACGGACGAGCCGATCCCCAGCAGCAAGGCAGAGGCAATCAGCATCCACCAATTGGCCGAGTAGGCGAACCCGATCATGCCGAGCAGCGAGAACACCATGCCGGCCGGAAGCAGCAGAGGCGTCGGACGCTTGTCGGTATAATAGCCGACAAGCGGCTGCAATACGGAGGCGGTGATGTTCAGGGCGAAGGCGATCCAGCCGATTTGCGCGAAGCTGAGCTGCATCGATTGCTGAAAGATCGGGAATACCGCAGGAATGGCGGACTGCATCGCGTCGTTCAGCAGATGCGCCAGGCTGACCCCGGTCAGCGCAAGCATGCCGGCCGAGGCGGTTTTGTTTAACGTGTCTTTAGCGTTCATAGGCACCCATCCTTTTTTTCTTTCTAATCTTAAGGGAGGAGGCGGACGAAGTCGCCGCAAAAATTGCTTAACGTCCGAGCAATTTTTGCTATAATGGCGGGAAGGAGGGGGACCGGACATGCAATTTAATTTAATTACGCCGAACATGGAACTATGGCGCATCGAAAATACGTTTGAAAATATCCCTCATGCCCACGACGATTTTTACCAAATCACCATTCCCGTCACCGGCACGTGCCGCTTGACGCAGGAGCGGAGAGTGTATGCAATCAGCGGAGGCCATGCTTTGATCCAGCATCCGGGGGAGGAGCATCATTTTTCGCTCGGCCCGGATGGGGGCGTATATATCGTGCAGGTCCGAAAGCAGTTGCTTGCCGAAGGAGGGTCGGAACAGGAGCCGGAGCTGGATTCGCGGCCGCTTTTTAACCCCGAAGACATTAAAAAACGTATGAAGGCTTGGACTTCCGAGCTGCTGCTTCGCGACGGTCCCGACCCGCTGGCGGTAGAAGAAACCGAAGGCCGGGTGCTGGCTTACATACAGTGCGTGGTGGGGAAAAAGGATTCGCGCGTCTCCGGCGGGCTGAACGAACAGCATGCCGATCGGGCGATCGTGTCGGGGATGACGGATGTTCTGGAGTTTATTCATGCGCATTATACGGAACGGCTGACGATGGAGAGGCTGGCTGCGCTCGTTTATCAGAGCAAGTTTCACTTTATCCGCTCTTTTACGCAGACGGTGGGCGTGACGCCCTATCAATATATTTTGCGCCTGCGGATCGAACAGGCGAAGGAGCAGTTGGCGAGGACGCGAGCCAGTGTCACGGAGATCAGCTACAGTTTGGGATTTTCGAGTCCAAGTCAGCTGTACCGGTCCTTTGCTAAAGCGACAGGCGTCACTCCGGAGCAGTACCGCAAAGGGGCTGCGCCCCGTTAAAGAAGTCTTGTTCACTTGGGTACGCGAGGATCGGGTAAAGTCAGAGAGGCAGAGAAAAAGACGGGCTTACTAGTGAAGTAATCCCGTCTCCCGTTATCCGTTCAAATATCCGAGAAGCTGATCGGGCCGACAACCTCGCTCAGAAACGCCCGCAGCTCGTTGGCTTCTTCTTCGTTGAGCTTGTACGCATGCTCCAGATATCCTTCTTCCTCCAGATCATCCGGTCCGATGACCGCTGTCCGTCCCGTTTGTATGTCGGTCACTAATTTTTTTCCATAAAAACGATTCGTGCTCGTAATCGCCAGATCGAACCGCCGCAGCGTTTCGCCGACGACGCATACGAAGCGGGTTCTCGTTTCTTCCGTACCGTCGTACAAAAAATCAAACTCCGTCATGACGCATCCTCCGATACTTAAATTCCTGAAGCTAACCGAATTATAACAGATTTGCCGACCGGGCCGCAAAAACGCCCCGTCAGCCGGGGAACCGGGCATTTTTCCAGTCCGGTTCACGTTTTCAATTCCGGGGAAACGTGATACAATCGAGTGAAGCGTTAAATCGTAAAATTCTACTTTCATAGGGATGGAAACGGAGGCTTTAAGCGAATGTCCAAGGGAAAAATGAGAAGCGACATGATCAAAAAGGGCTTTGACCGCGCTCCGCACCGCAGCTTGCTGCGTGCCGCCGGCGTCAAAGAGGAGGACTTCGACAAGCCGTTTATCGCGGTTTGCAACTCGTATATCGACATCGTTCCGGGTCACGTTCACCTGCAGGAGTTCGGGAAGATCGTGAAAGAAGCGATTCGCGAAGCGGGCGGCGTGCCGTTTGAATTTAATACGATCGGCGTAGACGACGGCATTGCCATGGGGCATATCGGCATGCGCTATTCCTTGCCGAGCCGCGAGATCATTGCCGATTCTCTCGAAACGGTCGTGTCCGCGCACTGGTTCGACGGCATGGTCTGCATCCCGAACTGCGACAAAATTACGCCGGGCATGATGATGGGCGCGCTGCGTGTCAACATTCCGACGGTCTTCGTCAGCGGCGGTCCGATGAAAGCGGGTAAGACGAGCGACGGTCGTTCGATCTCGCTGTCCTCCGTGTTCGAAGGCGTGGGCGCTTACCAAGCCGGCAAAATCGACGATAAAGACCTGCTTGAGCTAGAGCAATACGGCTGTCCGACCTGCGGCTCCTGCTCCGGCATGTTTACGGCGAACTCGATGAACTGTTTGGCGGAAGCTCTCGGTCTGGCGCTCCCGGGCAACGGCACGATTTTGGCGGTATCCGAAGACCGCAGGGAATTCGTGAAGCGTTCCGCGAAGCAGCTTATGGAGCTGATTCAAAAGGATATTAAGCCGCGCGATATCGTGACGATGGAAGCGATCGACAATGCGTTCGCGCTGGATATGGCGATGGGCGGCTCGACCAATACCGTGCTGCATACGCTGGCTTTGGCGCACGAAGCGGGCTTCGAATACCCGATCGAGCGGATCAACGAAGTGGCGAAGCGCATCCCGCACTTGGCCAAAATCGCCCCGGCCTCCGATTACCACATCGAGGATGTGCATAATGCCGGAGGTGTGAGCGCCGTTCTGAACGAATTGTTCAAAAAGCCGGGCGCGCTGTACGGCGACCGCATCACCGTAACCGGCAAAACGCTGCGCGAAAACGTAGCCGGCTGCGACATTTTGAACACGGACGTCATCCATACGCTCGACAATCCGCACTCGGAGCAAGGCGGCTTGGCGGTGTTGTTCGGCAACCTGGCGCCGAACGGCTCGATCATCAAGGTCGGCGCGGTGGACAAGTCCGTAGGCGGCTATCACAAGGGCCCAGCGATCTGCTTTGATTCGCAGGAAGCGGCGCTGGAAGGCATCGCCAACGGCAAAGTAAAAGAAGGCCACGTCGTCGTTATCCGTTACGAAGGCCCGAAAGGCGGTCCCGGCATGCCGGAAATGCTCGCCCCGACCTCGCAGATCGTCGGGATGGGACTGGGCGCGAAGGTCGGTCTCATTACGGACGGCCGTTTCTCCGGCGCATCGCGCGGCATCAGCATCGGCCACATCTCGCCGGAAGCGGCGGAAGGCGGTCCGATCGCATTCGTTGAGGATGGCGATATCATTGAGCTTGATCTCGTCAACCGCAAAATCGAGCTGCTGGTCAACGATGAGGAATTCGAACGCCGCCGTGCGAACTGGAAAGGCTTCGAGCCGAAGGTGAAGACGGGGTATCTGGCCCGCTATTCCAAGCTCGTCACCTCCGCCAGCACCGGCGGAGTGATGAAAATCTAAGAAGCAAACAGAGCGGCTCACCGGGAGCGATTCCGGCGGGCCGCTTTTTAGTTGGGATGCAGTTGTGTTAAAATACGTTAGTGGACAAACTTTATTTTCTGGTGGGGGTAGCGAATAATGGATTGTAAACAATGGATTCGAGTTCCATTAACAATGGAAGAGCTTATTTCAATTCCTCAAGATGTATTAGACGAACACGCTTTATATGTTCATGCCGACATGGAATATATTGACAAGGAAACGATTGTTTATCTGGATGATATGGTAGATGTTGACGATGAAACGGTTGAGGAAATATATCCGGAATTTTCTGTTGAACATAACTTGCAGTGGTTTTTTTCCGGCCAAGTTGTATTTGATATTATTGATAATACAAAGCATCAGCTGCCAAATCCAACAATTGACGATTATATAAAGAATTTTAGCTATTATAATGAAAATGATTGCTTTTTTACATTTTAATTAAGGCGGAAAAGAAAGAGCCGACGGTCAGCGTACCGTCGGCTAGAGCGATAAATTATTTCAACAGGAAAATCCAATCCCACTCCGGCTCCCGATCTTGCACGACAGCCAGCAGCGTGAGCGCAACACCCGCAGCCCCATCCAGCAGTCCGGCGAAATGCTGCTTTTCCCCAGCCTCCAGCTCTTCAAAGCCGTAAGGCGCACTCGCGTCAAAGGAATGAATAATACGATCGACAAGATGGTCGCGTAAAGGAAGCAGCTCCGCGGTCCCCGTGTCTGCGATCATCCGCTGTGTCATTTGCAGAAGACCGGCATAGCCGTGGCAAAATGTGGAGGAATGCAAGTTCCACAGCTGTTCGGGACGCCGGGCCGTGCCAAGAAACGATTCAATCGCCGCTTGCTTCCACGCCGGTTCCCCGAGCGCTTGCCCCGCGAGCCACAGCGTACGCGCTACGCCCGGCCCGCCGTAGCACCAAGCTTCGCGAGGCGGCGAGCCGCTTGCCGCACCCGCTATTTGCTCTTGCCACGAGACATGAGCGGGCCAGTACGAGCCGTACTCATCCTTGATCGTAAACCGCATCAACCACTCGGCGACGGATCGGATGGCTTCCCGCCCGCCCTCCACTTCTACGCCTTGCTGATGCGCAAGGGAGAGCAGAGCCAAGGGACCCGGAATGCCATGGGAAACTCCGCAGTTGAAGTAGCCCTCGGGATATAACTCCTGATCCGAGGTTGACATAATCCGGTCGGGCGAAATATACCATCCCGGAACCTGCGTGTTTTGCACCTCCTTGTACTCGTACAGCTCAACCATATACTCAAGCACCTGCGTAAGCGCAAGGCGCATCTCAGGCTGCTCTTTAAAGTGCAGCAAATATCGGCCTATTCCGCTTAAGCCCTGTATCACGTCGTAATCGGACATGAGCGCGCCTTCTTTTATATTTCTCCGGACAATATACATGTACTCCGGGAACATGCGCAGGAAAAAGTCGTTGAGGCTCCGAAGCATATTCTCGTACCGGGTGCCCTGCCGCGACAAAGCCTGGATGCCCGTAACGACTCCGGCCATACCGGTCCAGAGAGATAAGGACTCGATTCCTTGCCGTTCCAGAGCTTGCTGCATGAGAACAACATAGCGGTGACCTGTAACGTCCCATTGTCCATCGGGCTCCAGGCGATCCAGTTCGCCGAACAACAGGCATAAACCCGAATACCCCCGCGCAAGTTGAAGCCCGTCCCACTTGATGTAGAACTTCCCTTGCTCGATCTGTTCCTGTTCTTGCGCGAGGGCGAATTGCTCGATGTCTCCCGGTTCCTTCAAACGCTGGGCTATCTCCATCACAATCGAGCGGACCCGCTCGATTCGTTCCGCGTCTTCAAGCGGCGGCCAGTTGGCCTCGCGAGTTTCTTTCAGGTTCATTCCGATGTCTCCCTTCGGATCATGGTTTCCGCAATCAAACGGCCGAACGCGCTTTACGCTCCTGATCGGCATCCAAATAAGCATTCGCTTGCATCATATAAAGCTCGGCATACATCCCGTTCTGCTGCATGAGCTGTTGATGATTGCCCTGCTCGACAACAGAGCCTTGATCCATCATGAGAATATGGTCGGCGTACCGGATGGCGGAGTAACGGTGGGAAATGAAGATGCCTAACCGGTCGCGGACCAGTTCCCGAAACGCCTGAAACACCTGTAATTCCGTTTCCGGATCGAGCATGGAGCTTGGTTCGTCCAGCACATAGAGCTCAGCTTCGCGCATGAAGGCTCTGGCGATGGCAATCCGCTGCCACTGTCCTCCGGAGAGCTGCTGCCCTTCATCAAACAGGCGTCCGAGCTGTGTGGCAAGGCCTGCAGGCATGGATTGGACCAAACCGGCGATGCCCGCCCGATCTGCCGCCTTCCACAATTCGGCGTCCTCCTCCATTTTGGCTACGTTGCCAAAACCGATATTTTGCTTGACCTGCATCTCGTATTGGACAAAATCCTGGAAAACGACGCCGACTTTGCGGCGAAAGACTTCGCAGTCCATATCGCGGATCGAGACGCCGTTGATGAGAATGTCTCCTTCAAAGGAATCGTACAGCTGCGTCAGCAGCTTCATCAGAGTTGACTTCCCAGACCCGTTGCGCCCTACAATAGCGAGCGTTTCTCCGCGCTGCAGGGTAAAGCTGACATTCCGCAGGGCGGGATGACTGTTGCCGGGATAACGGAAAGACACATTGCGGAATTCCACCGATTGGATGACGGGCGCATTCGCCGCACGGGAAGCCTCCGAAGCGCCGATTTTTCTGGCGGAAGGATCGGAGGACTGCAGATCCAGGAAAGCGAATAGCTGCTGTAAAAATAAATTGTGCTGGCATAAGGAAAGGATGCCTTGCGTTAAATTTTGCGATGAAACCAAAGTCAACGTAATGGCTTGGGTATAACTGACGACCTGGCCGATCGAAATTTCGCGTTTAAAGGCAGACCATAAGACCATAAGAAACATCGAGGCGTTAACCCCTTCCTGGGCTGCTTGAAAAATGGCTCCAGCGCCGAGCCGCTTCTTGATCATGCGTTTGTCTTCCGCAAAAAACTGGAGGAGCAGCTCGTTATATTTGCCGAGCAAATAGCGGCCTAATTGAAACACTTTGATCTCCTTAAAGGAGATATCCCTTGTCAGCAGCACGGACAAATACCACGTAGTCCGCATTTTCGGCGCCCGGTTCCATTGAATCATAAACTCTTGCTGCCCGATCCTCAGAAACGAATAGAAGGAGGTCAACGGAAAAAAGATCAGAAGAAATGCCGCCCACCATTTCCACGAAATGAGCACAGCTGTGATAGAGAATAATGTGATGGTTGCGCTCATAATGGACAAAATCTGCTGCAGAATTTGATAGGGTCGATGACCTGCCTCGTTCTGGGCGCGTTTCAGAGCGTCCTGCACCTGAGAGTTCTCAAAATCGCTAAGTGAAAGAGAAATCGACTTCTCCACAATGAGAATGGTGATCCGATTGCTAAGCAGCGTTTCAAATATTTTGCTGACGTAACTTTGAATCAGCGACAGCGCTTCATTCAGTGCGGTAAACGCAAAGAGCCAAATAAAAGGCCAAAGCACGGTCTGAAAACCCGTATCCCAGGAGGCGCCTATGCTGTCGATCAAGGTTGTGAGCAGCAGCAGCGAGATGACCGGCGAGACGCCGCGCAGGATGTTAAAAAATAGAATAAATAAGAAATACGGTTTGTGCGTTTGCCACAGCAGTCGAAACACGCGGGGCCAATAGCGAAAGGATTGCACAATATTTGTTAGATTCATAGTTAGGGATGCTTCTTCCGCAGCCGAGCTCATGACTGATTCCTCCTAACATGCTGCAAGCTGTACAACGTATGTCTGGCTAGTGTCAACACCTTCTGCTCTTCTTCCCGTTGGATGCCGAACAGCCGATTCAAATGCATATGGATCACGCTTTGCATCAGATCTTCCGGAGTATTGGTCAAAGTTCCTTCCGCTTGGCAGGTCCTGATTCCTTCCGTGTACCGGGCTATTGCCTCGCCGCGGGCCTGGAGCATCGGCAGGATAGCCGCTCCCTCAGGAAGCTGGCGAAGCTGGGCAAAGTCTTCTCTGGCATCCCCGAATTTTATAAGGAAAGGTCGATGCTGACGGAACAGCTCCAAATGATCCTTATGCTGTACTATCGTGTTAAGCCACTCGAATTGCTCGAAGAAGGACAGCCCGAATCGTTCCATGATATCAATGACGCTGATGACAGCCAGCAAGTGCGGATTCAGGCTGATGTGTCCCGATTGTCTGGCGTGAATCCATTCGGCGACGACCCGGCTGTCGAGACAGAACAGTTGCTCCGCTACCCCGATCAACGTCTGGCCCCCGTACCGCTCGATTTCCGGATCGTATGTATCAATCACCAAGCGGGACAATAGTCCGTCTTCCACGCACTGCCGCGTAAACCGGTAAAGCTGCGGCAGCAGCGCGGTGTGTAGCTGCTCGGGATGGCCGCAGAAACGCCAGCGAAGATGCGGATCGGGATCGGCATAGCGCATAAAGAAGCTGCCGGCCGCCCACCCTTGCTCCTCCGCCTGTCGGCAAAACTCCCGCAGAGGTCCCCCAATAAATGCGTCGGCGCGCTGATCCGCACCGTACCATTTCAGATACAGCCACTCGCTGCCCGGCATTTTCAATCTCTCGGCGAGGCGGTTGGGGGAAGAGGCGAGAGCTCCGCCGAGATCCGGCTGCAAGGAAGCTTGCGGCAGGTCCCGTTTAACGAGAGGAAAGACAAACTCGGTCACGTAGTGCCCGGCTGCGCTCTCGGGAAGCTGCTCAAACGCAAAGCCGGTTTCGGTTAAGACGATCTGCCCCCCGGGCTGCAGCTTCGAATAATCCCGATATAATTCGTCCCGATGAAGCGGGTGATCGAGATCCAGCAGCAGGCGGTTATCCGCTTGGGTCAAGTATACAAATCGCGGCAAATTCCATTGCTTCCGGTACGCTTCAAAAGCTTGCCGCCATTGCGGTTCTGTCATGTTCTCGCGAAACGGCGGCAGATCCCCGTTAAACTTCCAGCAGGCCGCCGCAATGATCGTTTTGCTGTACCTTAACCGCGGCAAAAAAGGAAGGGTTCTTAATTCGCCCCATTCAAAAAATTCAATGTTGCGCTGGTTTTCCAGCGATAACTCGCGCAAAAACCGGTAGACGTTAGGCGAGTTCGACGTATTCAGCATGTGGTTTGTCGCCGGAATGACCCTTCGGTTTTTTGCCAGAGACCGCAAATAAAAACCGCTCGAAGACATGCCGACGACCAGATCGGAGAGCGGGATCGTATGCTCCGGATCTGTGGCTGAGTTGGTGCCGATATTGATTTCGTATTCGCGAATGTTCGTGCTCAAAGCAACATTGGCTGCCCGGCCGTCTCCCGGAAAATAAACGAGTTCGGCGAGAATCGCTTCGGGATGAAGCTTTTGCTCCAATTGATCAATTTGCTTGAGCTTGTCTACAAAGGAGGAATCGAACAAATCGACAAAACGGCCGACGGCTTTGCCCGCGCCGTAGCTGCCCGTCGTTCCTCCGGCAATCAGGTGAAAGTCGCCCTCCTCCACCGCCTGACCGGATCGGGCGGCAAGACCAAAATACAATTCCAACGACCGGGGCGCGTGCTTTTCCTCCATCGGCATAGGTTCAAGCTGCATCACCATGTCGTCGGTCAGCTCCAATTCCTGCAGCCCTTGCTGGAGGCATGTCATGACCCATTGGGTCAGCAGCCACTTTTTCCTTTGCTGGGCGAAGGAAGGGAAGCTATCTTCCTTGCGTCTGCTCCGGGGAAATTCATATCCGGCCGGAGCGCCAAGCCCGATGTCTGCGTCCAGCAGCTCCAGCAAGGGGACCTCGCGGTAAGTCCCGTACTTCTCCATGAAATCCGCGCGGTAGCTTTCCAAATGCGAGCTTCCCAATCGTTCCCCAGAGATTCGCCATAGCACTTCGGCGACACGTTCGACCTCTTGCGCAACGGATTTGGGCAGGGTCAATGTCTCCATCGAGAGGGCCAGATCCACTTGCAGGAGATTATCCGTTTCGGCAACGGATTTCATATGCCCTGTGAGCTTGTGATATAAGGGTTCGCCTTGTCCGATTTCCGTACGGTTATAGCTCGCGATGAGGGCTGCGGCTGTTTCCAGCTTCGCCCTCTCGTCCTCCACGCCTGTGACATCGGCTAAACGCCGGAGTACATAATCGAGAGGCGAGGCGGTCATAAGGGGCGGGCGCAGGTCTGAGATGATGATTTCCTGCTGAACCAGCTGCCACAGAAATTGGTTTATTTGCTCGAGTGACGTATCGGAAAATTGGCTGTGCAGCTTCAGCGCCAACTCGCAAAAGGGAATGGGCTGACGGGTAAGTTCCATCACCTGCTTCACAGCCGGAGTAAGGCGAACGGAGGAGCTCTCCATAGCGCTTGCAGCATTGCTTTTCGTCTTGACGCCATACTTGGTCAGGTAAGGCAGGTAAAGGCGGGAGCCTGCGGGATAAGCCAAAGCATTGAGACTGACCTTTAATTGCTTGATGATGTCGAACCGGCTTTCCAAGTCGGACAGCACTTTCAGCAGCCACTCCATATCCGGGCGGGCTCGCTTGGTGTGGGCCGCTACGGGCTGAAGCCCGAACGCATACCGCTCCCCAAAATTTCCGTATGTTACTCCAGAAAATAAACCAAAAGGCGTCGGACGCGAGGTCATGCGCAGCAAATAGCGCAGAAAGCCTTTGACGGCCTGATCTTGTTTGCGCGGATGCTCCTGATTGGTTAAATTGGGCAAAGCTTGAAGCAGCGGCAAGCTGGATATGGCAATGGCCTCCCGGATGACAGGCAATTCGGCGTAGGCGGCCAATTTCTCGAACCATAGCTTGCGGCTAAGCGCCTCATCTTCATTTAGATCGATAGAAAGGCTCTGGAGTAGTTCCACAGGCAATAAAGGCATCCTCAAAATAAAAAAATCAAGCGCCTGAAAAACGCTTGGATGAGCATGAGCTGGCGTCGGTTGAGGGGGGGCCATTTGAACTGACATGTCGTTCTCACCTTCCGTTATCGAGTTGTAAGAGATACTTCGGAAGAACGCGAACGTTCCTCCGAAGTATTTTGCGGTAGCTGGCGAAAGCTGAATTAACTCATACGATTAGCAGCTGAGGCCGTGGGTGTAGCCGCACTGTTCTCTGCCGGTAATGCATTTGGAGGTAATGCAAGAAGCCGTAATGCATTTGGAAGTGATACATTGAGAAGTAATGCAAGTTGCCGTGACACCAAGGCTTGAATTGAGCGGATTAACCGCTTTCACTTCAACGTCCAGATCGAAATGGTTGTTTGCCATAAATATGATCTCCCTTCGTGCGGAGGACTAGCCTCCGAATAGTTTACGGCAGCTGACGAAAGCCGAATGAATTTATGTTATTTGCAATTCGTGGTGTAGCCGCATCTATCTCTGCCGGTATAGCAATCGTGAGAATAGCATTTATCCACCGTATAACATTTGGAAGTATAGCATCGTTCAGTAGCAGTATAGCAATCTACCGTGGGACCGCAGATCGCCGTGAGCCTAGCATTCGAGTTTGCCAGATTAACCGAGTTCACTTGAACGTCCAGATCGAAATAGTTGTTTGCCATAAATATTTTCTCCTTTCGTGCGGAGGACTTGCCTCCGAATCGTTTGCGGCAGCTGGCGAAAGCTGAATTAATTCATGTTATCTTTTGCAACCCGGTTGCCGGGTGTAGCCGCACTGATGTCTGCCAGTGAAGCAATCGGAGGAGAAGCAAGTATCCGTAAAGCATTTGGAAGAGAAACATTGAGAAGAAAAGCAGTCTGCCGTGAAACCAAAGCTCGAGTTTGCCGAATTAACCGCTTTCACTTCAACATCCAGATCGAAATTGTTGTTTGCCATAAGTATCATCTCCTTTCGTGCGGAGGACTTGCCTCCGAATCGTTTGCAGCAGCTGGCGAAAGCCGAATGAAATCAACCGATTAGCAGCTGGCGCCGTGGGTGTAGCCGCACTGATGTCTGCCGGTATAGCAATCGGAAGAATAGCATTTGTCCGAATAACATTTGGAAGAATAGCATTGAGAAGAATAGCAAGATTGCGTGTAATTAAAGCTCGAGTTTGCCGGATTAACCGATTTCACTTGAACGTCCAGATCGAAATTGTTGTTTGTCATTCGTATCATCTCCTTTCGCTTTTATGAGAATTTTCTGAAAATTTTGAAGATGCTTTCGCCACGCCTCCCGCATAAGATTGTGAATATGGTTATAGAAAAATAAGTATTCAAAACCATATTCGACTATAATATACCGTATCATATAATAATAGTCAATATATTACAAATATTTTTATAAAAATTGGAATAGTAGAAATAGAATACCTGTCTTAAGCACTAATCTCATTCAACGCGCAAAAGTGCTGAAACATCAAAGAACACGCGCGTTAAAAGGGATGTTTGCGCGAATCATGGAGGTGTATTAGTATGTGAACTGTTACAAACAGGAATCATAGCTTGTTTTATCCAAACGATAAAGGAGTGTTACACATAAGATGAATGCATAGCTTTATTCGAAATGCAGCGTCGTTACATGCTATTTTGAAAACGTTTACTTTTGTGTAGAGAGAAGAGAATCGTTTCAGGAGGAATTAGAGATGAACAAAGCAGCGTTATTGTCCGAGATCAAACCGTCGGCGTTCTCGCGTACGACCGACTTGTTCGAAAAAATGCAGGAGCATGAGCAGGTGCTGTTTTGCAACGACCCCGCCACGGGCTTGAAAGCGATTATTGCCATTCACGATACGACGCTCGGTCCGGCTTTGGGGGGAACGCGGATGAGGCCTTATGCCACCGTCGAGGAAGCGCTGGAGGACGTTCTGCGTTTATCGAAGTCGATGACCTATAAATGCGCGGCGGCCGATGTGGACTTCGGCGGGGGGAAGGCGGTCATCATCGGAGACCCGGCCAAGGATAAAACCCCGGAATTGTTCCGGGCCTACGGACAATTTATCGATTCGTTGAACGGGAGATTTTATACCGGAACGGATATGGGCACGGTGCTGGACGATTTCGTCCATGCGTGCAAGGAAACGTATTGCATTGCCGGGCTGCCCGAGGAATACGGCGGCGGGGGAGAAACGTCGATTCCGACGGCTCTGGGCGTTCTGTACAGCATGAAAGCCGTTGCCCGAACGTTATGGGGGCATGAGGATTTGCGCGGCAAGCGGTTCGCGATTCAAGGCTTGGGGAAGGTCGGCTTTAAAGTCTCCGAGCATTTGCTGCAGGAAGGCGCCGATCTCTATGTGACCGATGTGGAACAAACCGCGATAGACCAAGTCGTAGAAAGAGCCGGTAAGCTCGGCAGAACCGCGATCGCCGTGAAGGGAGAAGAAATATACGGCGTAGAGGCCGATTTCTTCGTACCGTGCGCCGTCGGCGGCATCATTAACGATCACACGATCGGGCAGCTCAAGGTTCAAGCGATCGCAGGCGCGGCGAACAATCAGCTTCTTCATGAGAGCCACGCCCTCGACTTAAAGCGAAAAGGCATCCTTTACGCACCCGATTACGTGGTCAACAGCGGCGGCATCATGCAAGTATCGGATGAGCTGTACGGGCCGAACAAAGACAGGGTGTTGGCCAAAACGAAAGCGATCTATCATTCGCTGCTCCGCGTGTTCTCGGAAGCCGAGGAAAAAAATATCACAACGGTCGAGGCGGCGAATCTGATCTGCGAGCAGCGAATTCAATCCAGAAAAGGAAGGAACAGCTTCTTTTCCCCGAGAAAGCGTGCCAAATGGCAAATCCGCCACTAGCCGCCAAGGGTAGAAAGCGAGGAAACGATTTCGATTTTCCGGGAGGCTTGTTCTTATGGCTACCGTCAAACTGTGCAGCTCGAATGAGCTGACCAAATCGGAAGCTTTAAAACAAATCGTGCGCGACGGCTCTGTTGAACTTCTGGTGAAGGACTGTTTGGGCAATTGCGGGCAATGCTACTTGGAGCGCTTCGTGAAAGTGGATCAGCGAATCATCGTTTTGAACGATGAAGAAGAGCTGCTGGACCAGCTTCTGAAAGCAGCCGCCGCTCCCGCAGCCGACTAACCTCATTTAACGTACTAAAGCGATTTCGCGTCGACACGCGCATACAGCATTGAACGTTTTTGAAGAGTTCACAGGTTTGCCATATAATAACATCAACGACAAGGAATATTATTCTAGGAGGTTATAAAAATGGAAAAAGATACTACCTTAGTTAGCGAGCTGCAGCAAGATTTTTTCCCGATTGAGGATTTTGATTATATGGAATTTTACGTTGGCAACGCCAAGCAAGCCGCCTATTACATGAGCCGGGCCTACGGGTTCAAGGTTATCGCCTTCGCCGGGCTGGAAACCGGTCAGCGCGATCGGGTATCTTATGTTCTGGAGCAGCGGAGAATCCGCTTTGTGGTGACCGGCTCGCTTCAGGAGGACCATCCGGTCACGGAATTTATCAAGAAGCATGGCGAAGGAGCGAAGGACGTCGCGTTTCGGGTTGACGACGTTGAAAAGGCTTACGCGGAGGCGATTTCCAGAGGCGGCATTCCCGTGATGGCGCCGCAGGTGCTGACGGACGAACACGGCACCTACAAAAAAGCAATCATCGGCACCTACGGCGATACGGTGCATACCCTCGTGGATCGAAAGAACTATAAGGGCTTGTTTGCGCCGGGGTATCAGCCCGTCAACTTCTCGTTTCCGTATCAGGATGCGGGCCTTATCGGGATTGACCATGTCGTCGGAAACGTCGAGCGAATGGAAGAATGGGTGTCCTATTACGAGAAGGTCATGGGCTTCAAGGAAATGATTCATTACGATGATGAAGATATAAGCACGGAATATTCGGCTTTGATGTCCAAAGTTATTTGCAACGGCGGCCGTATCAAAATGCCGATCAACGAGCCAGCCACCGGCAAGCGCAAATCGCAGATTGAAGAGTATCTGGAGTTCTACAACGGCCCCGGCGTACAGCACGCTGCTTTGTTGACCAACGATATTATTGCGACCGTGAAGGTGCTGAAGGAAAACGGCGTGGAATTCCTGGATACGCCGGAAGCGTATTACGAAGAGCTGGCGGACCGGGTCGGCAAGATCGACGAAGATATCGAAAAGCTGAAGCAATACCGCATTCTTGTCGATCGTGACGAGGAAGGGTACTTGCTGCAAATCTTTACGAAGCCGCTCGTCGACCGGCCGACCTTGTTCTTCGAAATCATTCAGCGCAAAGGGGCGACCACGTTCGGCGAAGGCAACTTCAAAGCGTTGTTCGAATCGATCGAAAGAGAACAGGCGCGCCGCGGAAACTTGTAGTTTCCCGACAAATTCACAGGCTTAGAAGGAAAGGCAGGCAATCGTCACATGATTTCCAGCGCTAGAGCTTTGATGGAGCAGCTCCTTGATTATGCCGGGTTATTTCCGCCCGCCGCACTGCCCTTGGAGCGGGCAGTCCGCAATTACGCGGCTTACCGGGACGGACAGGACGCTTGGATGCTGGGCAGGTTCATCCTCCCGGCCGCGCAATTGGAGGAGCTGTCTCCGTATATGCCGCTGTTTTCCGGGGACCGGCCGCTGCTGCTGTCGGTTCTTGGAACCCGCAGCCGGGATGCGGAAGAATGCCTTCGGCTGTTCGGCGATACTTTGCGGCAAACGGAAGCTTTCCGGGGAAAGCATGGTTCGTCGGTGAGCATCGACGTGCTGGAGCTTCCTCTTCCCCCTGCGGGCGTGGACCGTCGGTTACTGGATGAGATGGCAGCCGGAGCATCGGAGCACGGCCTCCGGCTGTTCTTCGAATGGACGTTTCCTTTGAACGGCGATTGGGAGAGTCGGATCGAAGAAGGCCTTGACGCGGTGAAGCGCTGCGCCAGCCAAGGCGGGATGCAGCCGGGCGTAAAGCTGCGGACCGGAGGTGTCACCTCCGACGCGTTTCCGTCGCCGGAGCAGGTAGCCGCCGTCCTTGTCGGGTGCAGGGACCGCCAATTGGCGTTGAAGTTCACGGCCGGGCTTCATCACCCGGTTCGCATGTACCGGGAAGAAGTGAAGACCGAGATGCACGGCTTCCTTAACGTGTTTGTTGCAGGGATGCTGGCGCATGTCTACAAGCTGGACCACGGCAAAACCGCCGAAATTTTGGCGGAGGACCATCCCGACAGCTTCGTCTTTCTCCCGGATGCGTTAGGCTGGAAAACGCTTACGATTTCGGCTGACGAGGTGCGGAAGCTGCGCCATCAGGCGCTGTGCTCTTATGGAAGCTGCAGCTTCGACGAGCCTCGCGACGAACTGCGGGAGCTAAAATCACTAGAGTAAAAAGGAGCCGTGAAGATGCTGCGCTCATTTATCGAGGTTGCGCCGGAATCACATTTTCCCATTCAAAATCTTCCCTATGGCGTCTTCCGCTCCCGTAATGGCGGACATCCCCGGATTGGCGTGGCCATCGGGGATTACGTTCTGGATCTTGCTGTCCTCGATCAGGCGGGTTGCTTCGCCAGGACGGAAGCAGCCGGAAAGGGCATATTCGGCCAAGCGTCGTTGAACGCGTTTATGGCGCTCGGCCGCCCGGTCTGGCAGCAGGTCCGCGCGGAAATTCAGCGGCTGCTGTCGGCTGACGAGCCGGAGCTGCGGGACAACGCGGGGCTGCGGACCGTCGCCCTGCTTCCGCAGAAGGACGCAGAGCTGCTGCTGCCAGTAGAGATTGGCGATTATACGGATTTTTACGCTTCGCGGGACCATGCCTTCAATGTCGGAACGATGTTCCGGGGGAAAGAGAACGCCTTGATGCCTAACTGGTATCATCTTCCGGTCGGGTACCATGGCCGGGCCAGCTCGGTCGTGCTTAGCGGGACCGACGTGCGCCGCCCGCAAGGGCAGATGAAGCCGCCGGATGCGGCGGCGCCTGTATTCGGGCCGAGCCGTCAGCTGGACTTTGAGCTGGAAATCGGGTGGTTCATGGGGCCAGGCAACCCGCTCGGTACTCCCATCCCCGTCGAACGGGCGGAGGAGCATATTTTCGGACTGGTGCTCGTCAACGATTGGAGCGCCCGGGATATTCAGGCTTGGGAATACCAGCCGCTCGGACCTTTTCTCGCGAAAAACTTTGCGACATCGATTTCGCCCTGGGTTGTGCCGCTCGATGCCTTGGAGCCGTTCCGCATCCGCGGAAGCCGGCAGGAGCCGGAGCCGCTCCCTTATCTCAAGCAGGAGGGCGCGCACTCCTTCGATATCAAGCTGGAAGTGTACCTGCAAAGCGCCGATATGAAGCAGGCCGAGCGGATCACGGAGAGCAATGTCAACTACCTGTATTGGAGTATGGCACAGCAAATCGCTCACCATACGGTAGGCGGCTGCAACCTGAGGGCCGGAGATTTGCTAGCCTCCGGGACGATCAGCGGACCGGATAAGGCAAGCCGCGGATGCATGCTGGAGTTGGCCTGGCGCGGAGCGGAGCCTCTCCAATTAAGCGATGGCATCAAGCGGGTCTGGCTGGAAGACGGCGACCGGCTGACGATGACCGGCTACGCTCAAGGCGACGGGTACCGCATCGGATTTGGCGAGGTGACGGGCCGGGTTCTGCCTTCGTTGAAATAAGCAAGCGCAACTTAACCAAGGAGGTCGTACAAAATGCCGTTCTACCATCGGATGGGGCACATTCCTAATAAAAGACACGTGCAGTTCAGAAAAGAAGACGGTTCGTTGTTTCGTGAGCAAGTGATGGGCACGAAAGGCTTCTCCGGCAATCAATCGATCCTTTACCATCATGGGGCGCCGACGGAAATCGTCAAAGCCGAATACCTCGGTTCGTGCAGCGTGGAGTACGAGGACGACAGCGTGCTCGGATACCGCCATTTTCAGACGGGAGCGGCTCCGAAGAAGGGGGACCCCGTTCTTGGAAGAACGTATGTGCTTGGCAATGACGATATCCTGATTGCCGTGTCGAGTCCTACGGAACCAATGAATTATTATTACCGCAACGGTGACGGCGACGAGCTTCTGTTCGTGCATTACGGAACAGGCAAGGTTGAGTCGATGTTCGGCACGCTACGCTACCGTCCGGGCGATTATATCGTCATCCCGATCGGTACCATTTACCGGATCGTGCCGGATGGGGATGACACCAAATTTTTGGTCGTGGAAACGAACAGCTGGATCAGCACGCCGAAGCGTTACCGCAACGAGCACGGCCAGCTGCTGGAGCACAGTCCGTTTTGCGAAAGGGATATCCGGCTGCCCGAGACACTGGAGACGCACACAGAGCTCGGGGAGTTCGAGGTGCGGTCCAAAACGAGAGGCGCGCTGCATTCGCATATATACAGCCATCATCCGCTAGACGTTGTCGGCTGGGACGGGTATCTGTATCCGTACATTTTCAACATTGCGGATTTCGAACCGATCACCGGACGCATTCATATGCCGCCTCCGATTCACCAGACGTTCGAAGGGCATCAGTTCGTCGTCTGCTCCTTCGTCCCGAGAATGTACGATTATCATCCGGAAGCCGTTCCGACGCCTTATTTCCACAGCAACGTGGACAGCGACGAGGTGCTCTACTATGTGGAGGGCAATTTCATGAGCCGCCGGGGCATCGAGGAAGGGTCCATTACGCTTCACCCGTCGGGAATCCCTCACGGTCCTCATCCCGGCACGATCGAGGCGAGCCTGGGCAAAAAAGAAACGAAGGAATTGGCGGTCATGGTGGACACGTTCCGTCCGCTCAAGGTCGTCAAGGTGGCCCACACCTTCGAAGACAAAAATTATCTTTACAGCTGGTCTCATAAATAAATCGGCGTGGTGGTGGCATAGTGCGGCGGAATAACGTGCGAAGCGAGGAAGAAATCCGTCAGTTATTCGAAGCCATTTTATCGTTGCAAACGAAGGATGAATGCTACGATTTTTTTTCCGATTTGTGTACGGTAAACGAGGTCAAAACGATGGCTCTCAGGCTTGAAGTCGCCAAGCAGCTGCTCGAAGGGGCTACTTATTTGGATATTATCGAGGAGACCCAGAAAGGCAGCGCCATCATTTTTCGAGTCAAAAGTTGTCTGAACCACGGAAGGGGAGGCTTCCGGACCCTATTGGAGCGGTTGAACAAGCGAGGCCAACAGCCGTGAAAAAGCGGCATGCCTGCTGCAAGAAGCGTTCCGACGGCGAGACCGATGGATAGAGACGAAGCATGGAATCGTGATGGGCTTGGTCTCATGCAGTCCGGTCTCCCGTTCGAATGCTTTCTTTTTTCGGTTTGAATACGTTTACATGAGTGGCTGCTTCGCGCGTTTCTTATTCCGTTCGTGCGGGAGGAATACCTATGGTAACGAGAAAACCATCGTTTTTCATGTCAAGCGCGCTCATTGCGGTTATCGTCACGATTTTGGCGGTAAGCATTCTTCATTATCAAGTCGCTCCGCAAATCCCCATCTTGATGGTATCGATCCTGCTTTCTTTGTACGGCTTTAAATTAGGCTTTGCTTGGAAACAGTTGGAATCCGCTATCGTCAAAGGCATTTTGTACGGCCTTCCCTCGATCCTCATTTTGTGTCTGATCGGGATCTTGATCGGGATATGGGTATTGAACGGAACCGTTCCGACCTTGTCTTATTACGGCTTGCACATTCTTTCGCCCAGCTACTTTCTCGTATCGGCGGTCTTAATTTGCGGAGTTGTCTCCGTACTGACGGGAAGCTCCTGGAGCGCCATCGGCACGATGGGCGTTGCCTTGATGGGGGTCGCCTACGGCATGGGAATTTCCCCCGCGATGGCGGCCGGGGCGATCGTTTGCGGCTCCGTGTTCGGCGATAAAATATCGCCTCTCTCGGATACGACGAATCTTGCCTCCGCGACGGCCAAGGTGCCTATTTTCGATCACATCCGGCATATGCTGTGGACGACGATTCCAAGCCTGGTATTGACGCTGATTCTGTTTGCTTTTTTTTCCATATCCTCCGACCGCGCCGCAGACACCGCCGGCATTGAAACGATGATTCGCGCCCTCAACGAACGCTTCACAATTACTCCTCTGACTCTGCTCTCGCCGCTGGCGATTATCGTCTTGGCCTTCAAACGGTTCGATGCCATTCCAACGCTGGTTGTCGGTTTATTGGTCGCTATCGCGACGGCCTTTTTTACGGTTCCCGGCGTTTCGGCGGGCCGGCTCATGAACGTCGCGCACTTTGGCTATAAGTCGGAAACGGGAGTCGAAGCGATCGATAAGCTGCTATCGCTAGGCGGGCTGTCCAGTATGTTGTCTGCCGTCTCGCTCATCATCCTGGCGCTCGCCTTCGGCGGTCTTGTGAAAGAAATTGGTCTGGTTCATACCATTATTGACCGGATTAAGATCCTCTTGAATAAAAAAGGCAATGTCATCAGTGCTACGGTTTGTTCGTCGATCGGGGTGAACGTGATTATCGGGGAATGCTACTTGTCTATTATTTTGCCCGGACAGATGCTGGAGTCTTCGTACAAGCGGGTGAAGCTCCATCCGAAAAATTTGTCCAGAACGCTGGAGGATGCCGGAACCATCGTCCATCCGATCGTTCCATGGGGAGTTACGGGCGCCTTTATTATGGCCACGCTGAATATCGGTATGGAGTATGTTCTCTACTCGTTTATATGTTTCATCAATCCCTTATTGGCGATTGTGTTCGGTTATACCGGATTCGCCATAGCGCCGATCGGCGAGGAAGGTGAAAGAGGCGCGTACGAGGAAAAGCTCGAGATCGGAATGAACAACAGCGGCATGTAGAGAAGCAAGACGCCGGATGGTTCGCTAACGATGGGGCAAGCGTGAGTGCGGTTCACTGGAGGAGCGGTGCCAGCGAACCGCCGTCGGCGTTTGTACGACTACTCTTCCACGTAATCGTCGCCGGACGAATCGTGGGTCGGATGCGCGTCGGGATACCCGCGGGAGAGGCCCGCGTGAAGCTCGCGGTTCTCGTAAGTAAACTGGTTGTATGAGCGCTGGTCCTCCCGCCAGGGCGTGCTCTTGCCGAGCGATTCCGTGAGAAGGCCGCTGCCGTAAGGGCCTTCCGGAAATTCCTCCGCCGTCAGGTCGTTGCGCTGGGATTCCACCGTGCTCAGATCGGTATATTTCTTCTGAGGAGCTTCGCTCATAAATCCGTCTTGGTTCGTATCGTTTGGGCTCATGTCCGGTTTCTCCTTTCGGTAAGCGGGTTTGTTTATCCTAGCGTGCCCTGAAACCGGAAGACTATCCAATTCGTGCTTGTCAGCCCTCGCGTTTCATGGTAATATAGGTCTAATTTCAAACGTGCGCTTGAGAGGAAGCACCTCTTACCTGGATGGGTAAGATGGTGCTTTTTTTGCGTTTGAAGCTAGTTTGAAAACTATTTCTTGGGGGAGGTTTACGAATGAACCTGGTGTTTTTGAACAGCTTGGAAAAGGCGACGGAAGAGGGAAACATCTGCACGGCGCAGGTGACGATCGGCGAAAGCCAAGGCACCTGGATGGTGATGTGGAACGAGACGAGAGAAGACGGCCGCCGAGTGCAGGAGTGCTGGTACGAAGGGCTACGCTGGGAGGAGATGCTCGCCGTGTTTCGCGAGCGGGTGTTCGCCAAGCAATGCGGCGGCTATAAGCCGATCGTACAGGTGAACGTCAGCGAAATCGACGTCTTGGACCGCCGGACGGCGTATATTCAACGATTGCATTTTTACGGCGAGAAGCATGCCAACGAAGAGCTGTTCGATAAGCTGCGCGATTGGCGGTTTAAACAGGCAAGCCGCGACGGGAAAGCGGCGTATCTGATTGCGACCAACCGGCTGCTCAAAATGATAAGCGCCTTCGTTCCCCACACGGAAGAAGAGCTGCTGCACCTTCCCGGATTCGGAAAAGCCAAATCGGCCGCTTACGCAGCCGATATCGTCGCGATCACCGCCACCTTCCAGCGGGGTACGGATTTTCCGTTATCTTGGGTGGCGGAATCGATCGATCCGGGAGAGCTGAATGCCTGGCTGCTTCAGGAAAATGAACGGAAGCGGAAGGCTGAGGAGGAGAAGCGGGAGATCAAGCATAAGCTGCTCGAAGCCATTGTGCGGGGGGAGAAGCTGGATGAGCTGCAGGAGCAAACCAAGCTTCAGCGGCGCAATTTGCTGCAGCTGTTCGAAGAGCTGGATCGCGAAGGCTACGATCTGCAGAGCTATATCGAAGGGCAGCTTGAGCAGGTGCCCGAGCCTGAGCGCGAGCTGGCATGGAAGGCGTTCCAGCAGCAGGGCGACCGATATTTGAAACCGATTCTGCAAACGGTCTATGACCAGAAGGAGCTGACTGCGCAGGATACGGATCGCGTCTACGAATGGCTTCGCATGCTGCGGATCAAGTTCCGCCGCGAGAACGAACGGAAGGCGGTTGAAGCGAGCTGAGGCGCGGCAGCAGGGCAAAAAAACATTGAACAAGCCCGGCGGCTAAGGTAAGATGGATATTAGGAATATGAAGGAGCTGACCATATGGAGGAGCTTCGGGCTATACTTCACAGCATCATCAAGAACCAGGAAGAAACCAACGCGAAAATTAGCGAGCTGAATCTGCAGTTAAGCGCAAAGATTGGCGAAACGAACGCGCAACTGAGCGCGCGAATCGATGCCCTTGACGCGAAGATCGATAAAGTTGATACTCGACTCAGCGCGAAAATCGACTCTCTTGACGCGAAGACCGACGCCCTGGATGCGAAAATCGACTCTCTTGACGCGAAGACCGACGCCTTGGATGCAAAGATCGACGAAGTCAACACAAGTCTCGGCGCCAAAATCGAATTTCTCGATGCCCGGCTGGATCGCGTCCATCTGAGCTTGCAGAGCCAGATCGACGATGTCGGTTCGGACGTCAGACATATTAAACGGAGCATGCGTTTGTTCGAAAACGATATGGATGCGACCTTGGACCGGATTAAGCGTCTGGAAGATCATATGGCCAAGCATCTCGAATGAGGAACCTTTCCCAAGGTTCCTTTTTGCATGTAAAAAAAGGACCGGCTTCACAGCCAATCCTTTTTGCGGAACAATACAAACATGGAGATACCGACAAACGTTAAAAAAAGGACCGCAGCGACTCCACCGTACTCCCACTTCAAGCCGGGAATGTCTTGAAAGTTCATACCATAAACGCCGGTGATGAACGTAAGCGGCATGAAGATGGTCGTCAGCGCCGTAAACACGCGCATAATTTCGTTCGCTCGGCTGGCGAGGGAAGATTGATAAGCCTCCCGTAAGTTCGCCATCAAGTCGCGGAACGTTTCGAACGTCTCGGATATTTTTACGGCGTTTTCGTAAATATCGCCAAAATATTTTTTGAGCGGCTCGCTGACCAGCTTCAATTCTTTTTTGTGCAGCGTCGCGATGACCTCTTTTTGCGGAACAAGCACTTTCTTGAGCCATAAAATTTCGCTTCGCAGTCCGATGATTTCATTCAAATGCGACTTCTTCGTATGCATGAGAATGTCTTCTTCTAACTTCTCGATCTTCGCTTCGATCCGGTCCCCGACGTTGGTATAATTATCGACAATCAGGTCGATCAAGTGATACATAAACTGGTCGGGAGCCGTAACTTCCTCTTCCCAGAGAATCGGCTTCAAGGCGCGAATTTCGTTGATTTTTTGCCGCGTGATTGTGATGATAAAGTGCTTTCCAAGAAATATATTGAGTGCGCGGAGAAAAATTTCCTCGTCGTCGAACCGGATGCTGTTGAACACGATAAAATAATGCGAATCGTACAGCTCAATCTTCGGTCGCTGCTCTTCTTCCGTCAAAACGTCCTCTAAGGCGAGCTCGTGAAGATGAAATAAAGGCTGTAAGATCTCCAAATCCTCCGGCTCGGCATCAATCCAATAAAAGCCGTGCTGAGGCGGATCGATGGTTTGCATGATGTCTTCCACTAGTGTAAAAATGCCGTCCTGAACCAAGCGTGCCTTCATAGGTTCCACCCTTCCGTATTGATCGAATGGAACGCTCGGCCGTCTGCCTCCCGCGAGAAAACAGACCCTTAAGCTTCAGTCAGGCGCTGTTCGTCATCTTTACGCACAAAGAAACATGCGCATTCTCGAACGAATGGCAAACGATCGGGTTCCAAACGATAGATTCAATTGTGTTTGAACGTAGAAGCGACTTCCTGGGTCTCCGTCCATTCGATTGCTGCACCCCTTTAAGCGTGAAATGTCGAATACTTGTATAGTATAACGCTCCAATTTTGAAAACACAATGAGTTTGCAGTTCATTCGCGCATGGGAATAACTTATGCAAAATCCGGCCGAGTGGTGCGGGTTCAGACGCTATCATTTTATGGAAAAGGTTCCGCTTGACGCTTGCTGTGATTTCGATTACATTAGTATTATCGAAAACAACTGAATAGATTCGGTTTCACACTCTTATCAAGAGCAGATAAGAGTATTTTTTGTTTAAATTTATCTGAAACCCTTGTTATATAAGGAGTTTTATTCATGATTAAGATAGTTTTTTCGGTTGTGGTCACGCAAATGGTCACAGATTATACAGTATAACCAATTACTGCAAAGGTTTATTCAGTAAATTACTTAATCTTTTTGCAGCTTCTTCTTGCATGTTAGGTAACAAATGTGAATATGTGTCCAAGGTAATCGTAACACTACTATGTCCTAATCGTTCAGAAACAATTTTTGGATGAACTCCAATTTTCAACATAAGAGATGCGGAAGTGTGTCTTAGATCATGGAAACGAATTGGAGTAACATTTAGTTCACGAATACTTTTTCTCATAAACTTTGTTAATGTATCAGCAAAAACGGGCTTACCAATATTCGTGCAAATTACAAGATCGTCGTTATCTTGATATAACTCGCCTGCATTTTCTTTTTCTTCTTCAATCATGTGATATTGTTTCTTTAATTGGGCGATAACTTCATCAGAAATGGATATTGAACGAACACTAGAATTAGTTTTTGCTCCTTCTGTTATTCCCTTGGCGTCATGTTCAAGTGTTTGTGTTACCCTAATTGTTTTGTTGTCAAAATCAATATTGCTCCATGGAAGTCCTAGAATCTCTCCCTGTCTCATGCCAGTATGAATAGCCAAATAAAATGCAAGAAAATGTCTGTATTTTTTTATATGTTCAAGAAATTTGTTAACTTCTTCAACATCCCAAACCTGTAGTTTTCTTTTAGATATTTGTGGACGATCTACATTTAAAGCAACATTTTCTTTAACATACTTCATCTTTTTTGCATAATTCAATGCGGTAACAACAATATTGAATATTCTTTGGATTGTTGAATCAGATAAATTTTTGCCTTTATCCGTTTTCTTTGTCCTTAGATACTTTATAAATTCTTCGATATCGTCAGAACTTAATTTTGCAAGTTGTTTTGATCCAATATTTGAGGGAGCAATATGATTAACTATATACGATTTATAGGAATCCACCGTTAATCTGGTCATATTCCCTTTTTTCGATTCAATCCATTTTTCCATCAACTGGACAAGGGTATTTTTAGATGGTTCCAAATAAGTGCCATCATTTACTTCTGTAAGTAATTTTGCTAATGCGATTTCTGCATCTTTTTTTGTAGCGAAGCCCCGCTTCTTTTTTTGTTTCCTTCCCCCATCCTTTCCAATATCTAGGACATAATAATATTTGCCTGTGTTCTTATCTTTCTTTATAGATCCTGATGCCAATTTATATTTACTCCTTTCACATGTGGATAAGGAATATTATAGCATTAAACTCTTATCTATTAAAGATTACAAATTATAAGATGATAGATTATCGGTTTTAATATTCTGAATAAAAACAATTATTCACAAAATATCCCCAATTGAGATATCAAACTTTGAAGCGGGAGAACAACTACTTAGATAGCCCAGTGAGGACAATCTGTGCTTCCTTAGAAAATAAAAAACTCATGGAGTCATTATTATCCATGAGTGAAACGAAGTATGGTATCACTGAATTAGATATACCACTCCGTTCATTTTGGCTCCAAACTCATCTAATCAGGATATTGGCCCCTCTTCTTTAGTTCCGTCTGGTCTTATCACGTATTGATGAACTTGATTATCCGATCCGTGTACATATGAAATTGAATACAAATGAACCTTTTTGTTTTTCCACGCTATGAATAAATCAGCGCCTACCTTTCTCTCCTTCAGACCATCTTTATCGACTACATAATCAGGAAAAGGGGATTTATAGTCATCTTGCTTAAAGAAACTGTATAGCCAAAAGCTGTCACCCCCGTTTTCTAGATCTCCGTTGTCCTCTACGTCGATGAATTTATCTCCAAGTAATGATCGAACCTCTTCTTGAGTCATGCCTAATTTTAGATTGCTTTTCATATAGTTTACCTGTTTTGAAATTTTTTCATCACTTGCGATAGCTTCTTGCTTCATTGGTTCTTTTACATCCTTAGGAGTTGGGACCGAAGTTTGACATGCCGAAGTTAACATGATAATGGCTCCAAGAAATAAATAATAAACTGATTTGAACATCGAAAATCTCCTTTCAATTCAAATAAAGTAAATAATTTCTTCAAAACTTAGACGATTGAATGTGAACATTTGTTTCAAATTACTTTAAATAGGATTATTATATGCACTGAAAAACAAAAAGGTCCAGAAAATGTTTAAATCCCATTTTTCTGGACCTAATAAATTTTATTTCTGAATCATCATGACTTCATTAATTTTTTCATTAGAAATGTTGAAGTCCTGCTTTAATTTTGTCATAGACCTTTCAGATTGAGGAGTGGAATTAAACCATTGATCAAACTTTTCTTGACCAATTGAATCGATAACTCTTTGATCAAAGAAGTGTTCTGCATCATCTTGAATTGTGTGGTCACAATTTGCGTGTTGATTAGTAGAGAAAGATGGACTCAGCGCTAATCTGGCTTTTACATCAGGCCAAAACATAAGTGGATTAAAGGTTTGGTAGTCGTTAGGAAAAGATTCCCCTATTGAATTAACGTCTAGATGTAAGTGATATCCTACACCGCCCGTGTTACCTGAAGTAGCAATTTCAGTCCCTTTATCTACTCTATCACCAGCTTTAACTTTCTGGCTATCTTTGACTAGATGAAGATATCTGGAAATTAATTTCTTTTTGTTCCAAGGATCAGCATCATCGTGCTCGATTATAATGGCTTCTATCCCGTCCCTAAAATGTCCACTAAAAAGTACTTTGCCTGAGGCAGTAGCATAAACGGGTTCTTTTGCGACTGAAATATCGATTCCCTTATGCCAACGCCCCCCTGTTGCTCCAAAAGGATCACTAAGATCCTTACTGGTTGTAGGCCATTGCCAATAAAAGTCTTCATACGGATTCACGTCAGACATGGCATCAACTTGAACAGCAGCTTTTGCAGGTGATACCAAGGCGACGGAGACGACGAGCGCAGCAGCGAGAACGGCATTTGAGGATACTTTCCAAAACTTTTTCATGGATATTCCTCCCGATTTTTTTTGAACAATTTGTCGCGACCTCATCGTTCAAACATAATTTATCACAATGGCATAAAATATGGGATAGGAATTAATATCTATTTTTATTTCTCTAATTTCTTCAAAACACACAAGTGATTGAAATAAATACCAATTAACAGTTAAGCCTTGTAGAAACTTATCGAATCGTTGTATCTCATGTAGGAATTGGTCGATAATCATAAAAATCAACTAATTGTAAAACGAAATGTACTTTGCTATAATTGACCAATGTAAAAACTTAAACAAAAAAGGAAGGTTATGTATTATGGTGGATATTAAGCATCGGAATAACACCATCGCAGATCTCATCTTCCAACTTAGAAAAGAGAGAAACTTGACATACGCGAATCTTGAGAAGCTTACTGGACTTAGAAGAGGAGTCCTTCATAAAATTGAAACTGGAGAGACGAAACATCCAGAATTTAAAACAGTGAAGGCAATTGCCCCGGTACTACTCGTTCCATATAAAAAAGTCATTGAATGTTACATTGAAGATGAAAACCGAGTCGATACTTTGTTAGAAATTCTAACTGAAGTTATTACCTGTGAGGAAACCGTTAGCCTTGCGCCAAAGGTAGCCTTACGTTTACTTGAATCTCCAAACAATGAGACGGAAGATTCTTTAGAACGATTGTTTAATTTTACACAAGAAATGAGTGGTGCTTCCCTGAACGTAGCACTATTTGATGTTATTATTCGATATTCCAGAGGACATGGTATTATGGTCTATTTGGCTAAAGGAATGTTACAGAAATATTTAATAGAACGACTTGATTTAAAACGGCTGGAACAAACGTATCAAGAAGGCCAAGAGATACTACATTACACGGATTTTTTGTCCAGAGAGGAAAAAATAACTCTTTATTTTAAAATGGGATTACATGCTCATAATACAAAGAATTATACGGACTGTATTAAACATTGCATTACAGGTATTAACTTAGAAGATAGAGAAACTGAGCTAAAAGCTAGAGCTTATCTGGCTATGATTAATTCACACTCTCAATTAAAGCAACATGATGCAGTAGAAAGATGTTTGGACGTGTTCGAACGGTTTGAGTATGCTTTTGTTTCCGAAGCAGCTAAAATTACACGTGCCATAACCAAAGCAAGAAAAAAAGAATATGATATTGCCATTCCGCTGCTGCGAAGCCATATGAATGAACTAAGCAATAACTATAAAATAAGCATTGCAACCGAGCTTATTGAAATCTATCTGCAAACTAAAGATATGAAATCGATTGCTGAATTGCTGGAAAAAGAACGAGAAATTTTGCCAGACAATCACGAAGATCCGCATACATACTATGGCGTTGGAGTGTATTACCGTCAAAAAGGATCTTATCAACTCGAAATTGGTTTAGTTCATGAGGGGATTCAAAGTTTTGTTCTTAGCATGGATGCTTTCGGGAAAATTAATGAGAATAAAGAGAGAGATGAGTGCATGCATCAAATTTTCACCTATTTTTCGAAATCAAATAAACATTTTGATTTACAGTATGTACGCATG
Organism: Paenibacillus tianmuensis; assembly: GCF_900100345.1. Taxonomy (GTDB): domain Bacteria; phylum Bacillota; class Bacilli; order Paenibacillales; family NBRC-103111; genus Paenibacillus_G; species Paenibacillus_G tianmuensis. The sequence continues at coordinate 107,737 of NZ_FMTT01000012.1, read as the reverse complement.
TTGAAGAAGGTGTATAATATATAATGATGACAATTTAAACCAATGGGAGGTGAGTGATATGAAGAAGATCGTCTTAATGGCAGTTCTGTCTTTCATTCTTATTGGAACTGTTCCTAATTTTCCTCCACAGCCAAACCACGGTTCCGTTGTCCAAAATGTAGATGTTACACCTGGACATTAACAAATACTTGAAGTTAGCTTGAAATTCATAGTTTCATATAGTGCTTATAAAACGCCCGGACCTAGTGTTCGGGTTTTTTCTATTTTAACTTATTTTCTGTATCAACAATTTCCTAGAAACAAAAAATTGCCATACAGTGCAGTATACTCAAATCAGTAAATCAAATGGCAAAAGGAGAAATTTACATGGCGCAACAAGTGATTGGAGAGGAGGCTCCCAAGCAGTATAAAATTGATCCTCTAAATGACCAAGCATTACAGAATGTAATGAAAAACATCCTAAACCAAATGGAAGAGGCGGTACAGCAAGGTGAGAGTTTAACGAGTGAATATATGGTCCAATTGAGCCAACAATTAGACGCATACGTTTTAATTGCTCAGATTAGAAAAATGCGATGTGTAAACTAGAAATCGTTATTTTTTGAGGTGTGGTTAATGCAAGATGGTAGAAGAACTGGAATTGTTAGAGTGGTAGACGATTTCGGAAGAATTGTAATCCCCATGGAGGTTAGGCGTGTTTTGAATCTTGATCCTAATGTCAAGACAGAGTACTTCTGTGATGATGAGAGAAAGGCGATTATGGTTTATAAATATCCAGAAGAAGAATGTTTGTTTTGTTCAGGTAAGCAACAAATCATTTACTTCAAAAAGTTTTATGTTTGTTCACCATGTATTCAAAGCCTTCCGACGCTTCAGGTCTACATCGAAGGAATAGAACGTGAACGAGCTAATGAGACAAATAAGGAAAAAATCACTTCAAGAAGGAAAGAAACATTGGATCGTTTGCGTCAAGCAATTAAGGAAAATCCTAGTGCATCACAAAAGGAACTAGCCAAAATCTTAGGATTTTCAGAAGCATGGGTTAGTAAGTTGTTTAGAAATCAACTATAGTCATAAATACGTTAATGGAAATTTTTCACATGTTAATACTTTTGAAATTGTAAGGGGGGCGAATATTCATCCTCCTTTTTTTGAATTTGAATATGGAAATCATCTTATTTCAAGTCCGTGTCACTGTTGGATGACACGTTTTGAATATCGTATAAAACACATATTTCATGGGTATCTGATTTTGAATCTCAAAATCTATTCATTCATTCTATCTTATGGTATAATAATCCACATATAAATATGGCTTGGACAAATGGTAAAACTCCCCCATTCCTTAATGAAGGGAGGGTCGCCAATGGAAACCTTTCAAGTGTTAACTCTGATGCTTGCATTTGGTATGTTCATAATAGCCTTATTGAACTATCTCAAAAAAAGTAAATAGACTGCCCCTCACCAAGGAAACAGTCTATTACCCTGTCGAAATTGTCCAGCCAACCGTTAAAACGGTCATCGAGTCGTGCTACTAACACGGCTCTCTTTTTATTGTACACACCTATGCTGAAACTGATACTTCACTTAAGTTAAGTTAAGTTAAGTTAACTTAACTCTTTTACTTTATTTTACTCCTGTTTTATGGTATTGACAATACCTATTGAATACTTTTCTGAACACTAAACTGAATACTTTTCTAAACACTAAACTGAATACTTTTCTAAACACTATTCTAAACACTATTCGAAGGAATATTCGAAAAGAATAGCAAAGTAATTATAGTTTTACACTGTAACATTTTACCGAATTAAAGTGACGCCTCTCTCGCTTCATGTTATTACTACGATTGCGATAACGAAAAAAATCTGACCATTTTTAGATTATTGGTAAAATAAGGTAATTGATAGAAGATAGTATTTACCTAGCTTTTCCGCTTCATCGACATAACAAACCTTGCAGAATAAAGCTAAATATCTATCGTTTCCGCTATCGTGGAACCCTTATAAATTAAGGGTTTTTCATATTGAAATATGATCAAATGTTCATATAATAAGATTGTTTCACTAGATGAAACCAATAAGAATGAAGGTTAAAACGATAGTGTGTATCGATTAGGGTTTTCTTAAAGGTTGGACGCTGTGTCCAACTATGTATCCCGCTTCAGTTTAAATTGTGGTCGATCAAATCGACAACGAAATATGGGCTTATATAATTGCAGGTCATTTGTTACCTGTCATCCGTCCAAACAAGCTTTCCGCTCTCGAATAAACTAAAATCATGGGTACTGGGGAGGAATAAAGATGGTACTCAATACTATTTAAAGGAGTGAAGAACATGGGCGATGCTGGTTTTGGTGGTGCTGGTTTTACTTCCACAGGTGTTATTCTAGTGCTTTTCATCCTGCTCGTTATCGTTGCTTGCAGTATCTGCTTTATTTAACAAGAAAATTTTGGAACTATGGAACAAATTAGAGGGGCCACCGTCAGGCGGCTCTGTTTTTCTATGTCCACCAAAAATTGAATGCAACCGTTCAGATGGATAGCGATATTGATAGTCCAAGATTGGACTGTGAAACTTAGGGAGCGTCAAATTTAACGCACCTTTTAAATGTCGGAAAATCCAAGGATAAAATCCTGAGAACGGAAATTTCCGTTTTCTTAAATGGTGCTTGAAATTTAAAATTGAATTATGAAAAAACAGTCGGCCCAATTTTATGGACTGACTGCCGTCGTTACAATTGCATTAAGAAGCATCGTATTCCTTGATAATTTTATAAAATGTGTTTCTTTTTAAATTTAGTTTGTTCATTAAATCAGTTGCTGTTATTGAACCACTTTTGAGTTGAGGATATAAACTGTCTAACATATTGCGTTGATCAAGCGTCAAAGTTGTTAAATTCATTTTTGGTCGTCCTAAGTGTTTGCCATTTGTTTTAGCAACCTCTATTCCTTCCGATTGACGCTGCTTTGTTTTAAGCCTTTCCTGTGTAGCCACATAAGCAAGTAAGCTTAGGAATTGATCCTCCATTAACTTTCCCATATCGCCCATTGTTTTAAATTTGCGGCTATCAAACAATGATTCATTTTCAAGTACAACAATGTCCGCGTTTAATTCCCTCGTTATGTACTTCCATTCGCTGATAACACCATCATAATTTCTTCCTAAACGGTCAAGGGCATCGATATAAATCAAATCCCCTTCACGAATGTTATTTCTCATTAATTGATATTGTGGACGATCAAAGTCTTTACCGCTTTGTTTGTCAATGTAGATATGTCGGTCTTCAATTCCTATTTGCTTCATTTTTATTAATTGTCGTTCGGTGTTCTGGTCTTTAGTTGAAACACGAATATAGCCAAACACATATGTCTTAGAGGTTGCATTCATATCAAACACTCCTTTTACATATTTTATGTTTAAATTATACCATTCTTGTTTATAAAGGTCAATGTATACTATACAAACATTATAGTGTTTATAAAACCTTTCTTTTTACCTTTATAAACAATTCATAAGCCGTAAAAATCATATTTACAAAGGTGTACCTTTACAAACACTGATGATAGAAAAAAAGCCAACATGAAATTATGCTGGCAAGTAGGTGCTATTCTTCAATTTTGAATAGTTGTTCAACGTTTAGTCCTAGCGCTCTGGCGATTGCAAAAAGATGTGAATCATCATGACTCTTATTTTTATCGAAACGTGATATTGATCCTTGAGGAACACCGGATAAAGCTGATAATTCCATTTGCGTCATTTTTTTTTCTTTAAGTATTTCGTTTAAACATGGGATTACTTTTATCATCTTATTAGTTCCTTACTAAAATAGGATTATATTTATTATACGATAAACGATAACGAAAATAAATAATTGAAATACGTTATACGATATCGTATAATTTAATCATAAGGTTAAGCAAACAAATACATAAACGAAAGGTTGATACATTGAATATGCAATTTAAAGGTAAGAAGATTGAAATAGTATTCGTTGGTGACTTGGATCTTGATGACGAGATAGAAGTAATATCAAGTCAATTGATTGAATAGGAATAGCATTATATTCGGTGAAAGTTGGTGATATCAATTGATTAAGGTTAAATTCACTTGCCAATGCTGCGATAAAACAATCTATGTTCAATTGGATATATTCGAACAAGTTTATAAGGATCAAAGCAAGTGTTTATCTTGCAGGTAAATAGAAGCGGTTGAGAGGGTGTCATCGTAATAAGATGATACTCTTTTTTTATGCACACAAAGAAGCCCACTAATGAATAGTGTTTTTTTGTGTATAAATCCAAATATGACCATCCGGGGGTGGTTTACATTTTTTCACTTGAGGATTGATTCAAAAAAGGGGGGTAGCTGATCGGAAAACACGGAAAAGTTAAAAAAAGCTATATAGAAAGAGGGATTTTTGAATTTTTATCTTTAAAATTATACTTTACATTTATAAATTATATTGTTATAATAAAATTTTTTAAAAAAAATGATTGACTTCGTTTGATAGATTTTGATATATTAATAAAACAGAAAGGAGGAAACACAAATAAGACCAAAAAATGGCCTCGAAGTTTAAAAATATTTAAAGTCGCTCGATCAAAATGAAGCTAATAAAATGAATTTTTCGGTTAGCAACATGATATCACTGCATTTAAACTCTGTCAACAAAAAAATTCGAACCAAAATTTAAAAAAGGAGAAATAAATGAATCGAAAATCAACTACATACTTTACAAAATCGCAAAAGCTTGCTGGACAATTAATTATTCTTGATGGAAAAAAACAATAACAATCTTATAAATAAATTCATTGACTTCTACTTGATCCAGCGTGGACATTACTTGATTCAGAGAGAATACGGACATCGGGAATACACTCAAGGAAAAATAAGCAAGAATACGGAGAAAAAATATCCTCCTTTGTTAGATGGTATGCTGAATGATCATTTTCAAGGAAAATGTACCGTTGGGACATTTAGTGGTGAAATTAATACTAAATTCATCACGTTTGACATTGATTATTCCGGCGACTTGGAAATGTCGAAACAAGTAACGAATCGAATCAGCGAAAAATTGAGTAAATTGCACATACCCGAACATTATGTAAGCTTTAGCGGAAAAAAGGGTTATCACATAGATATTTTTTTCGACGATTTAATCCAAGTAAAACAGGCGAAAAAGTTTCATAAATACATATGCGGAATTTTAAATTTAAACATAAAAAATGTAGAATTTAGGCCAACAAATAAACAAGGAATAAAATTGCCGCTTGGGATTCATCAAGAAACAGGGAACTATTGTGGCTTTTGCTATCCTGAAAGTTTGCGGGTTATGAGCAAGGAAGAAAGCGAAAATTATTTTTTAAGGATAAAGAAAATTCAATCCGAGAGTGTTTTAGATGTAATAGGCTCTACAACTATTGATGAAGATTACATACCCAAAAAGAAAGATATTCTCAAGACAGAGGATGCAATAAGTAATCATATCCCATTAAAAGATTATGAACCATCAAAAGGTTACAGCATTGACAAGGCACAAGATTTACTTTTGAACGGTTTAAAATTTCAAGGGAGTCGTCACAGTTCAGTATTTCAAATAGCTTTGTATCTAAAATATTGCGGAATGGACGCAGAGCAAGCTAAAACCGAATTGTATACTTGGATGGAATGGCAAGATAAAAATACATACACGACTAATTTGCCTGACTGCCTCAAGGACATTGACCAAGTTGTAAAAGATGTTTTTTCGAATGACAAATACCATTTGTCTGGTCACAAGAAAAATTTATCAGTTTCATCGGATGAAATAAAATGGATTATAGAGCAGTGCCCAGAGAAGAATCAAAAAATAATTACATACGCATTATTAATTCACTCGAAACGGTATGCAACCATAAACGGAATCTTTTTCTTTCCCATTAGAAAAATCATGGAAGCAACGGGGCTAGCTTCTGACACAGTTCAAAAACAACTAAAAAAATTAGAAGGATTAAAAGTGCTAGAGGTTGTTGAACGAAACAGGAAGCCAAAGGTGAAAGGCTTATCTAGAAAGTTGCCGAACCTGTACCGTATGCCGAAAATTGAATCTGAGGTTAAGGACGAGGAAGTATATACAACCGAAAAGATGAACGATATTGATCTTTGCTTGAAGTTTTATTTTTCAAGTAAGGAATTAAAGGGGATGTTAAAGAAGAGACAATATAAAAGTATTGTGGAAAGATTGGCTGCTGGATAGTGGTTCGCAAATCACCAAAGAATTCCCAGTGACCCCTGTAAAAAAACAAAATAAATCTATTAGTACCAGTTTCGTACATAATGTTTTATTGTTTATAGGAATAGTCGGTTATAATGCGAAGTTGCTTTGATGTACTTAGAAGGCAATGCAATCCTTTAAGTTACTGGACAGCCATACAAGCTTGTTCAAGACATGAGGAGAACGAGGAATACTTTTCCTACAAGATCGGCTAATGATGACTATAACGAGCTTGTACGGCTTGTAGCATGTGAAAATAAAGGGGTTTCATATTTGAAGCTGGATGGTTAGGCAGAAATGAGAAGAAAGTAAAATATACATAAATGATCAGAAATAAATAAAATATACAAAATTATAATGGAGGAACTATTAATTAATGAGTGAAATTATCAGTTTATTAGAAAACTATCCTGCAATGCTTGATGTTAATGATGTTCGAAATATTCTTAGAGTTGGCAGAGATTCCGCATATAGAGAGCTAAATTCAGGAAAGTTTCCTGTTGTTCGAATTGGTAAGCAAATTAGGGTTGCAAAACCAGTGTTTGCAAAATACCTTGAACAATGCAATAATAACGAAAAAGGAGCATAAAATTTAGTAATTTAAGCTTCTGTAAACTTGAAATAAGGCGGTCACAGTGGTCACGGATTGGTCACGAACGCTTTAGGACAAGGCAGTTTTACAAAGAATTAATCAGAAAAGTGATTCGTCGTCACCCAAATGGCCCTTGACTATTTAGGATTTTCTAGTACCATAAAGGACACAACCGAATAAACTTTCTTATCAAGAGCAGGTGGAGGGACTAGCCCGATGATACCCGGCAACCGACAGACCTTTGCGTAAACAACACGTGATGTTTTTCAGCATGGCAAAGGAATGCACGGTGCTAATTCTTGCGGAAGCCAGGCGGCTTCTGACAGATGAGAGAGGACGATGTAACTATACAAAGGCCTTTCTCATGCGATAGAGAAAAGGCCTTTTCTTATGTCTTTTTTTAGTCGCAGGAGTGCGGGGAACGACGAATCCAATGACCTGAAGGAGTGAGCCTGATGCCCATCAAAGTACCAGATTATCTGCCGGCCAAGGAAGTGCTTGTCAACGAGAATATTTTCGTCATGGACGAGAGCGTAGCGTTTCGTCAAGATATTCGCCCGTTGCGAATCGTAATCTTAAACCTGATGCCGACGAAAGAAACGACGGAGACCCAATTGCTGCGGCTGATCGGCAACACTCCGCTACAGGTTGAATTCATTCTACTGCACCCGAAAACGCACACATCCAAGAACACGTCGCTGGAGCACCTGGAGCAGTTCTACAAAACATTCGACGATATCAAGCACGAACGCTTCGACGGCATGATTATTACAGGCGCGCCGGTCGAGCAGTTTGAATTCGAAGAGGTAAATTATTGGGAAGAACTGACGCAGATTATGGAGTGGAGCATAACCCACGTCACGTCGACGCTGCATATTTGCTGGGCGGCTCAGGCCGGTCTCTACTACCATTTCGGCGTGCCGAAGTACCCGCTTGACGAAAAAATATTCGGCGTATTCCCGCACACGATCACCACGCCGAACGTGAAGCTGCTGCGTGGGTTCGACGAGCTGTTTCTCGTCCCCCAGTCCCGACATACCGACGTTCGCCGGCAGGATGTCGCCCGGGTCGGGCAGCTTGACATTTTGTCGGAATCGGAGGAAGCCGGCGTCTACATCGCCGCAACGAAGGACGGAAAGCAAATTTTTATTACCGGCCATTCGGAATATGACGCGTGTACGCTCAAATACGAGTACGACCGCGACGTGGACAAAGGGATGGAGATCGCGATTCCGAAAAATTACTACCCGAACGACGATCCGACCCGGCCGCCGCTCAACACTTGGCGGGCTCATGCGAACCTGCTGTTCTCCAACTGGCTCAACTATTATGTGTACCAAGAGACGCCGTACGATTTGTATAAGGGGGATTATATGATATGAGCAACTGTTCCAAGCCAGAGTTGAAAATCGAGAGCCGTCTCGCGCAGATCGGCTCTCAGGAGGAACCGGTGACGGGGGCGGTCAGCTTCCCGGTATATCAAGCGACGGCGTTCCGTCATCCGAAGCTCGGGCAGAGCACGGGATTCGATTACGCGCGCACGAAAAGCCCGACGCGCAAAGTATTGGAGGATGCGATTGCCGAGCTGGAGTCCGGGGACGCGGGATTTGCCTGCAGCTCCGGCATGGCGGCGCTCCAGACGATCTTTGCGCTGTTCAGCCAAGGCGACCATTTGCTTGTCTCCCTCGACTTGTACGGCGGGACGTACCGGATGCTGGAGCGCATCATGTCCCGTTTCGGCGTCACGGCAACGTATGTGGACACGAACGATATCGATGCATTGGAAGCGAATCTGCAGCCGGGCACGAAAGCGGTTCTGGTCGAAACGCCGACCAATCCGCTCATGATGATCACGGACTTGGGGCTGGTGTGCGGCTGGGCGAAGAAAAAAGGCATTCTATCCATCGTCGACAACACGCTGCTTACCCCGTTCTTCCAGCGTCCGATCGAGCTTGGGGCCGATATTGTGATCCACAGCGCGTCCAAGTACCTCGGTGGGCATAACGATGTGCTTGCCGGACTGATCGTAACGAAAGGCAAGGAGCTTTCCGAGGAGATGGCGTTTTTGCATAATTCGATCGGCGCGGTTTTAGGCCCGCAGGACAGCTGGCTGCTCATGCGCGGCATGAAAACATTGGCGATCCGCATGGAGCGCCACGAGTCCAACGCCACCCGCATCGCGACGTTCCTGCAATCCCATCCGCAAGTGGAAGCGGTCTATTATCCGGCGCTCGAAAGCCACCCGGGCCATGACATCCAGAAGAAGCAGTCGTCCGGCAATACGGGTATTTTTTCTTTTAAAATGAAGGATGCGCGCTATATCGAACCGATCCTGCGCCACGTGAAGCTGATTGCGTTCGCGGAAAGCTTGGGCGGCGTCGAGTCGCTAATGACGTATCCGGCGGTTCAAACCCATGCCGATATCCCGGAAGACATCCGCAGAAGAGTCGGCGTGGACGATAAACTGCTGCGTTATTCCGTCGGTATCGAGCACGCGGACGACCTGATTGCGGATTTGTCAAGCGCTATTGATTTGGCTCAACAGGAGATTGAAGGAGGGGAACCGGTTCATGGCTGATAAGACAACGCAAGGGACTCATCTGAACGATCATCATAAAGACCGCGCTTTCGCCACGAAGCTGATTCATTTCGGAAGCGAAATCGACCGGACGACCGGCGCTTCCAGCGTTCCGATCTATCAGGCTTCGACGTTCCATCAGTTTTCGCTCGACGAGCCACAGGAGTACGATTACTCCCGTTCCGGCAACCCGACCCGGCAGGCGCTGGAGGATTACATTGCGCTGCTTGAAGGGGGCAAGCGAGGCTTCGCGTTTGCTTCGGGAATGGCGGCCATCTCCGGCGCGTTCATGCTGCTGTCGGCAGGGGATCATGTCATTTGCACGGAGGATGTGTACGGGGGCACGTACCGGCTGCTGACGTCCATCCTGCCCCGGATGAACATCGAGACGACATTCGTCGACATGACCGATCTGGACCGGGTGAAAGCGGCGCTTAAGCCGAACACGAAAGCGGTATACCTCGAAACGCCGTCGAACCCGACGCTGAAGATTACCGATATTGCCGAAGTCGCAGGCTGGGCGAAAGAACATGGCCTGCTGACCCTGCTGGACAATACGTTCATGACACCTTACCATCAGCGTCCGATCGAATACGGCATCGATATCGTGCTGCACAGCGCAACGAAATTCCTTGGCGGCCACAGCGATGTAACCGCAGGGCTGGCCGTTGCTGCGAACGAAAGTCTGGGCCGCCAGCTGAAGCAGATTCAGAACGGGCTCGGTACCATTCTCGGCATACAGGAATCGTGGCTCCTCATGCGCGGGATGAAGACCTTGAAGGCCCGGATGGAAGCGCACGAGCAAAGCGCCCGGCAGCTGGCGGCCTGGCTAGCGGCCCATCCGGCGATCGAAACCGTCTATTATCCCGGACTGCCGAATCATCCTGGACGGGACATTCACGAGAAGCAATCGCTCGGCTATGGCGCCGTCGTCTCGTTCGACACAGGTTCCGGGGAACGGACCAAGCGTCTGCTGTCCAAGGTGCGCATTCCGCTCGTCGCCGTCAGCTTGGGGGCGGTCGAGAGCATTCTTTCCTACCCGGCGATGATGTCACATGCGGCGATGCCGCGCGAGGTCCGGCTGGAGCGCGGAATTACCGACGGGCTCGTCCGGTATTCCGTCGGTCTGGAGGATATCGCCGATATTATCGATGACCTGGAGCAAGCGTTAGCGTATACGGACCGATAAACGAAGAAGAAAAGCCGATGATTCAGGGGATCATCGGCTTTTTTGTGAAAAAAAGGAATACCTCCCTATTCACTATAACGAACTCGTGATATGATAGTAGAGACAAGCTGTTGCTGCCGGTGAGGGGGGAATTTATGACGTTTTCATTTGCTTCAAGTGAGTGGAAAGAACGAATCCGGATGCTACTACGGCTGCCTTATCCGAGCAGAGCGCTCCGCTTTTTTCCCCCGGAGTTTACGTTTCGCGATCCGGTGCTCTCGCTGGTCAAACGGTACCGGAGCCAAGGAAAATCGTGCGGGCTTATTTTGCTGTACTTGGAAGATTTTCATCATATGTTTTCCACTTATTCCGAACCAAGGCTTTGCGCCTTGCAGGGTCGTATCCGGCAGACGATCCTGGAGCTGCTGCCCACCTGCTTCGGGGACAAAGATGTCATCGGAGTGCGGCAATTTGCGCTCGACGATTACGGCATCTTCGTTAAAGAACAAGCCGTTTGCGGGTTCGACGAGCTGCAGCGCAAGGCGCAGGAGCTGCAAAAAGAGGTTTCACGCAGAATGCGATTAAGCGCGGACGCCGCCGCACAGGCTTCCGTATCGCTGCAAAGCGGATGCTATATCATCGGTCCGGACCTCGAGAACACGTCCGCCGGCATTCAAACGGCCTATCACTATGCCCGCTGCATCGCCACGCGGAAGCTGCCGTCGCATTTTTGCCCGACCCGGGAGCATCTGCTGGACATTTTGAAGCAGGAAAGCATTTTCGTTCTCGCTCAACCGATTCTCAATTTGGCCAGCGGCGAATTGTACGGTTGGGAAATTTTGACCCGCGGTCCGCAAAACTCGCCGTTCCATACGCCTGCCGAGCTGTTCGATATGGCTTACCAGGCCGATCTTTTATCGAGATTCGAATTTCTGGTCATCAAGAAGGCGTTCATGGAAATTTCGTCACGGGCGATTCAAGAGCAGGTGTTTATTAACGTAACGCCGGTTTCGCTCGGGCATCCGCTGTTTCTGCATCAACTGCTGGAAACATTGAAGCAATATCCGGCCATTTCGGCCTCGCAGGTCGTTCTGGAAATTACGGAACGTCACGCGATTCGAGATTTTCAATACATAGGGGCCGTCATGAAGGCTTGCCGCGCCCATGGATTTCGCTTTGCCGTGGACGATGCGGGGGCCGGCTATTCGAGCCTGCAGTCGATCTCCGAGCTGGTGCCCGACATGATCAAAATCGACAGATCGGTCATTGCCGAGATCGACCGGATGTCCGTCAAGCAATCGCTGCTGAAGGCGCTGCTGCACTTCGCCGACAACATGAACTGCAAGGTGATCGCCGAAGGCGTGGAACGACCGGAAGAGCTCAGCATGCTTTCGGAGATGCGGGTGCATATGGTGCAAGGCTTTTATTTTGCCCGTCCGCAGCCGCTCGTGACCGACCAGGAACGGGTACAGCAGCTCCAATTGGTCAAAGAAAAAATCTTAGGGCACCGGCATACGCATCCCGCTTGATGGCTTTGTCCGGACGCTCACAAATTGGTCACAACCACGGCCGCCGCTTTCCACTGCACGGAAAATGGCGGTCTTTTAGTATGGCAGGAGCGGAGTATTTTATGGTAGGATGAAAGCATAAAGGAGATGAAAGCGATGAGTTCCATCGACCGGATATTGGATCGTGCGCTGGCCGGAAACCGGATCAGTCTGGAAGACTGTGTGGCGCTCTACGAATCGGACGAAATCGAAAAAATGGGCCATGTGGCCAACCAAATTATGCTGCGGCATCATCCGGAGCCGGTGACGACCTTCGTGATCGGCCGGAATGTCAATTATACGAACATTTGCGATGTGTACTGCCGTTTTTGCGCCTTTTACCGCGCACCGGGCTCGGCTGAGGGCTATGTGCTGCCGGACGAAGTTATTTTTCAAAAGATACAGGAAACGATCGACGTTGACGGAACGGAAATTTTGATGCAGGGGGGCACGAACCCGAACCTGCCTTTCAGCTATTACACCGATCTGTTGAAGGAAATCAAGAAGCGGTTCCCGAACATTACGATGCACTCGTTCTCCCCGGCCGAGATTATGAAAATGAAAGAAGTATCGAACGGCCTTTCTCTGGAGGAGGTCATCCGCGCCATTCACGAAGCCGGACTGGATTCGCTGCCCGGAGGCGGCGCGGAAATTCTCGACGACCGCACCCGCCGCAAAATCAGCCGTATGAAAGGCTCGTGGCGCGACTGGATGGATGTCATGCAAACCGCTCATAAGATCGGTATGCATACGACCGGGACGATGGTGATCGGCTTCGGCGAAACGATGGAGGAACGCGCACTGCATTTGCTCCGCATCCGCGACGCGCAGGACGAATGCATCGCGAACGGCTACAATACGCCGGGCTTCCTGGCCTTCATCTCTTGGACGTTCCAACCGGACAACACGAATCTGAAGGCGGAGAAGCTGGGGCCGCAAGACTATCTCAAAAACGTCGCGATCAGCCGCATTATGCTCGACAACATTCCGAACTTCCAGTCGTCCTGGGTGACGATGGGACCGGAAGTCGGCAAGCTGTCGCTGCACTATGGCTGCAACGATTTTGGCTCGACGATGATTGAAGAAAACGTCGTGTCCGCGGCAGGGACGACGCACAAGGTGAACATCGGTTCGACGCTGCAGCTCATTCGGGAAGCGGGCAAAATTCCCGCGCAGCGCAATACGCGCTATGAGATTTTGCGCCGCTTCGACGATGAAACGGTTCAGGTGCATAAAGATTTCATTATGCAAAATTAGTACGAAAAAAGACGCTTGCTCTTCGACCTCGGCTCGAAGGCAGGCGTCTTTTTTCGTATGCCATACATAGCTCGCTCCAACGCTTAGCCTAACCAGTGAAAGACACGGTGTTTGGCCGTTTCCTCTGCCTCCCGGCCCAAGCCGTCCTTGCTTGACGGAAGCAGCAGCTCCGGCTGGACTAGAACCAGGGCACTTTCGCTTCCGCCCGTTCCGCCGCTGCCGATGACGACGCGAGCGCCCCGGGGCACAAGCGGGTACAGAGCGGACATCGCCTCGTTCGTCAGCCGGATGCAGCCGAGCGACCGGTTTGCGCCGATCGATGCTTCGTCGGAGGTGCCGTGGATAGCGAGCTCGCCCATACCCAAGGCAGCGGTGCCGTATGCCCCCGGACGGCTTCCTTGCGGGTCACGCACCCGTTCCAGGACAGTCAAGGCGCCGTCGGGAGTTCGGCCGTCGGCGCCCAGCCCGACCGGCAGCTCCGCGAGCACCACCGGGCCGGCGTTCAGCCGGAGCAAGTGAGCGCTTTTGTCGATCGTCACCGTAATCGGCTCGAAAGGAAGGCTTGTGGAGGCGGCTGTTGTCCCGGATTCGCCTTCCCATGCGACATTCGGATAAAACCTACGCGCGGGGTCTTGGGCGCGGGCATCGTAAACCCATCCGCCGCTCCCATCAAAAACGGTTCGGACATGAGCCGAACCGGTAATCGTTTCTATAGGCATATAGCTGGCGTAGTTATTGGGATAAGGCTGAAACAGCTGCTCGATGGAGGAGGGGGTCGATCCGTGATCTGTAGCGTAAGCCTCAAGCGCCGTCCGGATCAATTGGGCTCCGGCTGTTGTCCGGAGCTTTTGAAATTCCGGGTGGAGGAACCGGATTTTGACCGAAGTATCGACGGCCGGATTGTATTCTGCCACGACAAACGCCTTGATCTTAAGCTGCTCGTCGTTCAACGGCACCGCTTGGTTATCCGCGTTTCGAACGCCGGAAGCCACGCCGTACAGGACGATCGTTTGCTTCGGATGATCGTTTGCAAGCTGCAGCGCTTTTTTATGAAGCGCCTCCTCTACGGCCTTCTGCGGCTCTCCGTAAGGGAAATGCAAGACGAAAGGGGTTTCGACGCTTTCGTACGTGACTTCTTTTCCGACGCTCCAAGGCATAAACGCCGACACGACCTTCGAAGCGGCGGTCGGTCCGTACAGCAGGGCCAGCAGCAGCACGTTGATGAACAGAAGTACCAGCAGCAGCATTTTTAAACCGGCAGCAGCGCCATTTCTTTTCGTGCGTGGCGCAGCTGTGCCTGAAGCGGCTTGAGGTTCGGGGATGGCCGGTGCATTCTCCTTCGTCAGCCGCCGGATCGAGCCGGAAGCGGGAAAATAATACGGCGACGGATACGTGCTCATCGCTTCTTTATAATGCTGTAGCGCTTTGCCGATGTTGTCGTTATTCTCGAAATATTGCCCCAGCTTGTAATGCGCCTCGGGAGAGTGCGGGTCGAGATACGCGATCACCTTTTCGTGATATTTGGGATCGCTGCGGTTAAGGTAAATATTTTTGTGCAGGCGAACCAGCTTGTCCGCAGCCGGTGATTTGAACCTTTGGCGAAGATGCTGCATACCAAACCTCCGTGGATCGTATTTTGTAATTGATACATATTGTATCATATATATGTAGAAAAATACAATTGGTATCATTGCGGGCGACTCCTGACGAATTCTACTCACAGTTATTGCTACATCCCCGGTGTCTGTACTTTGTATATCTGCGAAGGTCCAGCCATATACTTTAAAGGAATCGTAAGGCCCGAAAGGAGAGTGTGACCCTAGATGAAGCTGTTGACGATCGTAATGGTGAAACGCTCCGAAGCTCAGGCTGACCGGCTTTTGCGTCTTGTCGAGCTTTTCGGCGAACGGCTACATAAGGAGAACAAGATCCGGATCGTTCTGGACCGGCGGAACGGTCTGCAGCGAGTCGAAGTGAGCGCGGTGATGCCGGCTTTTCAACTGCAGGCCGATGGTCACGCGCTATATGCAGCGGCAGCCGGTGCCGTGGCGGACTATTTATTGGCTGAAGAAGAGCGGCGTCTGCTGCGTCATATGATCTCCCATGAGTTTCATTACAAGCAGGACGAAGAGACGGACAGCATCTTGGGCTTTTGCAGCCAAATGCTGGGAGAGCGGGGCGATTCGGCGGCGGTCAAATCGGACAAGAGTGAAGCGTACCTGCGGCGGAAAAACAAGCTGACCGCCCTGCTTACCGAATACATCGAAGAGTATACGGAGCTGAATTTGGACGGCTTTCTGCGCTTCCGGGCGCCGGATTACTTGAACGAGCTCCGCGAAGTGGTCGAATATGCCGTCGACGAATTTCTCATGGACCGGCAGTATCGCGAATTCATTTCACTGCTGCAATATTTCGTCTATATTCAGGAAGCGAAAATTCCGTTCGTTCATCTGATTCATAAAGGCGGCAATGAGTTTATGCTGCTTGGCGAGCATCTGGAGAAGATCGAAACGAACGATACGGATGCCGTCGTGACGGTCGAAACGCTGGAGAAGGATATGAATTTCGAGGATATGATTGTCAGCACGCTGATTACGGTGTCTCCACAGCAAATCTATATCCATACCCGCGAGCCGGATTTGCAGGTGATCAAGACGATCCGGCAAATTTTCGAAAATCGTGTCGAGCTGTGCGGCTACTGCCGGCTATGTCAAAACCTTGACCGCTTGACGGCTGCTGAATATAATAAAGGATAAGGCAAAGATCGAAGATACGATCGGTTGAAGTGCTGTCCAGAGAGAGGGGACGCCGGCTGCAATCCCCTTCAGCGAACGTCAATCGGTTACCCCTTTGTAGCCGTGATTTGGAAAGTGTCCCCTTGCCTGATTATCAGCGGCCGGAGACGCGTAGTATAAATCGCCGGATAATTCCCGTTACCGAATGAATGAAGGATTCGCAGACCGGTCTTGTGTTGGAATGAAGAGCTGCGGATTGAATTAGGGTGGAACCACGAGCTAAGCGTACTCGTCCCTTTCGGGATGATACGCTTTTTGTATTTTCTACAATGTATTGGAGGTAGTGGACATGGCTGTAAAAGTAACTTTTCCCGACGGAGCGGTGAAGGAATATCCGCAGGGAACGACGGTGGAAGAGGTAGCAGGCTCGATCAGCTCGGGACTGAAAAAAAATGCCGTCGTAGGCAAACTCAACGGAAAATTGGTCGATTTGAGCACGCCGCTGCAAGAAGACGCTGCGCTGCAAATCGTTACGCTGGACAGTGAGGAAGGCTTGGAGGTATACCGTCACAGTACGGCGCATTTGATGGCGCAGGCAATTAAACGGCTGTACGGGAACAAAAACGTCAAGCTCGGCATCGGACCGGTGATCGAAGACGGATTCTACTACGATATCGATATGGAAACGTCGATCAGCCCGGAGGATCTGGGTAAAATCGAGAAAGAAATGGAACGCATCGTTCAGGAAAACTTGTCGATCCGTCGCCGGGTGGTCAGCCGCGAGGAAGCGCTGAGCATTTTCGGCGAGCTGGAGGACCCGCTCAAGCTGGAACTGATTCGTGACCTGCCGGAAGATTCGGTCATTACGATGTATGATCAAGGCGAATTTTTCGACTTGTGCCGCGGACCGCATCTGCCGTCCACCGGACGGATCAAAGCGTTCAAGCTGCTCAGCGTAGCGGGCGCTTACTGGCGCGGCGATTCCAAGAACAAAATGCTGCAGCGCATCTACGGCACGGCGTTCCCGAAAAAATCGGAGCTGGACGAGCATTTGCACTTGCTGGAGGAAGCAAAAAAACGTGACCACCGCAAGCTCGGCAAAGAGCTGAAAATGTTCACCTTCTCCAACGAAGTCGGCCAAGGACTACCGATCTGGCTGCCGCACGGCGCCAAAGTACGCCGCACCCTGGAGCGTTATATCGTCGATCTGGAGGAGCGTCTCGGCTACCAGCACGTCTATACGCCGGTGCTTGCCAACATGGAATTGTACAAAACGAGCGGCCACTGGGAGCATTATCAGGAAGACATGTTCCCTAAGATGGAATTGGACAATGAGGAGCTTGTACTGCGTCCGATGAACTGCCCGCACCATATGATGGTGTACAAGAGCGATATGCGCAGTTACCGCGACCTGCCGGTGCGGATCGCCGAGCTCGGCACGATGCACCGCTACGAGATGTCCGGAGCGCTTACTGGCCTGCACCGCGTACGGGCGATGACGCTCAATGACGCGCATATTTTCTGCCGCCCGGATCAAATCAAGGAAGAGTTCGCGCGCGTCGTGAACCTGATCCGTCAAGTGTACGAGGACTTCGGCATTAAGGAATACCGTTTCCGTCTGTCGTACCGTGATCCAAAGGATACCGAGAAATATTTCCAAAACGACGAAATGTGGGAAATGTCGCAGCGGATGCTTCGCGAGGTGGTCGAGGAGCTCGGTCTGCCATTCTTCGAAGCGGAAGGCGAGGCGGCCTTCTACGGTCCGAAACTGGACGTGCAGATCAAGACGGCGCTTAAGAAAGAAGAGACGCTGTCGACCGCGCAGCTCGACTTCCTGCTGCCGGAGCGCTTCCAATTGGAATACGTCGGAGCCGACGGTCAGAAGCACCGTCCGGTCGTGATTCACCGCGGCATTATTTCGACCATGGAACGGATGACCGCTTTCTTGCTTGAGAACTTCGCCGGCGCGCTGCCGACCTGGCTGTGTCCGGTACAGGCGAAGGTGCTTCCGGTATCCGGCAACTTCGACGAGTACGCCAAGGAAGTCGAAGCGAAGCTGCAAAACGCCGGTATCCGGGTCGAAGCCGATCTGCGCAACGAGAAGCTCGGATACAAAATTCGTGAAGCGCAGCTTGAGAAAATTCCGTACATGCTCGTTGTCGGCGAAAACGAAGTGCAAACATCGGGCGCATCTGTCCGCAAGCGCGGTCAGGGCGACCTCGGCGCACACGGCGTAGATAGCGTCATCGAGATGATCCGGGAAGACATTCGGACCAAGCAAGCGTAAGCTGCTATACGATAATGATTTGGCAGAAAGGCCTGCTCCTTGTTGAAGGGGCAGGTTCTTTGCATTTGTCTATGGGAAGCTATTTTATAGGGGGCTTGTAGGTTAAGGGGTTACAGCTTGCTTGTTTCGAGGGATACTGTGTATAGATCTTGCGAATGTTGGAGAGCCTCTTCTAATAAGGGGAGGTTTAAACCAAGCTCATGCTACCAAAAACCGCAAGCCATGCCAAATGGATCTTGTTCATCGCTTTGATGCTGTCCTTCTTGCTATGGTTTGAAAAACAACAGGATTACAAACGGTCTACGGCGCCGAACAACGAGCCGCCGATCGCCGCTTTTCCCGTATCCCTGCATTCACCCGGTGTCAGCAAGCCGGAGGTCAAGCCGCCCGACTCGCAACCTGTATCTGCCGCGAGCGGCCGCCGTAAGATGAATTACAAGCTGTTTCCCCACGAAGGACAAGATTTATCCAGCTATAAAGCCGTCGAAGTGACGGCAACCGGTTACTATGCCGGGCGAGAATCGACGGGCAAAAGCCCCGGACATCCCGAATACGGAGTTACGTTTTCCGGAATGAAGGTTACCCGGAATGTCGAAGCGTTCTCTACGATCGCTGCCGACCCGAAGGTGTTTCCGATCGGAACGGTGCTTTATATTCCCGGCTACGGCTACGGGGTTGTCGCGGATACGGGCAGTGCCATCAAAGGCAATCGGATCGACTTGTACTTCGAGACGAAGAATCAGGTCTACAAAGAGTGGGGCAAAAAAACGCTGAACGTCTTCGTGGTGAAAAGGGGCGACGGGAAAATTAATGAAACGCTCTGGAACCAACTGAAAAGCGAGCTGCTGTTTTAAAAATTTTCTAGCATAACGTCTCTTCTTGAAACCCATAATAAAGGGTATCAGGGGAGGTGATAGCGATGGCTAAAAATAAAAATCAAAATGTGAATCTAAATAAAAACCTCAAAACCGATACGGAGTTTTCCGAAGAAGTTTTGGCTAATAACGTGAAGCAGCCGGCTCAAAACAACGCGAGCGAGAGCGCCAGCGAATCGGCCAGACAATAACAAAATACCGTAGATACAAAGGAGGAGGCCCGAATGGAAATTCGAGGCTTCCTCTTTTTCGTGGTAATGTAACAATTCCAGCATTTCGTGTACGAGTACCCCGAAGCAACCCCTGCGGAGCGCAAAGCCAAGTGGCGCGAGCTGGAATCGGTTTATCGCCCGGATTTGGCGCTGGAGGAGAACGATTTGTTGAATCGTGGAGGGTACTGGTATCAGCAGCGGCATATTTTTCGCACGCCGTTTTATTATATCGACTACACGCTGGCGCAAATCTGCGCGTTCCAATTCTGGTCCCGCGCACAAAGCGACAGCAAGCGGGCTTGGGACGATTACGTCAAGCTTTGCGGAGCCGTTCGTTCCGCGAGCTGGTGGAGGTGACAGGACTGCTTTCACCGTTTGCGGAAGGCACGGTTGAGTCGGTCATCGGCGATATCGGCGCGTGGTTGGAAAAGGCGGACATTCGCGCGTTCTAGAATTGGAAAGCCTGCTTTGAGAAACTAACATAAATTTTCCTGTGAGATGAAAATAATTTACATTTTCATCTCTTTTTTGTCTTTAATTTACTGGTGCTTAAGGAGAATTCAAAAAAATTTGTAAAATATTAAAATTTCTAATGACAAGTTGGTCAATTAACTTCATAATGAGATTTGATGCTGTCATCCGAAATAATTCCAGCGAAGTGAATTTTTATGACACAATGAATGTGGAAGTGAAGGTGATCCCTTGTCTGAGGCACTTTTAGAAGTGAAATCGCTTAAAACGGTAATTAAAGACAAAAAGAGGGAACTGACAGTTGTCGATGGCATCGATTTTAAAATCGGAACGAACGAAGTGGTCGCGCTCGTAGGCGAATCTGGCTGCGGCAAGAGCATGACTTCCTTGTCGATCATGCAGCTGCTTCCCCGGACAGGGGAGATTGCGAGCGGCGAAGTCCGTTTCGGGGGTCGGAATTTGGTCGGCCTCAGCAATCGGGAGATGTCAGGCGTTCGCGGACGTCGAATCGCGATGATCTTTCAGGAGCCGATGACTTCGTTGAATCCGGTGCTTCCCATCGGGAAGCAGCTGACCGAAGCGATTACCCGGCATCTCGGCGTAAGCAAATCGGAAGCGGTTACAATTGCGGAGGATTGGCTGCGGCGCGTCGGATTTCCGGAGCCTTCGCGGATTCGGAAAGAGTATCCGCACCGACTGTCGGGCGGTATGCGGCAGCGTGTCATGCTGGCGATGGCGATGGCCTGCAAGCCGGAGCTGCTTATTGCCGACGAGCCGACGACGGCTTTGGATGTGACGATTCAGGCTCAGGTGCTGGACCTGATCCGACAGCTGCTTCGCGAAACCGACATGTCCGTGCTGTTCATCACGCATGACTTGGGCGTTGTTGCCGAAATGGCTACGCGCGTCATCGTCATGTATGCCGGTCAAATCGTCGAGACGGCAGACGTAAGAACGTTGTTTACAGATGCCAGACATCCGTACACGAAAGGCCTGCTCCAATCGACGCCACGCATGCAGGGGGCTATTGGGCGGCTTGTCCCGATAGCGGGAAGCGTTCCGCCCGCAGGTGCTTTTCCGGCCGGCTGCCGGTTTGCCGAGCGTTGTCCGATGGCGAAAGCGGAATGCAGCGAGCGGCTACCCGAGCTGCGGGAGATCGGAACGGGACATCAAGTTCGCTGTATTTTGACCTAGTACGGATTGAGAGGGAGATGATCGACACGTGGGGGCTCCGCTTCTGGAGATTAAAGGGTTAAAAAAATATTTTGGCATCGGCGGCAGCTTGAAAAATGGAGCCGTCAAAGCGGTTGACAATGTCAGCTTTACGGTATTTAAAGGGGAAACGCTGGGCATTGTAGGCGAATCCGGCTGCGGCAAGTCGACGGTCGGGCGGTTGGTTTTGCGCTTGCTCGATCTGACCGAAGGTGAAATCGTGTTTAACGGGACTTCGATCGGCAGTTGGAATCAACGGCAGCTTCGGCCGATCCGGAAAGAGATGCAGTGCGTCTTTCAGGACCCGTATGCATCGTTAAATCCGAGAATGACGGTGGGTAAAGCGATTGCCGAGCCGCTTGTGGTCCAAGGCGGCTTGAAGTGGTCGGACGCGATGAAGCGGGCGGAGCAGCTCTTGGATACGGTCGGACTAAGGTCTCATGCGATTAGCATGTACCCACATGAATTTTCCGGAGGACAGCGGCAGCGTATTGCGATTGCCCGAGCCGTTGCGTTAAGTCCGAAGCTCATCGTGGCGGACGAACCGGTCTCGGCGCTCGATGTCTCGATCCAGGCGCAGATCGTCAACCTGCTGGAGGAGCTGCAGACGCGGACGAAAGTGTCGTACTTGTTCATTTCGCACAATCTTAGCGTCGTCCGACATATTTCCGATCGGGTCGCGGTCATGTACTTGGGTCAAATTGTCGAGTTGGCCAGCCGGGACCAGTTGTTCGGTAGCCCCAAGCATCCGTATACCCAGGCGCTTCTGTCGTCCGTACCCGAACCGGATGTGGACGGCAAGCGGGAGCGGATCATCTTAAGAGGAGAAGTGCCGAACGCGGCAAATCCGCCGTCAGGCTGCGCGTTCCATCCGCGGTGTCCGCATGCAGTGGAGCGCTGCCGAATCGAGAAGCCTGTTTTTCAGGAAGCGGAGCCGGGGCATTATGCCTCGTGCCATTTCATATAAACAGCCTGCAGAAGGCATCGAAAAGAGAGGGGAACTTGCCATGTTGTTCAAAAAAATCGGCAAAGCGGGAAATATCGCTCTTGCCACGTTGATGACCACCGCGCTGTTGCTGAGCGCCTGCACGTCCGGAGGCGGCGGAACCGCCACAACGAGCGAGAAGCCGGCCGATGGGGCGGCGGCTAACGGCAGTAAAAAAGAAAAGGTGGACGGCGGCGAAATCAATACGGCTTATTTGCTGGATCCGCAAGGTTTTATCCGTTTTTGGGCGACCACTACCGTTTCCAGTGAAGTGATCGAGCTGGTGTTCAGCTCGTTGTATGATTTTAACGATAAACAGGAAATCGTTCCGGATTTGGCGGTTGGGCAACCTCAGTTCTCGCAAGACAAAAAAGAAATGACGATTAAAATCCGCAACGACGCCAAATTTAGCGACGGCAAGCCGGTAACGGCCGACGACGTCGTATTTACATACAACATTCCGCTGAATCCGGATTACAAAGGACCACGCAAAGGAACGTTTGAAAAATTGGCGAAGATTGAGAAAACGGACGATACGACCGTTAAATTTACGTTCAAAGAGCCGCATGCCGGATACATCGATATGCTGATTTATAATATTTTGCCTCAGCATTTGCTGAAGGATGTTGCCGTAAAAGACATGGAAAAATCGACCTTCGCGAAGCAGCCGGTCGGATCAGGCCCGTACAGGCTGGAAGAATGGAAGCAAGGCCAATATTTGCGCTTTGTTCGCAACGACAGCTATTACGGCGGCAAGCCGGCCATCGAGAAAATATCGGCGAAGATCGTCCCCGATGCGAACGCCATGATGGCGCAGCTGCAAGCGGGTGAAATTAATGTCGTTGCAGTGCCGGCCGACAATTTGCAAGCTATCGAGCAATTTGCCAAAACGTCGGGCAAGATCAAGCTGCAAAAAGGGATTGGCACAGGGACCTATATGTTTGCAGCCTGGAATTTGACCAATCCGTTGTTCCAGGATAAATCGGTGCGTCAGGCGCTTACGATGGCGATCGACCGCCAAGGCATCGTGGATAACATCATCGAAGGACAAGGAAAGCTCGTACACAGCCAGACGTCTCCATCCTACTGGTCGTTCACGGATAATGTGCCGAAATTCCCGTACGATCCGGAAAAGGCGAAGAAGATTTTGGCTGATGCTGGCTGGAAGGATACGGACGGCGACAATATTTTGGAGAAAAACGGTCAAAAATTCGAGTTTGAAATGCAAACGATCCAAGGAAACAAGGTTCGCGAGAAGGCGCTGACCGTAATTCAGCAGCAGTTGAAAAAAGTCGGCATTAGCGTACAGCCTCGGATTGTTGAGGGTTCTGCTTTTACGAAAAACTGGATGGGTAAAAACTTCGTCGCTCTTTTCCATGGCTGGAGCATTTCGGGGGACCCGAACCCGCAAGGCATTTGGCACTCCACGGCGATGGAGACGGGATCGAACTACATTTCTTATAAAAATCCTGAGGTCGACAGGCTGATCGACGAAGACTTGAACACGTTCGATATGAACAAGCGCAAAGAGCTGCTGGCCAAAATCGACGCTATAATCGCGGAAGAGCAGCCGTATACGTTCATTTATTCACCGACCGCCACGATGGCTTATCCGGCAACTCTCGAAGGCTTTAACCCGAACCGCGACGCTTTGAAGGAAGTCGAAAAGTGGTATTTCACGAAATAAGAAAATCCGTTGATCGTTATGATCGAAATTATGATGAAAGAAGTGACATCCGGTGGCCCGATATGCCCTTCGGCGTTTGCTGAACGCCATTCCGATTCTGATCGGCATTACGATCATTTCTTTTCTGATTATCCATATGGCTCCGGGTAGTCCGATCTCCCAGTACGTCGACGATCCGACGATCAAGGCCATCGATAAAGAGAATATGATCAAGTCTTACGGCTTGGATCAACCGTTATACATTCAGTATTGGAAATGGATCAGCGACCTGGCGCAAGGGGATTTTGGCACTTCGTTTCAAAAAAGCCAGCCGGTCTCAGAATTGATCTGGGACCGGCTGCCGAATACCTTGCTGCTGACGGTCACAAGCTTTGCTCTGGCCTTGGCCATAGCGATTCCACTCGGCATTTTGTGCGCGGTTAAAGCGAATTCGCGTCTCGACCAGCTCGTGTCCGGCATTACGTTCGTCGGCATTTCGCTGCCCGGGTTTTGGCTTGGCCTTCTGTTGATGATGTTCTTTGCCGTGAAGCTCGGATGGCTGCCGTCAGGCGGACTGCAGACGATCAATGCGCCGTCCGGCCTGTGGGACCGGGTGCTTCACCTGATTTTGCCGGTATTTACGATTGCTTGCTCTGAAGTGGCGGTCTGGATCCGGTATGTCCGCTCCAGCATGCTGGAGGTCATCAATCAGGATTACATGCGTACGGCTAAAGCCAAAGGGCTGCGGGGCGGACGGATATTGACCGTCCACGGTCTGCGCAACGGGCTGATTCCGTTGGTAACGCTGTTCGGGCTATCGCTGCCTGGTTTCTTCGCGGGCTCCGTTATTGTCGAGACGATCTTCAGCATTCCCGGAATCGGCCGGCTATTCACGGAAGCGGCTTTCCAGCGGGATTATCCGGTCATCTTCGCCGTTACGACAATGACTGCTTTTCTCTATGTCTTCGGCAGCATATTGGCCGACCTATCTTATGCGATCCTGGATCCCCGGGTCAGCTACAGCAAAAGCGAGGCGAAGGTATAATCCATGAATGAAGCCGTAACTACGAATAAGGCCCAGCTTCCAGCGGCCGCCGCCAAACCGAAACGTCGGGCTTGGGAACGATTCAAGGCTAACCGGCTGGCCTTTGTCAGCCTGTGGATTATGGCGGTACTCATTCTACTCGCGTTGTTTGCGCCCGTCATAGCTCTTCACGATCCCGCGGAACAGGATCTGATGAGCCGTTTGAAGCCGCCGAGCGCCGAGCATTGGTTCGGGACCGACGATTTAGGGCGGGATTTGTTCAGCCGGGTCCTTTACGGCGCCCGGGTATCGCTCTCCGTCGCGATTTTTTCCGTTATCCTTAACCTGCTGATTGGGATTACCGTAGGCTCGCTGGCCGGTTATTATGGAGGGAAAGTCGACGGCTTTCTGATGCGGATCGTCGATATTTTGCTGTCCTTTCCGACCTTCTTCGTTCTGATCACGGTCGTTACTGTCCTGAAGCCGAATTTATTCAATATTATCGTTGTGTTCGTCGCATTCGGCTGGATGTCCAAGGCGAGGCTGCTGCGAGGGCAAATCCTTTCGGTCAAAAACCGCGAGTTCGTTGATGCGGCGCGGACCATCGGCATGTCGGATTTCCGGATTATTTTCGTACATATTTTGCCCAACGCCATCGCCCCGGTTATCGTCTCCGCAACGCTGCAGATGGGCACCATGATTTTGACGGAGTCCAGCCTCAGCTTCCTCGGTCTGGGGATTCAGCCGCCTACTGCGAGCTGGGGGAATTTGCTGCAAAGCGCGCAAAGCTTGACGATTTTGAACAATGCGCCTTGGTATCCGTTCATCCCCGGCTTTATGATCTTCCTGACGATCATGTGCTTCAACTTCATCGGCGATGGATTGCGCAGCGCTTTTGATACGAAATAAAACAAAGAGCGTAAAGGAAAGAAGCCGTTCCGGAAGTTTGAGGAGCGGCTTCTTTTTTTCTTTGCAGACTAGGGTATGAAAACGGACAAGCAAGCCGGTCGTTCCAATGAACCCGCCGGCGTTTATATTCCACTTGATGGGCATAATTTTACTTGGCCCGGTACATGCTAAGCGTGATTTTATTGCAGCGATCATTATTTTGGAGGAGATGCCGATGGTTCCTTTAGATTCGACTTTGCAAGGGCGGGAAGAGCCTTTCGAACATGTGCGAAGCTATCTGCACGAGCATGAATTCACATTAGGCGGCAACTGGGATTATGAGCACGGTTCCTTCGACCGCTATTTGGATGAGGGACATAAAGTGTGGCTGCGCATCCCGTTTGAAGTTACGAGCGGCGTACTGGACGGAGATACGGATTCTACGGACGCTTTTGTCCGAATCGGTACCCCGTTCGTACTCAAACATGTCTATAACGAAGGATTGGATCATGAGGCGCAGGCCAGGACCTATGGAGCGTTAATGGATCAGTTTCAGGAGCCGCTCGATAAAGACGGTACCGTGGAGGACAAGTGGGTGGACCGGGCGGCTACGCTGCTGCGGGAGATCGAAAGGGGGTGCACAACCCCCTAAATCCCCCTTAGTAAGGGGGACCCCAGGGGTTTCGCCCCTGGACGACGAAAGGTTGGCGGGGGAGAGGAAGCGTCGCCATAATCGGACCGCTGGTGCAAGGACCGCGACTGTCCGCCCGCGCCTGGCCTGACGGCAGGCGTCGTGCGTCCTCGCTTCCATGCGGCGCTCCAGCACTAGTGGTACGCCGAGCAAGGACCGCGACTGTCCGCCCGCGCCTAGCCTGACGGCAGGCGTCGTGCGTCCTCGCTTCCATGCGGCGCTCCAGCACTAGCGGTACGTCGAGCAAGGACCGCGACTGTCCGCCCGCGCCTAGCCTGACGGCAGGCGTCGTGAGTCCTCGCTTCCATGCGGCGCTCCAGCACTAGCGATACGCCGTGCAAGGACCGCGATTGTCCGCTCCCGACCAGCCTGACGGCGGTCGCGGCCCGTCCTCGCTTCCAGTCAGCGCACGGCTGCGCGGAACTTTGCCGCGCCAAAATGTAAGCGTATCCGGCGGGCCGAGGCTCGCCGGATAGACGCGTTCCTTCACCTATAGCAACAACAATGTGCCGCACTTACTCCCCAGACAACCTTGCGGGTCCAGGGGCGCAACCCCCTAAATCCCCCTTACTAAGGGGGATTTAGGGGGTTGCTCTCTCCCTTCTTTTTACCTCCATTTTATTTTTCTTTAAGGTTTCTTTAAGGTTGCCCGTGCAAGATAAAGACATGACAGCAAGACAAGAATAGAAATCATCCTGAAGCCTTATACGAAATGGAGGTTTTTCTGATGGATCACAGTAATAACAATAGCAGCAACAAAGAAAATGATCTTTTTCGTCGCCCGACCGACGAGTTGAAGCATAGCGAGTCCGAGGGGGATAGCCGGAAGGCGACCGCGGGAGAGGAAACGGCGGCGAGCCGCGAGCAAAGCTCTCATTACTTTTCCTACGGTCCTTACAAATCCGGCACTTCGGACACGACGGTCAGCGACAGTCAAGGCTCCGCTCCGGTGGAAGTAACGCCGCCGAAGGCGCTGCGCACGTTCGGCTTTAACTCCGGGGAGCAGCAGCAAGGTCCGATGGGGAATTGGCAGCTCGGAGCGGCACCGAAGAAGTCGAGCGGTTTCCGCAGCATGTTTGCTGCGTTTATGGCCGGCGTGGTCGTGGTCGGCACGCTGATGTTCGCTTCGGACAAAATGAACCTGTTCACCGGCGCTCAAGGCATGATGGCCGGAAACAGCAATCAGAGTTCGTCCGCACCGGCGCAGGCAGCCAATAATAACGGGAACGTGAAGCCTTCTTCGCTCGATTTGGCCCGTCCGACGAATATTTCGGGGATCGTGCAGCAGGCAAGTCCGGCGGTCGTCAAGATCGAGACGAAAGTCAAGACGAAAAGCACCGGACGCTCCAGCAATCCGTTGTTCGACGATCCGTTCTTCCGCCAATTTTTCGGCGACGATTCCGGCGGCGGCAGTCAGCAGCCTAAAAGCAACGAAGGTCAACTGCAGCCCGGCGGGATAGGGACCGGCTTTATTTTCGAGAAGACCGGCTACATTTTGACCAACGAACACGTGATTGACGGCGCGGAAGAGATTTGGGTAAAAATAAATTCCAATGGCAGCGAGAAGTCGTATAAAGCCCAATTGCTGGGCAACAGCTACGATCTTGACTTGGCCGCGCTGAAGATCGAGCCGGAAAAAGGCGAGGAATTCCCTACGCTGCCGATCGGCAGCGCGGACAGCTTGAACGTGGGCGACTGGGTCGTGGCCATCGGGAACCCATACGGCTTCGATCATACGGTAACCGTCGGGGTGCTGAGCGCCAAAGAGCGTCCGGTCGATATCCCGGATAAGAACGGAACGCGCCAATACAAGCATTTGCTGCAAACGGACGCTTCGATTAACCCGGGGAACTCCGGCGGTCCGCTGCTGAACCTGAACGGCGAAGTCATCGGCATCAATACGGCCGTCAGCGCGCAAGCGCAGGGTATCGGCTTCGCGATTCCGACAAGTACGATATCTGCGGTGCTGGATAACCTGAAAAACAACGTAAAAATTCCGAAAGAGCCGGTTCCGTACATCGGTGTGCAAATGCAAAATATCGATAAAGATTGGATCTCGGAGCTCAAGCTTGAAAATACGGAAGGGGCGATTGTTGCCGAAGTCGAGCGCAAAAGCCCAGCCTTTAAAGCAGGTATCCGTCCTTACGATGTGATCACCGAAGTCAACGGCACCAAGATGAAAACCTCCGAAGAGGTAGTCGCAGCCATCAAGAAATTAAAGGCCGGCGACAAAGTAACGCTTGGCATCATACGTGACGGCAAGAAGCAGAACGTTGACATTACGATCGGCGACCGCAACACGATCGACCCGCAGAAGCAACAATAATGCAATAATGAAAAAAGAAGCAGAGCGGACGACAACGAAAGCTCCGCTTCTTTTTTTTGCAATCCTCATTATTCTGGTACAATGGAGAAAGGAAAGGCGGGTGGATACGATTTTATGAGAGAGAAAATACTAGTCATTGACGATGACGAAAAAATTACATCTATGCTGCGCCGAAGCTTGGCGTTCGAAGGGTATACCGTATTTACGGCGAACCACGGGATGGACGGGTTAAAGCAAATTCTGGAGAACGAACCGGATACGGTCATCCTGGATGTCATGATGCCGCAGCTCGACGGCTGGGAGGTCGTACGCCGTATCCGCGAAGGCGGCTCGAACGTGCCGGTGCTCATGCTGACGGCTAAGGACGAAGTGTCCGACCGGGTGAAGGGACTCGATCTCGGCGCGGACGACTATCTTGTGAAGCCGTTTGCACTGGAGGAGCTGCTTGCCCGGGTGCGCGTTCTGCTGCGCCGCAAGGCGGCGGACAAAACGGAGCAGCCTTCCAACAAGCTGCAGTACCAGGATACCTTTATGGATCTGGATACGCGCGAGGTGTACCGCGGCGGACAGCTCATCGAGCTGACGACGAAAGAATTCGAGCTGCTGCATCTGTTTTTGCAGAATCCGAGAAGAGTGCTTTCGCGGGACGTTATTATGGAGAAAATTTGGGGCTACGATTACAGCGGTGAATCGAATGTGCTGGAGGTTTATATCGCTCTCTTGCGGCAGAAAACGGAGGAGCATGGGCACAAACGGATGATTCAAACCGTTCGCGGCGCCGGTTATGTGCTGAGAGGGGAAAGCTGACATGTCCATTCGCCTGCGCCTGACCCTTTGGTATACGGCGATATTATCCGCAACCCTGCTGCTGCTTGGGCTGGGACTTTACTTGTTTTTGCATTATACTTACTACGATAATTTAAAGACCGAAATCGAGAAGCAAGCAGGGGGGGTGGCCTCCCGCATCAAGCCTCAGTTAAATACCTTGGGGCAATATAGTCTCATTCCGAACATTCGCGATTTGCCGAAAACGAATAACGTCATTTATCAAGTGACGAATTTGGTGACCGGCGAAGTTATCAGTCTTCCCGATGCCGAGCAGACGGGAATGAAAATTCCCGACGTGACCGACGAGAAGGTCCAATGCATTCTGAGCGACCAGTGTCAGTTCGAGAGAATGAGCATTGAGGGCTACTCGTTCATGGTTTATTATGTGCCGCTCGTTCAGCAGTACACCCATAAAGTACTGGGAATCATGCAAGCTGCTTACTCGATTGAACAGTATGAGAGCTTGTTGTCGCTCCTACGCCTCATTTTGACGGTCATCGGGCTGATCAGCGTGCTGATCGCCGCTTCGGTCGGCTGGTTTCTCGCGCGCAAGGTGCTTCGGCCGATCGAGCAGGTCATTGCGGCCACGAACCGGATTGAAAAAGGGGTCGACCTTGACAAGCGGATCGAATACACCGGTCCGAACGATGAGATCGGCGAGCTGACGCAGACGATTAACGGCATGCTCGGACGGCTGCAGAACGCTTATACCGAGTTGGAAGAGGCATACGGCGCACAGCGCCGGTTCGTGTCGGATGCGTCGCACGAGCTGCGGACCCCTCTGACGACGATACGCGGCAACATGGAGCTTCTGGAAAAGATGTGGAAGCAAACGGCGCTCACCTCCGGAGAACAGGATGATGCGAAGATGGAGCTGACGATGGAGGCGATGCACGATATTTCCGGCGAAGCGGAGCGCATGTCGCGGCTCGTGAACGATCTGCTGTCGCTGGCCCGCGCCGACGCCGGGTTCCAGATGATCAAGGGCGAGGTCGAGCTGCAGCCGCTGCTCGATGAGATTGCGCGGAAAGCGCAGCTGCTGCCGAAAACGGCCGAATGGATCGTCGGACAGACGAAGGCGGCCAAGGGCATATACGTCTATGGCAACGCAGATTATTTAAGACAACTGCTGTTCATTTTTCTGGAAAATGCGTTCAAGTATACGGAGCAGGGCTACGTCCGGCTTGATACGTTGCGGCACGGCGGACAGATCGGCATCCGGATCGAGGATACGGGCATCGGGATGGACAAATCCGAGATTCCGCATATTTTCGACCGGTTCTACCGGGCGGACCCGTCGCGGGGCCGCAAGTCCGGAACGGGGCTGGGCTTGTCCATCGCCAAATGGATTATCGACGAGCATCAGGGCTCCGTTGAGGTCAAGACGCGAAGAGACGAGGGAACGACCTTCATTATCTGGTTTCCGGTTGCAACCGAATTAAGCAGACCCGGCGCAAGCCGAGGATCATTTCCTCAATCCGAGGAATCAGGTATAATGAAACAATAAGCGAAAATTCGACAGGCAGGTGCAGCATGGACGTTATCAAAATATCTCCCCGCGGCTATTGCTACGGCGTCGTCGACGCGATGGCGCTGGCGATGCAGACCGCCAAAAATTTGGATCTGCCGAAACCCGTATATATATTGGGCATGATCGTGCACAATGCGCATGTCACCGACTATTTTGAAAAAGAAGGCGTCATTACGCTCGACGGCCCGAACCGTCTGGAGATTTTGGAGCAGGTGGACAAGGGCACGGTGATTTTCACCGCCCACGGGGTATCGCCGGAGGTTCGCCGCCGGGCGCGGGACAAAGGCTTGACCGTCGTGGACGCGACGTGCCCCGACGTGACGAAGACGCATGATTTGATCCGCGAGAAGACGGCCGAGGGCTATACGATTATCTACATCGGCAAGAAAGGCCATCCCGAGCCGGAGGGCGCCGTAGGCGTCGCGCCGGACAGCGTGCATCTGATTGAGAATACAGAAGATATCGACAAGCTTAACGTCGCGTCGGAGCGCATCCTGATTACGAACCAGACGACGATGAGCCAGTGGGATATTAAGCACATCATGAACCGGCTGCTGGAAAAGTTCCCGCATGCGGAGATTCATAACGAGATTTGCCTTGCTACCCAAGTAAGGCAGGAAGCGGTCGCGGAGCAGGCGAAGGATGCCGATCTCGTCATCGTCGTCGGCGACCCGCGAAGCAACAATTCGAACCGTCTTGCGCAAGTGTCGGAGGAGATCGCGGGAGTCAAGGCATATCGCATCGCCGACCTTTCCGAGCTGAACCCCGAGTGGCTGAAGCCGGTGCGCCGCGTAGGCGTCACCTCCGGGGCTTCGACGCCTACGCCGATCACCAAGGAAGTCATCGCGTATCTGGAACAATACAATGCTGCCGATCCCGCGACCTGGGAGCTGCGGCGTACGGTTAATATGGACCGCTTAATCCCGGTCGCCAAGCAAAAAGCAAGCGCGGAGTAGACTGCTGACGGAAGGAAAGGGACGCACACCTTGGGCAAAACGACAACTGGCAAAAAACCTTTTCAACTTCGCAATGTAGGGCGTTGGTTTAAATACAAGTACTTGCTGCTGACAAGAGCCAAGGGAGGACCGGCCATCGTCGCGCTCGGCTTCTCCGTCGGTCTGTTTGTCGAAATGTTTACCCTGCCTACGGCGGGGCTTGCTTTTTTTCTTATTTTTCCTTTGGTCTACGTATTCCGGGCCAGCATGGCCGCGGCTTTGCTCGGATTCGTGTTCGGCAAAGTGATCTACATCCCGATGTCTTTCCTGAACCGGCAAGTGGGGGGCTGGGTGCTTCCGCGCGGCATCCGGGGGCATTTATTGTCCGTGCTGCCGGATTGGCTCGACACGTTTATCAAGTTCAACTTGAAGCTGTTTGTCGGCGGGGTCATCGACGGGGCCGTCTTGGGGCTTATCGCCTTTTACCCAATGAAATGGCTGCTGGAATGGTATGACGGTAAGCGCAAGGAAAAACGGAGAAGACGCAAGGAACAGATGCTGCTCTCCTCGGGGTCCGAAGGCTGAAAGAAATCATCTTTCGCTTCGTTCTTGACGGGGAGCGGCTTCTCGTTGTATAGTTACTTTAACACTTAAAAGCGTATAAGCGTCGAAGCGTCTAAGTATGAACATGTCCTTGAGGAGCGTGGATTGTCATGATCGTTATTTTATCCAACAAAATTACCGAAGAGCGCATTGCCGAAATCGTTCATCATATCGAGAGGCACGAGGTAACGGCTCATGTGTCCAAAGGCGTAGACCGCACCGTCGTCGGCATTATCGGCAAAGCGAGCCCGGCGCTGGCCGAGCAGCTTCGCCAATTGTCCGGCGTGGAGCAGGTTGTTAAAATCTCCAAATCGTATAAACTGGCAAGCCGCGATTTTCATCCGGACAATACGGTGATCCGAATCGGGGACGTATCGATTGGCGGCGACGAACTGGTCATTATGGGCGGACCTTGCGCGGTCGAGTCGCCAGAGCAAATCGACGAAATCGCCCGCTTGGTCAAAGCCTCCGGCGCCCAAGTGCTGCGCGGCGGCGCCTTCAAGCCGAGAACCGGCCCTTACAGCTTCCAGGGCGTCGGTGTCGAGGGACTGGTGATGATGGCGGAAGCCGGCAAAAAGCACGGACTGTTGACCATCACGGAAGTCATGACGCCGGAGTACGTCGACGTGTGCGCCGAGTACGCCGATATTTTGCAGGTCGGCACCCGGAACATGCAGAACTTCGATCTGCTCCGCAAGCTCGGCACGATCCAAACGCCGGTGCTCCTCAAGCGCGGCTTCAGTTCGACATACGACGAATTTTTGAATGCGGCGGAATACATTTTGGCGGGCGGCAATCCGAACGTCATGCTCTGCGAACGCGGAATCCGAACATTCGAACCTTACACGAGAAACACGCTCGACTTGGCGGCCATTCCTGCGCTGCAGACGCTTAGCCATTTGCCGGTCATTTCGGACCCGAGCCACGGCACGGGACGCCGTGAGCTGGTAGAGCCGATGTGTAAAGCTTCCGTCGCGGCCGGTGCGAACGGTCTGATCGTCGAAATGCATACGGACCCCGACAACTCGATGACCGGAGACGGCGTGCAATCGCTGTTCCCGGACCAATTCGCCAAACTCATGTTAGATTTGGAGCAGTTGGCGCCGCTGTGCGGAAAACGGTTCGATACGAAGAAAGAAGCGGTTCTGGCGCGATAGATCGTATTTTCAAGGTAAGTTCCTTATCGGAAGAGGCTTGATTCTCCTGTTTTTCGGGAAATCAAGCCTTTTATTTGTCTAAAGTGTGACAAAAATCACTGTTGTGTAAGGATACCTTACACCATCTTAAAAAATACCTGACATAAGTATTGACGATTGTTGCAAAGACGATTTATAATAAGTCCATGATCAAGGAAAACTTGAACAATGAGCGAACAAAGTGAAGAGAATGTTCGGAAATTAGGAGGTTGGCAATTCAATGTCAGTACAAAACGTATTAAACACCATCAAGGAAAAAGGCATCGAGTGGGTAGATTTCCGTTTTGTCGATCTGAACGGCAGAGCACATCACATTTCTTTACCGGCATCCGAGGTAGAAGAAGAAACTTTCGTGAACGGCGTAGCGTTCGACGGTTCTTCCATCCCCGGTTTCAGAGGCATTGAAGAGTCCGACATGGTTATGATGCCGGAACCGGAGACCAGCTACATTGATCCGTTCACCGCTCATCCGACACTGGTTATCATGAGCAACATCCATACGCCTGACGGCGCACGCTACGATCGCGATCCGCGCAGCATCGCCCAGAAGGCCGAAGAATATTTGCAAACGACCGGCGTAGGTACGACTGTATTCTTCGCACCGGAATCCGAATTTTTCATCTTCGACGAAGTTCGCTTCGAAAGCAAGCAAAACTCTTCCTCGTACTTCGTCGATTCCGAAGAAGCACACTGGAACACGAATCGCAAGGAAGAAGGCGGCAACCTGGGCTTCAAAGTCGGCCACAAAGGCGGCTATGTGCCGGTTGGCCCGACGGATACGCAGCAAGACATCCGCAGCGAAATGTGTCGTCTGCTGATGGAATCCGGCCTCCGCATCGAGCGCCATCACCATGAGGTGGCTACTGCAGGCCAAGGCGAGATCAACTTCCGCTTCGACACATTGACCAAAACAGCCGACAATCTGATGAAATATAAATACATCGTGCAAAACACCGCCCGTCAATACGGCAAAGTGGCGACCTTCATGCCGAAGCCGCTGTTCGGCGACAACGGCAGCGGAATGCACGTTCACCAATCGATCTTCAACGGCGATACTCCGCTGTTCTATGAAAAAGGCGGCTACGGCAACCTTAGCGAAATGGCGCTGCACTACATCGGCGGTATCCTGTACCACGCTCCGGCGCTGATCGCTTTGACCAACCCGAGCACGAACTCGTTCAAGCGTCTTGTTCCTGGCTACGAAGCGCCGGTTAACCTCGTGTTCTCCAAGGGCAACCGTTCCGCAGCCGTGCGTATTCCGGTTGCTGCCGTAACGCCGAAAGGCTGCCGCATCGAGTTCCGTACACCGGACTCCACGGCTAACCCGTACCTGTGCTTCGCAGCGATGCTGCTCGCCGGTCTGGACGGCGTCAAGAAAAAAATCGATCCGATCGCACTCGGCTACGGCCCGCTCGACAAGAACATCTACGAGCTGCCGGAAGAAGAGAAGAAAGAAATCCGCAGCGTACCGGGTACGTTGGACGAAGCGCTCGACGCTCTGGAAGCGGACTACGAGTTCCTGACCGAAGGCGGCGTGTTCTCCAAAGACTTCATCGACAACTACGTTGCGCTGAAGCGCGATGAAGCCAAAGCGGTATCGATCCGCATCCATCCGCACGAGTATTCCTTGTACTTCGATCTGTAAGCCTCGGCCTTATGTATAGATTCGAACGAAGAAGCTCCTTGCCTCAAGCAGGGAGCTTCTTTTTCATGCTTGGATTTAAGAATGAGAGAAACGATCAATATCGTGCTAAAAATGAGCAATTCGATGCCGAGACAGCAGGCTTCCCGTAGGTTATAATCGAAAGCATCCGAACAGCTTCGGAATACCGCCAAGGAGGGTTACTCATGAAAGTCGTCGTTGTTGGTTGCGGGGGAATGGGGCGAATTCACGCTACCCATTATGCGTCTATGCCTGAAGTCGAGCTGGTCGGAGTATGCGATGTGGAACTTCATCTGGCCGAGCAGCTGGCGGGGCAGACGAATTGCCGCGCTTTTGCTTCCTATGAAGACATGATGTCCGCCGTTAAGCCCGATTTGGTCAGCATTGCGCTACCTACTTATTTACATAAAGAATACACGGTGAAGACAGCGGCGTCCGGGGCGCACGTCGTTTGTGAGAAGCCGATGGCTCTGACGCTGGAGGATGCAGGGGAGATGATCCGCGCCTGCGAGCAGGCGGGCGTCCGTTTGTTCGTCGGCCATGTCGTCCGCTTCTTCCCGGAGTATGCCGATATCAAACGGAAGGTTGAGGCCGGAGAATTGGGTAAGCTGGGGGTAGCGCACGCGAAACGGTCCGGCAGCCATCCGGCGAAGGTGAAGGAATGGTTCGGCAATTTCGAACAAAGCGGCGGCGTGATCCTCGACCTGATGGTTCACGATATCGACTTTATGCGCTGGGCGCTCGGCGAAGTGAAATCGGTGTATGCGCTTAACCGGCGCGATCAAGAGATGGATTATGCGCTGGCGACGCTCGTGTTCGAGCAAGGAGCCGTGGCCAATCTGGAAGCGTTCTGGGGGTACCCCGGACCGTTCCATACGAAGGCGGAAATCGCCGGGTCGGATGGCATCGTGCGCAACAGCAGCATGGAGGCGCAGTTGCTGCAAATGGTTCGGACGTTCGAGGGCAAGGACGGCCCTGCCGCCGTGGAAGTGCCGGGCAGCCCGGGCTATCACGATCCGTATTATTACGAGCTACGCCATTTTGTCCGGTGTATCCGCGAAAACCGCGAGTCGATCGTGACGCCAAACGATGCGTACAAAGCGGTTGAAATTGCGCTTGCCGCCATTGCATCGGCCAATACGGGTACTGCTGTGCATCTCTAATTCCACGTGAGGAGGAACGCTACGATGAACAAAATAAAAATAGGAATGATCAGCTTCGCGCATGGTCATGCGTTCAGCTATTTGAACTCGCTCGTTTCCATGCCCGAGGTCGAAGTGGCAGGAATCGCGGACGAAGTGAAATCCCGCGTGGAGGCCGTGGCCGAGAAGCACGGTATCCCTTATTTTGAAGATTATCGGGAGCTGCTCTCGAAGGAGATCGATGCCGTCGTCATCTGCTCGGAAAATGTCCGGCATGCCGAACTGACCATCGCCGCGGCGCAAGCCGGGAAGCACGTCCTGTGCGAAAAGCCGCTGGGCATCTCCAAGCGGGAAATGGAAGAGATGATTGCAGCCTGCAAGGAAAACGGCGTGCAGCTGATGACCGCTTTTCCGTGCCGCTATCTTCCGGCTGTCGTGCAAGCGAAGCAAGCGATTGAGCGTGGCGAGATCGGCGAGATCGTGGCGATTAAAGGCACGAACCGCGGCAGCTTTCCGGGCGCATGGTTCGCCGATAAGGCGCTGTCCGGCGGTGGTGCGGTGCTGGACCATACGGTGCATGTCATGGACTTGATGCATTGGTTTCTCGGTGCAGAAGTGCAGGAAGTATACGCTTATGCGACGACGGTGTTTCAGGAACAGAATATCGACGACGCCGGTATGGTGCACGTCAAGTTCGATAACGGCGTTTTTGCCGTTCTGGACCCGAGCTGGTCGCGCAACCGGAGCTTCCCGACCTGGGGGGATGTGACGATGGAAATCGTCGGCACGCGCGGAGTGCTCTCCGTCGATGCGTTTGCCCAGAAGAACGATGTATACAGCGTTCAGGCGGGCAAAGGGGAGTGGAGCTATTGGGGAGACAATATGGACGAGTATCTGGTTCGATCGTTCGTCGAGGCGCTGCTTCACGGCACGTCGGTCCCGATTACAGGCGAAGACGGGATGAAAGCCGCGGCCGTTGCCCTTGCCGCCTACGAGTCCGCAGCGCAAGGGCAACCGGTCCGGCTGTAAGGAGGAACTGAAGTGGAAATGAGAATTAAGGCAAGAATCGAAGCCGCGCTTGAGCTGGCCGGGCTCGGAAAAAACGGGCTGCAGGTCTCGTATTTGGCGGAAGGCGCATGGCATGAGGCTTACCTGATCTCTACGACGGAAACCGGGCCATTAGTGGTGCGGTTTCCGAAGCCTTTTTCCTATGGGAAGCCGTTTGTGTATAACGAACGGGAGCTGAGAGCCGAATACGGCGGCCGAGGATTGTATTACCGGTTGGCGAACGGGGTGATCGAAGGCATTTGCCCTCCGTATTATTCATACTACGTCAGTCCGGAGCTGAGCTTTACGATTGAAACCTATAGTGGGCCCGTCATGTCGCTCGCGGCAGCGGACGAAGCCGAAGCGGCCCGATGGGGAATGCAGTGCGGACGATTTTTCCGGAAAATGGACCGGACGAGCGTCGAGCTGGAAGGGTTCGGGCTTCTGGACTGGAAGGACGGAAAACTTGCCGGCGATCGTCAACAGGATTTTCGCGCGTTGGGTAGAGGAGACGGAGGGCTACTTGGCGTCGTGGGAACGGCTGCAGCGTGCGGGATATGGCAGCGAAGCCGGGGGCGTGAAGCGAATCTTGGACGAGATCGTCCCGTTCCGCTTGCGGCGTGCGACTGGGTTAAGCTTAACGAACCGGGACGTATCGCCGGAAAATCTCATTGTTTGCGAAGCCGGGGTCCGCTTGATCGATCCGGTGCCGATCGTCTATGACGGCCTCGCGTTTGCCGGCGACGTGTTGAACAATTTCAACACGTTGTTTCCGTCGTTTCACCGTTCTCCGCGGTACGAGCGTCACCGGTTCGACCGATACCGGCCTCTGCTCTGCTCGTTCGCCGACGGGTTTCTCGAAGGATACGCGCAGGGCGATCCTGAAATGCTCTACGCGCTGCGCGTGGAACAATTTCTGATGCTGCTGGACTTGACCTGCCACCATATCGGGCTGCTGGAGCACGATATGACGGAGGAAGCGGTGCTGCGCTATGGCGACAAAACTGCGATGGAGGAGCGAATCCCCACTTATATCGCCGGCATGGAGCAGTTTCGTTTATTGTGACAAACGGATGGAAGGCTCTGGCCGGTTAACCCGGCGGCTGACCGGTGTAACGGTTTTTGCGGAGCTGGTCCGGACTGCAGCGCTTGTATTTGCGAAACAGCCGCCCGAAATAATTCACGTCGCAAGTGCCGACTTCCTCGGCGATCGACGTCATGGACCAGTCCGTATCGCGGATGAGCTCTTCCGCTTTATTGATGCGCAGCAGGTGGACATATTCCATGAACGTTCTCCCGACGGCTGCGCGGAACACGCGGCAGAAGTGATGGCTGCTCATGTTGGCCACTTGCGCGGCGCTTTCGATCGTTAATTTTTCCCGGTAATGCGTTTCGACGAAAGTGAGCACTTCCTTTAGCTTCTCCAGCTTGCGTTTGCCTGCGGTCTCTCTTCGATCGCTGTGATCGGGGCTTGCGTAGAGACGGGCCAGAACGGTAATCAGCACGGTGATGTACGATTGGATGACGACCTCGAAGCCGGTCTCCTTGCGGTCGTACTCGTCCGCAATGCGGTGAAGCAGAGCCGCTACGGGTTCGTAATGTGCGTCGGCAGGGCTCAGATGCACCGGTACGGATAACGGCTCGGTTAAGGGGACGGCGTAATCCGAATGGGCGACGTGCGAATGAACGATCCGGGTCCGGTCGAACAGAAACGCGCAGTATTCCGCCTCGTCGTCCAGCGTGCCGCCTTCGTGAATTTCTCCTTCGTTGATCAGGAAAATATCGCCGGGCACGGCCGTTAGCCGCTGCCCGCCAATGCGGAATTCGGCGCTCCCCTGCTGCACCAGAAGAATCTCAAACACATCATCGTGATAGTGGGAATACATTGGGGAAGGACTTTTTTGCGGCAGTACTTTATACGGGAATACTTGTTTGACTATGGGTAGTTCCCGTATGATCAGATCAGAGCGCATGCGCGAATCACCTCTTGGCTGCGGCCGAATCCGACAAGTCGCTTTGAAGTTGAAGCGGATTCGAAACTTCTTATATTGTACCGAACGGACGCTTCGATTTGAAGCGTTTTTTGTTTTCGCTTTTTTTTCGCAGCCACGAGCTTGGCAGCTTTCGCGATCTGGTGCTGGAGATCGGCAAAGATCCGGCGATGATGGTGGAACGGCTCGGGTTTGTGTAAAGGCGAAAGGCGGAGGGGAAAAATTCCGTCCGCCGTCGTTTTTTAGGAAACCAATCGATTTAGCTGGCTGCTGCTACTTTTTTGGCAATATACTGAATATCCGCGATATCGATCTTTCCGTCGTTGTTCACATCGAATCGAGCGTCAAATCCAGGCATACCGGAAGCTAGTCCATTCGCTTGGGAAATGAGGATCAGATCGCGCAACGTAATCTTGCCATCGTTATCGAAATCCCCGATCCCCGCATTGATCGTCAGGGTGAACGGTTCAGACAACGTTCGAATCTGTCCTTGGCTATCCGATAACGAGCTGCCCGGCAGCAACGTGAAATCGCTTTTGCCCGCTTTTTGTACCACGAATTTCAAGGTAATCAGGTGCAGATTGCCTGTTTTGCCGGGAACGCGGCCGATCAGTGAGCCTGTCAGCTTCACCTCGCCGTAGGTACCGGTATTTTTGGAAAGAACAGCGCTTTGATTCTCGACCCCGAAATCGCCGTGCAGTAACACTTGGCCGAGTCTGAAGCGGTCGGGATCATATTTCATCTTGGCCAGAAAGGCATATAGGTCTTGGACCGAATCGGCTTTCAAGTTGAGTTCCAGCACCGATCCAACATCCAAAGCACCGGGCTTGGCTTGAAGCGACAATGTGCCGACCGATGGATGCGGCCCTCCGTATACGGTGGTTGTCACGCTAACGACAGGATTGTTCAAGCTAACGTTGCCAGCCGCATCCTTGGCGATTACGGAGAAAACATAGGTTTGGCCCGAAGCCAGTCCGCCAGCCGTGTAACGGTAAACAGATCCTGCAACGGTCCCGCTCAGAAGGTTGTCTCGATAGATTTCGTAGGATGCCACCCCGACATTGTCTTGGGCCGGATTCCACTGCAAGTTTACGCTGTTATAGGTAGTATCCGTTACCGTCAGAACATCTCCATTCGGCCATACCGGGGGAGAAGTGTCTCTCTCGGTAGGCCTGGACGGAGTGGTAATGGTTGCCGTCGGGTTATTGGAGCTTTGGTTGTTTTCGTCTTCCGCTATTACGGTGACTTGATACGTTTTGCCCGGAGCGAGTCCAGTGACGTCGTACTTCGTTGTATCTCCCTGTACCTCGCCGATTCTTTTGCCGTCGAGATGGATGAAATACTTTAGAACCTTTTTATTATCAACGGCCGGCGGCCAACTGAGTTTGGCGCTGTCATAAGTCACATCCGTAACGGTAAGCGTGTTGCCGTTACCCCAAGTAGGCGGGAGGGGATCGTAGGCTGGCGGGTTAATAACGATATGAAGCGCTTGGCTGCGATTCCCTGCCGCATCTTCGGCAATAACGTCAAATTCGTACTTGTTATCACCATAATTATAAAGACCATCCAATTTAGTTTGGAGGGCCGGCGCCTTAACGACCTGGTCCAGTATTGGAGAAGTCATTACTCCGTATCTGTAGATAAGGTAAGCTGTGACTCCCTTGTTATCCGAAGCCTGGGGCCAATTCAGAACGGCAGACCGGTAGGTCAGATCCGTTACGGTAATCGAACTGCCTGCCGGCCATTCCGGAGGGGTGACGTCTGCTTCTTGCGGCCCCGTGTATATTTGGTAAATCCCGTTGCCGAGCAATTTGTACCAGCCGCCCAACCGCGTATCGTAGGCCGTTTTCCCCAAGTCGGAGCTCACTTGGATCGGTTCTGCATTAACGGGGCAAATGTACGTTTTTCCGCCGAAGGAAAAGGCTACCGAACCGTCATCATGCAAATATTGCAGCTTTGGGGCAGAGTTGAAGTAAGTCAGCTGCTTTTCCGCACCTTGGGGCGAACGCAGGAAGAGCTGGGGACTGCCGCTGGCATTTTTCTTGATATAGGTGATCCATCCTCCGTTGATTTGATATCCGGAACCAGCTTCTACTTTGAGGTCGTCCTCTTCTTTGATCACGGACGTTTGTACCCCATCATACATATATATTGTGCTGTAATCGTTAAAAAGCACATATTTCCCAGATGCGGCTATTCCACTAAAAACTTTATCGCTTTGGACCAAGGTTGTGACCGTTCCGTCTGGCTTGTAACGAAACAGGCCTCTACCGACGAACAGGGCGCCCCCATCGGAAGTTAAAGTTCCAGCATAGAAATTCTTAGTAGGAATGACCGCAATCTTGCCGCTAGTGAAGTTGATGATCGAAGTACCGTTGGAAGAATAGTATAATCCATAGTCTCCCTTAACGTCGATTATTTTTCCTATACCTTGTAATTGAGTGCCGTTCCAATACCACGTCTTATACTTGGGGGTGCGTACATCGTAATATGAAAAGCCTTCAAAAATAGCTCCCGTAGGGGTGAGTTTCTCGCGAATCGTATCAATAGCCGGGTCGATGGTCGGTTTGTAAGGAATCGTGACCTCTTGACCGTCCGTCAGATTCCGGATGCGCAGCATGCCATCCTGCCCTTTATATAATATCCGGTTTTCGTCTTGGTCCAAAATTTTCCCGTCTACTGATCGAATTTCCTTTAAACGGAGGCCTCGTTCGATAAAGACATCTTTATCCACGCCCTCCCTGTGCCCGTTGCTATCTTCGCTTGTAAAGTGAAAACGGATTGATTTGCCTTCGTATTCTCTGACATCAAACCATTCAGACAACATATATGCGGTATTATAACTTCCATCTACCGTATACTTTATACCGAGCGGTAGCGGTTTTCCCAGCCCGTCAATAGCTTTTGCCTGTACCCGCACTCTCCCGTCACGAATCACCGAGAAGCTGCCAGGTTCCGTGACAGTGATCGTCGAACGCCCCAGAAATTTGACGGTCGTTTCTTTCTGCACGGTCTGATTTCCATAATCAGCGGCGGTCACTGTTAAGGTATAAGTGCCTTTAGGCAATCCCTGCAAACTGAGCTTACCGTCCCAAGTGGAATTGTCCTTAGCTTTCGTCAGCGTCACTTGCCGGTCCTGGAGGACGGCCCGCACTTCTTTGATTTCATATTCGGACTGAACGGAAGCCGAGATGGACACTTCATCGAGGTCAGCGCCTTTAATCTTGGTGTTAACATCGATGGAGATCGTTCCGTCGGCCAGAATCAACTTCGGTGCCAGAAGGAACAAGAGCATAAATAGTCCCAGCACATACAATCTTTTTTTCATTAAAATAAAAAGCTCCTTTCTAAATTAGATACGGTACGAGAAGAAAACAATCGACAATACAAAA
Organism: Paenibacillus tianmuensis; assembly: GCF_900100345.1. Taxonomy (GTDB): domain Bacteria; phylum Bacillota; class Bacilli; order Paenibacillales; family NBRC-103111; genus Paenibacillus_G; species Paenibacillus_G tianmuensis. Next base: position 64,639 of record NZ_FMTT01000012.1, on the reverse strand, counting down.
CGTATCATCGACGTGTTTCATTTTATAATAAAATAGGAAGTATACTCAATAAACTAAAAAAAATTTAATAAAAAATGGGCTGAAACGCTATTTTGGCAAGTAGTCATGCAATGAAACCGATGTCAAAATTTATTATATAAAAAGGAATTATATGAAATTACCAGAAAATAACCTATTAATGTAAAATTACTCGATACCAATTGTATCGGACTATCTGTCCAAGATATGCTCGCCTCGATTAACGGCGATCTGAAATACCAGATCGATTTCCGATCTGTGTACTATACCGCCACCGATTAATGGCTCAAAGACGATGCGCCGGGTGCGCTCGGGAAAACGTACGGACGGCCCGGGTTTGTATAATGGCAAAGGCGGACGGGAAAAATTCCGTCCGCCTTTCGGGGTTAGACTGTCGTTATTCAGCCGCCAGCCGCCACTTTATTGGCAATATATTGAATATCCGTCATATCGATCTTTCCGTCGTTGTTCACATCGAATCGCGCGTCAAATCCCGGCTGGCCGATAGCCATTCCGTTTTGTCTGGAAATAAGGACCAAATCATGCAGCGTAATCTTGCCATCGTTATCGAAATCCCCGCTTCCCGCATTGATCGTGAGGGTAAACGATTCAGATAGCGTCCGAGTCTGTCCTTGGCTATCCGATAACGAGCTGCCCGGCAGCAACGTGAAATCGCTTTTGCCCGCTTTTTGTACCACGAATTTCAAGGTAATCAGGTGCAGATTGCCTGTTTTGCCGGGAACGCGGCCGATCAGTGAGCCTGCCAGCTTCACCTCGCCGGCGGTACCGGTATTTTTGGAAAGAACAGCGCTTTGATTCTCGACCCCGAAATCGGTATGCAGTAAAACTTGGCCGAGTCTGAAGCGGTCAGGATCATATTTCATCTTGGCCAGAAAGGCATACAGGTCTTGGACCGAATCGGCTTTCAAGTTGAGTTCCAGCACCGATCCGACATCCAAAGCACCGGGCTTGGCTTGAAGCGACAACGTGCCGACCGATGGACGCGGCCCTCCGTACACGGTGGTTGTCACGCTAACGACGGGATTGTTCAAGCTAACGTTGCCTGCCGCATCCTTGGCGATTACGGAGAATACATAGGTTTGGCCCGGAGCCAGTCCGCCAGCCGTGTAACGGTAAACAGATCCTACAACGGTCCCGCTCAGAAGGTTGTCTCGGTAGATTTCGTAGGATGCCACCCCGACATTGTCTTGGGCCGGCTTCCACTGCAGGCTTATGCTGTTATAGGTAATATCCGTTACCGTCAGAACATCCCCATTTGGCCATACCGGGGGAGAGTTATCTCCCTTGGGCGGCTTGGACGGAGTGGTAATGGTTGCCGTCGGGTTATTGGAGCTTTGGTTGTATTCGTCTTCCGCTATTACGGTGACTTGATACGTTTTGCCCGGAGTGAGTCCAGTGATGTCGTACTTCGTTGTATCTCCCTGTACCTCGCCGACTCTTTTGCCGTCGAGATAGAGTGCGTACCTTAGAACCTTGATGTTGTCAACGGCCGGCGGCCAGCTGAGCTTGGCGCTGTCATAAGTCACATCCGTAACGGTAAGCGTGTTGCCGTTATCCCACGTAGGCGGGCGATAATCGTAAACCGGCGGGATAATGACGGTATGAAGCGCTTGGCTGCGATTCCCTGCCGCATCTTCGGCAATAACTTCAAATTTGTACTCGGCACCACCCAAATTAATAAGATCTTCTAACTTCGTTTGGAGGGCCGGTGCCTTGATGACTTGGTCCAGTCTTCCCTGTTTATAGATAAGGTAGGCTGTGACCCCCTTGTCATCCGAAGCTTGAGGCCAATTCAGAACGGCAGACCGGTAGGTCAGATCCGTTACGGTAAGTGAACTGCCCGCCGGCCATTCCGGAGGGGTGACATCCGCTTCTTGCGGCCCCGTGTATATTTGGTAAATCCCGTTGCCGAGCAATTTGTACCAGCCGCCCAACCGCGTATCGTAGGCCGTCCTCCCCAAGTCGGAGCTCACTTGGGTGGGCTCTTCATTAACGGGGCAAATGTACGTTTTTCCACCGAGGGAAAAGGCTACTGAACCGTCGTCATGCAAATATTGAAGTTTCGGGGCAGAGCTGAAGTAAGTCAACTGCTTTTCCAACCCTTGAGGCGAACGCAGGAAGAGCTGGGGACTGCCGCTGGCATTTTTCTTGATATAGGCGATCCATCCTCCGTTGATTTGATATCCGGAACCAGCTTCTACGTTGAAACCGTCCGCTTCTTTGATCACGGACATTTGCACTCCATCATACATATATATTTTGCTGTAATCGTTAAAAAGCACATAGTTTCCGGATGCGGCTATTCCGCTAAAAGCTTTATCACTTTGCACCAAGGTTGTAACCGTTCCGTCCGGATTGTAACGGAATAGGCCATCGCCGTCGGCGACGAACAGGACGCCTCCATCGGAAGTTAATACTCCGGCATTGACGCTGGCAGGAATGACCTTAACGCTCCCGCTTGTGAAGTTGACGATCGAAGCGCCTTGAGGAGAGTGGTACAATCCATAATCTCCTTTAACGTCGATAATTTTCCACATGGCATACTCATCGTTGCCTGGAGTCAGGCATTCCAAGCCGGAGCCGTCCCATTTCCACACCTTATACCGGGGGTCGCGTACAAAATAATGTGAAAAGCCTTCAAAAATAGCTCCCGTAGGGGTGAGTTTCTCGCGAATCGTATCAATGGCCGGGTCGATGGTCGATTTGTAAGGAATCGTGACCTCTTGACCGTCCGTCAGATTCCGGATGCGCAGCATGCCATCTTGCCCTTTATATAAGATCCGGTTCCCGTCTTGGTCCAAAATTTTTCCGTCTACAGACCGAGTTTCCTTTAAACGGAGGCCTCGTTCGATAAAGACATCTTTATCCACGCTTTCCCTGTGCCCGTTGCTATCTTCGCTTGTAAAGTGAAAACGGATTGATTTGCCTTCGTATTCTTTGGCATCAAACCATTCAAGCATATATCCGGAATTATACCTTCCGTTTATCGTATAACCTAGGCTGAGCGACAGCGGTTTTCCCAGCCCGTCAACAGCTTTTGCCTGCACCCTCACTCTCCCGTCACGAATCACCGAAAAGCCGCCAGGTTCCGTAACAGTGATCGTTGAACGCCCCAGAAATTTGATGGTCGTTTCTTTCTGCCTGGTCTGATTTCCATAATCGGCGGCGGTCACCGTTAAGGTATAAGTACCTTTAGACAATCCCTGCAAGCTGAGCTTACCGGTCCAAGGGGAATAGGCCTTAGCCTTCGTCAGCGTCACTTGCCGGTCCTGCAAGACGGCCCGAACTTCTTTAATTTCATAGTCGGATTGAACGGAAGCCGAGATGGACACTTCATCGAGGTCAGCGCCTTTAATCTCGGTGTTGACATCGATGGAGATCGTTCCGTCGGCCAGAATCAATTTTGGTGGGAGAAGGAACAAGAGCATAAATAAACCCAGCAGATACAAACTTTTTTTCATTTAAATAAAACTCCTTTCTATTTTATATTCCATAATGAGGAATAAAATGGGTGAGAGGATTCAAAATATACAAAATGTATCATTCATGGAATTTATTTTATAACAAAGCAGGCTGCATACTCAACTAAAAAAATTTAATTTTATGATGTGCAAATCCTTAAAAGCAGCGTGGAAACGTCTTCCATGTGAAATACTCCAACTTTAATCGGTGTTGAAATTTTATTCGTAGAGGAAGGAAAAAACGGTAAACCACTTGAAAAAGATTCGGTTAATGGATATCATTGATACGAATTGTATCTCAACTTTTTGTCCGTTATAATAATGAAAGTAGGTGAGGAGTATACTGAAGCAAATAAGGAGGACCAAAGTTGTGAAGTACGGTAACAAAATCAGCTTGCTTCGAGAGGAAAGACAGATGACCCAGGAGGAGTTGGCAATACATATCGGAATTTCGAGGTCGGCGCTTTCTCATTATGAAAATAACAGGAGACACCCGGATTACGAAACGCTCAAAAATATAGCTGATTTTTTCAATGTCTCGTTGGATTATCTTATGCGGGAATAGACTGGCTTTTATTTTGTAGAACTTCCCCTTGTATTGATTGATTTTGTGCGGGATTGCGGAAAAGTGTGAAAAAATTAACGCTTGACAAGTTACAAATTGTATCATAAATTAAGAATGCGGCTCGTGATACATAATGTAACCTTTTCGGAAGTTATCTGAGCGGCAGTTTTAAGGGAAGGATGAGGCAGCTTGGAGCAAACAAAATATGATCGTCCTTCAATTCAAGGAAACAAACTGCACATAACCTCCGAATTGTACATTACCCAAATTAATAGTATGGATGTGTCCAGTAATAAAGCAATTGTTACATTATGTAGAGTCAGCGCCCAAAAAATCGAATTTGAAACGTATTTGAGGTTCCCCATATATGCCAATGTGGTTTGTCGATTTATTTTACCCCATCCGGAAGAAGCGCTTCATTTGGAAGCAGTTTTCACTCGAGGTTTAAAAATACGCGGTGGCATGTACCGTTATAGTGCGGCGCCGTTGCCGAATGACAAGAATATAAGAAAATTGGCCGGCGTCATCAATCATCCGTTTGAACGCTTCGAGAAATTCTTTCAAATGGTGAGCAAAGCCTATTCGCTTCTTGACCCGGAACAACAAGATCGGCCTTTATTTAATCAAGTCATTTGAAGTGTAACCGCCCTATTGATCCAAAATCTTGGGCAGGGGCTTGGCTTTTTTTGAAAACCACAAGAAAATTTTCTGAAAATGGCAGGTGGGGAGAGCTTGGAGGTAAAGTACTACATCCGAACCCTTCGCAAATACATAGGCTGGATTCTTCTGTTTATGATTGCAGCCGGAGGAGGAACGGCGATAGTCAGCTATAACTTTATTCCTCCTACTTACGAAGCTTCAGTGAAACTTCTTATTCATAGCACCAACGCATCGAACATGGTGGACTTAACTTCTATAAATGCAAACATGAAGCTGATGGACACCTATCAGGAGGTCATTCAGACTTCGGCGATTCTGACCAAGGTGTCCGAACGCATTTCCGGACTTCAAGCTGACCCGGAAATGTTGTCCAAAGCGCTTAAGGTGCGACATTCTGCTGGCTCGCAAATTATGACGCTAACGATTCGGGGCAACGATTATCGGGAAGCGGCGGAACTTGCCAACGCCATTGCGGAGGTGTTCCAATCAGAAGTTACGAAGCTTTTAAAAGTTAATAATGTAACAATTCTGGGGAAAGCAGATCCAAGACAAATCTCAACACCAGTCTTACCCAATCATCAATTATACATTTTGGTCAGCGTACTGGTAGCCGCCCTGCTTTCCATCGGATTTGCTTTTTTGCACTCGGTTTTTGACGATACGATCAAAACCGCAGAAGATGTGGATGAGGTTATAGGACTGGTGGTGCTGGCTGTCTTACCGGAGATTGAAAAAAAAGACCGATTACTAAAAAATAAGTCAGCAGCCGATCGAAAGGTAGGAGAGATCCCTTATGCAACAACGAAGCAATAAGAATCGCGACATGATTATGGAAAGCAACCCGCAATCGCCGATTTGCGAAGCATACCGTACACTTCGTGCCAATATCGATTTTTCCACGATAGGCCTCGAAAAGAAGACGCTCATGGTGACATCGGCCCAGGCGGCTGAAGGGAAAACAACGACAGCAAGCAATCTTGCCATAGCCTACAGCCAGAGCGAAAAAAGAGTCCTTCTTGTGGATGCCGATATGAGGAACGCGACCCTTCATCAAAACTTTAACCAAGATAACCGCGTTGGTTTGTCGAATTTGTTGGCCGGACAGTACACTGCGCAAGAATTGGTTGCCGAGACGCATATTCCGCGATTGGATTTGCTTACGTCTGGTCCCCTTCCTCCCAATCCTTCCGAGTTATTATCATCCGAACGCTGGGCACAATTTGTCGATTATGCCAGAACGAATTATGACGTCGTTATTTTCGATACGCCCCCGGCGTTAACTCTTCCAGATGCTCAACTGGTAGCGGGACAATGCGGCGGAGTTCTCATCGTCGTAAAGGCCGGAAAAGTAAAACGAGAGGTTGTAAAGAAACTGAAAACCAATCTGGAATATGCACAGGCCCGAATTTTGGGTGTTGTGTTAAACCATATGAACCGCAAGGAAGCCGCTTTGCACGCTTATCGATAACCCCAAAAACATATAAAGATAGATAGGAGTTGAAACCATGAAAAAAGTCAAAAAAGCGATCATCCCGGCGGCCGGTTTAGGCACAAGATTTTTACCGGCGACCAAAGCGATGCCAAAAGAAATGCTTCCCATCATCGACAAACCTACAATTCAATACATTGTGGAAGAAGCGGTTCAGTCCGGTATCGAGGACATCATTATCGTAACCGGCAAAGGTAAGCGGGCCATTGAGGATCATTTCGACCATGTACACGAATTGGAGCACAATCTTCATCAAAAGGGAAAATACGATCTGCTGGAAGAAATTCGCCGTTCGTCGAAGGTGGAGCTTCACTTTATCCGCCAAAAAGAGCCGAAAGGGCTTGGACATGCGGTATGGTGCGCGAGGAAATTTGTAGGCGACGAGCCTTTTGCCGTGCTGCTGGGCGACGATATCGTCACCGCTAAAAAGCCGTGCTTACAGCAATTGATTGAGCAATACGAGCAGACCCGAACGTCGGTAATCGGTGTACAGCCGGTAGCCGATGATGAAACAAACAGGTACGGGATTATTGATCCGCTGCAAAAGCAGGACAGGTTGTATCAGGTTAGAACTTTTGTGGAAAAACCGCCTCTTGGCACCGCCCCTTCAAACCTGGCCATTATGGGCCGGTATATCTTGAGCCCGGAGATATTCGAGATTTTATCCGTTCAAGAACAAGGGGCGGGCGGAGAAGTTCAATTGACCGACGCGATTGAAAAGCTGAATGAACTGCAGCAAGTCTATGCCTATCATTTTGAAGGAACGAGACACGACGTAGGCGAAAAGCTGGGATTCATTTTGACGACGCTGCAGTTTGCCCTTCAATCCCGAGAGTTGCGGGAGCCGGTGCTGCACGCCATAAAAGAAACAATTGCCAATCAAAAATTAACCAATGCCATCGGTTAACAACCTGCGCGATATAACATGAACCATGAGGTGAAACGATTGGATAAAGATTCGAAAATTTATGTTGCAGGCCATCGCGGTCTGGTAGGTTCGGCTATCGTAGGAAAGCTGCTCGCTGAGGGATATCGTAATCTCAGCTTCCGGACTTCGCAGGAGCTTGATCTTCGCAGCTCCGATCAGGTCGATTCTTTCTTTAAGAATGAAGGCATCGAATATGTATTTTTGGCTGCGGCGAAGGTTGGAGGCATCGTAGCTAACAACGAGTTTCCGGCGACGTTCATTCGGGATAACTTGATGATTCAGACGAATGTCATCGATGCGTCGTACCGATTTGGGGTCAAAAAGTTATTGTTTCTCGGCAGCACTTGTATTTATCCGAAGTATGCCTCTCAGCCGATGCGCGAGGAAGATCTGCTCACGGGCTTGCTGGAGCCGACGAACGAACCATACGCGATCGCCAAAATTGCTGGAATTAAGATGTGTCAGGCTTATAACAGGCAGTTCGGTACGCGTTATATATCGGTCATGCCGACAAATTTGTACGGTCCAAACGATAATTTCGATCTGAATCACAGTCATGTGCTTCCTGCCATGATCCGCAAGTTCCACGAAGCCAAGGTGGAAGGCAAGTCTGTGGTTGAGCTTTGGGGGACGGGAACGCCGCGCAGAGAATTTTTGCATGCCGACGATTTGGCCGATGCCTGCCTTTATTTGATGCACCATTATAACCATAGCGACATTGTGAACATCGGCGTAGGAGAAGATATTTCCATCCGGGAGCTGGCGGAAAAGATCAGAGCCATCGTCGATTATGCCGGAGATATTTTATACGATGCGAGCAAGCCCGACGGAACGCCAAGAAAGCTGGTCGATGTGAGCAAGCTGACAAAGCTGGGCTGGCAGGCGAAAATTCGTTTGGATGAAGGGCTTGCGTCTACTTATTCATGGTTTTTACAAACGAGCGAGCATAGAAGAACGATCACGAACATTTAGGAGGAAAGCGAATGAAATCAGCATTAATCGCAGGCATCACCGGACAAGACGGATCTTACCTGGCGGAATTTTTATTGGACAAAGGGTATAAGGTTTACGGCATGCGCCGACGCACAAGTACGCCCAATTACGAGAACGTGCAGCATATTAAGGATCAGATCGAATGGATATCCGGCGACTTGACAGACCTTGCTTCGCTAATTGAAGCGGTGCGGATTTCGGACCCTGACGAAGTGTACAATCTAGCTGCCCAATCCTATGTGGCGGCATCGTGGCCGCAGCCGATTCTGACCGGCAACATTACGGCGCTTAGCGTAACCAACATGCTGGAAGCGGTACGGATTGTCAAGCCGACGGCTCGTTTCTACCAAGCGTCGAGCAGCGAAATGTTCGGCAAGGTGATGGAGATTCCGCAAAAGGAGACGACGCCGTTCTACCCGCGAAGTCCTTACGGGGTGGCGAAAGTATACGGCCATTGGATTACGGTGAATTATCGCGAGAGCTTCGATATGTTCGCTTGTTCCGGCATTTTGTTCAATCACGAGTCTCCGCGGCGCGGTCTGGAGTTCGTCACACGCAAAGTCACGGACGGCGTGGCGCGCATTAAGCTGGGCCTTCAAAATGAACTGCGGCTCGGCAATTTGGATGCACAGCGCGATTGGGGATTTGCCGGGGATTACGTCAAAGCGATGTGGTTAATGCTGCAGCAAAATGAGCCGGACGATTACGTCATTTCGACTGAAGAGACGCACTCTGTACGCGAACTGTTGGAGGTTGCGTTCTCTTACGTCGGCCTGAACTATACGGATTACGTTGTGATCGACCCGAAGTTTGTCCGTCCGGCTGAGGTTGACCTCTTGATTGGTGACTGCTCCAAAGCAAAGAAAAAGCTCGGTTGGAAGCAAGAGGTGAGCTTCGTACAATTGATTCGCATGATGGTGGACGAAGACTTGAAGCGGGTACAGGCGGAAGCTCGTTATATGAACGTGATGGCATTAAGCTAGGAGTACAATGCATGCTCCAGTGAAGAAGCGGGTGACTCTTCTTTGAGAAGGATTTTTCAAAAAGTGAAAGAAATCGGAGCCGCCCGCGATTTCAAAAATATCGGATACAGCTTGATCGAATTTCTCGTCAATCCGCTTTTGACGATTATGGCCACTCCGTTGCTTCTGAAGCTGCTCGGAGCGGAGTTGTATGGTAGTTGGGTGCTGATGGTATCCCTCGTCGCTATCCTAAGCGTGACGAATCTTGGAGTAAGTAACGCCGTGGTGAAATACGGATCAGCGTATCTGGAGCGCAGCGATCTTGCTTCGTTCAACCGCGTGCTGCGGTTCACCATGGCTTTATGCTTGCTGATCGGTTCATTGACGACGCTCGCGCTGTTCCTGCTCGGACCGCACTTGTTATTTTTGTTTCAGAATGCTTCTGCGGAGACGGGAGGCCAGATCGTCACGGCTGCGCGCATTCTTGGCGCAGTGGTAGGCGTCAAAATTGTAACCAGCGTTTATTCTGCCGTGTGCATGGCGCATCATCGTTATGATGTACTGAATAAAACGAACATGCTGGTAAACGTCGGGACGACAGTATGCAGCGTTGTCTTGATTTACGCGGGCATGAAGCTGGTCGGACTGGTTGTTTTGATGCTGGTAATGTCCGTCATCGCCGCTGCGTTCCAGTATTCGTTCGGGCGGCGGTTGAACCGCGGATTGAACTTTTGGCCCAAGTGGGACAGGGAAGCGGCGCGAACTGTGTTCGGTTACGGGATCTATTCATGGCTACAGGTCATCAGCAGCGTTATCTATACCCAGGCGGACAGGATCATCATCAGTTCGATTTTGGGGCCGGCAGCACTCGGAGTATATTCCGTTTGCATGCAGCTTGCTTCCAAGCTCCATGAAATTCCCGGCGCTGCCGGAGCGTTCTTATTTCCGAAATTTAGCTCGCTGCGGGAAACTGCTCAGACGGAACGGCTTCGCAGCGTGTATGCTATAGCCAATAAGGTTGTTGTTCTGGCCGTCACGTCACTCAGCGTTCCGATGTTCCTTTATGCAGAGAGCATATTGTCCGTTTGGATTGATCCGGACTTCTCAAGAGACGCTGCGCCGATTTTGCGGCTGCTCATTATCGGTGTGGCGTCCGGAACGATTGGCATTGTTCCGTTTTACTTTCTGAATGGAACGGAATACGTCAAGCTGAATACAAAAATTAACTTTGCTCAAAGTGGTTTAACCTTGCTGGGCACGCTAGGGCTTGTTCCATTCGCAGGTTTGGCCGGGACGGCGTTTTCCCGAATGTTGGGGCTGCCGATCGGAATCGCGGTCCGCTGGTTTATTGAACTTAGGCTGCTCGGCATAGGCTGGAAGCTTCTATTCACTACGCTAGCCCCTGCTCTCCTGTTGTTTGCCTTAAGCGGGGGGTGGATCGCGTGGATTGGGGGTCCGCAAGTTGGGGGACTGGCATCGCTGTTGTTTCAGCTCGGAATTGCGGCGCTCGGTGTGCTGCTGTTAATGGGGCTCATTCTGTTCGGCGGAGGGATGTCGGCAAAGCTCCGAAATTTGCGCAATCGGGAAAGGGAAGAAACGGTTTGAAACAAAAAGTATTATTTATCACCAATATTCCCAGTCCGTACAGAGTCGACTTTTTTAACGCGCTTGGCAAGCATTGCGAGTTGACTGTTTGGTTTCAGGCGAAGAACGAGTCGAACCGCGAATGGGAAGTGGAAGGTCTCGGTACTCATTTTAACTACAAATTTTTGCCCGGACGGACTTTTGGGCTGGATAAGCATATCAATCCAAGCGTGTTGCGAGAGCTTCGGAAGAGCCGGTTCGATCTTTATGTGATGGGGTGTTACAGTTCACCGACCGAGATGATGGCGATCCAGTGGCTGCGGATGAATGGCATTCCGTTCATCCTGAACTCGGACGGAGGCTTCCCGGCACCGGAAGAATCCGCTTGGAAGCGCAAGCTGAAGACACGGTTCATTTCCAGTGCCTCGTTCTGGCTGTCCACCGGTGTGAACTGCACCCGGTATTTGCAATATTATGGGGCGAAGCCAGCGCTAATCCACGAATATCCGATCAGTTCGGTAAGCTATACATCCGAGCAGCTCAGGCCTCTGCGGCCGGAGCGCACAGCCGAATTGAAAATGCGGCATGGCTTGAACAAATTTGTATTTTTATCGGTCGGACAGTTCATCGAGCGTAAAGGGTTCGATGTGCTGCTGCGGTCGTTTCGGGAATTGAATGCTTCGGAAACATCGCTTCTGCTCATCGGAGGCGGCCCGCAAGAGGTACAATACAAAGCGTATATACAGGAACACGGAATGAAAAACGTCGTCCTGCTTCCATTTGTTCAGAAAAATGCTTTGATCGATTATTTCAAGCTCGCGGATGCGTTCGTGTTGCCGACACGGTACGACGTGTGGGGGCTCGTGCTGAATGAGGCGCTTATGTTCGGACTTCCTCTCATCTCGACCCTGAATGCCGGCGCCGCATACGATTTAATCGAGAACGGAGGCAACGGATTCACGATACCTGCCGAAGACGCGGGGGCATTGACCGAAGCGTGCCGTGCGATTCTGCGAGGCGAAGAGGAACGAAGCCGGTATCGCAGCCGAAGCTTGGATTTTGCAAGCCGTTTTACGGTTGATTGTATGGTGGAATCGCATTTGGATGCGTTCGAACGTTTCCTCCGTATCCGGAAAGGCGAGGCTGTGGGATGAAATTCATATTCTTCGACACATCGAACGACGGACACCATTTTTACTATAATTTGGCGGCGATTCAAGGCGTTTTGTCGGAGGCTGAAAACGCGACGTGCAGCTATGCCACGACCGCCATGGAACCTGAACAATTCGAAAGTTTGAAACAGGCGGGCATTACACCAGTGTTGATTAACCCTCCTCGTGTCCGGATGCCGGCTGTAATCGGACGCGTCTTAACGGTATGGAAGCTGATTCGTTACTGTCGCTCGCACGGATACGATCGGCTGCACCTGATGTATTTGGATTGTTTGCTACTTCCGCTTCTGCTGTTGTGGCCATTGCTGCGGGGACTGTCTTGTACCGCAACGATGCATTGGTATCCGACGCGCAGGAGCAAAGTGCACGCCCTTTCGTTCCTCATTCGAACCGGAGCTATCCGCCGTTTGATTGTTCATGGGGAATTTACGAGACGTTTGACGGCAGCTCTTGTGGGTGAAGCTTACGGCGACCGGATCGAAAGCGTGCTATATCCGCAACTGCACCCGCAGCATATGAACCGGGAGCATACCGAGCGGCTCCGGCAGCGATTTACGGACTTTCCGCGTCCTTTCCTGCTGGCGTTCGGGGGAACGCGCTACGATAAAGGGCTGGATCTGCTGCTTCAGGCTGCGCGATTCATCGAAGAGCCATGCACGCTGATTGTGGCTGGTAAAGAAGAGCACTTTACACGGAATGACATGGAGCGGCTGCTGACGGATGTGCCGGATTGGTGCCGCGTTGTGTTAGACCTTGGATTTATAGCGGAGGAGGACGTTTCCGGCTATTTCGAAATCGCCGATATCGTCGTGCTGCCGTATCGGCGAATGTTCACGGGGCAAAGCGGCCCGCTTACGGAAGCCATCGTTCGCCAGAAGTTGGTCATTGGTCCGGATCACGGCGAAATCGGATTTACGATCCGGCATTATCAGTTGGGGCTGACCTTCACTCCGGAAAATATCGGCGTTCTCGCCAGTCAACTGAACCAGGCCGTTCGCAATATCGGCGTGCTTCGGGAGGAGTTGGGAAGCCGCCAAGTCGCGTACCGCGAACTGATTCAGCCGAACTTATTTATGAAAAGATATGGAAGTTTTATGCATGCCTCTTTTTCAAGACAGTGAAAGGAGTAGACCATGCTGTTTCGAGTGAAGGTCCTCCTGCTTCTGATCGCTACGTTTATGATGCGGCCGACCGCATTCGGACAATCGATGTCAAGCTTGGCGATTGTAATCAGCCTGGGTGCGGTCTATTTCCATATAGCGGAACATTCGATCAAAAAAAACTTGCGCTTCGCTCGTCACATCCAGTTTGTGCTCGTAGTCAGCGTCGTCATGTGGGTGTATTTTTTCTCGCATGCCGGTATTCATTCGGGACTGAACTTCGACTTTGTGGTGAAAGCTACTGTGACCCACATCGTCATTTTGTTTTCGTTTGCCTTGATATTAAGCGAAGAGAAAGCGAATCAGATGTATTTCCGGGGTTTCATCTTTATTATGATGGCGTTTGTCATTTCGTATTATATCACGCTCGCGCTGTCTTTCGTTATCCCTTGGGAAGCGTTGTTTATGTTTAAAATCGATGTAGAGTCGTATGAGACGACGGGGAAAACATACTTTCCGTTCACAGTGCTGTACAGCTTCATTGAAATGCCCGGTTTGAACTTGCCGCGATTGCTTGGTTTGTTTCGGGAGTCGGGCATATTCCAGGCCTTCTTAATCTGGGCGTTGTTTTGCTTGAAATCGTACGGTCTGAATCGAGGCTGGATCAAAGTGGTGCTGTTTCTTGGCGTCGGTGCTACCTTGTCCACGACGGGGCTGGCGATCTACTTTGTCGCACTGGCGTTAAGGTACATGTTGGACCGGCGGAGCGTCAAAGCGGTGCTTATCTTTTCGTTCATGTTTTACGCGGCCTTCTACGCTCCGTTTATCGGCTTGAACGAAAAATCCGAGAAGCTGGGCGCTTCCGTTACCGATCGGTCAGACGCTACGCTTGAAGGCTTGCGGCTATTCTTGGACCATCCATTCGGCACCGGAATGTATAATGCCGGATACAGCAACGTGGACCAGCTCGGAATCAATCTGCTGTCGTCCATGTATATGATCGGAATTATTGGAGTTCTGCTCGTTTTAATTGTTTATTTTGCAACGGCTGCTACGGTGGAGAACAAGAAGGAATATTTTGTCGCGATTACGCCGCTTTTCATGACGCTGCTCATTTCTCAACCGGTACTTGACGCACCGCTGTTCTATATTATGTTGATGGCGGCGTATAAAAACACACCTCGGGAAGGCCTGCCGCTTTTCGAACAGGATGCCGGGGGATGGTCCGCAATTCCGCAGGTTCGAACAGCAAGGTTACCGTATTGTGCGGTGAAAACGCAAGAAAGGAGTGGCCAGTGAAACGCATTCTCTACATTCAGCCTTATGCCAGCCAAGTCGGCGGGGTCGACACAGTGCTATTGCAATTGGTGGAGGGACTGGACAAATCCAAATATAAAGCTTACGTACTGCTGCCCGGCCCGAGCCCATATGTGGCCAAATACGAGGAGGCCGGAGCGAAAGTGCTTTTTGGTAAGCTTGCCGTTTTCGGCAAACCGACGGATGCGGCTTATTATTTTCGCAACATGTTCAGGCTCTTTGCAACGGTGCGAACCGTCATACGCATCATCCGGGAGTATCGGATCGATATCGTCCATTCCCACAAAATGGAGCTGATGGGCGGGAACATCGCGGCCAGGCTTCTTCGGGTCCCGGCTGTGCAGACGGTGCACGAGCTGCCGCGCAGGCCGCTGATGGCCTATCGGCTGGTCGGCTTCTTAAACCATTTGTTCAACGACAAAGTGGTCGTGCTTTGCGAGCGGAGCAAAATCATGTTCAAATGGGGAGCTTCCTTTTCGCATAAGCTTACCAAAATCTATAACGGCATCGATTTCTCCGGCGGGTCGTCGGAGCTGCCGGTCAAGGGGCTGCGCCAGGAACTGGACATTCCGCCTAATGTGCCCGTCGTGATCATGGTGGCTCGTTTATCCCCGATGAAAGGCGTGGAATATTTTATTCGGGCGGCGGATAGTCTGCGCAAGCGAGGGCGCGAAGCCCGGTTTCTTATCGTGGGTGACGTGGCGTTCGACCATGAGAAGAGCTACAAACAGACGTTAACGAATATGGTCAGACAGCTCGGATTGGAGGATACGGTGCATTTCTTGGGACTTCGCCGGGACGTGCCGCAGTTGCTTCGCCAATCGGATTTGTTCGTTCTGCCTTCCGTTTACGACATTTTTCCTACGGTTATTCTGGAGGCGATGCGCGCGGGGCTGCCCGTTGTTGCCACCGACGTGGGCGGTGTCCCCGAAATGGTGAGGGACAGCACGGGTGTGCTTGTTCCTGCACAGGATCATGAGGCGCTCGCCGAGGGGATAGATCGCGCGCTTTCTGCCGACTGTCGCAGGATGGGGGAAAATGGGCGCGAGCTGGCGGAGCTTGAGTTTTCCAGAGACGCCTATGTTCGAAAAACTACCGATATTTACGAGGAGTTATGGAAGTCGTATGAAAAATATAGTACGGCTAGATCTGTATAAGCAAGACGGTTATTCCAGGGGACGCAGCGGTTTGATCGTGCTGCTATGGTGGTTTGTGCAGGGAACTCTGTTCCGGTTCTCGCTTCATAATATGTACAGCTGGCGAAGGCTGCTGCTTCGGGCATTCGGCGCTCGGATCGGCCGTGATGTCCGGGTTCGTTCTTCGGCCAAATTTACCTATCCGTGGAAAGTGTCGATCGGCGATCATTCGTGGATCGGCGATTATGCGGAGCTGTACAGTTTGGACCGAATCGACATTGGGGCGCACTGCGTCGTTTCGCAGCACAGCTATTTGTGCACGGGATCCCATCAGATGGATGACCCGTACTTCGGCCTTGTCACGAAGCCGATCCGGGTGAAGGACGGTGCGTGGATCGCGAGTGGCGCATTCGTTTACCCGGGCGTCACCGTTCACGAGATGGGCGTCGTGGGTGCCAGAAGCACAGTGACGAAGGATGTGGGGGCCAACGAAGTCCATATTGGCGCCCCTGCCCGTTTTATGAAAAATAGATTCGAGGACACGGGGTTGTTGCTATGAAGAAAAAAATCGTGTTTGTCATCAACTACTTTTATCCCGATTATGCTTCTACAGGGCAACTCATGACCTCTTTATGTCTGCATTTGCAAAACGACTTCGAGATTACGGTCATTGCTGCACAACCCGGATATGCCGGGCAAAAATCTTCTCAGGAAAAGCTGTTTATGACCGACCGTCTCGAAAATATTCGGATCGTCCGGATTAGGCTGCCACGGCTCGATAAAAGCGACAAGTGGAACCGGGTAAGGTATATACTCAGCTACTTTGTTTTGGCGGTATGGGCGATGATCCGGGAAAAAAATACCGACATCGTGTATACCATTTCTTCACCCCCCGTGCTGGGTGGTTTGATCGGCACGTTAGGCAAACTGCTCAAGCGGGCAAAACACGTCTATAATATTCAAGATTTTAATCCCGAACAGGCGGAGGCCGTCAGCTATACAAAGCGCAAATGGATATACCGTATTGCGCGATCGCTTGATAATGTGAACTGCAAAATGGCCGATCATGTTGTTATCGTCGGCCGCGATATGCAGGAAACGCTGCTTACCCGTTTTCGTCATCGCCAGGTACCGGACAATTCCGTGATTAACAACTGGACCGAGGAAAAGGAAATTGTACCGTTATCCAAAGATGATCCGGAAGTGCGCAAGTTTTTGGTTGAAAACGGGTTGAGCGATCGGTTCGTCATCATGTATTCCGGTAATCTGGGACTTTATTACGATCTGGAAAACATAATTAAAGTGACGAAGCATTTTGAGCACCGGAGAGATTTGGCCTTCGTCTTTATCGGAGAAGGAGCGGTAAAAGGCGTCATGGAACAGTTCGTTCGGGAAAACGGATTGATCAATGTCTATTTTTTACCGTATCAGTCGAAAGATTACATTAAATATTCTCTCAATGCTGCGGATGTTCATTTGGTTGTCAATCAGAAGGGCATCAAGGGCGTGTCCGTACCAAGCAAAATATACGGTGTCATGGCTTCGGGAAAACCGATTCTTGGGGTGCTGGAGAACGGAAGCGAGGCTCAGCGGCTTATTGTAGAGAGCGGGGCCGGGCTAATGGTGGAACCGCTGGATTACGACGGCATCATTGCAGCAATCGAAACGTTTGTCTCCCTAAACCCGGCGAAGCTTCTTCGTATGGGGTTAAATGGCAGAAATTATCTGGAAGTGCATTTAAAAAAAGAACAATCGATCGAAAAGTATCGGTATTTGCTAAAAAACTTGTGCATCCAGACGGACAGCCGTGTAAAAACGCAATAATCGCAGTACGTTGTCGAGCGGTATAAAAAACGCTTGACAAGATACGAAATGTATCATAGATTAAACATATGTGTGTCTGATACGTTTCGTATCTAATTATGTCTTCTATTGAAAAAAAATGAAAAATACAGAGAGAAACAAACGGATGGAGGACTATTATGGAGCTGAAACAATACGGTAGGATGATCAGGAAAAGGCTTTGGTACATTTTAGCGTTCGTTGTCATCGCAAGTATGGCTGCCGGACTTGTCAGCTTCTACTACATCAAGCCGGTTTATGAAGCATCCAACAAGCTGATCGTCAATAAGTCCAATGAACAGACCGGCGCGTCTCCCGTGGACATCGGCTTGATCGATGCAAACATCCGTTTGATCAATACGTATAAGGAAATTATCCTGACGCCCGCGATTATGGATATCGTCGCCGTCCGCTATCCCGACTTGCAATTGACGACCGAAGAGTTGATGAGCAAGGTTAAAGTCAGTTCAATCAACAATACGCAGGTCATGACGCTGATTATGCAGGATACTTCGTACAATCGTGCGGCCAGAACGGTCAATGCTGTCGCAGCAGTGTTTAAAACGGAAATTCCTTCGATTATGAAGGTGGACAATGTCACGATTTTAAACGAGGCGAAGCTCTTGCCCAACCCCGTGCCCGTGAAACCGAATCATATGTTGAATATTTTGATTGGCCTTGTCCTTTCACTGATGCTGGCTACCGGGGCCGTATTCGTTATCGAGTACATGGACGACACGATTAAATCCGAGACGGACGTGGAGCAATATTTGCAGTTGCCGACTTTGTCGGTCGTAATGAAGACGAAAAAGGCAGACATGAAACCGAGATCCTCATCCGGGCAAAGGGAAACGACAGTTATGATAACAAACGAACATAGCGGTTAAAATTTTTACGTGTTTGGGTAATGCCTGCTGCACCTTTATCACTGCAGGTACTCGGCCATGCTGTGGGCTCGCTAGGAGCCTTAGACGCCAGTCGTCAAGGGTATGGCGTGAGGCAGGGTTAAATGCCCTACTTCATTGTAAATCTAGTTTCAAAGGCTCTTTTTAAAATAGAAGCACAAGTTATGCCGTCTTACCTACCATGAAGACGGCATAACTTGTATCTTTTATGATACATTTTGTATCTAAATAGGGTGTGTGACGCCCATATCGTGGAGGAGAAAACCATGAGAAGGATTAAGAAGGCCATCATCCCGGCCGCCGGCCTCGGAACCCGTTTTTTGCCGGCAACGAAAGCGATGCCTAAAGAAATGCTTCCCATCATCGACAAGCCGACGATCCAATACATTGTGGAGGAAGCCGTCGAATCCGGGATCGAGGATATCATCATTGTAACTGGCAAAGGGAAGCGGGCGATTGAGGATCATTTCGATCATGCTTTCGAATTGGAGCAGAATCTGCACGAGAAAGGTAAGCTCGAGCTTCTTAAAGAAGTCCAGCGCTCCGCTCATGTGGATATTCACTACATTCGCCAAAAAGAACCCAGAGGTCTCGGACATGCCGTCTGGTGCGCCAGGCGGTTTATCGGCGAGGAACCATTCGCCGTATTGTTGGGAGATGATATTGTTTACACGGAAACGCCGTGCTTGAAACAGCTGATTCAGGAATATGAAAAAACGGGGTGCTCGGTTATAGGTGTACAGCCGGTTTCCTTGGAAGAGACGCAGCGATACGGTATTGTCGATGTTTCCAATAGCAATGGGCGATTATACGAGATCAAAAGCTTGATGGAAAAACCCCCGTTAGGCAAAGCCCCATCCAATCTGGCCATTATGGGCAGATATATTTTAACGCCAGGCATATTCGATTATTTGGATCTTCAAGAAGCGGGTGCGGGTGGTGAGATTCAGTTGACCGATGCGATTCAGAAGCTGAATGAAACGGAAAAGGTTTATGCGTATCAATTTAAAGGAACGAGATACGACATAGGCGAGAAGCTCGGGTACATACTGACCAATCTGGATTTTGCGCTCAAGAACGAGGAACTGAATAGGCCGCTGTTGAAGGCTCTGGAAAAAATGGTAGAGCACGAAGAAGCATCGGAACTGACCAGATAGAGGAGGTGTACCCATGAGCGCCCCGAAATTATCGAATGAAAGCAATGTATTGGAAAGCGGGGGATATGATTCAAGCATCGTCAAAGTGAACGAGGAGAAGAAAAGCTCGTACCTCTTCGCTAAAAGGTGCATGGATGTTTTGGGCGCAGCGGTCGGCTTGATCTTGATCGCTCCGATATTTGGCGTTATAGCCATTCTTATAAAAATGGAGGACCCGAAGGGGCCGGTTTTTTTCAAGCAGCGTCGCGTCGGCAAGTACGAAACGGTTTTCGAAATGTACAAATTCCGATCTATGGTGTCCAATGCGGAAGAACTGCTTGACGGACTGCTCAACCAAAACGAAGTGAGCGGACATATGTTTAAAATGAAATACGATCCGCGTATCACGAAGGTGGGACGATTTATCCGAAAAACGAGTCTGGATGAGCTTCCCCAGCTATGGAACGTGTTAAAGGGCGACATGAGTCTGGTCGGCCCTCGCCCTCCGCTACCCCGGGAAGTCAAGGAGTACACTGCTTATCACAGACAGAGGCTTCAGGTGACGCCGGGCTGCACCGGACTCTGGCAGGTGAGCGGCCGCAACCAGCTCGGCTTCGAACAGATGGTGGAGCTGGACATTCAATATATTGCGAGCAGGAGCCTGCTGTTCGATATGAAAATCATCTTCAAAACGATGAGGGTGCTATTGGGATCGAAAGACGCATTTTGACATTTACCGGGGGTCTCTGATGATGAAAATCGTATTTATTACCAACAGGCTTCCTTTTCCCAACACCGACGGGCGGAAAAATTTGCTCTCCCAATACATTCAACAGATCAAAGAGATACATCCGGATAGTGAAATTATTAATATTTCGTTCGTCGATGAAATCAAGTATCTGCGTGAAAAGCCGTACACGATCAATCAAATGATTTGTATCGACCCGCCGAAGCTGGCGGAGAAGCTCTACAATATCTTTGTTAACTCGCTGCTTCTGCGCAAGTGGCCGCTGCAGGTGGCGGTGTATTACAGCAGGAAAAACCATCGGCTGATCGACGAAATCATTCGTAAGGAAGAGCCAGCTTACGTTATTTACGATATGGTTCGGGTGGCAGAATACCGCAGCGATTTTCCGGCAAGAACGGTTCTGAGCTATGATGACCTCCTCTCGCTTCGTTACCAGCGGCAGCTCAGGTGGTTCAAATACATTCCTTCCGTGTTCGGAGGGTTTGCGAGCAAGCTGCCACAGATACTTCGGGGAGCGGCCGAGCTCAAGTTTATTCAAAAAGCTTTGATCCGTATTGAAAGCCATTTGCTGGAAAAGTATGAACGATCAGTAGCGAAGCGGTTCGATCATCTGGTGTTTACATCGCCTAAAGAAGCGGAGCAGTTCAAGCAAATCGTCCAGCATGAGTCGTGCCACGGCATTCCGATGAAATTCGATCCAGACCAATCCGGTCAGGCGCGCCCGCGAAGCTACGACCCGTACAAAATCGTCTTCGTCGGCAAGATGGATATTCCGCACAACTGCTCGGCGGTTGTCTACTTTTGCGAACATATTTGGCCGAAGGTCAAAGAGCGGGAACCCAAAGCGAGATTTTACATCGTCGGCAAAAATCCAACACGGCAAGTGACACAGCTTGGGCGTCAATACCCTGATGTATTCGTAACGGGAGAAGTCAACGACGTGAAACAGACGGTGATGGATTCTGCGTTAATGATCGCGCCGCTGCTCTTTGGCACCGGCATCAAAACGAAAATCGTAGAAGCCATGTCCTGGGGAATTCCGGTTGTCACGAATGCGATCGGCGGCGAAGGAATCAATGCCAGTCACCGTAAAGAATTGTTTATCAGCGAAAACGATCAGGATATGGTGCAGAACATCCTGCTTTTATTGCACAATGCGGATCTCAATCAAAAAATATCTAAAAATTCTATTAATTATGTCTCGCAGCATTTTAGTAGCGCCGTTACCAAGCAAAAACTGCGGCTCATTTTAATCTAAGGCGAGTGCAACACAAATCGGATGAAGTGTGGTGCCCGTAATGAGACCCTTGATTTACTTTTTATTTTTTCTTGGCCTTTGTTTGTTGACTTACGATAGAATGCCGTATTTTTCTTTTTCGGTTTACCGGCCGGTCGCGATGTTCCCGTTGTTTGCAGCGTCGTTTTTGCTCCTTTTCGAGAAATTTCGGTTTCGGCAGGGCGACATTTTTTTGATTGCCTTTTTTATTTATAGCGCGTGTAATTCGCTCATTAATTCGGCGATTCATAACGACCCTTCCAGCAGCATGAAGCACATTGTTACGTTAATCGTCGGCATATCCATCTATCGAGTGTCAACCTATGTAGGCGGTACGTTCAGGGAGCTGCCGGACGGTTCGAATCTGATGATCAAAGCATTGTCTATCGCATTTGTTCCGGGAGTCATAGCCGGTTTTCTGCAATTCATCGACGCCTTTGTCGTACGAAACGGCTTCTCGAAGGCGCTGACCTCCTATTTTTCCGAGATGGTCTACCACAACCGGATTCAGATGTTGTCGGGCGAGCCGTCTTGGGCGACGATCCACATGCTGACGGGCGGAATTCTGATTTACTACCTGTATAGCAAACGCAAAAAATGGTCTGTTTTGTTCGTCGCCTTACTGTTGCTGTTTATCCTGACCTTCTCGGCATACGCTTACGGAGTTATTCTAATTGCTTTGTTCCTGTTCATCTTGATTAGCGGCAAGCATCGGTTCAAACTGCTGCTGATTACGGGCGTTGCGCTGTGCTTTATTTTCGGGTTGGTCCCGTTTCTGATCAAAACCTTTGGAATCAGCGGATACTACACGCACCGATTTAATCTCGACACCTTGAGACTGGACGATTTGATGCAGAAGGACGGCTCATTTTTCGTGCGCTTCGTATTTCCGATCATCGGTTTTATCGAATTTTGGCGGCATCCGCTCACCGGAGTGGGCGGGGGATTTTATTACAAGGAATTTACAGACATTCTTTTGACGCACTTCGGCGGCGGTCTGAAATTCAAAGAGGTGCTGGACATCGCCTTCAATCATCAGGAAAGCGCAACGTCCCGGAATTTGTTCTCCAAGGTATTTAGCGAGGAAGGTTTGATTGGCGCGGTGCTGTTTTTCGGGTTTCTGTTTACGGTGCTGAAAAAAAGCTGCACAAATTCTTACAGCAAGTTTGTGCTTGCGGCCTGCCTCTCGCTGGTCATGAATTTCGATTCGTACGCGTTTATCGACTTTTGGCTTCTCATTGGACTCATCCGGGGAGGTTTTTTTGAGACGCAGCCGGAACCCCGGTTTTGGCCGATCCGGAGTGAGCGCTTTTCCTTGGCCGCCGTTTCCAAAGCATAATACTCAGAAATGGAGCTTAGGATATGAACATTGTCATCATGAATAGTTTGTATTCGCCGGATATTATCGGCGGCGCGGAGATATCGACGCAAATTCTGGCCGAAACGCTAAGCGGGGCCGGCCTCCGGGTCAGCGTAGTGACCGTTGGCGCGCAGAACCGTTCCATCGGCGTTGTTACTGATACGGTCGGCGGCATCGAGATTATCCGGGTGCCGCATAACAATCTGTACTGGCTCGGAGAGTCGAAGGGCAAGAGCGGCGTAAGCAAGGTAATCCGCAGGCTAATCGATATTTATAACCCGCTTCAGCTCAAAGAGATCAGGCGCATTTTGATTCATTTGAAGCCAGACCTGATTCATACGCAGAACTTGTCTGGTCTCGGCGCGGGCGTCTGGAAGGTAGCGGCAGATCTTGGAATCCCTGTCGTTCACACACTAAGAGATTACTCTTTGCTTTCGCCCATGAGCACGACGGATATTCATCCGTTCATCAAAGGTTTATACAAGCAAGTGCCGCTGCGCTTCAGCTCTTGCGTGTCGGCTGTGGTTGGTATAAGCAGCCACATCCTAAACAAACATACCGAGGCCGGATTGTTTGCTCATTCGATAAAGGCCGTCGTTCCGAATGCAGTGGACGGGGCCGTTCGCAGCATTCCCAAACCAGCGGTAAGCGGCGCACTGAAGCTTGGCTGCTTTGGTAGAGTGGAGGCGGAAAAAGGCATAGCCCATTTAGTTGAAGCAGTGAAGCAGCTACCGCCCCAAATTGTGGAACGGCTGTACATTTGCGGAGAAGGCAGCTTGAAGGAACAATTGGTCAAAAGGTGCGCGGACGATCCGCGAATAGCGTTTACCGGAAAAGTAACGCCTGCGCAAGCGAGGGAACTGATGTCGGAGGTGGATCTGACAATCGTTCCTTCGACATGGGATGAGCCCTTCGGCCGGGTCATCATTGAATCGTATCAAGCGGGAACGCCAGTGTATGCCTCGGCAGTCGGAGGAATTCCTGACATTGTCACCGACCGTAGCGAGTGCCTCTTCGAGCCGGGTAGTACCGAGGCTATCAAGCGCTCGATTTTGTCTTATTATCATCAATCCCCCGCATCCAAGCAGCGCATGCTTGATCGTTGTTTGGAACATTGCAGTAATTTTACGTCGGACGCGCTTGCCGAGAAGCATCTGGATCTATACAAGCAAGTTTGCGGTTCCATGCTGTCGCGCCCAAAAGCCGTGAACGAATAAATTGGAGGCTAAGCAGCATGTCCTTATTTAAAAGCACCCTCTGGTCGTCGGTCAATACACTTGGCGTCAATCTCATCGGACTCTTGACCAACGTGGTGCTGGCGCGAATGCTATACCCCGAGCTGTTCGGCATGCTCGGGATGGCGACCGTGTTTACCGGATTGGTCGTTCTATTGCAGGAGGTAGGCTTTAGTTCCTATCTCGTCTACAAGCAGGACATCGAGCGGAAGGAAATCAGTACGTCCTTTTGGCTGAACTTCGCTATTTCGGCGGCGCTGGCAGCCCTTCTGTGGTTTGCATCTGGCTCGATTGCGACATTCTACGGTGTCGACGATGTGCAAAGCGTCGTCCGCTACATTGCCGTCGGATTGCTGTTCGGCTCGTTTGGCGTAATCGGCCGGGCCATTTATACCAAGCGCATGCAGTTTAACGTACTTGCCGCCATCGACCTGTCTGCTGAGCTGATCACCAGCGTGGTCGCAGTCATTTTGGCTGCGCAAGGCTTTCCGCTGCTCGCGATTACGTCCCGTCTGGTGATCCGGCCGGCTCTCCAAGCGGTCATCCTGCTCGGCACGACATGGAAAGAAACCACAGGCAGCTTTGACTGGAACGTTGTAAAAGAGATGGTGCCGTACAGCGCCCGGATCATGGCAGCGTCATTTTTCGGCTACTTCAACAATATTATCAATTACTTGCTCATCGGAAAATTGCTCGGCAGCCGGAGTCTCGGGATGTATACGGTGGCTTGGCAGTGGGGGATGTTTACCCGCTTTTATATTTCCGGTCCGGTAGGCAAAGTCGGCTTCTCCGCCGTTTCGAGCCATCAGAACGATATGGAAAAAGTCCGGCACATCTTTGTAAGCATGCTTACACGGATTTCGTTTATTTCGTTCCCTTTCTGCATGGGGCTTATCATCGTTGCTCCGGAATTCGTCGATGTTGTCTATGGGAAGGCGTGGACGGAAGTGATCCCGGTACTCCAACTTTTGCTTGCTGCCGGCATGATCTCCACCCTGGGTTCGCCGGGCGGCTCCGTTCTGCGCGGGATCGGCAAGCCCCAGGAGGAAATGAAATACATTTTATATTCTTCTGCCGTTTTGCTTGCGCTGCTTCTTATTTTTTCCAAGTATGGCCTGGTAACGGTAGCAGTGGCGCTTTTGCTTCATACATTCGTTTTCGAAACGGTCAAAATCCTGATTATTAACCGGTTGATCCGTTTGAGCACAAAGCTGCTTTTGAAGCGATTGCTGCGGAGCTTTTACACCGCCTTCCTCATGGCGGTCGTTGTGAGCGCCGTCAAATGGGCCCTGCCGGGAATGCTGTCTCTGCCGAAGCTGATCGTTATGGTTGCAGTGGCAATCGTGACCTATGCGCTGGTCAGTTACTTTTTCAACCGAACCGAGATCGAATGGGGTTCCCGCAAGCTGATGCAGGCGCTGAATCGTACGATACGAAGAAAAGTCAAGTCAACTCGGGCGTAACGGGAATATACATAATATTCCTTTTTACACTGCAATCAAGGAGGTTGTCAAGCATGCCCCGCCGATTATTCGTCTCTATTGATTTCCCCCCGGAGAAGGGCGGCATTCAAAATTATGTGTACGGTCTGGTTTCCAATCTACCGCCTTCCGAGACCTTCGTGCTTACTGATTCCGCTTCGGAAGCGAAGCGGGCGGAGACGGAGCAGTTTGATAAAGAGCAGCTCTTTCCGGTGTACCGCATCGGCCTCAAAACAAAATCCGTTGCGGTCAGCTTTCTACATCTGCTCCGCCTGTTATATTGGATCATTCGTCTAAAACGAAAATACGGTATCCGGGAAATTCATTTCGGGAACGTTCTGCCCGTGGGAATGAGCGGCCCTTTGGCTAAGCTGCTGTGCAACGTGCGTTATTATACGTACATTCACGGGCTGGATGCGCTCAGTATCATCCGGAGAAAACGTTCGTACAAATACGTTTCGTTGTTGTTCACCTTGAAATTTGCGAACAAGATTGTTTGTAACAGTTATTACACAAAAAGTAAACTTATGGAAATTGGTATCCGGGAGGAGCAGCTCACGATTATCCCTCCGGGGATCGAGATGGAAGAGCAGAAGCCCCGACAAGCGGAAGTGACGCTTGATGCGCTAAGAAAGAAATGGGGCTTGGACGGCAAAAGAGTGATTTTGACCGTTGCCCGGCTTGTAGAACGAAAAGGCCACGATGTCACGCTAAAGGCTTTGTCCAAGCTAATCGTCGAATATCCGGATTTATGCTACGTCATTTGCGGCGACGGTCCCGACAGGGAGCGGTTGTCGAAGCTAGTTTCAGAATATGGGCTGGAGCCTTACGTCCGGTTCACCGGCGTTGTGGACGACGAAGAATTGGCCGTGCTGTATAGTTTCGCCGACTTGTTCATTATGCCAAGCCGCGAAATCGTCGAGAAGGGCGATGTGGAAGGATACGGCATCGTCTTTTTGGAGGCAAACTACAATCGGCTGCCCGTCATTGCCGGCAACAGCGGCGGGATTCCCGACGCCGTCCTCGACAACGTGACGGGTTATCTGGTCGATCCGCTCAGCGACGGGGAAATCGCCATGAGGATCAAATCGCTTCTGGACAACGCAAACCTGTGCAGGGAGATGGGAGAGAACGGGTTCCGGTGGGTAACGGAAAACTGCCTTTGGAAGCATCGAGTCCGCTTGTTGGAAACGATCTAGAGGTTGACCCAGTTACGGTCTGTGTACGTTCGTTACGATTCGGTCCGACTTATTCGATAGGAGAGTGTATAGAGATGAAAATCGCTGTAATAGGGACGGGTTATGTTGGTTTGGTATCGGGCGTTTGCTTTGCCGATCTTGGCAACGAAGTTATCTGCGTCGATAAGGTCGCCTCGAAAATCGCCATGTTGCGTCAGGGGGAAGTACCGATTTACGAGCCGGGACTCCGGGAGCTGATTCAAAAGAACGTTGCGGCTGGCAGATTGTCCTTCGACGATGAACTGTCGGGAGCCGTTCGACAGTCGGATATCGTGATCTTGGCGGTCGGTACGCCTTCGCTGCCAAGCGGGGAAGCGAATTTGGCATACATCGAACAAGCGGCCCAAGAAATCGCCCTAGCCATGAACGGCTACAAAATCGTCATGACCAAAAGCACTGTCCCGGTCGGAACGAATGAGCGAATTCAGCAAATTATCGGACAATTCAGCGGGTATCCATTCGACGTTGTTTCTGTTCCGGAATTTTTGCGCGAAGGCTCGGCGATTCAAGATACGCTCTACCCGGATCGCATTATCGTCGGAACGGACAGCGTGCGGGCAGGAGAAACCGTTGTCGGACTTCATCGGCCCCTGACGGACAACATAATTGTTACGGACATTCGAAGTGCGGAAATGATCAAGTATGCATCCAACGCTTTTCTGGCAACCAAAATTTCGTTTATCAACGAGATCGCCAACATTTGTGAAAAGCTTGGCGCGGATGTTACCAAAGTGGCGGAAGGGATGGGTTACGACAAGCGGATCGGCTCCTCCTTCCTGCAAGCGGGGATTGGCTACGGCGGCTCTTGCTTTCCGAAAGATACCGGGGCGCTCATTCAAATTGCAGGCAACGTCAATTACGAATTCAAACTGCTGAAGGCTGTTGTTGAAGTTAATAAGGATCAGCGCTTCAACGTCATTGCCAAGCTGAAAGAATCGCTCGGGGATTTGAAGGGAAAGACGATTGGCATCTGGGGTCTTGCTTTCAAACCGAACACCGACGATGTTCGCGACGCTCCTTCGATCGAAATTGTGGAGACGCTGCTTGCGAAGGGAGCGAGTATCCGGCTTTACGATCCTGTAGCGATGAGCACATTTAAGGCGGTCGTGAACGACCCTTCCCTCGTTTGGTGCGACGACCCGTACGAAACCGCGGAACACTGCGATGCGTTGTGCCTCTTGACCGAGTGGGACGAATTCAGACAGGTTGATCTCGTTCAGACGGAAGCGCTCATGAAGCAACCTATTTTGATCGACGGAAGAAATGTATTTTCCGGCGAACAAATCGCCATAACGAATTTCTGCTACTATTCCGTTGGCCGTCCGAGCATGAGGCGTCATGTTCAGGAGCCGATTCTGGGAACCTATTAATAATATATAAAGGGAGTGTGGTTTGTGTGAAACTCGTACTGTTGTCCGGCGGGTCCGGCAAAAGATTGTGGCCGTTGTCGAACGATTCCAGATCGAAGCAGTTTTTGAAGATGCTCGTCAATCCGGAAAAGCAGTTGGAATCCATGGTTCAAAGGGTATGGAGGCAGCTGGATCAGGTCGGATTATCGGATTCGTCTTACGTAGCGACCGGTAAGGCACAGATGGAAATGATCCAAAGCCAGCTTGGCGGCGTTCCTGTCATTGTCGAGCCAGAGCGCAGGGATACGTTTCCGGCAATTGCTTTGGCCGCGACTTACTTATATTCCATCGTAGGCATGAGCTTGAACGAAGTAGTTACCATTTTGCCCGTCGATCCTTATGTTGACGAAGCCTTTTTCCAGAAAATCGGAGAGCTGGAGCAAGTGATCGAAAGCACGAAGGCTGACTTGGCGCTAATTGGCGTCAAACCGACCTATCCGTCTGAGAAGTACGGTTATATCGTACCGCAAACGAACAGTCAAACGTTCATCGAGCAGACCGAGATTTTCCATGTAAACCACTTTGCTGAAAAACCGACCGAAGCCAAGGCGCAAGAACTGATCGACAGGCAAGCGTTGTGGAACTGCGGCGTGTTTGCCTTCAAGCTTGATTACATTATCTCTTATCTGATCGAGCAAGGGTTTCCCATCCAATACGAAGCAATGGCGAAGCAATATGACAAGCTTCCGAAGAATAGCTTCGATTACGAAATCGTCGAGAAGGCGCAGCATATCGTCGTTACTCCGTATGAAGGCTATTGGAAAGACCTCGGCACCTGGAATACGCTGACCGAGGAGATGGATACGGACCAAATCGGCAAAGGGCTTATCTCGCCTTGCTCGAAAAATACACATTTGATTAACGAACTGGACATTCCGGTTGTCGTTCTCGGCCTCGACAATGTCGTCGTGGCGACGAGTCCGGACGGTATTCTTGTTACGGAGAAGAACGCCAGCCCCAGAATCAAGGACATGCTTAAAAACATGGAGCAGCGGCCGATGTACGAGGAGCGCCGCTGGGGCTCATACCGCGTGCTGGATTATAAAAAATACCGTGAAGGGCACGAGGTGCTAACAAAGCGAATTTGCCTCCGGGCTAGGAAAAACGTCAGCTATCAGCTTCATTTGAAGCGTACCGAAATATGCACCATCCTCTCCGGCGAAGGCGAGTTTATCCTGAACGAGCAATACCGGAAGGTGAAGCCCGGCGATACGCTCCACATCCCGACGGGTGCCCGGCACAGCATTCGGGCGTTGACGGATCTGGAATATATCGAAGTGCAAACGGGAACCGAGCTTACGGAGGAAGACAGCGTTCGACTCCACGCCGAGTGGAGCGAAATTCTGGAACAAGTCCGGTTGTAGGGCTCTTCAAAGCTCCTCTTTGCGCCGGGATTAAACCGAACCTTTGAGAAAGAGAGAGAATATAATGGGGAGACGTTCCTTCAGGGAGTATGTCAAATATGCGTATCGGATCGGACTCGGGGCTTTGTTTCGCTTCCAAACGGAATCGTGCGGCAGACGTCTGCGGGTATGCGGCAAAATAACCCGGAGCGGCAAAAGCGGAACGTTTCTCCGGCTTGGTCATCGGGTGATGCTGTACCAGAACGTTGGATTTTACTTGGACGCGCCCGGCGCCGAAATTGTGATCGGAGACCGGACGTACATTAACCGTAGATCGGAAATTATGGCCAAGAACAAAGTTTCGATCGGGAGTGACTGCGCCATTTCATGGGATGTTTCAATTTTGGATACGGACTTTCATGCGATTGACGGCCAGCCGGATACCGCACCGGTGACGATAGGAAACAACGTATGGATTGGGTGCAAGGCTGTTATTTTGAAGGGAGTCAGCATTGGAGACGGTGCGGTGATCGCCGCAGGATCTGTCGTAACAAAGGATATCCCACCGCGCTGCGTAGCTGCCGGCGTGCCTGCGAAAGTTATCAAAGAAATAAAGGAATGGAAGTAAGGCGGCTTGACTTTGATACGTATCGTATCATATAATGCTTTGTATGATACAGAAGCTATAAATTCCTCACCTTGGCCGTTTGAATGCCTACAACGCGATGGAGTGTGAGCTATGAAAAAATTATGGACTCGAAGAGAAATACTGGCCACCTTAGGGTTGACCGGCTTGACGCTGGCTTCCGGCATCCGCGTCTTCTCAGGACGTGCCGTCGAAGCTGCATCTTCGGGAACAACGACAACAGAAACATTGCCAGGCGTAAATATACTTTCGTTCGGCGCCAAAGGAGACGGAAAGACAGACGATACGTCGGCTTTTCAAGCCGCCATCAACCAGATTAAACAATATGGCGGTCGAATTGTCGTTCCTCATGGCGTTTATCGGATCAACGGTTCACTTAAAGATATTGACAATGTCATGATGGAAGGCGAGGCGGCCAACAAAACGTATTGGTCGCAGCCGGGGTACTTAGATTTTGACAAAGGAACCGTTATTGCCGGTAACGGCAATAACGTTTTGTTCGCTTCCGGTATGAAGCGCGGTGCGTTCAGTAACATCTCTTTCCGCGATTTCGCGCTGCTGGCTAACCCCTCCAGCCCCAGAAATATGACGTTTGTGAATTGCAGTTTCAGCAAATTCATTGCGATTTTAAAAGCGCCGGGCGGCGAAAGCGAGTCCTACCACAATTTTCAATTTATTTCCTGCGCCTTTACGGCTTACGAAACGGGAGCTTTATTTTTGGGGCGGATTATCGATTCGCTTTGGGACCAGTGTATTTTTGTCGGAGCCAAAGCATTCGACTGGATGCAAGCAAAATCTAACATGGTTGTAAAATGCCGCTTTGAATGGATTAACCGTGATTCGGCCGTCGTACTGAGCGGATGCCAGTTGCTGCAGTTCCATGATAATTATTTCGACCGGATCAGCGGCAACGCTTTTGAGATCCGCCCCGGGAATGCCGGCATCTCCATTGCGAACAATATGTTTAACCGATGCGGAAGCGGTACGGATGCCGATAAAAAAGATCTTGGCTTTAAAGACATCCGTAAATCGTTTATTTTGCTGTTCGGAGAATTTGAGGATATCAGCATTTGTAACAATATTTTTCGCAAAGGGCTGAGCGGGGACTACAACGGGCCGCTGTGCCCGAAGTATGTGTTTTCCAAGCGCGATAAAATCAATAACTGCCGGTTCCGTTTTAAAAACAACGAATGTACGAACGGATTCACAGACGGCTTTCTGTACGATGAGGAACAAACTTACGAACGAATTCAGATCGACACGGACCAGGTGTTTTCGTCCTTGTCGGAATACGTGGTCGGGCTCGCCCGGGTGGCCGCACACGACATTACCGTATACAACTCGGCCGATGTCAAGATCTCCTCGATCCCGCCGCGGCTGATTGTATATAATCAGGCGAAAGTCGAGCTTGACGGCAAGCAGGAAGGAACTGTTTTCGGAGGACAGGTCAATGGTTATCCCCGCTATGAAAGACCTGAGGTGATCGTTGAAAATTATCCGAAACAAAGCGTCACTGGTGTGATGAAGGAGGAGGAATTTACGATTCCTGTCAACGATTTTGTTCGCGGCTCGACCGTCTATGTTTCGCTCGGAGCGGGGCCGGATACGCAATGGAAGCTAGTAGATAACGATAACGCGACCATGCGCATGCTTCTTCCACTTCCAACCGGCCCTTCCAACAATAAAGTATACAGGGCAGCCATCCACATTCCGGCCGGATATGCCAAAGACTATGTGAAACTGAAAGTAAGTTCGTCGTCATCCGGGTCCGGAACGGTCATCGTTGACGCTTACATGGCTTCGTACTCCGAATTCCGCACAAGATCATTTCTGGATAAAATGATGAAATAAGGAGTGGCGAGAATGAGGAAACCTTGCCCCGTCTACAAAGCGGTTTTGCTTTTTGCGCTCTGCTGCGTTTTTACCGCCTCGATCTCCTTGGGGACGGCATTTGCGGAAGTGGTTCAGGCGGCGAAGGCGCCGATGCATGACGGGCGCGCCGGATTCGGCCTGGAAACGATCGGCGATAAACTGTATGCCGTTGGCGGAGAGAACGGCTCGGCGTCA
Organism: Paenibacillus tianmuensis; assembly: GCF_900100345.1. Taxonomy (GTDB): domain Bacteria; phylum Bacillota; class Bacilli; order Paenibacillales; family NBRC-103111; genus Paenibacillus_G; species Paenibacillus_G tianmuensis. The sequence continues at coordinate 32,547 of NZ_FMTT01000012.1, read as the reverse complement.
GGGATGCTTGCGTCGGTTGAAGAGTACGATCCTCAAGCCGACCGCTGGACATTGAAAGCAGGGCTGCCGATGCCGGGAGTCCATTTAAAAACGGCCGTAATCGACGGACTTTTATATGTGATCGCGGGATACGATCCAAACACGAAACGATACCTCCCCGTCCAAATTTACGATCCGAAAACGAACAAATGGAGCATCAAAAAGGAGATTATTTGTGAGAGGTACGACCCGGCCATCGTTGTCTATGACGGAAGGGTTTATGTCATCGGTGGCTACGATTCATGGGGCGTAACGCAAGATACTGTGGAGCAGTTCGATCCGAATACGGGGGATCGGCGCTTGATCGACCGCATGCCAGCCCCGCGTTTCGGCCATGGAGCCGTCATTTTGGACGACATTCTTTATGTCGCAGGAGGGGCGAATAACGCATACGGTACTGTAAAACCGCTGAATACATTACTGGCTTTTGATTTTCGGAAGAATGCTTGGACGCAAGAGAAACCGATGCTTGTCTCGCGTATGCATCCGGCTCTAACGTTCGTGAAAGGGCAGCTTTTTGTAGTTGGCGGGGGCACGGAAGAACAATTCGCCGAGCGATACGACCCGTCTGCTGATCGGTGGACGCCGCTGAAGGAGCCGGTTTATGGTAACCGGAATGAACTGGAGGTCGCTGTACTGGACAAAGTCCTTTACCTTGCCGGCGGGTATAGACAAACGTATATGACAGCGGTGGAAGCTTGGGATTTGTCGAACCAATAATTGCGCCTGTGAACCGTTACTAGGCAAACATAATTTTTCCGAAAAATTGGACAAACAATTGTATGTTGGTTCCGTTTGCCGCAGTATGGTGAACCTGCAGCTGCAAGTTGTTCCCGTTTATCCGGGGTTCCATCAATTCGATGGTTCCGATTAATTCTTCCTTGATTTTGATCGAATTTAATTGGAGGCCGTCCCACTGAATTTTATGCAGTTCCGTTTTGCTTTGCGTTCCGCTCTTGGCTATGCAATAAAGCAAGCCGTCGGCAACTTTGCCCAGTGATATGACATTGACCCACGGGGTATAATTTCCGGTGATCGGAGTGAACAAGTAGTTGGTTTGGTCTCCCAAGACCAGCGGAATTTTGGTAGTGGATGTATATTGGTAAGCGCCGGCTTTATTCCCGTATAAGGAATTACCAGACAGCTCGCCCAAAAATATGCCTTTATTCATGACAATCCCGTAAGCGCCGTTGCTGCGAAACGTATTGCCCGTGACCTTGATTCCGATCGGTTCTCCTACGATGATAAGTCCGTGGCCCGAATTTCGCATTACGATGTTATCGGTAATACTAAAATCACTGAAACCTCCGCCGCTGATAAGAATGCCGCTGCCACAATCCGTGATCAGATTGGAGGCAAGGGAAACGCCGTGGACTCGTCTGGAGGAATTATAGTCCAACTGGATGCCATAGTCGTCGCACCTGTAAATCGAGTTGCCGTTAATGGTAATGAAGTCTCCATCGAGTACGTATATCCCCGAGTTGGTTCCGTTGTTAGGTTCGGACCCAACGTCGTAAATCGTATTGCCGTTGATGACGATATGGGAAGCGTAATCCTCGATATGAATGCCCTGCTGCCTGCAATTGTCGAGTACATTTCCTACGATAGATACTCTGGTGGCGCCTGCAATCCCGATGCCGAAGCCGGAATTTTCACTGGTTCCTAGCCCCAGCGGGCAGGAGATGTAGTTGCCGGAAATAATAATGGCGTGCGCGGAATCGAAGGGCTCGCGGTTCATACCCATTTGCTTGATTGGACTGTTAATTTCAATGGCGTCGCCGTAAATGTCGAAAAACTGGTTACCGATGATCCGTAAATCGTAAAGATCGTTTGCGTACAAATTGACCAAAACACCGTAGTTGATTTTGAAGAACCGGCAGTTTGTAATGGATATATGCTTAATTCCAGGCTGGTTCATATTAATGCCTTGTGCTGTTATGCCAGTAAACAAGCAGTTACGGATCGAGGAATGCGTTGCACCCGCTCCCCAGTCGATCCCGACGCCGTTGCTTGGTGCCGAATATTCCAGCATCAAATCTTCCACCGTCACGTCGTTTCCTTTGATTTGTAACAGCGCTCGGTTTGTGTCATCTCTGTTAACAATAATGCTTCCTTTACCGGTTCCCAGCAATTTGGTGTTATCTTTCAAGGTAAGGACATTGCCGATGTTATATGTTCCCTGCGGCAAGTAGACAACGCCGCCGCCAAGCGCTGCCACGGCGTCCAATGCTTTCTGAATGGCGGGCGCATCGTCTTGCGCTCCGTTGCCCAAGGCGCCATACTTTAGATCCCGCACGTTTTCCAGCGTATAAACCACTTGCAACCACCTCCGTCAAATGTTTTGTTTCCTACATTATATTGGTAAAATAGAGCTAAAGTGATCGGACAAGTGACCCGATATTTAATACTATATCAACTAGAATTGGAAACGACATTCGAAGCGGAGGTTAACGATGGGAAGCGAATTTAATCGAACCATGACGAGAAGGGCGATGTTGGGCATGTTGGGAGTAGGCGGAGTCACATTGGCGGCCAATATGATGGCGCCTGCTTCCGCTCAAGCTCCCTCGAATGACGATAAGTTGAACGTTTTGGATTTCGGAGCCGCAGGTAACGGTCAAACGGATGATGCCCTGGCGATTCAAAAAACTCTCGATGCTTGCGCCAAAGCAGGCGGAGGAACGGTATATTTTCCTAATGGCACGTACTTGCTTCATTCACGGGTCACCGTTGGTCATAATACGAAGCTTGTGGGAAAAGCGAAGCTGGTCAAACCTTACAATAACCAAATCGATATACTGAATCTTGCGGGAAATCATATTGAAGTCGACGGGCTGTGGATGGAAAACTTGAATGAAAACGCAGGCATCAATATCAATATTTCGCGTAACAGCCAGCATATCGTTATTCGGAATTGTAAATTCACAGGGATAAGAACCCAAGGTATTGCCATGAATGCCACCGGCATTGCTCATGTCCTGATTCAGGATTGCTTGTTTGACTCGGTGACGTACGGCGTACTTTGCAATTACAAAGCCGACGATCTGGAAGACCTCCGAATTATCGGCAACCAATTTTTAGACATCTATGGGGACGCAATTGAATTAAACAGTCCAATTACAGGAACAAAGAAGGCGATTTACGAGTCGGCAGGAAATATCATTATTGCGAATAATTTCATTTCCGTGCCGAAAGGAAAGGGAACCGGGGACACGGCCGGTTTCGGAATCGGAATGGCAGGTGTTACTCGGGTGTCCGTTATTGGAAACATCCTTAAAAATTGCCGCTACGAAGCGATCCATGTAGAAGATAACTGCCGTAATATTTCCATAACGGCCAACATTATCGATGGCGTGCAGGACGATCCGGATAATCAGTTGAATTCTGGAATTTATGTGCTGAATGCCGAGCAAATAGCCGTAATCGGCAACGAAATCCGCAATTGCAAAAATTATGGGGTACATTTTGAATATTCGAAGGAAAATCAAGGAAACAAAGCTACCATCGTGGGTAACAATATTACGAACTGCGGCTCGGGGGGCATTCGTTATGCCGGCAACAAAATGTCGGATGCCGTGATTTCAGACAATATTATTACCGACAATGCCGGAAGCGGTATAAATTTGGCCGGTTCAAGCCACAGCATTCAAGTCAAAAACAATATCGTTCGTGCCAATAAGAGTCACGGCATCCTGCTGGAAGAATCCAAAATGGTGTCCATCTCCGGCAATACGGTTTATGAGAACGGCGGAGAGTGCATTCATGTGGAGAAACCGACGTTCTCAGTTCCTGTAGGTCAAAGCCAAACTATTCTTAATTTTGGATCGTCGGGAAACAACTCTCAGTGGAAGATTGTTGGTTCACTCGGAATTTTTGCTGAAGGGTATATCCATTTGGTAGCCAAGCATGCGAATCTGCACTGCTCCAAGCTGTTCCAATTGACGTGGGACGAAACCAATCTGAAAATCAAATTGCTTAAAGAAACGGGATCGGGAGGGATTCATATATCCGTTCCCCGGATGAAAAGCAAGCAGTTGGAAGTCAACGCCTATTCGGATACGCCAGCCAAAGCCGATCTGGTCCTTGACGTCCAATATGAAGGAATAATTATGCTGAATTAGGGGGGATCGCATTGAGCGGGTGGGAGCTTCTTGAAAATTTAATCCGATTACTTATATCAGGTTTGATCATTATGGGAGGACCGGCCCAATCGGAATGCACAGACCCCAAGTATTTTCTGGACCATGTAGAAAGTTGCCGCCGGATCACTCCGGTGGCATCGATGTTAAAAACGCAGGTTACCCCCAACAAAAGTCTCGTTATGTCTACGCTTGGAAGCAGCGTTACGGCCGGATCGGGTTCGACCGGCGTCAACAAAACCTGGGTTAACAAGCTTTACGAACGCTTGAAGAAGGAACGTGGGTTAGAGAAACTGAGATATCATAACAGCGGATGGGGAGGCTACACCACCAGCCGAATTGTTAAAGAAAAGAAGGCGGATGTTCTGATACAACAGAAGCCGAATGTGATATTGTTCGAAACGTGTCTCCTTAACGATTACGGACAAAACGTTCCCGTTGAAACGACCAAAAAAAACATCGAATTAATTATAACGCACCTTCATACCGAACTGCCGGACAGCCGCATCATACTGCAATCCCCCAACCCGAGACTGCGCGGAGAAGCGAAGAATAAAGAAGGTTTAAGCTATGAAGATTATATTCGACAAACGGAAGAATTCATCAAAAGCAAAGGCTGGGAGTACATTAATATCTACGATGCGATGAATAAGGAGTTGGCGAATCTTCAAACGCCGCTCAAGGACATCATGTATGACGATGCCCATCCTAACGACAAAGGCTACGATTTGTGGGCAAAAATTCTCGAAATGTATTTTCTTACCGGGAAGCAGCAGTGGCAGTAGAGAAAGCGAAAATAGCCATAACGCGCAAAAAAATTGCAAATCGCTCGGAGGAATCCGACAAGCGTTTTGCAATTTTAATTTAACATTGCCATGCTTAAAAGGACCGCTCTGCCCGGACAAAGGCGATGAACCGCTTGGCTTCCTCCGGCGTGAGCTGCTTTCCGTCAATCGTAAGCGCAAAATGCTGCAAAATTCGTTCGTCCGACAGCTCCAGACTGTCGACGAATTGTCTGACCTGCTGATCCAGCACCATCTCCGGGCCCTGCGTGCGACCAAGCAAATAGTCGATCGATACTTTGAAATGATTGGCGATTTTCACCAGGGTATCGTAGTCGGGTTCCCGGCGGTTCTTCTCATAATGAGAGAGGGAGGCGCGGGAAATGTCGAGTTTGAAGGAAAGCTCTTCTTGCGTCAATCCTTGCTTTTCCCTTAATGCAGCGATGCGGTTTCCAATTTGCCCCAACTGTTCTCACCCCGATCATCTTAAGTATACGATAGTCCTCCAGATAGGAAGAAATATCTCGTTCCAGGTCTGTCAAATCGTTGCGAATGAGTCGTTGTACCTAAAACACAATCCGGAGTAGACCGTTTCAGGAGCAAACTTTCCAGACCAATTGAATGCGTTTGCTTCTCTTATCACAGCGGGGCCTGTTTTCTATAAAGAACGGCCGTAACGAAGAGTCAAGCTCCCAGACTGTGTGAGGAAGTAATTAAATTATACATTACGTATCGACATTTGTGAAGGATGGTTCTTCCCCATTTTGGATAAATTTTGTAAACGAATGGCAAAGAAAAGAAAAAAAGAGTTACAATTTGTATCTATTTTGTGATACAATAAGTATACTGGATGCCGTTGTACCCAAACCTTGTACAGGAGACGCCCAGCCACACGAAGCCAGGATAAGGATCGATCCGCGGCGAACCGTGCAGAACGCTCAATTGCCTATTATTGCCATTGCGGGGCGCAGGTATACCTGATTGTATGGAAATGAGGATCGAGCCAGGCTGCTTGCTTGACAGGAGGGGAAGCTGGCAGCGTTATCTGAGCGATCTTTCGGCCCTTACGAAGGCAATGAACCGCTTTGCCTCGTCAAAAGTCAGTTTCATGCCGTCTACGGTTAAGGAGAATCGGTCGATAATCTTTTCGTCGGATAGCTCCAGACTATCTACGAAAGCCCGTACCTCCGGCTCCAGTACGACTCTTGGGTCCTCCGTTCTTCCCAATAAGTAATCGATGGATACCTTGAAAAAATCTGCAATTTTGACCACGGTTTCGTAGTCCGGCTCCCTTCGGTTTTTCTCGTAATGAGAGAGCGAAGCGCGCGAAATGTTGATTTTACTGGAAAGCTCTTCCTGAGTGAGCGCTTGCTTTTCGCGGAGCAGAGCGATTTTATCCCCGATTCTGACCATTTCCGTTTCCCTCCAAAACATTGCCGATGTACTAGTCTCCGTGTGAGACTTTTGTCGAAATCTGTTGAATTCAAGCTTGACTAGATTATACATTACGTAGCAAAGTTTGTGAAGAACCCTATTTCAAAAAAAAGTTGCGGTCAATAGGCAAAAAATAATAAAATTTTTTAAATATAGATACAAAACGTATCGTAATATGATACAATTAGTATGAATATAGAACTAAAACTATTAAACTCGGCCTTCGGGAAAACTAAGGAGGAATTAATCATGATCGGGGCACGAATTCAGTCCCTTCGACATCAGAAACGCATGTCGCTTACGGAGCTTGCAGCCCGCGCCGGCGTCGCCAAATCTTATTTGAGTTCGATCGAAAGGGACTTGCAATCGAATCCGTCCATCCAGTTTCTTCGGAAGCTCGCGCCCGTACTCGGCGTAAACGTACAAACGCTTATTTTGCACGATCAGGGGGACAAGCCCGAGATGTTGGACCAGGAATGGGTTCAATTGATTCAGGAGCTGAACGAGCTCGGCCTGAACAAAGAGTCGCTTCGCAAAATCGTCGTACAGCTGAAGATGAGACAAACGGTGACTTACGACCAGGCCCAGTGACAAAATCATCCATATGCGCGCCTATTGTCGTGATTTGACAAACCTGCTAAAAAAATCTTTAGAGTCGATAAAATAACCATTTTAGACTATCAAAAAAGATGAACATTCCGTTACAATACATAGCATAGACGAGGAGACCCTGAGGATAACATTGGAGAGAGGTAGCTATGGACAAAACCATCTTGCTCGATATTCGAGATTTGCTGCGTCAGTTAGGCATGAATCCGATGAAAGCCATGGAGTTTTTGACCATTGAGGAGACCGCCCTTCCGCCCGAACCTGCGGCCCCGCCAGATGAGGCCGCTCATTTAACCGACGATTAGGCCCTGCCTCAGGGTACGATGTCCTGCTGCCTTGCCTCTGCCAAGCTCACCGATTGTTCGCGTTCTTTCATCGGAGAGGAAACGAGGCGACACGCTCGTACATCGGACGGCTGCCCAAGCGGCTGCGATAAAGCGCGGTCTCCTTGACCCGCCAAGGCGTCTGCCATTCGTCGGGCAGCGCAACGTCCGGCATTGCGGCATGGCTTCCGGCCGGACCTGTAAATTTTCTGGCCAGCGTCAAATGCGGTTTATACGGACGGTTTTCTGCAGCAAACCCCAGCGTTGTCATCGCGTCCTCTATCCGGCGTTGAAGCTGCCCTAATTTCTCCACTTCTCCCTGCACCCCGGCCCACAGCACCGACGGAGCGCTCGGCTTGCCGAACACTCCCAAGCCTTGAAAATGAAGCGAGAAGGGAGCTGCGCCCGCAGCCGCTTGTCCGATCGCTTGCGAGATTTGATCGATCCGGTTCCGCGCAACGTCGCCGAGAAACTGCACAGTAAGATGCAAATCCTGAGGATGGACCCATCTGGCGAAGGTGAACTGGTCCTTTAGTCCCAGAAACAAAGACTCAGCAGAAGAAATCACGGACGGCGGAGCGGGGACAGCGACGAACAGGCGGTCGGACGGTTCCATTCGAGACTTCTCTCCTTTCCGATGTTCATGAAACTTACACTTGATGCGGCGATGCAACCTTTGCTATCATAGCCATATCATATGAAAAGCGAAGGGGTTTTAAACATGTCCAAGCGCGCGTACAACTTCAATCCCGGCCCGGCTGCGCTCCCGCTCGAAGTGCTGCAGAAAGCTCAGGAAACGTTCGTCGATTACAACGGCATCGGCATGTCGCTGACGGAGATCTCCCACCGCAGCAAGGAATATGAAGCGCTGAACCGTGAAACCCAAGAGCTGATGCTCGAACTGCTCGGTTTGTCGTCCGGCTATCAGGTACTGTTTTTGGGCAGCGGCGCCAGCATGCAATTTTCAATGATTCCGCTCAACTTCCTGAAGCCTGGCAAGGTGGGGAGCTACCTCGTAACGGGCAGCTTTTCCGAGAAGGCGTATCAGGATGCCCGAATTGTTGGGGAAGCGGTCATCGCCGCCTCCAATAAAGAAACGAACTGGAGAAGCCTGCCGAAAGCAGGAGAAATTCGGATCGATCCGAACTCCGCTTACGTGCATATGACAACGAACAATACGATTGAAGGCTCCCAATGGTCCGACATTCCGGAAACCGGAGACATTCCGCTGATCGGCGATATGACCAGCGGCATTTTAAGCCGTCCGATCGATGCCCATAAATTTGCGATGATTTATGCGGGGGCGCAAAAAAATCTTGGTCCTGCCGGCGTAACCGTTGCGGTCATCCGCGACGATCTGCTCCAGGAAGAACCGAAGCATGTTCCCGTCATGCTGCGCTATACGACACATGCCAAAAATCAGTCGCTGTATAACACGCCTCCCGTACATTCGATCTATGTCGTTAACCTGATGCTGAAATGGGTGAAGGAGAACGGCGGAGTAGAGGCGATGGAGAAGCAGAACGTCGCCAAAACGAAGCTGCTCTACGATGTTATCGATGCATCGGGCGGATTCTATACCGGAAACATCGCCCCGGACAGCCGTTCGATCATGAACGTTACGTTCCGCTTGCCGAGCGAAGAGCTGGAGAAAGCTTTCGTCAAGGAATCGGAAAAGAACAACTTCGTCGGTCTGGCCGGTCACCGCAGCGTTGGAGGCATTCGCGCTTCCGCTTACAATGCGGTTCCTTACGAAGCTTGCGCCGCGCTGGCCGAATTTATGGTCGATTTCCAAAAACGCAACGGGTAATCGGACCCGTCCGGCAGCTTTCGCCACGGCATGAAGCCGAGCGAAGGCTGCTTTTTGTACGGCGCGAATATGACAAGAACGCCGCGGCAAGCTTGCGCGGCGCTCGTTGAATCGGATATTAGGCGTAAGATTCTTTCATGGCAGGCTCGGCCAATTTGTAACCGACGTTGCGAATGGTTACGATATATTCAGGGTTGCGCGCGTTGGTCTCGATCTTGTCGCGCAAATGGCTGATATGCACATCGACGATCCGCGTATCGCCAAGGAAATGATAATCCCAGACGCCGTGCAGCAGCTGCTGGCGGCTGAGCACTTTGCCGCGGTGCTTGCACAGAAAGAGCAGCAGATCGAATTCTTTGGGTGTCAGCTCGATCGGCTGGCCCTTGATCTTCACTTCCCGCTGATCGGGCTGGATGACGATCTGCCCGATGGAGACCGGCGTGTTCGGGCTTGCGGAAGGCAAAGTTTGAATGCGGCGCAGGATCGCTTGAATCCGCGAAATGAGCTCTTGCGGGCTGAAAGGCTTCGTCATGTAATCGTCGGCGCCGTTATCGAGCCCGGCGATTTTGTCGGACAAGTCCTGCATCGCCGTCAACATAATGATCGGCACGAGATTGTTCTGGCCGCGCAGCTTGCGGCACACTTGAATGCCGTCCATCTTGGGCAGCATCAGGTCGAGCACGATCAGATCGGGGCGGAAATGCTGAATCGCCTGGAATACCGCTTCGCCGTCATAGACGCAATGCACTTCGAAGCCGACCAGCTTCAGGTTGAATTCTATGAGCATCGAAATTGAAGGTTCGTCGTCGACGACAAGAATTTTCTTCTTCATCATTTCGGATAGTCTCCTTTGTAGTCGCTTGGATGAATTCATTATCTCAGGCCACTATCATCTTCGTATTAAGAACAGGTAAAACGTATGTAAAATTAAAAAGGCATTCGGGAGGAAAACGGAGCAGCATGGCTTTTCATATCGTACTGGTAGAGCCGGAAATACCGGCCAACACGGGGAATATCTCCAGAACGTGCGCCGCGACCGGCACTTGGCTGCACTTGGTCCGTCCGCTCGGCTTCGATACGGACGACCGGACTCTCAAGCGGGCCGGACTGGACTATTGGCACGCCGTCAAGCTGGAGTATCACGATTCGTTTCAGGAAGTAAAGGACAAATACAAGGACGGCCGCTTCTTTTTTGCTACGACCAAGGCGTCTAAAGTTTACACGGATTTGACATTTCAAGACGGCGATTTTCTGGTATTCGGCAAAGAAACGAAAGGGCTTACCCCGGAGATTCTGGCAGAGCACCCGGATTCGTTGATGCGGCTGCCGATGACGGACGCCGTCCGTTCGTTGAACTTGTCCAACGCCGCGGCGATCGTTCTGTTCGAAGCACTCCGGCAGACCGGATTTCCAGAATTGTCCTGAAGCTTGGCCCATTCGTTGCGAAAATGCGAATCTTATCGAAATCAACCGAGAAAACTCGCAATTATGGGAAGGAATTTTAACATTAGCGTCGAACTATATGGAGGGCAAGCGTAATTGTGCGAAAGTGAGGTGAATTGATGATGAAACCGGCAGGAGTAGTAAGAAAAGTCGACCAGCTCGGCAGAATTGTACTCCCGAAATCGCTGCGCAAACGATACCAAATGAACGAAGGCGATCCTGTTGAAATATTGGTAAGCGGTGATCATATCATTCTGGAGAGGTATCGTCCCCGCTGTGTATTTTGCGGCTCGATGGAGCAAGTGAGCGATTTTAAGGAAAGACACATTTGCGCCGAATGTCTGGGCGAGATGCATCTATTGAAAGGGTAATCCGCGCAGCCGCGCAGGGATAATCCGCAACTGGAAAAGCACGGCCGGAACGTTCCGTAAGGGACGCTGGCCGTGCTTTTCCGTCTTATCGAAGCCGCATTACAGCTTTTCCTCCGCCGGGGGCGCAGACAAGCTGCTTCTTTTTTTACGGACCCATTTGCGCAGCTCTTTGGCGTTACCGTTCTGCTGATAAATGGAGATCAACCGGTCATAATACAAGGTTTCGTCCGCCATGCCGTGCTGTAGTCCGCTGAGCAGGAATGGAATCGCTTGGCTGCTTCTTTCGGTCAGCATGCAGTAATCGGCCGCCCATAAAGTGATGCCTTCCCATAGCTGCTCGACTTTTTCTTTCAGCGATAAGGCAAAAGGATCGTAGCATCCCGGCATGAGCTTGCCGCTGAGCCGGCTAAGCAAATCTTCGCACAGCCCGTACTTCACCTCGTTATCTTGCTCCGCGGCGACCTGCTGCAGATCGTTCAGAAATTCCATTAAATCGCAGTTAACAAGATAATGAAGCTTGACGACATCTCTTCCGATGGTCACGCACGGCTTCTCCGTATCATTCGTCTCCAGCAGTTTGGAGAAGTGGCTTAAATAGACCCGCAAATTCCGCATCGCATTTGGGTGCTCGACTTCCGGGAAGAGAGCTTCGCACAGCTGCTCCCGCGTAGCGGTCGGATGAAAGGCCAGATAGATCATCAGGCTTTTGGCGTACCGGGTATTCCAGCCGTCCGGCAAGATCCGGTCGTTCAGGCAGACCTCGAATTTGCCCAAGCAGCGGATGCGAATCCGGTTGCCGCTCCAATGCTCATAGCCCTGTTTTGACAATTGCCGCACGTGCTGCCGCAGTTCGCGGTTTATGGCATTATTCCGTTGTCCGGGAAACGGCTTGCGGATAAAGGCATCGATCCAGTCGGACGAATAAATCGGCTGATCGACGAACACCAGGCTTGAGGCGTCCGGGACGACCAAGAAGGCCGTCGTTTCCAACTGCGTATGCGTCAGACCGGCCAGCGCCGGCGTGAAGACAGGGTCCTGCTCGCCGGAAAGCAGCAGCGAAGGCTTTTGGAGGACGAGGTAATCTTTTAGAAATACGGGCTTCGTCGCCAGTTCCAGCATTTGAACGTAGGTAGGGAAATGGACCCGTTCAAAGGCTTGCACGATTCGCTGCCTCAAGACCGTATCCATATGCTTGACGGACATGCGCTTCGCCATGGCTTCCCCAAGCGTTGGACGGGCCAGTTTTTTGGCGAGGGAGATGCGCAGCTTGTATTCTTTATGAAGTGCGATAAGCGGAAGGTGGGCGAACGGCGAGATCAGGATGAGGCTTTCAACCATTGAGCCGTACGCCGATGCGAATTGGATGGCGAGGTGTGCCCCGAAGTCGTGACCCAGCAGGGTGACACGCTCCAATCTAAGAAAGTGCAGCAGAGCATGGAGTTCTCCCGTCAGCGGCTCCCATGAAATGTCCGTGTGTCTTTCGCTGCTTTGTCCGTGGCCGTTTAAATCGTACAAGAGGATGGTATAGCGCCATTCGAGAAGCGGGACAATGGACTGCCAGAAGGTGGAGTTCAATCCGGCGCTGTGGATCATAACCAAAGTTTTCGCTCCCTTTGCGGGGCATTCGTAAAGTTCGTAATACATCAGAGAATCGGCAGAAATGAAAAATGACATAAGTCCAAAGTCCCCCTGTGAGATTTAAGTTTTCATTAAAATTAGTCTAACAGGACTAGGTCTTTGGATATTATATCAAATGTTTATCCAAAATTTAATAAAGCAAGAGGAAAATTTATGAATTCTTTAATTTTTGTAACCATTCTGTAACGCTTGCTATGCTAGAATGCCTGTAAAGGATTTTTAGATTCTTCGGTCAAGCTCAATACAAAAACATAACTATAACCATATAGAGGTGGACTTGTCAGGATGGAGCGAATCGCAATGACTACTGGAGATGAAAACGTTATACATTTGGAAATCCATGAAATAATGAGGCAGCTTGGGCTCAATCCGCTCGATTGGCAAAAGTTCAGCAGCAGTCCGATAACCCTTGACCAGATTTCGCAGCCAGCCGCAGAGGAGAACGAAGACACACGTTAGCCGGCGGTTCTATTTTTTTATGGGGATAGATACAAAATGTATCTGCGGAGCGCGAAAACGGGTTGAAAGATGCCGGCCGCAAATGCAATCAGGTGCTGTAACGTAACCTTGATTGATTCGGAAGCCGAGTCTTTCAACCCGCAGGCGAAGGGAAGCGTATGATTAAAGTCCCTTGGTTTTGTCATCATTGTATGCGGCTGTAAGCATCGAGACGATAAACATAAGAAAAACAAGGATAACGATCCAAAATGTGACTGACATTTACTCAGCACCTCCCGCCTATATTATAACCAACCGTTTGGCAAAAGAAAACGCTAAATATGTGAATTTTACTTGAAAAACAAGAAGTGCGTCGCCAGCGGCCGCAGGCGCCCTCCGGCATCGGATGGCCGGTTGATCACTTGTCCGTCATAGATCAAGCTCGACGAGCCGCCCCCGTCCAGATTGTAAGCGTCTTTGACGCCGAGTACGACGAGCTTGTCCTGAAGCTCCGGCAGCGTGGCGCCGGAATGTCCGTTTTCGTCGTTGCCGTCCGTCACCATAAAGAGCAGCTGATCGTTCTTGAAGCTGCCGACCACCGTCCGCGGCGCGCGGGCCGAGGATGCCTCCGAGCACCGTCGTGTTCAGCGGGAACCGCTTGCCGGTTTTGTTGTCGTCGGCAAAGCCTCCTGCGTTGATCCCGGCGACAGCGCCATAGCGGCGTACTGCGTCCAGCGTCGTTTCGCTGCCCCCAACCTTGTCTTTCCCCAGCACCATCTTCATGCCTTTATCCGATTTCAGATCGACTTTGAGGGCGTAGCCTTTATACCTCGGTTCCGTAAACGTATATAATTTCAGATCGACGTCACTCATGGTTGGTTCACCTTCCTGTACTCGTTAGGAGAGACGCCAACCGTCTTCTTGAACACTTTGCTGAAATATTTCTCGTCGTCGTAGCCGACCATAGCTGCGATCTGGGAAATGCGAAGATTCGGGTTCAAAAGCAGCAGCTTGGCTTTATCGATGCGGATGCCGCTGGTGTAATCGGATAAATTCACATGAAATTCCTGCTTGAACTTACGGGAAATATATTCGCGACTCAAGTAAAAATGGTTGGCGATTTCTTGCAGCGTAATGTCCTGATGGTAATGATTCTGAATAAATTTGGCAATTTCAAAAATAACGTTGCTGTCCTGCCGCTGGTGCGACAGCAGCAGCCGCGAGAGCTCCGACAAGCTGCGGACGAGCTGCTGCTCCCAGCGGTCGAGGGACAGAAACCCTTCCTCGTCCAGCGGAACGACGAACGGCGTGCTGTGCTCCTCCTCGCCGCGATGCCCGTCGCCCTCGAACAGCTCAGCCAACCAGCGGCTGCGCACGACATTGTACTCGTGCCACCAATGCTCCAACTGCTCCATGTCGATACATTCCAGCTTGCGCACGTCCGCGAACCACGCGGCGACCGCGCGGCGGATCTGCTCCTCGCTGCCGCTCTGCACCGAGAGCCGGATCGGTTCGGCATGATCCGTAAAGGAAAGCTGCCGGCTGCTTGGCGCCGCCGCTGCGGGTCCGGCGATCAGCGTGCGCTTCTCCCGGATCAACAGATTCCGTCTGCGAAGTATCTGCCTGGCTTCAAGATAAGCGGCCGTCAGTCCATCGGGGAACGGATGCACCCGGCTGACGCCCGTATCGAAGAAGCTGCGGAACGTGTCCCGGATGCCTTCTCGGATGCGTTCGAGCAATGCTTGCGTCTGGTCCAGTCCGCCGTAAAGCAGCAAGATCGCTTCGCTGTCGCTATTCCAATACCGGTAGGCGATGCCTTGCCGGGGACCTCCGGACGCGCGGGCGGACAGCAGCTCGTTGCAGATGTTCGTGAGCGAGAAAAAGAGCAGCTCGTAATCGGCCATAAACTTGTCCTTGAAGCTGAGGCTTATCGTATCCAAGCTCAAGATGGCGATCCGGCACTCTTTTACCGAAGATCCAAGCCCGAACTCCGCGTCTAATGCTTTGGCATGCTGGGCATACAGCTTCGGCTCGGTCAGCAGATTGGACAATATTTTGTCCCAATAGACCGGCTTCAGCTGATTCATTTCGATATTGCGCGCTTGTTGCAGGCGGCGTTCCGATTCTTCGCGCCGGATGGCGGATACCGCCTTCTCCACCGCAGCAGCCAGTTGCTCGTGATCGATGGGCTTTAAGATGTAATCGACGCCGCCGTATTGAACCGCATGCCGGACAAGCTCGAATTCGTCGTGCCCGCTAATGACGATCGTTTTGCCGGACGGGTATTGGCTTTGCAGCCATTCCATCAGCTCCATGCCGCTCTTGACGGGCATCATCATGTCCGTAAAGATGAGCTGCGGCCGATGCTCCTCGATTTGACGGACGGCATCCAGCCCGTCCTGGGCTTCCAGCACCTGATCGATGCTGAAGTCGCTCCATCGGACGAGCAGCTTGATCGCTTCCCGCACGTGCTTTTCATCATCGACGATGATGGCTTTCATAGCTCCCCGTTCTCCTTCATATGCATGGGCATAAGGATCGTTACCTTAACGCCGTAAGGCTTGTGATGCTCGACCCTCATGTCCGCTTCATGGTTGTAATAGAGCCGCAGACGCGATACCACATTGATCAGTCCGATGCTGTCCTCTTCCTGCAGATGTTCCGATGGCGAACCGAGTCTCGCTTTCAGGCGCTGCAGTTCTTCCTCCGCGATCCCTTTCCCATTGTCCGCCACCGTCACTTCCATGCGTCCGTCTTCCGCCACGCGGCTTGCGATCAGCAATTTTCCCGTATTTTGTCCTGAGTCGAACCCATGCTTAAAGTAGTTTTCCACAATCGGCTGCAGGATCATCTTGGGCACGGGGACCTGGAGGGTGTTTGCGTCAATGTCGTACTCCACGGTTAATTGATGCTCAAAGCGCTGCATCTGCAGCTCCATATAGGAGCGGACATGCTTTACTTCGCTGTCAAACGGAACGATGGCAACGCTGGTATTCATGCTGTAGCGCATCATCTTGGCCAGAGACGACAGAAGCGAATAAATTCGCGGCGCATCGTGCTGCAAGGCAAGCGTTCCGATCGATTGCAGCGAGTTGTACAAGAAGTGCGGATTAATTTGCGCCTGCAGCGCCTTCAGCTGATTCGTCTTGTTGGCCAGCTCCAGCTTGTATTCCTGCGTGATCAGGTTGTTGATCGTCTGCATCATAATGCGGAAGCGATTCGCGAGAATGCCGAACTCGTCGTTTCCTTTGACGTGAATATCGACCTGCATATTGCCGGATTGAATTTTTCCGATATATCCGATCAGCTTTTTGATCGGCGCGGTAAAGTGGAACGAAATGTACAGCGTCGCGGAAATGACCACCACAAGGAACCCGATCAAAATGAGTGTGTTGATTTCCGTCAGCTGTCTGGCGTTGCTGTACAGCCGGTCATACGGAATCCGCTTGACGAGCGTCCATTCCATATAAGGCGTCGTCATGCGCTCGTACAGTTGAATGCCCTTGAATTCGCCGCTGTCCGATTCGAAGCTTCCGCTCGGTTCGGACAAGCTGAGCAGATGGGTCACCCAAGGCTCGTCGATCCGGGTTCCGGCCGGCCCGGGGCCGTAAACAACGTGGCCTTGATTGTCCAAAATGTAAAGCTGCTCTTCTCCTTTTTTATAAAGCTGCTCGCAGATGGAAGAGAGCATACTCAAGTTAAAGTCAATCGATAAAATGCCGAAGTTTTTTATGGTCACGGCATTGACAACCTTCCGGTGCAGGCTGATCGCGGGAGCCGGAGGCAACGGGCCGAAGCCGCTCGTTCCGTACAGATGGCTCGGGTGCGTCGGCTCCAAAGTGACATCCTCCGTCCGGCTGACGGGAGGAATGAATTTCGGCTCGTTCGTTTCGTTGCGGTAGATGTTCCCTTGGGTCCACAGGTACGATTTATCCGTTTGGGCGATATACAAGTATACCTGCTGGATATCCTTCACGGTATTGGCGATGCTTTGGAGACCCCGGACGATTTCGTTGCGGCTCTTGTAATCGGAGGCCCCGGCTTCGATCGCTCCATAAAAATCAATGTCGTTATACACCGTTAGCGAGGCCTGATGAATGCCGTTCAAATAATTAATAATGTTCGTTTTGCCTTGATAGATCAGGTTAGAATTCGTCTGGAGCGTTTCCCGGGTTATATTTTGCTTCGTAAAATAGTACGTCATGACGATGGAAGTGGAAATCGGCAATATGGTGGCCGCAAGCAGAAACACAATTAGTTTATTCCGGATGCTGTTACGGATCATCGCGATTCCCTCCATGCAAATGTCGGCGCCATTATTGTACCAGTTGAGGTCAATAAATTCCACCTGATACGTCACTAGAGTGCGTGTTCTTTGCTTTTTGAGGCTTATATACTGGGGGTATACTTTCAGCTTGGCCTGCAAATGGTAAGAAATAAAGGGGGAAAATCCATGAAAGCGAAACAGCGGCTATCCGGCATGCTTCAGCAATTCGTCTTTGTCGGCCCGGCCTTTCTGTTCTTCAGCCTCATTGTCCTTGTTCCGTTTCTGATGAGCATGTATTATTCGTTCACAGAATGGAACGGGGTAACGTCGAACGTCAAATGGATCGGCCTCGACAATTTCAAACATATCCTGACGACGGATAAAGATTTCCATAAAGCGTTCTGGTTTACGACGCGGTTCACCGTGACGAACGTCCTGCTGGCGAATCTGCTCGGCTTCGGTCTGGCACTGCTGCTGTCCCAGGCGCTCAAAACGCGGAACGTGCTGCGGACGGTCTTCTTCCTGCCGAATGTCATCGGCGGGCTGCTGCTCGGGTTCATCTGGCAGTTTATTTTCATCAAAGGGTTCTCGACCATTGGCGAGCTTACCCAAATCGCCTTCTTCCAGCTCCCGTGGCTCGGAGATGCTCCGACGGCGTTCTGGGGACTCATTATCGTCAGCGTATGGCAGACGGCCGGTTATTTGATGGTCATTTATATCGCCGGCTTGGCGAACGTGCCGAAAGAGCTGACGGAAGCGGCGACCATCGATGGGGCTACGCGCTGGCAAGCGCTGCGCCACATTACGATCCCGATGATCATGCCTTCGGTTACCGTGTGTTTGTTTCTGACGATCTCCTGGGCGTTCAAAATGTACGATCTGAACGTATCCTTGACACAGGGCGGACCGTTCAACTCGACGCAATCCGTGGCGCTCAATATTTATGAAGAAGCGTTCCGCAACAACCGTTACGGCTTAGGAACGGCGAAGGCCTTTATTTTCTTCATCGTGGTTGCGCTCATTACGCTCATTCAAGTGTCCGTCACGAAGAAAAAGGAGGTTGAAGTGTAATGGACACGTCCAAAAGTTACAATCTGCGTACCTTCGCCTTGGAGCTGTTTGGCATTGTGCTTGCCCTGCTTTTCCTCGTGCCGTTCTATTTTGTTATCGTCAACTCGATGAAATCCTTCGGAGATCTGCTGGTCAATTCGGCGAATCTGCCGAAATCGCTCAACTTCGACAACTATGTCAAAGTGTGGGGCATCATGAACTTTCCGAAAGTATTTACGAACTCGCTGATTATTACCGTTTTCAGCAACTTGGGGCTTGTGGTGATCGGTTCCATGGCCGCTTACCGGCTGGTGCGGTTCCCGTCGAAGTTCAACAATCTGCTGTTCCTCGCCTTCGTGGCCGCGATGGTTATCCCGTTCCAGTCGATCATGATCCCGCTCGTCAAGGTGGCAAGCTCGGTCGGCTTAATGGATAGCAAGCTCGGACTGATCTTCTCTTACTTCGGCTTCGGGATTTCGCTGACCGTATTTTTGTATCACGGCTTCATCAAGGCTATTCCCCGGGAAATCGAGGAATCCGCCACCGTGGACGGCTGCAGCCCCTACGGCGTGTTCTGGAAAATTATTTTTCCGCTGCTTAAGCCGATGAGCGTCACGGTTATACTGCTCAACAGCTTGTGGATTTGGAACGACTTCCTGCTGCCGCTGCTCGTGCTGAACAGCCCGGACCTGCGGACGATTCCGCTGGCCACCTATTCGTTCTTCGGCCAATATACGAAGCAATGGGATATGGCGCTTGCCGCGCTCGTACTCGGCGTTATTCCGATGGTCGCCTTCTTCTTGTCGATGCAACGGTTTATTATCGAAGGGATTACGGCCGGATCGGTCAAAGGCTGACAAGAATGGTTATGTAAGCGGTTGTTCAAAATGTTCCACCTTTTCGTTCAATATAGTACGTGTTCGAAAGGCGGGGCATTTTATACAATACAAATGAAACGAACAGACAAACAGCAGTATGAAATAAGGGAGGTTACATCATGAAAATGAACAAGGTTGCGAGCGCCGGCATGGCGGCGGTTATGCTGATGTCGCTCATCGCGGGCTGCGCGAAGAAAGAGGAAGCGCCAAGCGGAACGAACGCCGGAGGCGGTGCGGCTGGAGGCAAAAACGTCACGCTGAAAATGTTCCAATTCAAGGTCGAAATTGCGGAACCGCTTGCCAAGCTGAAGGCCGAGTACGAGAAACAAAACCCGGGCGTCAAAATCCAAATCGATACGGTCGGCGGCGGTGCGGACTACGGCGCGGCGCTGATGGCGAAATTCAACTCCGGGGACAAACCGGATATTTTCAACAACGGCGGCTTCTCCGATTTGGACAAGTGGATCGAGCATCTGGAAGACTTGTCCGATCAGCCTTGGGTAAAAGATCTGGTGCCGGTTTCCAAAGAGCCGATGACCAAAGACGGCAAGCTGTACGGCCAGCCGCTTAACCTGGAAGGCTACGGCTTCCTGTATAACAAAGACTTGTTCGCCCAAGCCGGCATCACCGAGCTGCCGAAAACGTTGCCGCAGCTTGAAGACGCGGCGAAGAAACTGCAAGCCAAAGGCGTTACGCCGTTCGTGAACGGCTATGCTGAATGGTGGGTGCTTGGGAACCACTTCGTGAACTTGCCGTTCGCTTATCAGAAAGATCCGAATGTGTTCATTAACGGCCTGAACAAAGGCACGGCGAAAATTCCGGGCGACCCGGTGTTCGAAAATTGGGCGAAGCTGTTCGATCTGCAGCTCCAGTACGGCAACAAGAACCCGCTTCAAACCGATTATAAAACGCAGGTGACCGAGTTCGCTACCGGCAAAGCGGCGATGACGCAGCAGGGCAACTGGACGCAATTGCAGCTGACACAAACGAACCCGAACCTGAAGGTCGGCTTCCTGCCGATGCCGATCTCCGACGATGCTGCAGCGAACGACAAGCTGCCGGTCGGCGTGCCGAACAACTGGGTAATCAATAAAAATTCCCCGAACAAAGAAGAAGCGAAAAAGTTCCTGAACTGGCTCGTGACTTCGGATATGGGTAAAAAGTACATGGTGGAAGAATTCAAGTTCATCCCGGCCTTCACCAACATCCAAGGCGACGAGAAAATTCTCGGACCGCTCGCTGCCGATCTGATGAAATACATCAAAGAAAATAAAACGCTGAGCTGGAACTGGTTTAAATTCCCGGGCGGCGAAGCGTCCAGCAAAAAGTTTGCTTCCACGATGCAGGCCTACGTCGCGAAGCAAAAAACGAAGGATCAAATGCTGACGGAATTCCAGCAAATCTGGGATAGCCTGAAGAAATAAGAAGGTTGAAAAATCAAGGCATCTGCCCCTGTCGGGCGGTGCCTTGATTTTTTGTGCTTTGTGGAGTGTCAGGGATGTCAACTTGCGGCTTGTAGGGCTTGTAGGCTTGGGCGCTATACTTCGGCACGGTAATTGTTGCCTAGGCGATCACCGAGCCCAAAGTAATGACGGAAGTTGTAGATCAGCGGGTTCCAGCGGGAAGGGTCGATATGATCGCTGCCCGTCTTCTTCACGATATCCGGGAGAGCGTGGATTTGCACCGCTTCGGTTTCGACGATAGCAAACATCGGCGCATACTCCGGGTACGTAATCTTCTTGACGGTGCATTCGATTTGCAGCGGGCATTCCGCGATTCGCTGCGGTTTAACGGACAGCGAAACGGCCGGCGTAAGCCCGGCCGCGGTGAATTTATCCGGCTCGTAGCGGTAGCCCATCTGCGCTTTGTAGTCCGGCATCGGATGTTTTCCAGTGAGCGAGCCCAATTTTTCGACCTGCTGCCACATGGCGGCGTCGGGGACGTTGACGACCAGCTCCGGCGTCCGCTGCAGGTTATCCATGCCTTGCCCGCCTAAGCCCATGCCGAGCACCAAATACCGTCCTAGCGCCCATGACGAAGAAAGGGGGCTGATGTTGGTCGTGCCGTCTTCGTTCAGCGTCGTAGCGAGAATAACGGGCATGCCGTAGTATAAAATTTTAGGCTGAATGTTCAGATGGCTTGATTCCGTAGGGGATACTTTCGTATTCATGCTTCATTACCTCCGATGGTTGTCATAGTCCGATAGGAATTTCAGGATAACGGTTCCTAAATCATTGTAATTCATAGACGTTTCCATTATCATCGAAATGTGAAATGCAATAAAAAGGAGGGTTACGATGAACATGAAACGGAATGTCTCGTCCATCGCTTCGCTGATCAGCGACCCGTCCCGGGCGGCCATCCTGCTGCATCTGTTGGACGGCCGCTGCCATCCGGCCGGGAATTTGGCAGCCGCAGCAGGAATCACGCCGCAAACCGCCAGCTTTCATTTGGCTAAAATGGCGGAGATCGGGACGGTAACGGTAGAAAAGCACGGCCGGCACCGGTATTACCGGATTGCGCAGGCGAGCGACGCGGAAATGATCGAGCAGCTGCTTTCGTTTGCCGGGCCGGCGCCTGTCGTCTCGTTACGGCAATCGGACCAAATGAAAAAGCTGCGTCACGCACGGATGTGCTACGACCATTTGGCAGGGGAAGCTGCGGTACGCATTACGGAATCGCTGCTAAGGGCAGGGCATTTGCAGAAAGACGGCCTGCAGCTTCACGTTACGGTTTCCGGCGAAACATTTTTTGCGGATTTCGGCTTGGATTTGCCGCAGCTTCGCAAGAAGCGGCGGGCTTTCTCCCGCTGCTGTCTCGATTGGACGGAGCGCGAGCATCATTTGGCCGGCGCACTTGGGCAAGGGCTGACTGAGCGGATGTTTGCGATGGATTGGTTTCACCGGGAGGAGCAAAGCCGGGCCGTGCGAATCACGCAGGAAGGAAAGCAAGGCATAACGGAGCGATTTGGCATTCAGCTGGATTAAACCGGCGGTTGGTACAGCGGAGTGAAGGATTTGACGCGAATAAAGGCGAATATCGAGCACATTCAAAGGGGGCTGAGGATTTATATGATAGATTATATTTTTGATAAAGATCACAATGAGTATGCAAAAATAGAATATCGTCATAGCGAAGATAAAGAATATTATTGCACAGGCGAAATTCTCGAATATGCAATTCCTGGGGAGCTGTCAAATCTCATTAACGAGTACACGGAGCTTGTGAATGGTATGTGCCTGTCACTTTTGGATGACGTGGAGGAAAAAATATATAGCTATGGCCTTAAACTGAGAGATGCCAACGTTTCTATATTTAGGCCGGAGATAACGAATGAGAGGGTAATCGATTTTTTCACAAAATACCCAACTGCGCGCGGGTTTGTTGATAAATATGGCGACTGAAATTTGTGGAGTGAAGATTTTGGGTATATCACGGGGAAACGGCTAATAACGGGAGGTTGACCGAGGCCTTCTCCCGCTGCTGGCGAAAAATGACCGGATACGCTTGCAATCGCGCTTGTTTGCGATTTCACAAACGGCTGTCCCCGCTGATACAATGGTCGTAAAATCGATGTTGAGCGAACGGAGGGGCAGGGGCGCCTCCTGTTTGCCGGGAGAGGCGGTCCAGGCTCGGATGGGGTTACGACTCGGAGAAGCAGTCAGGCATTGGGCGGAGTCGCGGAAGACGGCGGTACCGGAAGAAAAGAGGCTGTCGGCCGAGGCGGTCGCTTCACTCTTTATTCATTTTTGCTTTCAGTTCGGAGCTTCGATGTCGGGTGTCTTTTTGACGCTGTACTTGTGGCGGCTGACCCACAGCCTTGAAATTAACGGAGCATACTATGCGATTAACTACGCGGTGGCGCCGCTGGCATTCGCGCTTGGCGGCTGGATGATCAAGCGCAAGGACCGCATGGTTACGTACCGGATGGGCATTGCGATGATTGCGCTGTTTTATTTGTCCGTTGTCTTCTCCGGGGAGCTGGTGGTTCAATATTATGTGCTCTTTGCCGTGCTGAACGGCATCGCGAGTTCGTTTTACTGGGTAGGTTATTTGACCTTGATGTATGACGTTACGACGGACCGGAACCGCATCCGTTTTCTTGCGATCAATATGATCACGTTTACGCTCGGAGGACTGATCGGACCGGCGTTGGCCGGATTTCTCATTCGGCAATTCGAGGGCTTGCAGGGCTACACGATCGTTTTCGGCATCTCGTTCCTCATGTTTTTGCTGGCGGCGCTCGGCAGCTTCAAGATCCCGATGAAAGCTTCTCACCATAAAGCGTATTATCTGAAATATGTCGGCCTGCTGATGCGCAAAAACCGGGATTGGACCTATTCACTAATCGCTTTTTCGGTTATGGGTCTGTTTCAGGGACTGATGCTGTTTTTGCCGAACATTTTGCTTTTTCAGATCGTCGGCCGGGAGGATTTGGTCGGTTATTTGGGAGTGCTGTACGCCAGTCTCGGCATCGGCACGGGGATGTTCATTTCCCGTTACGGCACCGAATCCAAGGCGAAGGCCTTTATGTTCATCTCCACCATAGGGTTCGTGATCGGCACGGGGTTCATTTTGTGGAAACTGACGCTGGGCACCGTAATCGCTTTTATGATCATTTATTCCATCTGCGCGCCGCTGCAGGGCAACACGATTACTTCGTATTATTACCGCCTGATCGGCGTGCTGCCGCTCAAGGGCCAGCTTCGCGTCGAGTCGGTCGTGATGCGCGAGACGTTCTTGAACGGGGGGCGTGTCGTATCGATCGGCCTGCTTGTCTGGCTTACAAGCGCCGCAGGCAGCGAAGTGCTTCCCTGGGTGCTGGCGGCAACGGCCGCGCTGCAAATCGGGCTGGTCTGGCTGCTGAGCCGACGCGCGGATGAAGAGCCTCCTTTAGGTGATGCCCCAGCGGTGCAAGGTTCCGGTTCGGGGAGCGGCTCCCGCACCGGCATGAAAGCTTCCTCTTGATCAAAAGAGGAAGCTCAGGGCCTTGACGGGCTCATTCCAATTGCTAAACCAATGATGGATACGTTAAGCCCGTTGATCTGTTGTTATGAAATGTCCATTCCTTTCAACTCCGAACGAAATCTCCAACTATGTTCGTCCTCAAACACGCTTTTCGAGAAATCTTCCATGATCACCCCCTTGGCGCCGACTGTCGCAATCACTAACGTGGGGATTCGCCTCCTCTTGAGAATTGATGTATGATATTGTTTTAGATCATGGTTTTGAGAGCAAGGAGGATGACCCATGTTCAGAGGCACCATTCTTTTGGTTGACGACGAGAAGGAGATTACGAATCTTCTGGAAATATACTTGAAAAATGAAGGATACAATTTATTAATTGCAGGCGACGGCGTCGAGGCTTTGGAGCTTTTGCAGACGCACAGCGTCGATCTAATCATTCTGGACGTGATGATGCCGCGGATGGATGGTATTGAAGCCTGCATGAAAATACGGGAAGAAAAACAAATGCCGATCATCATGCTTTCCGCGAAAGGTCAGGAAATCGATAAAATTACAGGCCTGAGCATCGGGGCCGACGATTATGTCGTCAAACCGTTCAGTCCCTTGGAAATGATCGCACGGGTTAAATCGCAGCTTCGCCGGTTCAGGCAGTTCAATGCGAACCACGCCAAAAACGAGAATGAAATTGTCATCGATGACCTCGTTATCAATTTGTTAACGCATAAAGTGGTTCTCGGTCATAATCCAATCCGGTTGACGCCGCGCGAATTCGCCATTTTGCGGGTACTTGCCCAAAACCGCGGCAGCGTGTTGAGCATGGAGCAAATTTACGAATCCGTATGGGATGAGCCTTACTATGAATCGAACAATACAATTATGGTCCACATCCGCAAAATCCGGGAAAAACTCGAAAAAGATCCGAGCTCACCGCAGTATATCAAAACCGTATGGGGAATCGGTTATATTATCGAATAAGCGGCAAATACTATCGTTGGACGGGGATTGGCTATGAAGTTTAATTTCATCTACACCATGCGCTGGAAGTTTCTTTCTGTATTCGCGCTCAGTATTGCCTCTGCGTTCGTTACCGCATTTATAGGCTATCGATTGGGGTTTAAGCTGGAAAATGTGGAGCCGTTCACCATCCCGATCAACTGGGTCGTCAAGCGTATCGGCTCCCTGCCCGTTCTGGTTGCAGCCGGCTTTCTGATGTTCCTGATTTATTTCTTCCTATTCAGCAGAAAAATGTTCGATTATTTGGAGGAGATTACACGAGGGCTTCAGGAAATATCGCAAGGAAATTTGTCGTATGAGATCACGACCCAATCTTCGGACGAGCTGGGAGTTTTGGCCGATCATTTCAACCGGATGACGAAGAAACTGCGAAAATCGATTGAAGAAGAACGAAAGGCCGAAAGAACCAAAAATGAATTGATCACCGGGGTATCGCACGATCTGCGCACTCCGCTCACCTCGGTTCTCGGGTATTTGGAGCTAATTGAGACGGACCGCTATAAAGACGAGGTGGAACTTCGGTATTATACAAAAATCGCCTATGAAAAAACGAAAAATTTAAAAAAGCTGATCGATCACCTTTTCGAATATACGTCACTGAGCGACGAAGGCATCAAGCTTCATATGAAAAAAGTGAACATCATCGGCTTCCTGAAACAATTGACGGAGGAATTTAACCCCCAATTAAAAAAAGCTGGTATGTCGTGCCGGTTGGCCGCTAGAGATGACAGCATCTATGTGGAAGCCGACGGCCACCAATTGATGCGCGCTTACGAGAACGTGATTTCCAATGCAATCCGCTACGGCAGCAGCGGCAAATACATCGATATTCGGATCGGCAGTACGGGCGGCGAGGCTGTCGTAGAAATCATCAATTACGGGGAAGCCATTCCGGAAAGGGACTTACCTTATGTATTCGAACGGTTTTACCGCGCGGACAAATCCCGGTCTTCGCAAAACGGTGGAACCGGATTGGGACTGGCCATCACCAAAAGTATTATCGAACTTCACGGAGGACGCATATCCGTACGCAGTGACCGGAGAGAAACCGCATTTGAAACCAGACTTCCTCTATGTCAAGTTTCCTCACAAGAACCGCAAAAAGGCCGTTAACCGGTTTTTTTTATTAGGCGGTTTGCTTAATTTTTATTAAGAATCATTTAAGCGTTCCATAATTGTCCGGCTAACATGCCGTAACATTTCGTAATTATACTGGATGACAGCGGGAGAAGAGAGAGAGGCCCGGTTTTATTTTACCGGGGAACAATACATTGATAAGGTAACTAGTATGTTGCGAAAAAAGGTATGAATTGTGGCAGTTTCAATCGTCATTTTGCTTGGAGCGGGTGCCTGTAAAACAAACCGTCAAGTGTGCGCTGATCGGTGCTTTGCCGATGCTGCCACGCAAGCAGAATGTATCTGGAAAATACAATCGTCGTATGACTAACGAGTAAAATAAAAGGTAGAACCTTTGAAATTGAGAAAAGTTGGACATACTACGCTATGAGCAGGACAAGCAGACGACGAACAGCCGCAATGGGTACCGGAAGAAAACGGTCCATACGGAGTACGGGGACTTGGAGATACAAGTCCGCGGGAGCATCGGACCCGCCAGAGGCTCCGGGTCAAGCCGCGGCACCGTTTGCTAGATTCGCATTTCAAAGATTACACTTTTTTCTTGACAGTCTCTTCCTCGACGCTTAAAGTCAGGTATGGGTTGCTCGGCACAATCACTATACCAAACCGAAGCGGTGTTTTCTATTTTTGCAAGGAATAGATCTTTATTCTGATGCAGCTTTATTTATCAAGGGTTCATGGCCAATTCTTCTCTGCGAAGTTTGAGTTATTTATTGTAAAAAGAAGCCAAAATGGAGGATTCAATGAGACAGGATAAAAATTTCATAAGTTATAAACGGATCATTCATTGGGCGTGTTTTGCTCTTATTTTAATTATTGCTTTGTATCTTCGCGTTAAATTTGTTCAAAGTGTTTCACATGAAATGTCACCAGATGCAGTGAATTATTCTAAGATGGCCCAACAATTAATCGAAAAAGGATTTTATGGTTATAACAGTACAACCCCAAACGCATATGTTACGCCAGGTTATCCGCTTTTTGTCGCCATAAATTACATCATAGCTGAAAAATTTAATTGGGATCCTCTTGTTTTGACTCGATATGTTCAAATATTGCTGAGTATGTGTACGCTTGTAATGATTTATGGCTTAACACGAAAGCTGGCAAAAAACGGGATAGTAGCTCTTCTAGCGGTATTTGTTACTGCGATTTATCCACCTTTCGTATGGGCAAACGGTGCAGTTTTAACTGAAGTTCTTGGCACTTTCTTTCTTATGGGATATTTACTTTGGCAGCTTTACGCAATGGATTCATCTTCTCGGCGTCATTCACTTATTTCAGGTATTTTAATGGGTCTTACTGTATTGGTACGCCCCGAGTTTTTACCCGTTATTTTCGTACTCTATGCATTAAGGTGGTGGCAGCAACGAGATCGACGAGTCTGGATAATGTTATTATGGAGTTTGCTCGGAATTGTGTTGGTACTTTCACCTTGGTGGATTCGCAATGCCGTAACGTTGCATGAATTCATTCCGCTCGCTACTCAAACAAATCCACTTATGGCTGGATCATTCCCATATAACAATTACGAAGATAACATGGTCGATCGTAATGGAAAAACCGATATGGAATTTACAAAGGAACGGCTAATTTTCGGTTTTACCCATTATCCGCGCCTTTTCCTATGGTGGTATACATTTGGAAAGTTGGAATATCTGTATTCCAACATGTATCATGGAGGGGGCCATGCACCGTTATACCAAGTTATTCTGTCGTCAAATATGTTACATGATGCTATTGTCTGGTTTGGAGCAGCAGCGATCCTGATTTCGTTCCTTCGATTGAAAGAACAAAAAACAATGCTTGCAGCTGTGATTATTATAATGTCATTGATCCGCTTAGCTTTCGTACCTGAATATCGATATAATTTTTCGCTTATGCCCCTATTCATTGTCTTGGCCAGTACAACGGGTTATCAAATATACTGTTTGATGCGAAACAGGAATGAAAGGAAAACAGAATGAAAGTTCTTGTTATAATTCCAGCGTACAACGAAGAACACACAATTCTAAGAGTGATTCAAAACATTCGACTGCATGTACCAGATGTAGATATTCACGGATAGAACAGAGGACACCTCTTCTGTATGGTATGGGTTGCTCAATCACTATACCAAACCGAAGCGGTGTTTTCTATTTTTACAAGTCTCCAAGCGAATGAAGTAAAATCAGCATAAACCCTGCATTATCGTGCACCAAATGTCGGATGGATGCATTTCACTCCTGCTATTGTATATAACCTCTCGGGCTTTTCACCATCTGCATAGCGTCACGCCGTCCGAAGCCAGAAATCATGGCCGTTCACTTAAAGCTTATCCGCGAATGACCTTCCAGTTATCCATTAAGGGAGGCAACGAAATGAACTATCGTTTGGAAGAAAAAGAAGCATTCCGCATTGTGGGTTTTAAGAAAAGGGTTCCGATCATTTTCCACGGGGTTAATCCGGCAATTGCTGAGATGTGGGAAAGTTTGGATGGGGCAACGATTGATGCATTTAAAGCACTTTCGAATGTCGAGCCGCGGGGATTGCTTAGCGCATCGGTGAACTTTTCCGAAGGCCGAATGGAGGAGAAAGGGGAGCTTGATCACTATATTGGCACGGCTACAACGGAGGATTGCCCGGATCACTTGACGAAGCTTGAAGTTCCTGCTTCAACGTGGGCTGTATTCGAAGCCATCGGGCCATTTCCCGATACTTGATTGATGAGGAAGCTTTTTTCGTACTCCTTAGGAAACGGATGGAATGGAATCTGGGACAGCGGGGGGATGCTAACGGTAACGAATAGCAAAGGGGCGTAGATCATGTACGATTGCATCGTCGTCGGAGGGGGGATCGCTGGCCTGCAGGCGGCCATCCAGCTTGGAAGGTACCGGCATCGCGTGCTGGTGATCGACAAAGGGCGAGGGCGCTCAACGCTGTGCCGCAGCTACCACAATGTGCTCGGTTGGCCCGATGGAGTCTCCGGCCAAGAGCTTCGCCATCTCGGACGGCAGCATGCCGAGCAGCTCGGGGTGGAATTTCGCCGCGATGAGGCTGTGGCGGCGGCAAGGAACGGTAGCGGATTTCGGATCGCTCTTGCCGATGGGGGCGGAGCCGTCCACACCGAGACGCTGCTTGCGGCAACCGGCGTACTGGATCGCTTCCCGCCACTGCCCGGGCTGGAAGAACGGCTCGGTGTCAGTATTTACGTGTGTCCCGACTGCGACGGCTACGAGGTCTCCGGGAAGCTGACTGTAGTGATGGGATCGGGCGATACGGGAGCGGGAATGGCGCATGCTCTGCGCTATTGGACCGACCGGATTACTTACGTTAATCACGAACGGGAAGCGGTGGGCAGCGAGTATGCGGACAAGCTTATGGAAGCGGGCATAACGCAAGTTGAAGCGGAAATCGCTGAGGTGATCGGAGGGCCGGATGCCCGGTTCGACGGCGTACGATTGTCGGATGGTCGGACGATCAAGGGGGAGCGCGGCTTTATCGCTTTTGGCGGCAACGAAGTGCACGCCGGATGGACGGCGGCGCTCGGTATCGAACGGCTGGAGAACCGTCATATCGTCACCGATCCGCGCACCAAGATGACGAACGTTCCCGGCGTCTGGGCGGCGGGGGATATCGGAGTACACTCAGAGCAGGTCACGATCGCGATGGGCGAGGGCTCGCAGGCGGCGATTTGGATTCATAAAGAGCTTTTGAAGAGGAAAGCGAATACCGCGGTCTTCGTTTAAGTCACGCCGGATAAGTAAAGGGACCCAAGCCGTTTCCATTTAGGGGGATCGCTTCGGTCCCTTACGTTTGCTTCCCGTTCATGGAAGGGGAAGTCAAGATTTGGACGGCACCAGCAGTTGCTTCCAGGCTTTCATCGATGCTTCTCCGTTAACGAACAGACGTTTTAACTTGAGCGGGTCCTGATCGGACGAAGCCCATCCCTGATCGATGGTGAACGCATACCGAAATTTATTCTCTTTTAAAATATTCAAGGTTATCCGGTTGGACTCGCCATACGGATAACTAAAAATATCGGCCGTCGTTCCGAGCTGTTCCTCGATCAACCGCCTGGATTCAGTCATTTCATACGCTTGCTTCTTGGCATTCAGCTTCGGTAAATACGGGTGGCTCATACTGTGCGGCTGAATGTCCCAACCGGCCTCTTTCATCGTTTTGACCTGCTCCCAATCCAAATAATAACCGTCGCCTACAAACCCCGGGACCATAAATAATGTAGCATGAAATTTCAACTTTTTGAGCAGTGGATAAGCGTGCTCGTAGTTGTCTGCATAGCCGTCGTCAAACGTGAGCAGGATCGGTTTTTTCGGCGGTTTTTCTTTGCCTTCGAGGATATCGGTGAATTGCTGAAGCGTGAGCGTCGTGTAGCCTTCGTCGGCCAAGTAGCGCATCTGCGCTTCGAATTTGTCCGGGGCGATGGTCGCCCGGTGGTTGCCGGGACCGATGGTAATGCTGTGGTAGTTGAGCACGGGGATGCGAATGGAAGAAGCGGCTTGCGCGGGCGATAGGGCAGGGGTG
The DNA here is from genome assembly GCF_900100345.1 of Paenibacillus tianmuensis. Taxonomy (GTDB): domain Bacteria; phylum Bacillota; class Bacilli; order Paenibacillales; family NBRC-103111; genus Paenibacillus_G; species Paenibacillus_G tianmuensis. The sequence continues at coordinate 1,686 of NZ_FMTT01000012.1, read as the reverse complement.
AAAAGTGACAATGTCGACGCCAGCATAGCAAGACATAACGCGAAGAGAGCCCGAACGAACGGTTTCATGGCGCACGTCCTTTCTGCACGGTAGTCTATCACTCTATACATACCCGCTGCCCAAACGATTTATGCATTTTGCAGGACAGGGACTTGGGGTGCTTCGTCAGCATCCGCTGCCGGGAAGTAAGCCTCTACGACGTGGGCAAAAGTTTGCAGCGCCGCTTCCCCCTGCGGAGTGAGTTTGTATACGCCGCGGGCTACGCGTTCGAACCACAGGTATACGTTTTTCTGGAGCATGCCTGCGGCTTGGGCATTGCCTGTCAGGTCGCGCAACTGTTTGGGGCTCATGGGGCCATGGGTGTGCAGCAGCGCCGCGAGATGAAGCGACTTTTCGCGGTAAGCGGTGACGAGTTTTCGCTTGGTGCTGCCGCCGACGTTATAATCGGCCCGGCGTTCCTGAAATTCCTGCATCAGCTTACCGGCCGCATATTTGTTATGTCTGGGCATTTTGAGCGGCATCGCCAGCCCGGACCCGTCCGGCGGATGACATTCGACCTCGACGCGCGGCTTGCGCGTTTTATAAAACTGCACGACGATCATGCCGAGGCCGAGCATGCCGCACAGTCTGCGGAGCTCCGGCCAGCTGGCCCCGTGCGGCGCGCGTCCTTTGGCCGGCCGCTCGAAAGCGACGTATACGAAACGGCTGATCCGCAGACGGTCGATCGCTTGCAGTAGGAGCGGGACCGAGAAGCTTTTTTTCAATTCGACGATGACCGGAGGCTCCTCTCCCCGAATGGCGACCAGATCGCAATGACGCACCTCGCCGCGCACGGTGTAACCAAGCTGCTCTAAGTAGGCTTTGACGGGGGCATACAGCTCCGTTTCACTTTTGATAGCCAAGGGGCCGCGCCTCCTTTTTTGCTTACAGTGATATGGTAGGGTTATTATATCATACCTTGGGAGGGGAGGACGGTGAAAAGAGAAGGGCGTTTTGATATGAAATAGTAAATTGTTATAGTGCGAAAGCCTAATAAAATAGTATTATTTTGTCGATATATACAGGAGAAAATTACTAGATTTTTTGTATTGAATGGATTATACGTATTTCATTTCAAAAAATAAAAGAAACAAGGTGAGCATGTTGACTCGAGAAAATCATTACCAGAAGCTTTTAAGAATATTGCAAGCCACCATGGTTTTATACCCTCAGTTTGCTCCGTATGTAAATGCAGGCTCTATCGAACTCACTGGGAATGAAAAGAGAGTAGTAAAGGAAGAGTCGGTATATGACAGCTTGGAAAAGTATCATTATCCCGTTTACAACCCGAATATTTCCTATCAACTAAATAAAATTAAATTAAGTGGTTTGTCCGGCCCTCCTTTGGCATTGCCCAGTGGTGGTATGATCTATACAACGTGGGATCCGACGGGGCAGAGGTTTGTGAACAACGATGCGGATGCGGGGATGTACTTCTCGGATGCGGATCCGTTAACATATTCGATCGTGAGGCAACCACAAGGGTTCTCGGTGAGCATTGTGAGCGGTAGTTTGGTGCATTTGAGCGGAAATCCGACGCGGACGAACGATTCGTTTACGGTGAGGGCGACAGACCCGAACGGGCTGTATGCAGATCTGACGGAAGTATTGAACTTTGCGCCGCAGAGCTTGTCGAGCCACAATCTG